>JBGCEZ010000047.1:0-85121 GCA_045106735.1 Phycisphaerales bacterium | reverse complement strand
CTGGTCGACGCCGGCAATGTTCGAGCGGTCTTCGGCGGGCACATCCACCGCATGCGCTACGACCCGCGCGACGGGATCGAATACGTCACCTTGGCCACGGTCGGCGGGCACCAGCGCAGTCTTTCGCCGGACGGCGGCTGGTTGCACGAGTTCCATCTCGTGACGGTGCGGCCAGACCGCATCGCCATGGCCGCCGTACCGGTGGCCACGCTGCTCGACCCGCGGGCGATCACCGGCGATCTGACCGCGGACCTGGAGCGCATTGCCCGCGTTCCGATCAACGCCCGGACCAGTGCGGTCTTGGCCGTGGACGGGGCGGCCCGAGGGGAGTTTGCCTTTGAACTGCACAATCCGTCGGCCATCCCGATCGACGTGACCGTCCTGCCCGAAGCCCGATCGATGGCCAGCGGCTGGCGATTCGGCCCTGACCACCTGCACCGGAGGCTCGAGCCCGGTGCGACCGCCTCGGTGGCCATGCGGCTCCACCGGGACGCCCAGCCGGTCGATGCATCGCTCGAACTCCCGGCGGTCACGATCGCCAGCGAAGGTCTGGCCGGGGGCCGGCGGTACGCCGTGCGGCCGCGCACCGTCGAACCGGCCATCGTCGTGAGCGTGCCGGACGCGCAGCGCACGCTGGCCCGTCGTCCGGGCGCGGTCGACCGGGCGCTGGACTTTGATGGCGTGGACGACCACCTGGTGGTGCCCGGTGCGGCGCTCGCGGTTCCCGACGGACCGTTCACCGTGGAAGCGTGGTTGCAGGCCGACCACTTCGACGGTCGCACCGGCCTGGTTTGCCGAACGGAGTCCAGCGAGTGGGGCCTGTTCGTGAACGCCGGCGTCCCATCATTCCTGGTGCATCTGAGCGGCCGCTACACCACCGCCCTGCCGATCCTGGCCGACGATGGACAGCCGCCGCTGGAACCAGGCCGCTGGCATCATCTCGCGGGCGTGTACGACGGGCGCGAGGTCCGGCTCTACCTCGACGGCCGCCAGATTGCCTCGGCCGCGGGCGAAGGATCACGCACGCCAAACAACCTGCCGATCATCATCGGCGGCGATGTGGACGGCGCCGGAACGGCCACGAGCTTCTTCGACGGCCGCATTGATGGCGTGCGGATTCGCCGCGGGGCGGCGTACACCGGCGATCAGTTCGTGCCGCGCCGCAACGAACCGGCCGAGGCAGAGGATCTGCTGCACCTGCGCCTCGACTGGTCCTACGGCCCTTGGTGGCTCGACGGCTCGGACGCGGAAGCGCATGCCCGGATCGGTGGTGCGGGCGGCCCGGTGCCCGTGCCCGTCGCAGGCCCGGCGGAGGGTGGATGATCGAGTGCGGCACCAACTGGCCACCGCGGGGGTGGCGGGCATGGCCGACGTGGCGGGCTGACGCCCAGCCGGGTACGGTGCGCGCTCGGCTTCACCATGTCCACGGATCCTCGCCCATGAGCACGTCGCCCCTCCCGACCGTTGTCCGCCATCGCGTCCGATGGGCGTCCGCCGTGGTGGTCGCCCTCGCGACGGGGGCGATGAGCGGCGGCTGCTACACCAAGGTCGTCCGGGATACCAGCCGGCCGGCCACCCGGGCCGATGTCGCCGAAAGCGACGTGACGAGCGTCCGCGTTCCGATTCTGGATGACTTCATCGATGCGGTGAAGGACGAAGACACGCGGGAAGCGGCGCCGCGAAACGGCCGCTCGTCTGGCTGATCGGCTGAGTGCCCGTGGCTGATCGGCGGCGAATCAAGCTGGTCGGGCTGATTGGCGGTGCATCAAGCTGATCGGACTGGTCGGACTGGTCGGCGGTGAATCAAGCTGATCGGACTGATTGGGCTGGTCGGCTGATTCGGCTGGTCGGCTGATTGGGCTGGTCGGGCCGATCTGGCCGCTCGCGGGCCACCCTTCGGCCGTCGTCGGCGAATCCGCGCGCAGCTCCACGCCGCCCCGCGCCTTCCCCCGCGGAGGACCGCGTTCCATGATCCTTCGACCGTGAACGATCACGACGACAGGACGAACTTCGACCCGGGGGATCATCGCCCGCGGCGTCCTACGCGCCGAGAACCCGCCCCCGGCGACCGCATCGATCGCTACGTGATCCGCGAAGAGGTCGGTCGCGGCGGGTTCGGCGTCGTCTACCGGGCCGAGCAAACCACCGACATCCAGCGCCCCGTCGCGCTCAAGCTCATCCTCACCGGCATGGACACGCGCGAGGTCCACGCCCGGTTCGAGGCCGAACGTCAGGTGCTGGCCATCATGCGGCACCCCGGCATCGCCAGCGTGCTGGATGCGGGCGTGACGGAGCACGGGCGGCCGTACTTTGTGATGGAGTACATCTCCGGCCGGCCGATCGACGCGTGGGTGGCACGCGAACGTGCCCCGATCAAGGTACGCCTCGACTTGCTGGAACAGGTGGCCCGGGCGATTCAGCATGCCCACCACCGCGGCGTCGTCCACCGAGACATCAAGGCATCGAACGTCCTTGTGCAGGAGACCGAACACGGGCCGCGGGCGGTGGTGATCGACTTCGGCGTGGCCAAAGCCCTGCATCCTGGATCCATCGCGGCTGCGAACCTCACGCAGCGCGGGCAACCGATCGGCACGCTGCACGCCATGGCCCCCGAGCAATTGGCCGGCGACACCGACGCGATCGATACCCGAAGCGACATCTTCGCGATGGGCGTGCTTGGATACCAATTGCTGACCGGCCACCCCCCGCACGTCCCGTCGGCGGAAGACGGGTGCCCTCGCGCGGCGATGGTCCGGTTGCACGCAGCGCCGCCAGATCCGCCGCACGCCCTGATTCGCCCGGATGATCCCGAGTCCGATCGATTCGCGGCCGAGCTGCAGATGGACGCCCGGTCGCTGCACCGTTGGCTGCGGGGCGACATCCGCCACGTTCTGATGTGTTGCCTGGAACGACAACGCGACGACCGCTACGAGTCGGCGGCGATGTTCGAACGCGATGTGCGGCGCGTGCGCACGGGAGCCCCGGCGCTCGCCGGTCCGCCGTCGTTGTGGCGACGTGGCCGCGGGCTGCTCCACCGGCACCGCGCGGGGGTGGCCGTCGGATCGATCATCTTGGCTGCCGTGGTCGTGTCCGGCGCGGCGCTGGTCTTGAACAACCAGACCCTGCGCCGTCAACGGGGATTGGGGGCGATGCTCGACGCGGGCGTGGCCGCAAGCAATGGCGATCGGAGCGGCGTTGACGCGGCGGCGGAGATGATGCCCGGCGGCCGTGAGTGGGCGTTTGCTACCGCCCTGGCCCGCGGCCACTTGCCCACCCGCGCCGGCCACGCCAAGCTCGGCGTCTCCGGGCTCTTGGTCACCGACACGACACCGCTTCGGGGCGCGGCCGGGTTCGCAATCGCCGCGCGAGGCTTCGCCACGTCCGCCGATGGTACGGATGGTGCTGATGGTGGCCAGGCGATTGTGCAGTTGATCCACGTGACGCCGCCAGTCGGCGCGGCCCAAACCGCCGCCGATCCGGTGTGGACGGTGAAGAAGACGCCGTTGCCCGGCTTTTCGTCGAACGTTCGCATCGCGGCACTCGGCAACGGCCGGGTGTTGTGCGTCGATTCGCGCCCAGGACGCGCGATGGTGGTGCCGGGACCGGGCGGAGAAGCCGCCTGGCGGGCGGCCGCGGTTGAGGCCGGTGGCGATGCTGCGGCTGGTCGCTCAGGTGCAGCCGGTACGGCAGGTGCATCCAGCGACAACGGCAGCGGCAGCGGCAGCGGCGAGACCACGGAGGCGGCGATCGCTGCCACAAAGCCAAGCGGTTCCGCAACCGCACTCCCGTTGCCCGCCCTCAGTGGCACGATCGGACGGGTGCTGGCGGTCGGCGACGGCGGAGTGGCGTTGACATCGACGGGCGCGTTCTGGCTGGAGTTCACCGGCAACAAGGCGCTGACCGAGTCGATCACCGCCACACCGCTGGCGATCGACGGGCCGGCGATCCGGGCGATCATTCCCACCGGTTCCGGTACCGGCAAGGATGCGGCCCCGGCCGCGCTCGTGCTGCACGCCGACGGATCCGTATCGCATGTCACCGGCCGAGACCACGTCCGCCGCTTCGGACCAGACCGCACGTGGTCGGATCGCGGCCGCATGACTCGAGTTCGACGCCGCCCGGTGGACCGCAGCGTGGGCACCGACGGGGCCGGCCGGTCACTGGCCGTGGGCGATGAGCACGGGCTGATCGAACGCTTCGATCTCACCGATCCGGCGTCCGATGGCCCGACGCACCGCTGGCGACCACACGATGGAGCCGTCAATGCGCTGCGGGTCCTGGACGAAGGGGCGCGGATCGTTTCCGGCGGTCGCGACGGAACCGTGGTGGAATGGCGGCGCGGCAGCGACGCGGCACGCATCATCGGCCGCACACCCGCTCCCGTCGTCGATGTCTTCACCGCCGGCGCGCCGGGGACGATCGCATCACTCGACGCCGACGGGATCGTCTCGGTGTGGCGATCGCCGCCCGCGATGCTGGCCACCGGTTTCGCCCGGCAGTTGGTCGCCGGCGATCGATCATTGACGCTCGTGACCCGCTCCGGCCCGGACTCCATTCCCAAGGTCTTCCGATGGCCAATGGGTTCGCGTTGGACGGATGAGCCGCGCGGATCTTTCGGTGAACAGAGATCAGCGACCAGGCCACCGACGGCGCCGGAGATGTTCGCTCCTTCGGTACCGCCATCGGCGGCGACAGCGGCGCCGGACGCTGCGGCTGTCGCGGAGTCGGAGTCGACATCCGCGCTGAAGGTGCCGTCCGCATCGTCCACATTCTCCGCCTCGTCCCGCGCCGCCCCGATCGATCTTCGGCCACTCCTGGGCAACGTCCGGCCAAAGGCGATCGCCATCCACGCCAGCGGCGATGTGATCACGGTCATTGGGCAGCCGCGTCAACTGGGCGACCGCACCGAGCTGCCGGTTCGCACGCTCGATTTGTCAACCTGGACCACCGTGGCGTCGGGCTCGCTTCCGATCTTCGGCGGCAACCTTCGCAATCTCGAACTCGCGGTGAGTGATGACGGCGGGACGTTGGTGATCGGCGGAAAGCGGGCAACGCTCGCCGGGCCGCCGAAGGCTCCGGGGACACTTTCCGAGACCGCGCAACCGCGGCTGCCCAGCGCGCCACTCGTCTCCGGAGCGTGGACCCACCTGCGACGCACGAACGCCACGTGGACGCCAGCGACCAGCGGCTGGCAAATCTGTGAGGGCAGAATCTTCGATGTGGCGGTCACCCAGGATGGTCGGACTCGCGCGGTGAGCACCGACAGCGAAGTCCTGCTCGACCACGGTCATGAACGCGGGCGGGACGTCGACGATCGCGAGGCCAGCCCGATAGGCGGGAGCGGCGAGCCGATCGCGCCCACGCGGCGCGAGCCTGGAGTGATCCGGATCCCCACGACGGAAGTCTTGGCCATCGACTTCAGCCCCGACGGCAAGTGGTTGGCCGCCGCCGTCGAGCGGCATCCGCAGCGTGGACACGAGGGCCAAGCACTCATGATCGACGTGGCGGATGCGGTGATCGCATGGTCGGCCGACGCCACGCTGAACAAGCAGCCCGCCGGCATCTTGTGCGGCCCGAACGGGCGGTGGCTTCTCGTCTCCGGCGTCGACGGCTTGGAGCTTCGCACGCGATCGTCCGGCCGCATGACCCTCGGGCCAGGGCATGCCTTGCAAGCGATCGCGATGCAGCCGGATGGGAAGCAGGTTTTCGCTGCATCCGGCGTCGCCACATCCAATCGAGGCAGCGGTACCTCAAGCCGCATCATGGGCGGCGGAGGCGGCCCGGCCACGAGCGTGCCGGTGGAGATCCGAGCGTTCCCAATCGACCGATAGACCGATGGACGGATGGACGGATGGACGGATGGACGGATGGACGGATGGACGGATAGACCGGAACGGAACGGACGCCGGTGCGCTTGGGACGAACAAGGCATCATGCGACCACCTGCCCGCGTCCGATCCGCAGATTCAGCCGCAGTACGTTCGGTTTCGCCCGATCATCCGTACGCATCCAGCGAGAGGCAACGGACGATGATGCCTCCCCAGTGCCGGTCGCCGGTCATCGACTTCTCGTCGCCAGTCGCGAGGTGGCGGACGGCGGACGGCGGACGGCGATTTGCGACAACCTGTCACCGGTCGCTGAGTCCTCCGTCACCCGAGTTCGGTTCAACCTCATCGCGACTCGGTTTCGCCGGACTGCAATCTTCGTCTTGGCCGGTATCAATGACCGTTCCGCCCGTCGTGTAGTCACCCGGATCGCAATCGATGTTGTACCAGCACTCAAGTCGATCGTCGTAGACGAACCATCCGCAGTCCTGAAACTGCCGGCAACTGGTGTTGTCTTCCCGGCCACGGAATCGATTGACCAAGACTGCCTCGACCTCTTCCGCCATCTCCGCGCGGTCGGCGCGCGCTCCTTCCGCTTCCGCGACCGCGTCTTCCGCCCCGTCGGCCAGTGCATCGCGAAGCAAATCGATCACCGTCACTTTGACGGGTGGCGTCTCGGTGCTCGTCTCTGGAGTGCTTCCCGATCCGCTCCCGGTCCCGACTCCCGGTCCAGCATTGTCACAGACCAGAGAACCGCGAGACTTGGCCGCGTCGCGCATGGTGGGCAGTGACGATCCGCTGAGAACCGAACCGATGACCGATTCGCCATCGATCCAAACTCGCCCGGGTGCGACCAGCCGCCAAGACCCGACGATGTCATCCAGTTCTTCTTCGACCACGACCCTGACGAGGTTCTGATCGTCGGCCAAGGTGGACGCGGCATCGGCTTCGCGAAGGGCGTCGACGACTCGATCGGCGACCCGGTGACGAATCGCCTGCATCGCCGCCGGCCCCAGGACGTGCTCGAAGGCGTTGGTCCGCCGTGGAACATCGAGCGATCCTGCCGATGCGACGTGGCCGTTGACGATGGACTCCGCGTTCGCAACGAATGAGGATGCGGCTCCCGGGGCCAGGGCCGGAGCCGGAGCTGATGCGGATGCGGATGCCGATGCAATGCCGTCGAAGGCTGCGGGGAGGACCTTCTCGGCTGGCGGCATTTTCATCGATCGGCCGTGACTCGCCAAGAAAACGACGACTCCACCGGCAACGAACGCCGCCCAGGAAAATCGACTGCCTCCCAAACGCGGTCGCGGACTGACACGTGGCGGAGTGGCCGGCGCGGCGTGGGTTGGCACAGACGCGGAAGCGGAAGCGGAAGCGGGAGACGAAGAGTCAGCGTGTTCGGCGTGGCGCATGGGCAGTCCCGGGCGCGGTGGTGATCAGTGCCAAGCTTGCAGTGACCGCGCACGCCACACCTTGGCTTCCACAGGAGAAGGCGCGGCGCCGGCGACCGATGCGCTCGATGGACGGATCAACGCACCGATCCGAAGAGGAATCCGCACGGGCCGCCATCTGGCTCAGTGGTCTTCAACGGCCACCTTCGCCACCGCGTTCGATCGATTCATCGACGTCCGTTCACTCCCCTTTGGTCAACGAATGCAGCGTACCGTCGCCGTCCAAGATCACGGTCCACCGTCCCGGACCGAAGATGGGCAGATCAATTTGGGGACCTGATCCCAGGATTCTCAGGCGGCCAGCGGCGATTTCGAACGTCCGGCCGCCGAATTCAAAGGACCACCCGAGCGCACCAACGTGCCGCCGGATGCGCAGATCCAGTGGTCCGTCGCCGGCGCGACCGATCTCGGCCGATGGATCTTCTGCACTGGCGACGATCGCTCCGCGAGCCACTCGCGCGTCAGCTGCGTCGTCCGCGTCCACCTCCAGCTCATCTTCGAGCGGCAGCACATCCGGATCGCGCCGAATCCGTTCCCAGGCCGCGCGTTGGTTGACCGGCGCCGGATGGGCGATGCGCACCAGACCGATGTCCACCAGGCGATGACCGGCCGCAATCTTCGTCCGGACCGCCACCCGTCGGTCCCCCGCCACGGTCGACCGAATCGGCGACTCGAACGGCACATCGCGGACGATGATCCGGTCCGATGCAGCGCTGGCCTGGCCGGGAGCCACCACCGGCATGCCGGTTGGCGTTCTCCCGACGAGAAACAGCGAGACGATCGACGCGGTTCCGCCGACGAGAATGAACGCGATGAAGAGGCCAAGAATTGAACGTTCCATCCCTGTGTGATACCGCGCCGAGCGTTCGACTGGGCGGCGATGCGGCGAGAACTGCCGAAGAGATCGGCCCCAACGGGTCGGGCATATTCGCGACGGCACTTTGGATCCCGCGCTGGCCGCCACGATCAATGAAAGTCACGTGACTGCACGCGCAACTCGTCCAACCACCCATCGAGCGCGGCGATGCGCCGCACCATCACGTGGACCACTCCCTGAGCGCGCTCGACCGTGCCCCGGACCACCAACAATCCTCCGTGCCGAGCGGCCCGGCGATACCGCTCGTAGACATGGGGACGAACGATCAAGTTCGCAATCCCCGTTTCGTCCTCGATCGTGATAAAGACCACACCCGAAGCAGTTGACGGGCGTTGCCGGACCAAGGCGACGCCGGCGACCTGCACCCATCGCCCGTGTGGCGACTGTTCCGCATCGGCCAACTCGCCCGCGGCGATCACGTCCAGACGTTTGAGCCGCGGCCGCAGGAATGCAACCGGATGATCTCGCAGCGAAAGTGTGGTGGCGTCGTAGTCTTGCAGAACCCGGGTCAACTCTGAGATGGTGGGTAACCAGTCGGGCGCGGCGGGCGGTTCGTCTGGTTCACCCGGCCCGGCCGGCCCCGCCGGCGAGGGCGCCTCACCCGGCTCGCTCGGCCCCACCGCCGCATTCGGCTCACCCAGTTCACCCGACTCGACTGACGCACTGAACTCAGTCGAGGTGGTCTGATCAACCGATTCGGCCACCTCGTCCACCTCAACCGACCCACCTGACCCACCTGACCCAACCGCCGCGGTTGCCTCGGTTGCCTCGGCCACTTCAACAGCTTCAACGGCTTCAACGGCTTCAACAGCTTTGACCACTTCATCCGACTCACCTGACTCACCCGCGTCTCCCGCGTCCCGCGCGGCCATCGCCGCCCTTCGCCGGCGGGTCGCACGCCCGTGCCGCGGCCGATCTCCCAGGGTCTGATCAACGATCTCCGATGCCTCGGCCACTGAACGATGGGCTCCACGCCCATCTGGGGCCACATCGTCTGATCCATCCGCCCCAAGGCCATGTTCATCAACGCGTAGCGGAAGCGGCGCGACGATCTCCGGTCCCATCTCAATCGGGGCATCGGTCCCATCGAAGAGCGGCATCGGCGCGTCCCGCAAGCGCCCGAGTTGCCATTGAGCCGCCTGGCGGTCCAACTTCATGGACCGGTACGCATCCGCACGGGCCAACGCCCGCAGCGCGTTCACGCTGACCCCACTGGCTCGCCAAAGCGATTCGATCGAATGGAATGGGCCGCGCTCTCGCACCGCCCGATCAATGCGCCGCGCTTCGTCCTCGGCCAAACCGCGAGCCATGCGCATACCGAGCCGGAGCGGTGCACGCCGGGCATCCGGCCGCGACGTAATGCCATGCATGGGCACGGATTCAAGTCGGCAGTCCCATCCGGAGAAGTTCACGTCCACCGGCCGGACCGGTACTCCGTGATCCTGGGCATCTCGAACAAGCTGCGACGGGCCGTAAAAGCCCATTGGCTGGCTGTTGATCAACGCCGCGCAGAAGACCGACGGGTAGTGATGTTTGAGCCAGCACGAGACATAGACGATGAGGGCAAAGCTGGCCGCATGGGATTCAGGAAAGCCGTACTCGCTGAAACCACGCAGTTGGGCGAAGACGCGTTCGGCGAACGCTCGTTCGTAGCCGCGTTCCAGCATGCCCGAAACCAACTTCTCACCGAATCGAACCATGGCATTGCCACGGCGTTTCCAGGCGGCCATCGCCCGCCGCAACTGATCCGCCTCATCGGCGGTGAACCCGGCGGCCACCATGGCCAAACTCATCGCCTGCTCTTGAAACAGTGGCACGCCGAGTGTGCGTTCCAGAACCTGCCGAACCGCCTCGCTGGGATACGTCACGGGCTCAAGCCCTTGGCGTCGTCGCAAATATGGATGAACCATGTCTCCCTGGATTGGTCCCGGCCGCACAATCGCCACCTCGATCACCAGGTCATACCAGCATCGTGGGCGAAGTCGCGGCAGCATCGTCATCTGAGCCCGCGACTCGATCTGAAAGACTCCAACGGTGTCGGCCCGGCAAATCATGTCGTAGACGTCCTGATCTTCCGCCGGCAAAGTGGCCATCGACAGGTTGCGGCCCTCATGCCGCTCGATCATTTCGAACGCTTTGCGCACGCAGGTCAGCATGCCGAGGCCAAGCACGTCAATCTTGAGCATGCCCATCGCCTCGATGTCGTCCTTGTCCCATTCAATGATCGTGCGATGCTCCATCGCCGCGTTCTCAACCGGAACGAGATCACTCAATGGCCCACGGGTGATGACGAACCCGCCGACGTGCTGCGACAGATGGCGAGGAAACCCAACGATTTGTCGTGTCAACTCCATCACCGCAGCAATCGTGTGATCGTCCGGATCCAGGCCGAGTTCCGTCAGACGATCTGGCGGCGGCGCCCGATCCGCCCACCGGTCGAGATTCCGGGCCATTCGGTCAATGCAGTCCAAAGACAAACCAAGGGCGGCCCCCACTTCCCGTACGGCACTTCGGGCCCGGTAGCTGATCACCGTGGCCGTCAAAGCCGCGCGGTCCCGCCCGTACCGGGCGTAGATGTACTGAATCACCTCCTCTCGGCGTTCGTGCTCAAAGTCGATATCGATGTCCGGTGGATCATTCCGCTCGCGACTGACAAAACGCTCAAACAACAAATCCACACGAGCCGGGTCCACGGCGGTCAGGCCAAGGCAGAAGCAGATCGCTGAGTTTGCCGCCGCCCCCCGGCCTTGGCAAAGGATGCCCCGTGACCGGGCAAAGTGAACGATGTCGTGCACCGTGAGGAAGTATGGCTCGTAGGCAAGCTCTTCGATGAGCTCGAGTTCGTGCTCGATGCGGACACGAACGCGATCGGGAATCCCGTCCGGGTACCGCTCGCTCGCCCCGGCCATCGACAGCGCCGCGAGATGCTCAATCGGCCGCTTGCCCGGCGGCAGATCCGGCTCGGGGTACTGGTATCGCAATTGATCCAGATTGAACGCCGCCGCGCGACGAGCGATCGATTGCCCGCGGTTGAGAATTGATTGCACGAGGCAAGCGGGGTCATCATCGCGCGCATCATGGAGCACGCGCGGATGACTCCCAGGCGGAGCGATTGCTGGCGGATGCCACCGTCTGCCGGTTTGTCGATCTGGCTCTGGCGACATCGACAGAGCATCTGGCTCAGGGCCGGGGCCAGGCTCAGAACCGGAGCCAGGGCCGGGGCCGGGTCCGGGTCCGGGGCCAAGTCCGGGGCCAAGTCCGGGGCCAAGGCCAGAACCGGCGACTTCGGCCGACGATGCACTCGCTCCCCCGCCCAGCAGTTCCACCACCGCCGCGTCATCCTCTCCGCGGAGCCGCTGGGCCACGGACAGCAATGCTGCGTATACGTCGCCCGGACCGCGCAATCCTCGGCTGGCATTCGGGCACAGCCGATGCCCTGCTTCATCCAGTGTGCACCCATGACGAATACACGTCATGACGTCCTGAAGCGGCCGACGCTGAACATCGTGGTACAGCACATCCCCCAGCACCACCGGCTGAACGCCGGTATGCCGGCTGCACTCCATGACCGACGCAAACCGGCGTTCGTCCTCTCCGTCATCGTGCAGGGAGAATCCCAGCGACACTTGAGCGTGCCCAAACATCGCCACCAATCGATGCACATGACCGGCAAACGAAGGCGGAATCCGATTTGCCGCGTCCGGTCGATTGCGTTCACTCGATCGTGTTGCTTTTCCGTTCTCCGTTGCCCGTTCGGACATCGACGGCGCCGCTCGCTCCGTTGCCCAAGCACCGTGCATTCGCGGCGGTGTGATGGCGATGATCATCAATCCGTTGCCCGCACGCGAACGTTCCGCCGCCGCCTCGGATGGCACCTCGCCACCCATCGCATCCAACAGATCGCCAAAGAACAGATGGCAAGCACCTTTCTCCGCCCTCCGTTTGCCGACGGTGAGCAACTGGCAGAGCTGTGCATGCGATCTTGCATCGGTCGGATACACCAACAGTGGCGGCGCATCCAAGAACTCCAACCGGCATCCCACCAAGCACCGAATGCCCTCGGCTTTGGCCGCCACGTGGCCCCGGACAATGCCGGCCAACGAATTGCAGTCGGTGATGGCCACCGCCGCCAACCCCAGCTCAGCGGCGCGTTCGACGTACTCTTCGGGATGGCTGGCTCCGGTCAGAAAACTGAAGTTGCTGGTGCACTGCAGCTCCACCACCGCCGAGTCAGCCGCCAGTCGCGCTGCGGCTCGGTCGCCGGGCGATACGGCGACCGCTTCGCCAGAAGCCGTGGCATCGCCGTCGCATTCTGTCGCCATCCGTTGATGCGGATGATCGTGTGCCTTGGGAGGGAATGGGGGTTCAGGCATGCATCACCCCCAGATGCCGTGGAGGTACCAAGCGTTCCCTCCGGCCGACGACACCCATCCGGCGGAACGGGCACCGGGCGTCAACTCGCCTCCGCCGCGCGAGCCTGAACGACATCGCCGGAAGATCCACCACCAACATCCACGTTCATCCTGGACGCGGAGGTACTCACGGATCAGCGTGGCCGACGTTGGATCAGCCCCGCGGCCGCCACCCGGCAGCCGGCGCCCACTCCACCAGGGAGCGCCGATCCGTTCCGGACCGATGGCCGTCACGATGCGTCGCCGCTGACCGCGCCAATGAAACATGGGCGGCTCCATGTCCAACCGTTCCGGCGGTTCGACCATCACCGATGGACGGCGATGAAAGGCCGTGGTGCACCACTGGGGATCACTGCCCTGTGCTTCACCCGCGGGAGAAAAAACCGGCCGCCCAATTGGGATCCCGTCACCGATGGCGTTCATCGGCGGAGGCACGCCCGGCATCTCGGCTCCGGGCGTGGGGGCGGTTGCAGGCGTGGGCACACCCACGGACACGGCCGTACCGGCGCTCCCTCCAGCTCCAGTGGCGGCATCCCGTGCCCCCGCCACGTGCGTGCCGCCACCGCCTGGGGGTTCGACGCGAAGCCGGATGGGATCCGATTCGGAGGCGGGCATCGACTGCACGACACATTCCGGTACATGCGAATGCGTCGCCCGCCAACGCAGCACTCGATCGCCACCCAACCGATCAATCAGTGTGTCCACCAATGCGGCCACTCCGGCTTCTTGTCGCCGGCGTTCTGCCGGATCGAGCTGATGCGACTCCGCAGTTGGCGTATCACCGTCCGGCTCCCGGCCATTCGACGCCGGCGATCCGCCTCCGAGATCTGATTGACCTTCGTCCAACTGGTTGGACGCACCACTGGCAATCGTGCGGCGACCCGAGCGTGCCGAGGCCTCGGAGTCCGGCCCCGTGGCCGCATCCACCGCCGACCCCTCAACGGACTGCTCGCCGCCGCCCGCATCCTGAGCAGCTGACTGTGCTCCCGGATCCACTGCGCCGGCCGGCACGACGGATCTCGCTGATTCCGCTCCTCCAGATGATCTCGCTGATACAGATGATTCCGCTGATCCGGCTGATCCCGCCGATCCCGCCGATGCCGACGTCGCTGTGAATGACGCACGTCCTTGCCCTTCCCGCCGCTGAATCGGGCGTTCCATCCCCAGTCCTGCCGCTTGCTGCTCGTGCATGCGGGCCATGCGCGAGACCTGCATGCGTACCGCATCAATGCCGTGATCCAAATGGATGCGTTCCAACCGCGGCGCCAACAACGTCCAGAGATGCCGCATCGAACGTGTGGGATGGCCAAGGGTGATGCGAAAGGCTTGGGGTCCCAGGTCAGGACTCGTGCACTGCAGATCCAAACGCGTCACGCCCGCCCCCAACTCTTCCAACTCGCCCACGAGCCGAGCAAGCAACTCTCGCACCGTCAAAATGATCGCTTCGGGCTGCAAGACGGGCCCGTCGAATACGCACTCGGCCATTGGCCGGCGCGGGGGGAGAATCGGTTCGATCATCTCGGGCCGGCGACCCACCACCTGATCCAAACGGCCGAGCATCCCGTCAGGACGCCATCCGCTCCCTCGGCCGGCCAACTCATGCCTGGGAACGCGAAACAGATCCGCAATCCATTCAATTCCGACCTGAGCCAATTCATCAATGACCGCATCGGGGCATCGCAGGGCCCGGACCGGCAAGCGAGACATCGCTTCACGTTCATCGCCGCCGGCCACCCGTACCCCGAACGCATCGACCGCTGTCCAGGGTGGCTCGGCTGCGCCCCGGTCGCTGGCTACCGTCATCACTTGGGCATCGGCTTGCACTCCATACCGCGCCGTCCCCCAAGCCGTCCCCGGTGTCCCGGCCGCCGCCATGTGGACGCGATACCCAACCCGATCGAATGCCCGGTGAATGCGCTGCATGAGCGCCGCCTCATCCGGATGCAGGCGTGCACACCCCGTGAGATCAAGTACCAAGCCATCTGCCCCGTCGACCGCCACCCGCGGCGTCACCCGCAGCATCCAGCGAGCCAATCCCTCCAGTGCCCGAGCATTCAGATCCGCGCGATGTTCGTGCAGGTGCACGATCGTCCCAGGCACCAGCGCCCGGGCTTGGGCGGCCGTCATGCCCGCCCGCACACCACTGGCCAGTGCCGCATCATCTGCCTGGACCACCAACTGCCGCGACGTCACGGTCTGGATCGTGAGGTGCACGTGATCCCGACCGTCGGCCGCGTTTGACACCAGGTCACCAGATCGCCCGCGCGCATTCCGGCGCCGGGCCTGACGCATCACCCGATCCAGTGACAATCGCGGCAAGGCCAAGGCCAAAAACCGAGGTGATTCCCGCCGGCTGCCCGGCGTCACGATCGCGGAAGAAGGTGCGGCCTCAGGCGGCGGGCTCGATGACGCGTTCGGCGGAAGTGCGTCCACTGCTGGCACGCGGCGCGGCGGCGACGGCTGGGAAGTCGGCGCAACGACCGGGGCGCCGCTGGGGTGGTTGAGCGGAGTGCGAACGGACACTGGGCGACGGCTCATGGCGGAGGTCCTCGTCTTCCGATCGCCATGGCTCTGGGCCATGCCGTTCAGATCGCTTCGCCTCCTGCGACAGAAGTTCGAGGGTCACTCCACTCCATTCGAGTGACCAACATGCGGGCCCCATCTCGGCCCCCGAGCATCCCGCCCCAGAAAATCCAACTCCGGAATGCCCCGCCGTTGCGGATGCCAATCCTGAAGACAGAGGCTCCACATCAACAGCGGGGTCATCCACAACGGGCATCCCGACGGTCAACCCAGCTGACGTGCCCCCCTTCATCGCCTGCCCCATCGACTTGCACCGCGTCAACTGCACGCGCCAGCGCGGTTCGCCCGACACCGAGTGCTCCGGGGACACAGACCAGCGCGTGGCCGCCGCCGACAAAGCCCGTTGCTCCCACGGCGGTCGAACCAACATGACCAGCGCTCTTCCGGTTCGGGCCGACAACTGCAATCGGCGGGTCGCCGCCATCGTCAAGCCCGTTCCATCCGCCACGACTGCGGCCACCGCGGGGCATCGCATGGCCAGATCAATGGCCCAAATACGTGACGCTTCATCCGGAGGATCGATGTAGATCGACCGATCCAGATGACGTCGAGCCGCCGGCAAAGATGGGGCTGGCCACGCACGGTGTCCGATCCACACCACCACGCCACCCGATCCTGCCTCGGCGGCACTCGCCGCCGCTCGGTCGGCCAGGTGCGCGAGAATGGCCATGGGCGCGACCCACGTGGACGCTTCCGGCCCCTTTGCCTCAGCGGCTGATTGTTGACCCCTTGACCAGTTGCGGCGCGGCGCCCCGGAGGACACACGGCAGGAGCGCCCGGGACGCCGGCCGCTCTGGCGGGATTGATTCATTGAAGAAGACGGTTCGTTCGGATCATCAACGTCGACGGCACCATCAACGGCACACCACTCGTGCAGCACACCACGAGCCAAGCCAGGATCGGTCGAGCCACGGGCGGCCAGTACATCGTCCACCGCCATCCAACCGGTTCGCACTGGCGGAAGATTCGATGGCGATTCGAAAGCCTCGCGCTGCACCGCGGCGGCCACCGCTCCAGTCAATCGCTCGCGGCGACTCCGACGACGATCGCCGTGACGGCGCCCGCGACTCGGCGCGGCGATGGGGGAATCGCCGCTGGCCTGAGATGTCGCGGACGCCGGGGATGCACGGTGATCCATGGCTTCATCCGGCGCGTCACGGGTTGACGCCGGTCCGGCCGCGCTGGCCTCCTCAAGCAGCGCGGTCAGGTGAGCCAGGACCGCGTGCGGGTCACGGCGATCGAGAGAACGGCCAGAGGCCGAATCAGAAACTGCATCGGACCCCGAATCCACAGCCGAATCAGCAGCTGATTCAGCTACCGGCGCTGTCTCCACATCCGATCCCACGTCACTCCGACGACGTGGGCGATCGGGACGTTCGGGACGCGGGTCGATGCGGTCGACCGCATCCGGAGCCTGACGCCCGGGCACAGCCGCCTCGGCCAGATCCGACGCAGATCGAACCAGCTTGCGGGCGACCGGGGTGGCGACCGTTCGCGGCCGCCCCCGGCCGACTCGCTTGGCCGCGTCGCCAACCGACTGGCCAACCGACTGGCCAACCGACTGACCGGCCTCCGAACGACCGTGGGAGCGGGAACGGCTGGTCGATTCGAAGGGTGGGATGGTCATGGCGGGCTCCAGAACGGGATTTCGCGGTGAAGATGCTCGTTGCACCCGACCACGGCCCGAACACACTATCGA
The DNA here is from genome assembly GCA_045106735.1 of Phycisphaerales bacterium. Taxonomy (GTDB): domain Bacteria; phylum Planctomycetota; class Phycisphaerae; order Phycisphaerales; family SM1A02; genus JBGCEZ01. The sequence goes on along the minus strand of JBGCEZ010000047.1, from coordinate 68,271 downwards.
CCAAACACGACCCGTACAAGACTCCTTCTCGGAGAGAAAGGCCGATCGGCCCCGGCCGCTGACAGGCATCCGTCAGCGAAAGCCGCCTGACCTCCCTCTGGGCCACTTCTCCCGCCAATCGGCCGCGCAACGACTTCCTCGCACCGCGCAAGGCTGTGCGTTTCTGCCGTCGACACCGAGAGGTATCTGCACCATCTACACTCGCCGCCACGCCACGCCACACCCAACAGCAAGCAAGCAAGCAAGCAAGCAAGCAAGCAAGCAAGCGGCTCACGGACCGAGCCGCCCCCGGAGAAGGACTTCCATGTCAATCGCGACGATCCACTGCGTCCCGCTGATGCTCGCCATCACGCTCGGCTCTCTTGCCGCGGCCAATTCGGTCGCCCTGCCTGCCCCTGCGCCCACTCCAGCGCATGCCCCCACGTCCACGCCCACGACGACAACGCCCGCTCCCCGCGCCGCCGACCTCGAAAACGACGTGCAGGCCCTTCTGATCGACGGCGCACACGACATCGCCATCGAACGCCTTGCCGCTGCCCTCGCCGTGCCCGCCATCGATCACCGCCTGGCGTACTTGCACGCTGTCGCGCTGGAACGGCGCGCGCTGGCCAACGCCACGCCGCCGGCCACCGAAAGCGACTTGTTCTTCGGACGCCGAACCTTGCCGGCCGATGCCCTGCGTCCCAGCACCGACGCCCTGCTGGCGGTCCTTGAGGTCCGCGGCACCGACGCTCTTGCCGGAGCCCGTCCCGACTTCACCCTCGCCCATCGATCGCGCATCACCTGGTGCACGCCGGACATCGAACGCTACCCCGACGATGTCCACGCGTTCAGCGATGTGCTCGCATGCATCACGTACGGGCCGCTCAATCTGCGATCCGGTCATGTCGCCATGCCCAACGACGCCGCCACCCTCCGCCGGTACGCCGCGGCGCGACTGGTCCACCAGGCCCAATCGCTCAACGACGCCCAGCGCGATGCGCTGGCCACGGCCATGACGGACCGCGGCATCAACCACGCCCGCCTCCTGCTCACGTGCAATTTCACCAACTGCCGCCGCGCAGACCATTGGACCGCGCTCACCGATGCCCACCCGGACGACGAAGCGCTGTTCGTCATCGCCGCGATCGAAGGCACCGTGGTTGGCACGCCGGCGGACCGCATCGTGCCGGCATACAACCAACTTCTCGATCGCTACCCGGTCTTGGCCGCCCAAGTCGTCGGGTGGGCCAACGCCCGCAACCTCACCTTCGATCGGACCCAACTCGCCACGCGGCACACCGCCGATGAACGCGTGTTCCGATTGCTCGATCACCATCGGGGCCCCGCGAGCATCCGCAATTTCGCGATCGTCACCGAATCCGATGACGGCGAAACCAAGGTTCTGTCCGCGATCACCGACGACGACGGAATCTTCATCCTCCCCAAAACGCTGGTCAGCGCCATGGCCAACCGCGAGCATCGGCTCACCGTGGACGGGTACCTCGTCGGCGCCCTCAAGGACACCAACGGCGTCCTGATCGAAGTGCAGATTCCGTTCGGGCTTGGGGAGCCGGCGCCGCACCTCGCCCTCGCCCCACTCGATGCATCCGGCTCGGTTGACGTGCAGGACTTTCGCGGGCGCGTGGTCTACATCGACTTCTGGGCGACCTGGTGCGCTCCGTGCCAGGCGCCGCTGGCCCACCTCAACGAGGTCGCTCGCCGGCGCGAAGCCGCGTGGCGGGATCGCGTCGCGGTGCTGGCCATCAGCAACGATGCCGAGCCAAGCATCGCCGCCCGGCACGTCGCCGATCGCAACTGGACCGCGGTACGGAATTTCCACGTGTCGCCCGATGACGAACACTTTCGCGATGCGTACGCCGTTCGCGGCTGGCCGACGGCCATGCTCATCGACGCCGACGGCACGGTGATCTGGCGAGGCCACCCGGCCGATATCGACGTCGAGGCGCGAATCGACGCATTGCTCGCCCGCCAACGCTCGGACTGACCCGGACTGAACCGGACTGACCCGGACGGCCCGGTCATCCCGTGCAGCACAACCATTCCGCGCGGTTCGGTCACTCCCGCCCCTCAGCGCCATTCGTCGTCCGACATCCGACGGCCGACGACCAGAATCGACTCCGCCCCAGGATCTACACCGATGGCCCTGGCGCTTCCGCCAGCCCGAAGGCATCGTGCACGACGCGCATGCCGCGCTCGCCATCCTTCCCCGGCACCAAGCAGGAGATCTTGATCTCACTCGTGGTGATGTTGCGGATCACGATGCCCGCGCCGCCCAGAGCGGCAAACATCCGCGACGCAACGCCGGCGTGCGTGCGCATGCCGATGCCGACAACGGATACTTTGGCCAAGTCGGTTTCGCGTTCGATCGCACCATTGGGACCGTCGACGGCCACATCCAATTCCACCAGGACTTCTCGCACGGCGCGTTCGACCGGCTCAAGTGCCGCGGCCTCGAACGTGAACGACAGTTCCGCCCGTCCATCGGCCCCATCGTTCTGCATGATGTCGTCGACCAGCACGCCCGCTTCGGCGATGGCGGAGAAGATTCGCGCCTGCACGCCGGGCTGATTCGGCACATCCCGCACGGACAAGCGTCCCAGATCCCGCGTCAGCGCACATCCCACCACCGATTCACGTTCCATGGTCGCATCCTCTCGTACAACGAGCGTGCCGGGCCGCTCATGCTGGGCGTGCCGCACATGCAGGGGCACGCCGTATTGCTGGGCGCACAGGGCCGCACGGGGATGCAAGACCCCGGCCCCCAGGCTCGCCAACTCGACCATTTCCTCGCAGGCGATGCGGTCGATGCGCCGGGCATCCGCCACGATCCGCGGGTCGGCGGTGTACACGCCGTCGACGTCGGTCAGGATCTCGCACGCTCCGCGGCCATCGGTCACCCCGAGCGCGGCGGCCACCGCCACCGCCGTCGTGTCCGAGCCTCCGCGGCCCAGGGTCGTCACCACGCCGGCGGGCGTGACGCCCTGAAACCCAGCACAGACGACGATGCGGCCCCGGGCCAGCGCAGAAAGTACGCGTTCGGCGTCGATCGAACGAATGCGAGCGTTCGTGTGCACGGGCTCGGTGATGATCCCGAGCGCGGGACCGGCCAGCGGCAGGGCCGACTCGCCAAGGGCGTCGATGGCCATCGCCACCAAGGCCGCCGACGCTTGCTCCCCCGTCGCCAGCAGCAAGTCCAGATGTTCTCGCCGCGGAACGGCACTCACCTGCCCGGCGAGGCTGACGAGCTGGTTCGTGGTCTCGCCCATGGCCGACACGACCAGCACCACACGGCGTCCGGCCCGGTGCATGGCCACCGCCCGGGCGGCACACCGGCGGACGCGTTCCATGTCGCCGACGGACGTCCCACCGTACTTCTGCACGACGATCGGCCGGTCGCTCACCGGAGAAGCGATGCTCGCTCCTGGAGACATCGACGGATGCACAGGGTGCGCGGAATGCGTGGGCGGCATGGGATCCATGGGCAGGGACATCCTCGGGCCGCACTCTACGGAGGACCGGGAACGTCGTGGGCCAACGTGGACCCTTGACGTCTTTTTTCGGTCCCGGTGGTCAACCCACATCCCTGCGGGCCCGATATGTCCAGTGAATCGATTCGCCCGTCATCGGATCCTCCCCGATGACAACCAGTCATGTGCTCCAGCGCATGACTGTCGGCCAGGGTGCTCCGGGCACCGCCGGCGACAACAACACGGGTCGGACCATGAAATCCCCTCCGTGGTCCGGCCCTGTTGTCGCGCGCGGACGACCTGGGGCCCGCGCCATCAGCGCCGAGACGCATCGCCAGCGAGCATCCGTTGCCCGGTGCCCGTCGCCCACGATCATTCAATTCAAGGTTCCGCCGGGCGGACTCACCCGCCGCGCGAGGACACGGTCTGCGTTGGCGGGCCGGCCAAACGCACGTCAATATCGAGTCGCATGCGTCGCGGGCCAGGGCGCCGAAGCTGCCACTGGCACGTTTCCGCCGCCCCGAGCACACGCCCCAAGGCGTCCAGGCTCGTTCGCAGCGTAAACGCCAGATCGCCGCGGCCCGGTTCTGTCAACTGCGGCGCAAGATCGGCCAGGCCATCCAGGTGCAGCGCGGCCCGGATGCCGTCGATCGATCCGCGGGAAGCCCACGCATCTTCCGGCACCGGTTGGCTGCTGGGATCCCCGAATCCGAAGACCGCGGCTTGTTCGATGGTGTGCACCACGGCGAGCAGATGCGACTCGTGGGTCGCCACCACGATGTACGACGGGCCAACGCCGAACTTCTCGCGGACCGTGGCCACGCCCCAGCTCAGATCGATCGCCCCCCACGGGAGCGGCAGATCCGCATCCGTGGCGGCACCCTGATCACGATCCAGGTCAAGATCCAACACGCCGCGCCAGAAGCTCTCCAGATCCGCCCGGCCGTAGCCGCCGTCGATCCCAAGAGCTCGGTCGACGGTGAGTCGATCGTCTGTCCACGGGGCAATCATGTCGCCGCCAAGGTTGGCTGGAACGTTGGCTGGGAAGTTGGCTGGAGCATTGGCCCCAGCGTCCGCCGTCGATCCGGCTCCAGAATCTCCCGAACCCGGCGCCTCATCGGCGGTCCGCAGTGCGTCCATGCCTTCCAGCACGCCCGCCATGTGGCCGTCGAGTTCCCGGAAAGCCACCAGCGGCGAATTGGTCGGGATCACCAACGCGAGGGCCGGCACCGGTCGTTCAACCGGCGGACTCAGCGGCCGGCCATCGACCTCGCCGAGCACCAACAGCCGACGATCGTCACCGGAGGCGAAGGCCGGAATCAGCGCATGCCCCAAGGCCCGTTCGAGCCGGAGCCCAGCGGTCCCGAGCCCAATGTCCGCGGGCTCGGCCATGGCCATGATGAATCGTTGTTCGAGCGCCGGAAGCAGCTCCGGCGTCCAACGCGTGCGCGTGTTCGGCCGAGCAAACGGCAGCGTGTCCGATCGGCTCGTGACGCTGGCCCGCACCCGCCCGTCTTCGTCTGGCGGGACATCGAGCAACATCGCCGTCCAGCCGCCCCCGTCGGCGTCGCTGCCGCGGAACCAGCCGGCCACCGATCCGGTGCCGAGGGCGGCAGCTTCGGCGATGCCGTCGCTCGCCCACAGCGAGTCCGCCGCCCACTCGCGGGCCGCGATCCCCGTCGGCGGACGCAGTTGCCGGCCCCGCGTCGCGATCAATCGTTCCGTCACGTGTCGGGCGATCTCGGAACGGGCCATCGTCCCGTCAATCGGAGACACAGCGACCGCCTCACCCACGAAGTCGAATCGAAGATTCAGCCGCGGCGAGTGGTAGCGGTTCACGAGCCCGTCGGCCAATCCGACCGCGGCCCCAATGGCCGGATCCCACACGAGTCCGAGCGATCCAGCTCGCGTACTGACTTCCCGGGACGTTTCGTGCAGCACCACGACCCAGTCGGTTCGGTCGCCGAGATCCTGCGTGATGATGCTCACCCGGCCGCCGAGCACGTCGCGGAACAACGCATCCGGGGCGTCCCCGGATTCGCGGGCGATGGCCGCCCACGCATCACGAACGTTCGATGCCGGAACCAGCGACGCAACGGCGTCCGCGATGGGCCGTTCGCGCAGCCGGACAACGATGTCCCAGGCGTCTTCAACGTGCACGTAGCCCGTGGCGTTGGGCGGCGCGAGCTGGGCGGCGGCGAGCAACATCGCCGCACGGTCGCGTTGCTCGGCGGTCACCGCGGCGTCAACGCCAAACGAAGTGCTGGTCGTGCTCGCCACCGCACGCTGGGCTGGAACACCGCCCATGACCGCAGACAGCGCGATCAACATCGTGACCGAGAGCGCGTGGCTCGATCGGGCACGCCGCCGCAGCGCACGGGTCATGCAATCAAGCATCGGCCGAACCGTGAACCCATCCCGGGACCGGCGACCATGCGGGTGACAGGAGGCGACCCGCCCCATCAGCTGGCCACGATCCGCGCCATCCAGCGAGTCTGGTGCGTGAGGGTGTCGACCGCAGGGACGCTCGGCGTCGCTGGCGACGATGACCGGGCATCGGTCAGCGGTCCGAGCGTGGCGCGATCGGCGGCGTCCGGCAGTTCGTTCGACGGACGATCGGTCACGTCACCATTCGCGGGTGCCGGCGACGAAGAACCGTTCAGCCACGGTGGTCCGTTGACTTCCGCCGCAGGATCGATCGATCGTCCACTGGGAAACTGCGAGGGCCCCACCCGAAGACTCGGTACGAAGTCGATCGGCGGCCCCCAAGATCGCGGTGATTGCGTCGACACGGTGCGGTCCGCAGACGCGCCGGCCTGATTCTGGTTCTGGCTTTGGGGTTGGCTTTGGGGTTGGCTTTGGCTTTGGCCATCGAACACCCGAGCCAATGCAGCATCCACCGCACTCGGACGACGCACGCGGTCCAAACGACCCAGCGACTCGGCCTCATCGCCGGCCGCACGTCCAGCCGACAGCGGATCAATTCGACGATCCGCGTCGATGCCGGCCGCTCCCTGCTCGCTGGCCGACGGATCGGGGGCGAGTTGCGCGAATGAATCCAGGACCGACGAACGAACCGCATCGAAGTCAGCGGCGATGGCCGCGTCCAACGGAACCTCCGGCGCGACATCGCCGCGCGTGAGATGCAGCACCGACCCGCTCACGGCGAGCACCACGCCAACCCCCGCCGCGACCAAGCCGCGCCAGGCGATACGTGAACGATGACGACGGCGCCATTCGGCTCCGGTGACCGGGCGGTAACCCATCTCGCCCATCACGCGAGCGGTGAGGTCGGTGGGTGCGCGATCGACCTGCCCCAGTTCCACCCCAAGCAGGGTGTCCAGGTCATCGGCCTTCTCGAACTCGTTGTGTCCCGACCACATGCGTCAGTTCCAGACCTCGGCGACGCGAGCCTGCATGACCGCGTCTCCTTCGATGTGCTTCTTCATGCGCTTCCGCGCCCGGTGGAGATGGCTCTTGACCGTGCCCTCGGGCATGTCGAGATACACCGCGATGTCGGTGATGGGCCAGTTCTGCTGGTGGAAGAGCAGGATGATTTCACGTTGCTGTTCGTTCAGACAACCGAGGGCGTTGTCGAGAACCCCACGCATGTTGTCCATCGTCTCCGTCCGGGCCGTCTGCCGCCCCGGTGTGGTGGCCCGCCCGCGCGACGCACTGACCGTGTCGGTGTCGTAGACCGGACGGTGCTTCTGCATGGCGTTCACGTACAGCCGCTTGGCGATCGTGAAGACCCAGGTCGAGAATCGGAAACGGGTATCAAACCGCTCGATATTCCGCAGCACCCGGACAAATGCCTCTTGGACGATGTCCTCGGCAATGTGGGGCCGCCCGCTCATGCGAAGCATGAAGGCGTACAAACCGTCTTGGTGCGCGGACACCAACTCGGCCATGGCATCGCCGTCGCCCAAGCAGGCGCGGCGGATCAGTTCTTGTTCGGCTTCTCGTGTCACGCTCTGATCGTACCGGTGGGTCCCCGCCCACGTTGCCATCGATCGGCGAGAATTCCGACTCCGCGTTCGGGTTTCATTCGGAATCAGCGCAAGAGCGAGCCTCGGGACGGCCGGCGCCCCGAGGCCCGCAGGCGGTGGTGCTGGTGCGCTCCTGATCCCGGCGAGCCGGGGGAGCGTGGAAGGTGGAGGTCAGGCCACCTTTGACGTCGGCACGGGGCGGCGCTTGGCCCCGACCGTTCGCTGGTCCGCCGACGCCCGACGTTCGCCGTCGAATTCGAGGATCTCGACGACTTCGCGCGGCTCGCGGGCCCACGCATCGGCCCCGATTTCTTCGGCCAGGCCTTCTGCCCGATTGAAGACGCCGCCGCCGACGACGATCTGCATGTCGGGATAGGCGCCCACATCCCGAATCAGATCGATCATCTGCCGGATCTCCGGGGCGTCCGAGGCGGACGACGCGAAGAGCAGCAAGGTGCCGGGCGAACGCTGGCCAACCTCGGCCAGGATTTCGTCGCGGCTGATTCCGCCGGCACCAAAGAAGACTTCGTAGCCCTCCGACTCCAGCAGATCGCTGACGATGGTGCCGCCGATTTCGTCGGCGTGCTCGATGCCGGTGAAGACCAGGACCCGATGGTCACGCGATTCCGACCGCGGGTAACCGGCCTGAATCTGATTGATGACCGAGCGGATCAGGCGGGTCGCATAGTTGTAACCCAGGTTCGAAAGCTGGTCCTGGCGATGCAGTTCCGAGACGTGTTGCAAGACTTCCCACACCAACTCGGTTCCAATTTCGTCGGCCGACATTCCCGAGGCAATGCACTCCGACACGATGCTGCGGACTCGAGCCCGTTGGCCCGAGACGAGAGCGTGCAGCAGACGCTCACTGATGATTTCAAGATTCATGGTCGTCACTCCGAGGCGATCAGGACGAGCGAGCGAGCCCGAGGGCGCAGCTTCCAGCCGCGTTCACTCCGGGGTCCACCACGTTCGGTTCGTCCGCACTCCATTGCATGTGCTCGTGCCTCCGACGAGCGTTCGTTCCGTCACTATGGTTTTCGAGTGTTTGGCCTTCTTGACATGAGTGCCTATGCGCGTCGAGCGCACATTTCCCATATCGGACTGGACTGCCATGCGCCGCGGCCGGATTGACGGGGGGCGAAAGCTGCGCGGTCGGGCGTCTTGATCAGCTCACTTCGGCCACGTACGCGACGCACGTGCCGAAGGTGAGACGACGCAAGACCGGCTCGGCAAAGCCTGCCGCGCGGATTGCGGCAACAAGGGCCGCCGGATCCAGAAACGTCTCAACGCTCTTCGGCAGATAGTGGTACGCACCACTGCGGTCGCCAGCGATCAATGACGCCGTATGCGGCATGATTCGGCGGGTCCAAAGGTCGTGCCCGAAGCGCACCATTGGATTCGTTGGCTCGGCAAACTCGAGCACCGCGAGTCGTCCGCCCGGTGCAAGCACCCGACGAAACTCCGACAGGGCTCGCGCCGGCTCGCCAACATTGCGAATGCCGAAGGCGATCGACACGATCGTGAAGCGTTCGTCCGAGAACTGGAGGTCCGTGGCATCGCCTTCGTGATACGTCGGCACGGGCTGCCCCTCGCGGGGCGTGCGCCGGTTGATCTTGCGCCGCGCGATGTCCAGCATGCCAGGGGTGAAGTCGACGCCAACCACTTCGGTCGGTCGCGCCCGGGCGAACGCTTCCGTCAGATCGCCGGTCCCGCACGCAACATCCAACACGCGGTCGTCCGGGCGCACCGCGCACGCTTTGACCACGGCCTTGCGCCACCGCTGATCGAGACCAAAGGAGTGCAGCCGGTTGTTGAGGTCGTAGGCCGACGCGATCGCACCAAACATCGACCGAACACGTTCCGGCTTGTCGTCACGCGCATGCGGATCGGCGGCCAAGGTCTCGTCGTTCCACGCGGCCGATTGATCGGCGGCAGACGACGAAACGTTGGAAGGCGGAATGGGGGGTGGCGTGTCGTTCACGTCGCGATCGTATGCCGCTCGCCACGCGGAAGGCGGCTCGGGAGGGGTCGTCGGGACGTGGCCTTGGTTCGGGAGCTTGAGCAGAGCCCCGTTTCGCGGCCTTCGGTCGGTTCTCCGGCGAGGGCCGTGGCCCGACCAGCGGACGGAACTCTGGACGGGTCACTGGACGGATCACTGGACGGGCCACTGGACGGATCATGGGCCAGCATGTTGGCCGGAGCACTTATTGGGGCGTTCACCAGGACGCTGACGCGCAGGATCTTGCGAACAATCATCCGACCACAACCCAAACGTGACGGCTCTCTGTCTTCGTTTTCGGGGTTTCGTCGGCGAAACGGTTACAATCTGGGCTGCGAACCACGGATGCCTGCATGGATGCGGGTGGCGCGGCATGCCCGAGGCATGGAGTCGGCTTTTCCGATGATCATCGATCTGAATACACGTGTCTGGTCGAGCCCTGAACAGCTCGGCCGGGAAGTTGCAGACTCCCTCCTCCGCTACGAGGCCGACCACGGCTCGCGGGTTGATGCGAGTCTCGCCGCGCTCGAGCGTGAGATGCACTGCGTCGATACCGCATTCGTCATGGGCTTCACGTCCACGCGTCTTGGCGCGTCCGTGCCCGACGAATGGATCGCCGAATGCTGCCGACGCCAGCCGGGCCGCATCGGGGTCGCGGGAATCGATCCACTGGCCGATGACGCCATGGATCGCCTCGACCGCGCCGCCGATCTCGGACTGCAAGCGATCAACGTTTCGCCGGCGTGTCAGGGCTTCCATCCAGCCCACTCCCGGGCCATGCTCGTCTACGAACGGGCCCTCGCCCTGTCGATGCCCGTGTTCGTGACCATGCCCCCGCCGCCGTCGGCGTCGACCCGGCTTGAGTTTGCCCGCCCAATGCTCTGGGACGAAGTGGCCCGCGGCTTCCCTGAGCTGAAGCTGGTGATGGGCCAGCTCGGTCGCCCGTGGATCGACGAGACGCTGCTGCTGGTGGCCAAGCACGAGAACGTCTTCGCCGAAATCTCCGGCGTCGTGAGCCACTCGTGGAATCTGTACAACGCCCTGCTCGCGGCCCGAAGTGAAGGCGTGATGAGCAAACTGTTCTTCGGTTCGGGCTTTCCGTTCGAGTCGCCCGCCCGGGCGATCGAGACGCTCTACAGCCTTGGCGCCCTCACGCAGGGCACGACGCTCCCAGCGGTGCCTCGTCAACTGGTCAACGGCATCGTCGAGCGCGATGTGCTTGGGTGCCTGGGTCTCGAAGGCGCGGCCTCCGGCATGGGCGCCGCCATCCGCCCGGGAACGCCGCGCGCCGGCGGACGGCCGATGCAGACCGGGCGCGACTCGCGGACGGTGACGGATGCCTGAGTGCTGCTCTGGCCAGGCGTCCACCGCCCGGCCGGTTGAATGCTCCGCGGCCCGCCGCCGGAGAGGCCGCTTTGGCCGGGCGATCGGACTCGCGATCGGCGCGTGCGTCGCCGCGGCCTCACTGTCGGGATGCCAAGGACGCGGGGCGGGATTCGGTGGCCCTGGCTCGATGCAATCCGCCGGCATTGGCGGCCGGGCGGGCGTCTTGAACACGCAATTCACCGACGCGGTCTATGAACTCGGGCCGACGGGCGATCTTGTCTTCATCGCCTCGGACGTACCCATAGACACACTCATCCAAGACGGACTGGTGCGCGGCCAGGTCTTGGTGATCGACTTGCTTTGGTCGCCTCGGGCCGGCTCAACGCCAATGGATGCGTCGGCCACCAACGCCAGCATCCGGCACGCAATCGCCATCGACGGCCAACTCGGGCACTACGCCGGCGCCGGCTTCCTGAACATTCGGGGCACCCCCGGCGATGGGCCGGTTTCCATCGGCGTCGCCGACTCATCGCTTCGACTCGTGGCCGCGAGTGAGCGTTTCTCGGATCCCTTGAGCCCGACCCGGCTCACGGCACGTATTGGCGCCCGCGAGGACGCTGGCGCGGTCAGCCGGATTCGAAGCTTGCTTCGCAGCACCGAGCCAGCCGCCGTCGTCGCCCCGGAACCGCCTGCCCCGCTGCCGCCCGTCGCCGGCCCGCCTCCGGCCAGTGGCTGAGCCGGCCCTCGCCCGGATCTACCTCGAACGGTGACCGACGGATCGGCGAACACTTGATCAGCGAATAGAAAAAGCCGCGCCCACATCCGGGCACGGCCTTCAATTGGTCAACAATCTCTCCGCACGACCTCACCGCGCGACGGAAGCACTCCCGTCACCGATGGATCAGCTCGAGATGCCGGTCACGCGAACCCGCAGGTAACGCTGACGGTGTCCGTTCTTGACGCGATAGCCCTTGCGTCGCTTGAACTTGATCACGTCGATCTTGCGAGCCTTGTGCTCGCAGAGCACCTCAGCGGTTACCGAGGCGCCGCTGACGTACGGACGACCGACGGCGGCATCGCCGTCCGAGCCGCCGACCATCAGGACGCGGTCGAACGTGAGGGACTGGCCTTCCGCGGCGTCACGCAGATCGATATCGATCACGTCGCCGTCGGACACCTTGATCTGGGTACCGCTGTCTTCAAAGATGGCGTACATGAAACCGGCTCCACATGGATCGCCGCGGGATTCGCCCCGCGGGCACTGATTCGAGCCGAGCAGCATACCAAGACCACGGCCCGTGCCAAGCCGCCCTCGGCCTCAGCCACGGGGTTCTCGTCGGATGAGAGCAGATTTTGTCCCGCCCCGGCCGGTCCCAGCCACCCGAATCCCCGCGGGGGCTCGGCCGATTTCACCGTTCGATCGCCTCGGACGTCGCGAAGAACGCTCTGCGGCGGCCAGCCGACGGATCTGATGCGGTTCAGACGGTCCTCAGGACGAGCCTCGCGGGTTCGATTCCCGTTGCCCCGCATCCCGCGGCCCAGATCCACTCGGACCCGACCCATGCGGGGCCGAATGCTCGCCGCGGGGAGCTCCGGACCGGACGAAACCCGCGATCGATCGGCCGGGCCGAGTCGGCTGGGCGTCGGCTCGAGGCTCGACGATGACGCCGGGGCCGCCGGCGTGCCCTGCCCCCGCCGCGACGGCGGCCGCGGAATCGTCGGCCGCGACGCCCCGTTCGGAGCCCGCCCCGGCCTCAACCAGCCGCGACCACGGAGACCGGACGCCCGCTCGCTCCATCGCCCGGCCCCATCGGCGGCATCCGCGGCACCGGCCGCACGGAGCGGGCCGATCTTCGTCGCACGGCCACGCTCCTTCGAATGAACGGCCGGCCGCGGCGACCAAATCAACGATCTGGTCGTCGTCCAAATCCACGACCGGGAGTTCGATCCGCGGCGCGTCGACGGCCCCACCGCCGACCACGAGGGCGTCCAGGAACGTCTCGATCCGCTCGACCGTCTCCAAGACATCCCGCGCGACTTGTCCACGCTGGGTTGGAACGTGGACCGCCCCGCACCCGGAGGCCGCGGCGGTGGCCACCGCTCGGGCCAGCAGTGCGAGCTCCGTGACCGCCCCGCCCATCGGCCCCGGCCCAGAAGGCAATGCCGAACCGTCGGTCAGTACGGGCAGCATGCCGAATGCCTCGGCCGAACGTTCCGCCGCCCGGCGCCGTCCGGCCGCTCCCGGCTGACGGTGGTCAACCGGATGCCACGGGACGACGTTGGCCGGATCGGGCATGCCGCACGCGGCGGCCAGAGAGGGCAAATCGCCAAAGTGAACCAACAGCGTGCGGGAGGTGTCCATAAGAGCTTCGATCGGCGATCGCGGCCGGCGGACTGCAGCCGATAACCCGACTGACGCAGGCGAACAACTGGCGGGGATCGACCCTCCACGTTCGGCCTCGGCAAGCTGGCTCTGGGCCCGACGGCCGGGCGGAAGTCGTCGGTCGTGCGCCCGGGCCAACTGCCCGGAATGGATGCCCGGAATGGATGTCCAGACGAGTTGCTCGGATCGAACGCCCAGACCCAATGCCCAGTCCCAACGGCCAGCCCCAACGCCCAGTCCCAACGGCCAGACCCAATAGCCAGACCCAACATCCAGTCCCAACGGCCAGTCCCAACGGCCAGTCCCAATGCCGAGCCCCAATGGCCAGCCCGAACGTCCGACGCCCGATCCGCCGAACGGAACCTACGTCCGCAAGCCTCGCCGGAGCCGATCGATCGCCGCGTCGATCGTCTCGAGGTCCTTGCAGAACGCGAAGCGGACATATTCGGCGCCGCGGCCGTCGGCGTAAAACGCACTCGCAGGAATGGCGGCGACACCGACCTCGGCGATGAGATGCTGACAGAACGCGTGATCGTCGTCCCAGCCGAACGCGGTGTGATCGGCCATGACGAAGTACCCGCCGGCCGGTGCGACCACCGGAAAGCCGACTTCCTTCAAGCCCGCCACGAGCCGATCTCGCCGCTGCCGGTAGCCCGCAATGAAATCGTCGAAGTACCCGGGCTCCAACCGCAGCGCCGCCGCCGCCGCATGCTGAAACGGATGGGCCACGGCGTAGGTCAAGAATTGGTGCGCCGCCCGGACCCCGGCCGTCAGCGCCGGCGGGGCGACGGACCAGCCAATCTTCCAACCGGTGTACGAGAACGTTTTCCCCAAGCTCGAAAGCGTGATCGTGCGTTCGGCCATCCCCGGGAGATCGCGCATGCGCACGTGCTCGCCATCGAAGATCAATCGCTCGTAGACCTCGTCGGTGATGCACACAACGTCGTGGCGGATGCAGGCAGCAGCCATCCGGTCGAGGGCTTCCATTCCGAGCACGGTCCCCGTCGGGTTGTGCGGCGTATTCAGCAGCACCGCCTTGGTCCGCGGCGTGAACGCCGCGTCGAACGCATCCAGATCAGGCTCAAAGCGCGGGCCGCGGAGCGGAACCGGCACCAAGGATGCCCCGGCCAATGCGGCGGTGGCCGGATACGCGTCGTAGAACGGTTCGAGGGCGATGACTTCGTCGCCCGGCTCCAAGAGTCCGAGCATGGTGGCCGCGATCGCTTCGGTACAGCCAGCGGTCACGGTGACCATCGAGGCCGCGTCGATCGGCGCCGAACCCGAGCCCGCCGGCGCGGTCCAATCGGCGATCGCGGACTGCAGATCGGGCACGCCATGCGGCGGTGCGTACTGATTGTGCCCCGCGTCCATCGCCCGGACCGCGGCATCCCGAATCGCCTTCGGCCCGTCGAAGTCTGGAAATCCCTGCCCCAAGTTGATGGCCCGATGTTCCCGGGCCAATCGGCTGTAGGGCGTGAACACGGACTCACCGAACGGAGCGAGGCGGCGGGCGACGGAGTGATCGGTCTGCATGGCGCAGATGCTACGCGAGGAACCCGAGTGAGCTGGCCCGCTTCCCCGTTGAACCCGCGTCCAGAATCGATCGGCCGTTCAGGTCGCACGCCATCGGATTCCGCAAAGCCGGACGCATCCGGAACGTGGGGTCGGCCCGTACACTGAGGTGGGTGCGAGCCGCACCCTCGCCTTCACTCTCCCGCAAGGAGCCCCCGCATGGCCAAGGCCATCGTCGACCCCGCCGAACTCAGACGATTCGCTCAGGATCTCCGACGGTTCAACAACGAATTGCACGAACGAATGAAACAGATGCAAGGCCGCATGCATCACCTCTCGTCGTCCTGGCGCGACCAAGAACAGGTCAAATTCGCCGAGGAATTCGAGGAGACGATGCGAGTCTTGCTCCGATTCCATTCTTCTTCGGAAGAACATATTCCGTTCCTCCTGCGCAAGGCCGACCGAGCGGAAGCGTATCTCGATCAGCGATAGCGGCATGAGCCGCCCCCCGAGGCAGATTCCCCGTGTCCGACTCCGTTGATGTCCGCAATCTTGACGCACTTCGTCTCGCCCGGACGGCGATCGCCGAATACCGCGACGAAGCCGGACGCGCCCTGGCCGAAGCCTTGTCCGACGCGGACCGCCAGGTGCACCGGATCACCACCGACCTTCGCGTCCACTGGGAAGGAACGCGGCGGCGGAAAGAGCGTGAACTGAACCATCTCAAAAGTGAGATGGCCCGAGCCGAACTCCAGGCGATGGGCACGATGCGTTCGACGCGCGAAGAGCGAGCGGCCGTCGATCGCTGCCAGCGACAGATCGAAGATGCGACGCAGAAGATCGCCAAGATCCGCCGCTGGGCCGTCCAGCTCGAACGCGACCTGATGATGTTCCGTGGCCAGTGCCAGGTCCTCGGCCGATTGGTCGAAGGCGATCTGGTCCGGTCCGAAGCCCAACTCGTGCTCGCCGTGGAACGGCTTGAAGCGTACCTCGCGCCTGAGCGGCCGAACCGAGGCCCGAGCGATCCTGGCCCGTCCGAGGGCGCGGGAACCGTCGACGTTCGCCGCGCCCCGGCGGAAGCGCCCGAACCGGCGAGCCAGGCCGACGGAGACGAAACAAGCGAACGGGCAGACGCGTCCGCTCCGGGGACCGCGGACGCCTCCGATACGGAGACCAGACCATGAGCCTCTCGGCTTCCCGCGCCAAACTCCTGCGTTCGCTGAAGGACCTGAACCACCGCATGGACCGCGTCAACCAAGACTGGAATGACCGGGTACAGCGGCAACTGCAGACCGAGGCCATCGATCCACTCGATGCCGCGACCCGCTCGACCATCACCGCGATCGAACACCTGGAACAGGTACTCGCTCGCGCCCGAGGAGACTGCGAATGACCGATCAAATTGAATCTTCTGGCGCCTCGCCGGACCGACCGGTCGTCTCCACCGACTCGAAGCACTCGACCTCGATGTTGCCGCGCGTCCGCACCCTGGTGCGCGAGATCGAACAGCGATCCGCTGATCGAGTCGAACGCCTCGAGCGAATCGAGCAGGGATTCGATCGCGACGGCCAGACGAGCGAGAGCTCCGAGCAGGAACGTCGTGAAGCGATCGAGCAGACCCGGCTCAACATCGTCATCAGCGCGCAAGAGCGACATACCCAGCACATGGAGAAGCTCAAGACGGATCTCAAGTCGCGGCTCGAGCGCGTTCGCGAACGCCGCGAAGAAGCGATCGAGTCGCTGCACGAGAAGGCCGAGCGGAACTCTGGCGAGGCTCGCCGCCAGCTCCAAGAGACGAAGTGGCTGGCCGAGACGGTCTACGAAGCCTCGGAAGACAAGCCGGCCGACGCCGAACGTGTCGCCCTCGAAGGCATTGAAGGCCGCCGACGTCAGATGACCGAGGCACGAGAGTTGGCGGAGGCCCGGTTGCGCCGCAATCGCATGCCGCTGCCGACGTTTTCGGCTCCGATCGACCCGGACGATGCCAGCCAAGACGTGGACCCGCCCACCGGCCGCGACGAAGCCCAGCTGGAGGCGGCCGATGCCTCCCTGGAGGCCGCGGCCGATCGGTCCACCGAAATCGCCGACGCGATCGCCCGGGCCAAGGCCCCCCGGCTCTTCGCCGGGTTGATGCTGCCGGCCATCCTGTTCATTGGTGTCGGAGCCGGCGCCGGGATCGGGTTCGGACTCGCCTCCGCGGGCGTACTCAGTTCCACCACGGCGGCCGGAGCGGGGATTGGCGCAGGCGTGACTCTGGCATTCGGCGGTCTCCTGGCCATCGGCCTGAACCTCACCAGCCGGCGTGCCGCTCACCGCGCCGGCGAAGAACTCGCCCATGCCTGGACGAACGGCGAGAACGCCGCTTCGAGTTTGCGACGCGCGGCCATGGCCAAGCGGGTCCGCGAAGAGTTCGAGCTCGTCGAGACCCGGGACAAGGAAATCCGCCGCGCCGACGAACGCTTCAGTCCCATCATTTCGGAAGTCGACACACGCCTGGCCCGCAAGCTGAAGCAGCTCGAAGAGAAGGCAGACGCCGAACACACGCGAATCACCGAAGCGATCGAAACGATGATGACGGAGCAAACCGAGCTCCACGAAGAACGCATCGAACGGGCCCACCGCGAAGCCGAGGACGCCGAACGCGAACTGACGGCCGAGTTCGCCGGCTCCGAATCGGAGCGCACCGCCCGTCGGTCCATCGCGCGCACACGCTTGCGCGACGAGTGGAACGAGGCGATCACCGCCGCCGACCACGAGCGCAGCCAGCTCGAATCCGTCGATCGCGTCCTCTTCCCCGATTGGTCGCATCCATCCTGGGCGAATTGGGAGCCGCCGACGTCCTTCGCACCCGCCGCCCGCTTCGCCCGGGTGCGCATCGACCGCTCTGCCGTCCCCGGATCGCGTCCGGACCATCCCGACTTCGCCGACCCGCTCCCGGAAACGATTGAACTGCCGCTCACCCTGGACTTCCCCGAGCATTGCTCGTTGCTGGTCCGCTCCTCGCCGGCGACCCGGGCCGACGGCTTGAACGTCATCACCGGCACCATGATGCGGCTCCTTGCCGCCGTGCCCCCGGGCAAGTTGCAGTTCACGATCCTCGACCCGGTCGGGCTCGGAGAGAGTTTCGCCGGCTTCATGCACCTTGGCGACCACGACGAGTCGTTCATCGGCGGCCGGATTTGGACCGAGCCACGGCACATTGAACAGCGCCTGGCCGACCTCACCGAGCACATGGAACACGTGATCCAGAAGTACCTGCGGAACGAGTACGACTCGATCGCCAGCTACAACGAAGCCGCCGGCGAAGTTGCCGAGCCGTATCGCTTCCTCGTCATCGCTGACTTCCCCGCCGGCATGGCCGACGAGTCGGTCAAGCGGCTCCAGAGCATCATCGCCAGCGGCCCGCGCTGCGGCGTCTTCACGCTGATTCTCGCCGACGCCCGAAAGAGCATCCCGTCGGGACTCGACCTGAGCGATCTCAAGGGATCGGCCGTCGTCATTGAAGAACGCGACGGCGAACTCGTCCTGGACGACGAGGTCCTCGGCCGGTGGCCGCTCGTCCTCGACAGCGCCCCCGACGATGAACTGCAGAACGCCTTGCTCAACCGCATCGGTTCCGCCGCGCTGGACGGCTCGCGCGTCGAAGTGCCGTTCTCGGTGATCGCGCCGGGCGAAGGCGAACGGTGGAGTCGCACAAGTGAGCGGGAACTCCGTGTCCCGCTCGGGAAGTCTGGGGCGACCCGGCACCAAGCCTTTGTGCTCGGTCCCGGCACGTCGCAGCACGCGCTCATCGCCGGTAAGACGGGCTCCGGCAAGTCGACCTTGCTGCACGTGCTCATCACGAACCTGGCGATGTGGTATTCGCCCGATGAAGTGCGGTTCTACCTCGTCGACTTCAAGAAGGGCGTGGAATTCAAGACCTACGCCGCGATGAATTTGCCGCACGCCATGGCCGTCGCCGTCGAAAGCGATCGCGAGTTCGGCCTCAGCGTGCTTGAGCGTATCGACGAAGAGCTGCGCGAGCGCGGCGAAGCATTCCGTGACGCGGGCGTCCAGGACGTGGCCGGATTCCGGTTGGAACGGCCGGACACGCCCATGCCGCGCATCATGCTGGTGGTGGACGAATTCCAGGAGATGTTCGTCGAGGACGATCGCATCGGCCAAGAAGCGGCCCTGCTCATGGACCGCATCGTCCGCCAGGGTCGTGCCTTCGGCATCCACGTCGTGCTCGGCAGTCAGACGCTCGGCGGCTCGTACTCGCTGCCGCGTTCGACGCTCGGCCAGATGCAGGTTCGGATCGCCCTCCAGTGCTCGGAGTCGGATGCGTACCTCATCATGAGTGATGACAACTCGGCCGCCCGGCTGCTCACCCGTCCCGGTGAAGCGATCTACAACGACGCCGGCGGACGAATCGAGGGCAACAGCCCCTTCCAGATCGTTTGGCTCCCGGAGAAGGTGCGCGAGCAGCATCTCGGCGAGTTGCATACCGCGGCCACCGAGGGCAACTTCGATCGCGGCGCTCCGCTGGTCGTCTTCGAAGGCAACGTGCCCGCCGAACCGGCCGACAACCGTCAGTTGGAAGCAGTGCTGGACGCGGGCCAATCATCGGCCGATGCCCCCCCGCGTTCGGGGCCGCCGGCCGCGTGGCTCGGCGAAGCGATCGCGATCAAGGATCCGACGGCCGCCGTCTTTGGCCGTCGCAGTGGCGCGAACCTGTTGATCGTTGGCCAGCGCGACGAAGCGGCGACGTCCATGATGGCGTTGTCAGGACTGGCCCTCGCCGCCCAGACCACGGCCCTCGCCGACGGGCAACCGAACCTCATCGTGCTCGACGGCACGCCGCCGGACACAACGCTCTCGGGGTTCTTGGCCTCAAGCCTCGCTGACTTGCCGATCCACGCCGAGTTCCCGGCGTACCGGGAAGTGGACGCGGCGATCGCCCGAGTCGCCGAACTGGTCCGCGACCGGGCCGGCCGCGATGCGTCGAATGAACCGCCGGTGTTCCTGATGATTCACGGACTGCAGCGATTCCGCAGCCTCCGACCCGGCGACGAGTTCGGATTCTCATCGAGTTTCGACGAAGAAAAGCCCCCCGCCCCGGACAAGCAGTTCGCCGAGATTCTGGAAGACGGCCCCCTGGTCGGCGTCCACGTTCTGGCCTGGTGTGATACGGCGACGAACCTGCAGCGCGCCTTGCCCAGAGCCGGTCTGCGCGAGTTTGACATGCGGGTCGCGTTCCAAATGAGTGCGGCCGACTCCACGCAATTCATCGATTCGCCGGAGGCGTCCAACCTGGGATTGCAGCGTTCGCTGTTCTTCAGCGAAGAGGCCGGGCGTCTCGAGAAGTTCCGACCGTACCGCCGCCCCGATGCATCCTGGATCGAGTCGACGCGAGCCCGCATCACCGCCGAATAGTGGTCCGAACGCTGGGCGAACCGCGGATTTGGTGGGGTGCGCGGTGGGCTGATCGCGCCGACGACGTGGGAGCCGCCGGCTCGAGCCATCGGCCCGAGACGTTCAGTCGGCCGCGCTGGCTTCGCCGGCAACCGACGCGGTGGACTCGGTGGACGCGGGCCGCCGAAGCAACCGATCGGCCGCGGCGAGCCGGCGAGCGATCGTCCACGGTGGTCGGTTGAGGTCGCCGGCCAATGCAGCGATTGATCGTGGCGGACGCGTCGGACGCGGTCCGTCGGGCGCTGACGGCTCAACCGGTCCCGCCCAACCCTCATGCGCAGCCACCAGGGCGTGCTCACTGGGAGCGAGGCGGTCACATCGCTCGGCCCACGCCAGCGGCCGCTCGACCATGTGGGCCCAGTCTTCGAAGCCGCGGAGCGGAAGATCGAGGTCGCTGTCGGAAGCATGGCGAGCCGCCGCTCGATGGTCCGACCGCGGGGCGGCCCGCGCCAACGTTCGACCCATCGCCCAAGCCACCCGGCGGGCCGGATCCGCGTCCCGAGCCGGGTCGTAGGCGAAGCCAACCGAAATCGCCACGGCGCGGGCACGGGCCAATGAACTGGCGATCACGTCGATCGGCTGGCGATCCAGCCCGCCCCCGAGCCACTGCTCGATCGGCGGCAAGGCGGCAGGAACCAAGCGTCCGATCAGCCGCCGGCCGAGATGAAGCGACCAGCGCAGATCCGTTGATGCGGCATCGACTTCGAGCGCCGCCCCGGACCGCGCCGCGTCCTCGAGTTGACGAGCGGCACGACGCCGAAGGAGGAATCGCGCCGCGGCAAGCTGGTCAATCGCCCGCCGTTCGTCCGGTGTCGAGCGAAGCGCCCGGCTCCACGCGAGGAACGTCGCGAGCCGGCCGGGATCCGGCGTCGGTTCGGCGGCCGGACCGACGCGAACGGACGATCGAAGGGCTTCCTCCGCCGCGGGATCACCGAACCCGGGTTGATCGATCCAGTCAACGTCGAGGGCCACGAGCCGTCGAGCCTGCACCCGCGCCGCCATCCGGCGGACCGAGCGTTCGGTACGCCCGACGCGGACGGCCACTGCCGCGACCGGGACGCCGCATTGCACCGCGCGGTGGGCCAGCCGCTCGGCGTCGGCCGTCGCCCATCGCGTGCGTGGCCCGGCGGCTGATCGCGGGCCCGAAGGTACGGTTGAGGATGACGTTGACGTCGCGTTCGGCCCGGCGTTGGACTCCGTCCGTGGCCCGGCGTCTGGCCCTGCCCTCGGTCCCGCCGTTGGCCCCGAGTCTCGCCCCGCGCTTGGCCCCGCGCTTGGCCCCGCGCTCGGCCCCACGTTTGGTCCTGAATCTGGCCCTGAATCTGGCCCTGCATTTGGTCCCGCCGTCGGCCCTGCCCTCGGCCCCGTCGGTGGACCTGCCCCTGGCCCCGTCTTTCGCCCCCCGCCCGGCCGAACCGCCGATCGAACGGCCCCGCGGCTCCGGCCGATCGCCCGAGCCGCCGCGTCGACGGCCATGCCGATGGAATTGCCCGAAGCGTGCGCGTCGGCGAACACGGCCGCGGCTCGTTGCCGCTCTTCGGGCGTCGTCCGGCTGAAGCGCTGAGCCTTGGCCACCAGACCCGAATTTCGTCGGGCAAACTCCCGGTACGCGGCGCGGTGGCACACCACCACCGGCACCTCGCCGTCCAGCGCGACATGAAAGCACAAGCCGCGGCGGCGCCACCGTTGCACCGTCCGGGGATGGACACCGAGCTCGGCGGCAAGCTCCGCCGGCGTCACCGGCTCGCGCCCCAGTTCGTGCCACTGTGAGATGGTCATCGGCGCCCGCTCACTGAGCCGCGTGACCAGCACAGAGAGATCGGCGATCACCGCCGCGCCGACCAACATCGGGCCCGGGTCAACGGCCGACGCCTGATCGGGTCGCTGGTAGCCGGTCACGCCGAAGACCACGAACTCCTCGGGAACCGTCTGCTCCGGATCAAGACCGGACACCAGTGCTTCGGCCCGGGCGATGTGGGCGTGCAACGTTTCCGGCGGCGTGAAACGAAGTTCCCGCTCGAGCCGGGCCATCGCCGTGGAACGAAACGCCGCACGTCGGCCCATGGGTCAAGTCGCTCCACAACGTGGCGAATGGACGGAACCGGACGCTGATCCGCGTGGGCACATGCCAGCGCAAGCGTCTCCCCCGCCCCAGCGTCGTTCGACCACCTCATTCCAGCGTACTGACCGTTCGCGAGATCTCCGCCGCGAATTCGCCGGGGAAGCCCAGGAACTCCAGGAAGCCCGGGATGTCCGCGTCGTCCGCGTCGTCCGCGACGTCCGCGACGTCCGCGATGTCCGCGACGTCCGCGACGTCCGCGATGTCCGCGATGTCCGCGACGTCCGCGACGTCCGAGGAGTCCGCAATGTCCGGGCGAGTCACTCCGCCGTTCGGCGGGCGAGGGTGAGCAAACGCGAGAGCTCCGCCAGTTCTGAACCGGACAGTGCCGAAAACTGCGCCGCGTGCAGCTCGCTGACGGGTCCATCAAGTTCGGCCAAGCACGCCAGACCTTTCTGCGTGATGGTCACGAGGGTCTTGCGCCGGTCCGCCGGATGCGGTGCGCGATCGACCAAACCGGCCTGCAGCAGACGTTCGACCAACCGAGAGATATCTGGCACGCGCGAAACCATCGAGTCGGCGATTTCTCGCCCGGCGATTCCGTCGCCGTCGCCCCTCTCGGCCACGCCGCGCAGAATTCTCAACACGTTGTGGCTCGCGTCGGACAATCCGTGACGTCGAAAGAGGCCGGCCAGTGGCGCGGCGAGCACGCTCGCCGTGCGCACGACGTTCAGGTACGCCTCCGCCTTCGGATCCTCGAACGGATTTCGCTTGCCGACTTCGTCGGCCAAACTCAAGTGCTTCATTCCCCGTACGACCCTCCCGGAGGTCGCAGCGCACTCATCCCGGAACGCAGGTCGCCGGCGGCGCTGAAAGCTCGGCGATCTGCATCGGTTTGACCGGAGCAATCAACCCGTGCTCACCCGCCCGCCGCCAATACTCGGCGAGGCCGGCCTGAGCCCGTGGCCCGAAGTCGTACCGAATTCGTCGCCCAAGGTACTCGCTGGCCAAGTCCCGTGGCCAGCCTCGGTCGAGAACTCGATCGTGGACGATGCGGTCGATCCACGCTCGATTGCGGCGCCGCTGCCGATCCAATATCCAGCCAGCCCGGCAAAGCAGATCTGGAGCCGTCGATTCTCGGGCCAACCACACGGCAAAGACGAAAGGCAGACCGGTCAATTCGTGCCAGGCCGCCCCGAGGTCAATCTGATGCGGGTACCGAACCGCCGCCGGCGAATCGGTCACAACCTTGTCGCCGATCAGCAACATGGCCTCCGGCGACGTCGCGGCCAATCCGGCCGGCCCTTCCGCGTCGAAGGGCACGAATTCAGGGTCGATGCCGAACTGCTCCCGCAACACGATCCGGAGCAGAGCGACGGATGTATGCGAATCGGTGTCGCAGTGCACTCGATCGAGCTGTTCGATCGGACGACGGGCGTAGAGCCGCACCGTCAGCGTGGGTCCGTCGCAGCCGAGGTGTCCGACCGGCAGAATCACCAGGGGCTCCGTCGCCCGCTGAAAATCGATGCTCGAACACAGGGCGATGTCGACATCGCCCGCCGTCAAACGATCGATCAGCTGGCTGGGAACCGCATGGTGCAGGGCGACGTCCCGGCAGTCTTCAAGCCCGTCGATCAACGGCAAGGTATTGACGAAGCGCACCACGCCAATGCGGGCGATCTCGGCGGCCGAGCGGCCACGGAGCGGGCCGGTACTGACCGGAACGGCAGGAGGGAGTTCGACCATGGTCGGGATGCTAGCAGCCCGCTGAGAAGGCTCCCCCGTCCTGAGCACGATCATCCGCCCCTCGCTTCGTCGCCGAGGCTCGACGCATCGAGTGGACATGCCTTCGGTTCTGCTCCGCGCGGGGGACAGAAGCATCGCCCTGAGGACCAGACGGGCTCTTCCAACGGACTGCCAGAGCCAGTTCGCCGGGCCGACCATCCGGCCGTCCGCCTGGGGCGGCGACCTGGCCGTTCACCCGGCGGACGATCCGGCCATTCAGGTTGCCGCGGCTCCACTCGACACATCGGCCGGCTTCTCCGCCCAAGCCGGACCCCCGAACATCAGACCGAACACGCACCCGAATGCGGCCGCGGCGTTGCCCGACGACCCAAAATTCGAACGGACACCATCGTGTGACCTTCTCATCCTCGGCCCCCATCGGTGCCGATGACCCCGTGGGCCACGATTCGCCTTGGCCGGCCGGCGCTCTCGGGAACGTCCGCCGGCGGATATCATCCCTGGACGCCCCCGCCGGCGCGTCCGCACTCCTCTATAGGTCTCCTTTCCGCGCATGAGCGACGCCGTCCCCAGCCCCGATCCCGCACAGCCGGCCGCCGATCGAGCGGCCCGGGCGGCGCGTGATCGAGCCAGGAAGCTGGCGGCGGACTCCGGTGCGGATGCCAGTGGTGCTCCTGGCCACGGCCGTGGCCCTGCTTCTGGCCCTGGTTCTGGCCCTGCTTCTGGCCCCGAGGCGTCGTCCGCCGCGCAGGTCTTGCCGACCGAACCGGCGGACATCGAACTGGAAATGTGGAGCCAGCCCCGCCTGCTCAGTGCAGCCCGGGCGATGATTACCCACCTCGCCCAACGCCTTGGCTTCGATGAGATCACCGCCGGGCAGGTAAGCCTCGCCATCGACGAAGCCCTGTGCAACATCATCAATCACGGATACAAGCGACGGTCGGACGGGCGAATCTGGCTGCACGTCTGGGCCATCGAGGCCGCCCCGGGAACGATCGTCGTGTCGATCGAGGACCGGGCCGAAGCTGTGGATCCCGAAACCATCCGCGGGCGCGACCTCGACGAAATTCGTCCGGGCGGCTTGGGTGTGTACATCATGCGCGAAGTCATGGACGTCGTGCACTACGAACAACGCGAGGGCGGCGGCATGCGGCTCGTCATGCGCAAACGAATTGATCCCGACGCATCGCCGGCCGGGGCGGAGGAAAACAACGATGGCTGACTCGTCGGAAATTGAGGTCCGGCGCGACCAACGGGACACGGGCACCGTGCTCCAGCCGATCGGAGATGTGGATCTCAGTCGAGCGCCGTCGCTGCGTTCTCATCTCGTGCAGAGCATCGAAGCCAAGCCGCCGCGGCTCGTCGTGAACATGGACGCGGTCCACTACATGGATTCGGCCGGCGTGGCGACGTTGATCGAAGCAATGACACTTGCTCGCACCGCCGCCGTACCGTTCTTCCTGTGCGCGCTGAACAAGCAGGTGATGGACACGCTCCAGATCACTCGTCTCGACGGTGTGTTCACGATTACCGATGACGTCGACGCCGCGCTGACCATGTAAGTCGGCGTCGCGGCGCGCCCCCGTGCGTTCGCCGCATTTCGTCCGACCCCGGAGCTCCTCCCGTGTCCTCGCCCACTGAATCCGCCGCTCCGAGTCTTCTGCTCCGGCCGTTCGAACAGCTCGGGGACAAGATCGTCAGCGTGCTCGAGATGATGGGCGGCATCGCCTGGCTGCTCTACGACGTCTTTCGATGGATCGCCCGGGCCATGCGGGGCCAGGTTCGATTCGGCCGAACCGCCTACGTCAGCCAGTTGGTCCGGATCGGGGCGCGAAGCGTTGGCATCGTCGGACTGGTGTGCTCCGCCATCGGCTTGATCCTGGCCATGCAGATGGCCGGTCCGCTCGACGAATTCGGCCAGACCGACAAGATTGCCAACATTGTTGGCGTGGCGGTGTTTCGCGAACTCGGCCCCCTCGTTGCCGCGATCGTGCTCACCGGATTCGCCGGGGCGGCCATCGCCGCCGAGATCGGCACGATGGTGGTGGGCGAAGAGATTGAAGCACTGGAAGCCCACGCCCTGAATCCGGTGCGATTCCTGGTGGTGCCGCGCGTCTTGGCCACCGTGACCAGTCTCGTTCTGCTGACGGTGCTGGCGAACATTGTCGCGGTGGTCGCCGCGGGCGTGATGACCGTCGTGGTCATCGGCGTGCCCCTCGAACTGTTCAACGCGAACCTCAAGGACGCGCTGGACGTCAGCGACTTCATGACCGGCCTCGGCAAGGCCGCGGTCTTCGGCGTGATCCTCGCGGCCATCGCCTGCTACAACGGCCTGGGGGTCACTGGCGGCGCCGCGGGCGTCGGTCGGTCGACCACGAATACCGTCGTCCAAACGATCGTCGCGGTCGTCATTGCCGACCTCATCATTACGCTCCTGTTGTTCAAGCTGGGCATCATCTGATCGAGCCTTGATCGGTCCGACTTCGGCCGACTGCGGCTGACTTCGGCTGACTTCGGCCGCCCGGAATGCACGGACGGTTGAACCGTCGAACCGGTGAACGAGTGCGTGGATCGAGCGTGCGCGCCCGAGGGATCGGGCGGGCGACGTCCGGCTCCACGAACCCCGCTCGTCGAAGCAGGCCCACGTTCGAGCCAGGATTTCCAGCCGAGTTTCCAGCCGAGTTCCCGGCCGAGGCCCGGCTGGCTCTCCCCTCCAGATGTCCGGCAGACCTCCAGATGGACCCTTCTCTGATGCGGATCGCCCTGGCCACCTGCTCCGACTTGCCCGCCGGGGACGGCGACGACGCCACGCTCGTGGCGGCATTCCAGCGGCACGGCGCACGGGCCGAGTGGGTCCTCTGGGATCGACCGCCGGCCGAGGCGGACTGGCCATCTTTCGACGGCGTCCTTCTCCGCAGTACCTGGGATTATCCGCACCGAGCGAGCGAATTCGCCGCGTGGGCTCGGACCACGGCGAGCCAGACGCGGCTCATCAACGGGCCGGCGATGATCGAGTGGAACGTCGACAAGACATATCTGCGATCGCTGGCCGATGCCGGCGTTCCGGTGATTGCAACCGCGTGGCTCCGGCCATCGGACGCCGCTTCCGCCACGGCCATCGCGGCGGCGGCAACCGACTGCGGCGCGGGGGCGACCGCTTTTCTGAAGCCGGTCATCGGAGCCGGCGCGTTGGGCACCCACCGATTTTCGCCCGACGGACCGGGATGCCAGGCCGCCGCCCAGGCCGCCGCGTCATGGCTGGCCGACCATCCCCATCCGGCCGACGCGCCGGCCTTCATGCTGCAGCCGTTTCTCGACTCGGTCGGCTCGCGCGGCGAGGTGTCGGTGATCTTCGCCGGCGACCCCGACGCGGTACACGGGGTGCGCAAAGTTCCGCTCCCGGGCGACTATCGGGTACAGGATGACCACGGAGCCTCTGACGAGCCCTGGCCGGTCCCGCCTGATCTTGCGCGACTGGCCGCGCACGTCCGCGCCCACGCCGAACGCCTGACCGGCACCCCCGCCGTGTACGCCCGGGCGGATTTTCTCGATGCCGCCCCGTCCGGAACGCCAGAGTCCGCCGCCGATTGGCGACTGGTCGAGCTCGAGCTCGTTGAGCCGTCGCTGTTCTTCCGTCACGCACCCGGGACCGCCGATACGCTGTCCGCCGCCGTTCTGGCCGCCGTCCGCTCCGCCCCGAAGCTCGACTCATGCCCGGCGGCGTTGACCGCCGATGACCCCCAACACGCGCCGTGACCCAGGCCGCGGGGCATTGGCTTCCGTTCAGCGGTCCGCCCCGCTCCGACCCATCCCCCCGGGCCCCCCGGCCCCGCGCCCCCCGCTCACTTGAAACCGCATGTCCGACGCCCACGAGACGAATCCCGCATCACCGGCTGAGGCCGCCACGTCGGCCGACGCCGCCGCTCCGGTTGACGCCGAAGCCCGGCTCCACGTGGCCGCCCCAGTCGCCGAACCCGACGTGGTCGATATCGCCGACGAGCCGATTCCCCTGGGCTCGCCGCTGGCCGGCATCGGACCGTTCCTCCGAACCGCCCGCCGAACCGTGCCCGCGTTCGTCGCCCGCCAGCGTTGGAGCCTGGCGGCCCTGGCCGTCCTCCCGGTGGCCATGGAGCTCGGAGCCCGGGCCATCGCCCCGGACTACGGCGGCCGGATCTATTCCGACCGACTCACCGGCGGCCAGCCGATCGCGATGAACCAGCAGATTCACCGCGGCCCCGAAGTGCCGCTGGCCCGCGCCGCCGGCGTGCCGCGCTGGGTCGCCTTGGGCGATTCCGTCGCCTACGGCACTGGCGTCGCCCCCGAGGACACGTGGGCCCGGCAGCTCGAACGCCGCCTGGCCGGTCCGGACGCGGCCAACCCGCGCGAACGCGTCGAAGTCATCGCCGGCGGCATCCCCGGGCTTCGCCTGGCCGAGATCGCCCTCGCCATCGAAGAGCGTTGGGTTCCCTTTGATCCCGACGGCATCGTCCTCGGACTCTCGCCGAACATGGTCGCCCTGGCCTGGATCCGGCAAGACGAAACCGCCGAACTGGCCATCCCGCCGTCGGTGAATCCGCGCCCCGCCGCTGGCGGCGCCGCCGGACTCAAGCGGAGAGTGAAGCACTCGATCCAGGAGTTCTGCCTGCCCGGCGTGCTCACGATCAACGGCGAGCGGGCCATGCACGCGATCGGATTGCTGCACCACCGCATCTCGCCCGATGCTCCGTACGGACCGCTCCTGGCCCACGGATGGCAACAGGCCGACCTTCCGCCCGAACGCACGGCCGAAGCATGGGCGGCGTTCGAACGGGAACTGCAACTCGTCCGCGACGCCGCGAGCCGGGCGAACATTCCCCTCCGCATCGTGGCCACGCCCTCGCGCTTCACGCTCTCGGATGAACGCCGCGACAATCTGCGTTTCGTGCCACGCGAGCGCCTGACGGTGGACTTCACCACCCGCGCGGCGGAAGCGTGCACGCGACTCGGCATTCCAATGGTTGACGGGACCGACGCATTGCGTGCCGCCCGGTCGGCCGATACGTCGGCGCCGCTGTACCTCATTGAGGATCTGACGCACTTCGACCCCGCCGGCCACGCCGCCATCGCCGAAGCGATCCACGGCACCGGCTGGTTCTCGGGTCCCGCCGGAGCGCCTTCCGGCTGAACCCGCGCATGCTCTTCAACTCCGTCCTCTATCTCGTCTACCTGCCCATCGTGGTCCTCGCGTACTACGCGTTGCCGCTGTCGTGGCGCCGCCTGCTCTTGCTGGCCGCGAGCTACGTCTTCTACTGGGTCTGGAGCATCCCCCTCAGCGGGCTGCTGCTGCTCTCGACGGTGGTGGACTGGGCCGCGGCATCGGTCATCGATCGCTCCGAAAGCAGCCTGGTGCGGCGCGCGGCCTTGGCCACATCGCTGAGCTTGAACCTCGGCATGCTCGGGCTCTTCAAGTACGCCGACTTTGTGGGCGAATCCGTGGAATCGCTCACCGGCAGTCGCCCGTGGGACCTGAACCTGATCCTGCCCCTCGGCATCAGTTTCTACACGTTCCAAACGATGAGCTACACGATCGATGTCTACCGAGGCCACATGCGGGCCCGGCACAGTCCGATCGACGTCGCCCTGTACGTCAGCTTCTTCCCCCAGCTCGTTGCCGGCCCGATCATTCGCGCCGACACGCTGATCCCGCAGCTCCGAACCGCCATGCCGGTGGACTGGACGCTCGTGCGTGGCGGCATCGCGCTGATCCTCTGGGGCATGGCCAAGAAGGTGTTCGTCGCCGACTCGATGGCGCCGATCGTCAACGAGGCGTACGGCAATCCGGAACTGATGAGCGGCTGGGCCTTGCTCACCGCCACGTACGCGTTCGCCGTACAGATTTACTGCGACTTCAGCGGCTACAGCGACATCGCCATCGGCTCGGCCCTGCTGCTCGGCGTGCGGCTGCCGGCGAACTTCGACGCGCCGTACCTCGCCGCGTCCATCCGCGAATTCTGGCGACGCTGGCACATCTCGCTCTCGACGTGGCTGCGCGACTACCTGTACATCCCGCTCGGCGGCGGGCGACGCGGGATCCCCCGCACGTACGCGAACCTCATGATCACCATGCTGCTCGGCGGGCTCTGGCACGGGGCCGGTTGGAACTGGGTGGTCTGGGGCGGCCTGCAAGGCGTGCTGATGATCGGCGAACGGCTCATCGGACTGAGCGAGTCGCGGCCCAAGCAGTGGACCATCGCCCTGCTCCGCGGCGCGATCACCTTCCACTTGGTCTGCCTGAGCTGGGTCTTCTTCCGCGCGGCCGACGTCGGCGAGGCCTGGACGGTGCTCGAACGGATCTTCACCGGCGCCGGGGGGCTCGGCTTCTCGTTGCTGATCCCGGCGATCGCGGTGCTGATCCTGGTCGTGGCCGAACGGATGCACCTTCGACGCCGGTGGCTCGCCGCCTGCGAGCGGTCCGAGACGCTGGCCCTGTGGGCGACGGTGATCGGATTCGTGGTGATCGCGGTGGCCGTCAGTGCGTCCACCAACACCGAGTTCATCTACTTCCAGTTCTGAGTCCGGCCCGCCAGGATTCACGGCCGGCGGCGACCCCGATTCGGGGGCGGCGGTCCCTATACTCCGGCTCGGTCGGACGCCCGTCCCGGCGACCCGGCGCCGGCGATCCGGCGCGGTCAGTCCGGGGCCGTGGGCCATCCTCTTCCGGCCCCGGATCCTCGCCATGTCGATCTTCTCCCGCCTCTGGCGCGGCACGCCCGCCGCCGGTTCCTCGGCCACCGCCAGCCCCCAGGCCGCCGCCCCCCAGACCGCTGGGGCCACACCGGCCGACGGCGATGCCGCGGCGTTCGCCGGCTTTGATGCCGAGCTGGAAGCGCGGATCCACGCCATCGGCCACGAGTACCTCGAACGTTCGCGGAAGAACCGCGCGGGCCTGCTGTCCGGTGCGTTCTGGCAGGACAAGCTGATGGACTGGACGATGAAGGACGAAGCCTTCAAAGTGCAGCTCTTCCGCTTCGTCGACTGCTTCCCCCGTCTGACGACCCCCGAGCAAGTCCACGACCACCTCGTCGACTACCTGCAGCAGCCCGGCGTGACGCTCCCGCCGTTCTTGGCCACCGGCCTCAAGGCGGGCGGCCTGCTCAAGGGCACCATGACCCGGCAGGTCACGAGCCAGATCGAACGGATGGCCTCGAACTTCATCGCCGGGACCGATGCGGCCTCCGCCGCCCCGCTGCTCGAGAAGCTCTGGCGCAAGCGCGGCATCGCCTTCAGCGTCGACCTCCTCGGCGAAGCCTGCGTCAGCGAGGCCGAAGCCGCCGGCTACCAGGCCAAATACCTGGATCTGGTGCGGGAACTGCCCGGCCGCGTGCAGAACTGGCCGGCGAACGAAACGCTGGAACGCGATCACCTGGGCCCGCTGCCGCGGACCAATGTCTCGGTCAAGATCAGCGCCCTGCACTCGGAGACCGATCCGATCGCGACCGACGCGGTCATTGACGCGTTGCGCGAGAAGCTCCGGCCGATCCTCGAAGCGGCCCGCGATGGCGGGGTCTTCATCAACTTCGACATGGAGCAGCACAGCCTCAAGGACCTGACGCTTGAGCTCTTCATGCGCTGCTGCGAGGACGTCGACTTCCAGGCCGGGCTGGCGATGCAGGCGTACCTGCGGAGCGGAACGGACGACGCCCAGCGGATCATCGACTGGTCCAAGCGCACCGGCCGCCAGGTCACGGTGCGGCTGGTGAAGGGCGCGTACTGGGACTACGAGACGATCCACGCCGAAGAAATGGGCTGGCCGGTCCCGGTGTGGGGCAAGAAGATCGAGACCGACGCGTGCTTCGAACGCATGACGCGGCAGTTCATCGAGTCGACCCCGCGGACGAAAGACGAAGGCGGCGTCAAGCTCGCCCTCGGATCCCACAACGCCCGCTCGATCGCCGCGGCCCTCGCCCTGCTCGAACGCAACGGTCTGCCGCGCGAAGCCCTTGAGCTGCAGATGCTCCACGGCATGGGCGAAGAGCTCAAGACCGCCGCGGCCGAGATGGGCCTGCGGATGCGCGAGTACGTGCCGGTTGGCGAAATGATCCCGGGCATGGCGTACCTCGTCCGCCGCCTGCTGGAGAACACGTCGAACGAGTCCTGGCTCAAGGCCGGATTCCAGGACGAGGCCGAGGTGGACACGCTGCTGGCCACGCCGCACCAGCGGGCCGAACTCATCACCCGTCCGGATGCGGCCTTGGAGCGGGCTCCGGAGCACCACGCCCTGAGCGACGCGGTGCCCGGCGTCGGCGATGGCCGCCCGTTCGATTCGTGCCCGATCCGCGATTTCTCCGACGACAGCACGCGCCAGCGCTTCGCCGCCGCCGTGAACGCCGCCGAGGTCGCCTCGGTGCCGAACAACGGGACGGAAGCCGATGCCGATGCGGCCCTGGCCACGGCCACCGCGGCCTTCCCCGGCTGGCGCGACCGCGATCCGCGCGAGCGGGCGGCGGTTCTGACCCGGCTGGCCACCGCGATGCGGGCCCGGCGCGACGAACTCTCGGCCCTGCTGGTGCGAGAAGCCGGCAAAGGCTGGCGCGATGCCGACGGCGAAGTCGCCGAGGCGATCGACTTCTGCGAGTACTACGCCCGGACCGGCGTGCCGCTGTTCGAGCCGCAGCGCCTCGGGCGTTTCGTCGGCGAACTCGACGAAGTGGTGCACCAGCCGCGTGGGGTCTGCGTCGTCATCGCCCCCTGGAACTTCCCGCTGGCCATCCTCTGCGGCATGACCGCCGCGGCCCTGGTGTGCGGCAATCCGGTCATCATGAAGCCGGCCGAGCAGACGCCGGCCATCGGCCGAGAGCTGCACCGGATGTTCTTGGAAGCCGGCTGCCCGCCGGAGTGCGTGCAGCTCCTGGCCGGGCCCGGCGAAACCGTTGGGGCCACGCTGGTGCGTGATCCGCGGACGTCGATCATCGCGTTCACCGGCTCCAAGGCCGTCGGCCTGAACATCATCGAAGCGGCCGGGCACACGCCCGAGGCCCAGTGGCACGTCAAGAAGGTCGTCTGCGAGATGGGCGGCAAGAACGCGGTCCTGATCGACGACTCGGCCGACCTGGACGAGGCGGTCCTCGGCGTGCGGGCGTCGGCCTTCGGATTCCAGGGCCAGAAGTGCAGCGCCTGCTCTCGGGTCATCGTGGTCGACGGCTCGTACGACCTCTTCGTTGAGCGGATCGTCGCGTCCACGCGGGCCCTGACGATCGGCGATCCCCGCCGGCCGACGACGGACGTGGGTCCGGTGATCGACGAGGCGGCGGCGGCCGGCATCCGCCAGATGATCGAGGCAGGCAAGGCCGAGTGCGAACTGGCCCTGGCCATGGATCTGCCGCCGGCCGACCAGCTCATGCCGGGCCGGGCCTACGTGGCCCCGCACATCTTCACCAACGTCCAGGCTGAGCACCGGATCGCCCGCGAGGAGATTTTCGGCCCCGTGTTGGCCGTGATGCGGGCCCGCGACTTTGACCACGCCCTGGAGCTGGCCCTGGACAGTCCGTACCGCCTGACCGGCGGCGTCTTCAGCCGCAAGCCGGCCCACCTGACGGCGGCCCGCGAGCGATTCCGTGTGGGCAATCTGTACCTCAACCGCGGGACGACGGGCGCCCTGGTGGCCCGCCAGCCCTTCGGCGGCTTCGCCATGAGCGGCGTCGGCAGCAAGGCGGGCGGCTCGGACTATCTGACGCAGTTCGTCGAGCCGCGGGCGATCTGCGAGAACACGATGCGCCGCGGATTCGCGCCGGGGATGAACGAGGCCTGATTCCGAGGCCCGACGGCGCCAGGCTTTGGCCGGGCCGGGGGCTGGGCTGTGCCGGGGCCGGGCTGGGTTCGGACCGGGGTCGGACTGGGGCCGGGCTGGGTTCGGGCTCGAGTCGGGGTCGAGGCTGGGCCGGGGCCGGGGTCGGGCTGGGGTCGGGGTCGAGGCTGGGCCGGGCCGGGGTCGGGCGGCGGCGGCTTCCGCGGCCGAACTCGGTTCGCAGGGTCGGCGACTGGGCAACTGGGCGACTGGATCAGGAAGCCGGCGGGCCCTCGTCGACTGGGAGGCCAGACTCTCGCCAGCCCCGGATTCCGCCGTCCATCGAGATGGCATCGGTATAGCCCATCACGCGGAGCTGGTCCGCCGCGAGGGCGGAGCGGAAGCCGCCGCCGCAATACAGCACCATCCGCTGGTCCTTGGCCGGGACCGCCGCTTCGACGTCACGCTCGATCACGCCCTTTCCCAGATGGATCGCCCCGGGGATGCGGCCGGCCAGCCACTCGCGATCCTCTCGCACGTCGATCAGCAAGAATCCATCGCCCCGGTCGCGGGAGCGGTGCGTCTCGTCGACCGTCCACTCTTCGATTCGCGTCCGAGCATCCTCGACCAGGGCAAGAAATCGGGGCGGATGTGACATGTTGGGGACTCCACGTGGGGCAGGTGGTTTCGCACGGGACCTACGGGGCCCGAGGTGATCGAGGCCGACCCGCCCGACTGTGACGGTCGCCGGTTTCCGGACCACGATCGCCGACGACGATCGATTCGGCAACCGTTCCCCTCTCCTCCGTCCATCCGAGGGAGCGGGGAGTCCAATATTTCCTTGGGTTTGAGCGCACCACCCCAGATTCCGGCGCCTCCGTCTGCGGCTCGACGATCATCTCGGGTTGCCTGAACCGGTAGCGAACGGTCGGCATCCCGCAATGGTTCACGGACCAAGTCCCCGAAGTTTGCGTGCTCCCATCCCAAGATGGGTCTAAAACGCGAATCTCACGGTCAGAAGGCCTTGCTGAGAGGCCTAAATCGAGTCATCATGTGACACCCGGGATGTACTCGGGATCCCACACCCCATTTCTATAAGTGCAGAGGGAGGACAGATCATGCGCTTGGGAATCACCCTCGGAGCGGCTGCGATCGCGGCCACTTCCATCGTCTCGTCCGCGTCAGCGGTCGACTTGGCTTTCAACAACCTGTACGGCGTCACCGGTTTCTCGGTTGACCTCGCGGGCAGCGACATCAGCGGCACCTTGGCCGCCGGTCGTTTGGACTACACCGTCACCGGTGACACCGATCCGTACTTCGCGGTCGGCCAGCAGATCTCTTCGTTCTGCTCGGAGATCGACCAGGGCGTGACCGGCATGGCCGTCCCCTACGACTTCTACGGCGTCGATGAGGCCGAAGGAATCGAAGCGATCCCGACGCCGGGCACCATTGGTGGACCCATGGGTCTCGCCAAGGCTGGCTTCGTCTCGGACCTGTTCACGAAGTACTTCGTGACCGCCATCAACGGCACCGAGACCCAGGCCGCCGCCTTCCAGATCGCCCTCTGGGAAGTCGTCTACGAAGGCCCCGGCGATGACGGTGGCATCGGTACGCTCGACCTCGACGGTGGCGCGTTCACCGTTGGTGGCAGCGGCGACGGCGACCGCGAGGACGCCATCGACCTGGCCAACCAGTGGCTGGCGACGCTCGTGGACAACGGCATCTCCGACGACATGCTCGGCATGGGTTCGGCGACCTTCCAGGACCAGCTCACGCTGCTCGTGGTGCCGATCCCGGGTGCCTTGGCCCTCGGCCTCATCGGCATGGGTGGCGTTGCGACCATGCGTCGTCGCCTCCGCGGCTGAGAGCGCCTCGGGACCGATGCACTTTCGGGTGCATCACCCTCGTTCGATCCCGCGTCCCATGCTCCACGGCATTGCTGCGGCTCGAATGAAAACTGATCTGTTCTGATCGATTGCACGCCCGGCGGACCTGTCCGTCGGGCGTGCTTTTTTTTGGTGCAATCGCGGGCGGCGCGACTCGTCGACGGAGGCCCCGAGTCGATCGGGTGGCCTCGGCGACGCGGTGTTTCCGCGGCGATCGTCGGTCCGCCCGGTGCCCGAACGAAGTTCGCGCTCGCGCTTAGCGCGACGGCGACCACCAGAACCCGAACACATTCTCCCGCCGCTGCCCGAATTTCCCTACCTCGCACAAAACTGCGCGAAAACGAATGGAGTCGGAGCTTCTCAGGCCTTGCCCGAGCGCAAGATCGACGCGATCATGCGTGGTTCATGGATGTTCTCAGACGAACACCCGTTTCAACTCCACGCGTGCAGAGGGAAGATCGATCATGCGCCTGGGAATCACCCTTGGAGCGGCGACTGTTGCCGCCGCTTCTATCGTTTCGTCCGCCTCGGCGGTCGATCTCGCTTTCAACAACCTGTACGGCCTCACGGGCTTCAACGTCGCGCTTGACGGCTCGGACATCGGCGGCACCATCGCCGCCGGTCGCCTGACCTACACCGTCACCGGTGACACCGACCCGTACTACACCCCTGGCCAGCAGATCTTCTCGTTCTGCTCCGAGCTCGACCAGCCCGTGACGGGCCAGGCCGTGCCGTACGATTTCTACGGCGTGAACGAAGCCGAAGGCATCGAAGCCATCCCGACCCCCGGCGCCGTTGGCGGCCCCATGGGTCTGATGAAGGCCGGCCTGACTTCGAACCTCTTCACCAAGTACTTCGTCGCGGGTTCGACCGGCTCGGAGATCCAGGCTTCGGCCTTCCAGATCGCCCTCTGGGAAATCGTCTACGACGACACGAGCCTCGGCCTTGACCTGTCGGCCGGCGACTTCACGGTTGGCGCCGATGGCGACACCGACCGTCAGGCCGCCATCGACCTGGCCAACACGTGGCTCGCGACGCTCGAGGACAACGGCATCAGCGACATGATGCTCGGCATGGGTTCGGCCGACTTCCAGGACCAGCTCACGCTGCTCGTGGTGCCGATCCCGGGCGCCCTGGCCCTCGGCCTCATCGGCATGGGTGGCGTTGCGACCATGCGTCGTCGCCTCCGCGGCTGATACAGCTCTTCGGCCACGAATTCGTCCGCCCATCCTCCCGGGATCGGATGGCTCGAACCGACATGTGAACACGCCCGGCGGTCCTCAGATCGCCGGGCGTGTTTGCGTTTTGAACCGCGAGCGGGCGGAGGCTCGAGTGGGCGGAAGATGGGGCAGACGGGCGACCGGGAGCACCACCACACCCCCCGCCGCAAGCGCGGGGAGCGGCGAGGCCAGCTATGGAACCGGACCGAGACGCGATGGTGTCGCCGGAGCTCGAGGGGCCACCGAGGGCGGGAGGCGGGGGGAGCGATGCTCCATCGGCGACATGGGGGACAGATGCCTCCTGAGGCTCCAGGCCCGCGAGGCGCCGCCTGAGCGGCGCCAGGAGGCTCGTCTCCCCCGCGACAGGCGAGACGAGAGCCGGGCCACAATGCTCAAGGAGCGTGCCCATGGCGTTCCTGGCCGCCACAACGCCCCCCACGGGTCGCGGTCACGGCCTCATCGGCCTCCGCTCGACCGGCGGATGGCGGAGAAGGCGGAGGGCGTGTCTTGAGCGTCAAGAGGCGTCAGAGAGCCGCCGCCTCCGCATGCCCCCACCGAGAGCGCTGCGGCCGCCAACGCCGGGCGACGGTCCTCGAGCTTCAAGACCCGTCCGGCCGGAGCAGCGCGTTCCCGACCCCGCTGCCCTGCCCCGTCGCCGCGATGCCACGATGCCACGGTGCCACGGTGCCGGCCAGCCCCGTTCAGCAGGCCGACGCAGCTGGAACGCAACGATCGCCGCCGGCGGACTACAGCTCGTACTGCTCCAGCAAGCGAATCACGCCCGCGGACTCGAGTGGCCATTGGGTTGCCTCGATCTGCTCCCGAACGTCTCGGGCCGTGGCCAGGGCCAGCGATTCCGAGCCCGACACCTTCTGGGCGATGGCCAAGGCCGCCAGAATCGAAGGATTCGACGGGGCCAACTTCACGGCCAGGGTCGCCTGGGCCATCGCTTCGTCCGCGTCACCGACGCACGCAAGGGCCTCGGCCATCGTGCCACGGAGCGCGGCTTCCACCAACCGGTTCCGGGCCCGCACCGCTTCACCCTGCTTGATCAAGTCGGCCACCGACCCCTGGGTCAGCTCCACCGCTTCGCTGCAATTGCGCCCGGCAACGACCAGCGTGGCGGCCAGGTTGTTTCGGATGACGGCGTTGCCAGGACTCTGGACCAGCGCCTCGCGGTACCAACGTTCTGCTTCCACGTCATCGCCCCGGGCGGCGGCCACCTGGGCCTGCACCAGCACCGCGCCGATCCGCACGTCCGAGTCCATGAGCGGGCTCACCAGCTCGATCGCCTTGTCCAGGGCAGTCGAGTCTTCGTGCCGAACGCCGAGAATCGTCCAAGCTTCGCCGAGTCCCACGAGATCGCGCGGGCCGGGGATCTGGGTTTCAAGCCGGGTCAAGGCCTCGCGGGCGAGCGCCAGCGGCGCATCGACCACGATCTTGGCCAATCGGGAAAGTTCCAGGTCCGAATCGATCGCCTCGTCGAGCTGCAATTCGAACGTCCGCTCGTCCGACCGGGCCACGGCCCGGAGGTGGATCTCGCGGGCGGCATTCGCTTCAGCTGGCGTGATGGCAACGGGATCGAGGTCCAAGAGCGGCCCGACAACGGCCCGAGCATCTTCGGCCTGGTTCGTGGCCAGCAAGAAACCGCCGACGTTCAGCCGCGGGCGGATGGCCGGGGCCGGACTACGGCTCACCCAGAGGCGGCCAGCCGTGGCCGCGGTGCCGTTCTCCCCGACCGACTGGCTGGAGCCAAAGGCGCTCAATGCCACCTCCGCGGTCGCCGGCCCTTCGGTGAAGGCCTGCGACGCGACCTCGCGGAGCAAGCCGTCCAACTGACTGAACTCGGCCAAGCGGATGGCAAACACCCAGACCTTTGCGTCCGACGGATTTCGCTCCGCGGTTCGGACGGCGTCGTCGACTTCCTGTCGCGTCGGCCGCTCGCGCTCCCCGGGGGCTTGCTGCATGAGTGCATCGACGCGGGCAGCCAATCGCTGGCGGGCAAGCACCCCGCCGGAATTGGCGATTGATTCCGCGACGAACGATCTCGCCGATTCGGGCAACGACTCAAGCGGCGTGGCCTGCATGGCGATGGCCACGATCCCGTCGACCAAGTCTGAGTGCTCCAAATGGGGCGCCTGGCTGAGCACCAAATCCTTCATCGTGGACGCCGCCGTGCTCAGGTCGGGCAGACCTTCGGCCGCGGACATGGCGAGCTGAAAGAGTTCGGCGTCGCCAGGACTCGTCTTCAGGGCATCTGACGCAACCTTGAGAGCCCGTTGCTTGCTTCCGGCATCATCCCGGCCGACAACGAACAGATCGAACGCGGCATTGGCCGCGGCCACATCGCGATCCGACCGTCCGATCAAACGTTCGGTCAGTCGCTCGCGGGCCACGTCCGAGCCGAGGGCGCGGCCTTCAACGATGGCGACGCGGCGCAGGTCGGTGGTGCTGGCATCCGGTGACGCTCCGGACTGCGCGGCGACGTCGGCCGCCTCGTCAATGCGCCCGGCCTGCAAGAGCTGACTGGCGAGCAAACTGCTGGCCGACGGCGCGAATCGGTCCGGGTGTTCGCGGAAGAACGCGAGCGCTCCATCCACATCGTCGTTCTCGAGCAAGGACGCCATGATCATCGGCTGCATGTCAGGACGATCACCGAAGATCGTTTGCATGCGGCGGACGATCCGTCCGAGCGTCTCGCGGTCGCCGGTTCGCCGAAGCGCTGGAAGCAACAGTCCGTACGTACGCGCGTCGCCGGGCCGCCGGTCGACGACCTCGGCGAGAATGCCCACGATCTCGCGATCCTTGCCGCCGAGGTTCGAAAAGACGAGCGCCTTGAGGTACGCCGCGTCGGGGCTCAGTTCGTTCCGAAGGTCTTCGGCCTGGTCAAGCAAGTCGAGGGCTTCGGCCTGCTTCTGACCGTTCGCCCGGTCGTAGGTCACGAGATACAGCGCGCGCATGACCCGCGGCTGCTCGGCGTTGGGGGGACTGAGCGCGAGCAATCGGCTGGACGCAATGTCAACCGCGTTGCGATACGGCGCGATGTCCAGCGCTTCGTTTTTACCGATCGCGGCCCGCGGCGGCGACCACATGGCCGGGCTTCGCAGCATGGCGGAGAGCAATGCCAAGTCGTTGGTCGATTCGGCGAGTTCGGTCGCCTCGGCGAGGGCCTGGATCGCCTCGTCGCCCCCTTGACGGATACGGGCGGCCATGGCGTTCCAGCGGACGATCTCCGACTGAGTTCCGCTCATGCGCTCCGCAAGCTGTTCATTGATCCAGATCTGAGCGTCCAGATCGCCAGAAAGCTTGGCCAACCCGTCTTGGATCTGGAGGCTCAGAAACTCTGGATCGTCGATGCCCAGGCTGGGTCCTGCGCCATCGGGCAGTTCCGCCAATCGCTCGGCGGCCGAACGCAGGAGCGCTTCGGATGCTGCCTCGCGCCCCAGTTGCCGGACCGTCTCGCCCAATTGGTAGAGCACAGCGGGAGTCGGTCGCAGGCCGACTTCGGGGTCCGGAGTCGCCGGATCCGCGGCGACGATTGCGTCTTCGGCCAACTTGTCGACTTCGGCGATCATCCCGTCCATGGCCAGCGAGCGGGCGTACAGCACGGGGCCGATCGGAGACCACTGGGTGAGCTCATGGAGCTGGCGCGACAACTCGACGCGGTCCCAGATCCGCCCTCCGGGCATGAGGACTCTGGAATCCAAGGACTGGGCCTCACTGCGGTCCAGAGACGCCAGAATCGCTCGTGCGATCCATTCGTTCTGCAGCGCAGCCGGAACGCGGCCCGGAGCCAGGTCCGCCAAGACCTGAACTCGCTCATCATGGTCGGCCAATCCAGCGTAAAGGGATGCCAGTTCCAGGCGGGCGGCAACCCATCCGTTCGCCGCCTCGCGCAGTCGATCGGCCGCGGCCGACTCATCGCCCCGGGCCCGAAGCACGCGGCCCTCGAGCAAGTCCACCATGAATGCCGGGGGGGCCACCAACAGCGTCCCCGCATTCCCGCTGAGTGCGTCGGTCGCGGCCAGGCGCAGGCGGCCGATGGCCTCGATGACCGGATCGCCGGCTTCGTCCTCCTCCGGCACCTGGGTCAGGGCATCCGGCTCCACGAAAGCCTCGGCGACCTGGACCAGGTCATCGAGAATGGACTGGATTCGGCGATCACCGGACGAGGCCGCGTCCTGCGAATCCGTCATGGCTTCGGCGGCGACGGCGGCAGCGGGATCCTCGGTCATGATGTCCGGGAGTCTCGGTCCGGCTCCGCCCGCCGCGGCTTCGCCGGCCGCTGATCGCACCAAACGAACGGCGTCCGGCGATGCGGCGAATGCCTTCAGCGCTGGCAAGCCGTTCTCGATCATGGCCATATCGTTCCGAAGCAGACCGGCGAGTGCCTCCCAACGACGGATCATCGGGTGGTCGATGATCTCGGCCGGAATCGGACGAGCCTCGGGAATGTCGATCGCCTGCAGAGCGGTCGACTCGGACCGCGGGTTCGTCGCGATGAGCGGCGTCGGTTCCCCGCGGAGCTGGGCCATCGCTCCCCCGACATTGGCCGTCCGGACCGACCACCAGACACGGCGCTCCCAGGGCCAGACTTCATTCGGGTGATTCTCGATCGTTGAGACCAGCAAAGCGATCTCTCGCTCGCGGTGGGCAACCTCGTTGCCGCTGCCAGCCCCAATGGAACGCAGGGCCCCGAGCATGTCGCTCAAAATGATCGGATCGGAAGCTCCCCGGTCGGCCGCTTCCAAAATGGTCGCGGATGCCGGTTCGAGCTGTCGGAGCGAAGTTTGTGTGAAGGCCTTCAGCAGGTGCATGCGACCATCGGCGCCGTCGCGAGCGATCCACTCGGCGATCCATCCATCGATCGTGGCGAGTTGACTCGTTGGCGAGAGGTCGTCGTTTTGATCAATCTTCAGGCGGGCAATCCGGCGCGGGATGGACTCCGGCTCCAGGGCGATCAGCGCGTCGGCGATGATCCGGGCCCGGCCCCAACGATCGAGGCGTCCGCGGATCTCGCCTTCGGCCGGCGGCGGCCGACGGTCCAGGTGCTCGGCGATGCGGTCGAGCGGGACGGAGGTCTCCAGGCGATTGGCGGCGATGAACGCCGACTCCAAGATCTCGGGGTCCGTGTCGCGGTCGTGGTTGAGGATCAGGTCCGCGGCGGCCGCGGCGGCCTCGGCGTTGAACTCGATCATCGGGGCGTAGACGACGATGCCTTCAAGCGCTTCGACTTCCTGGGCTTGGGTCAGGACAGCTCCCATGTCCAGCACCGACGCGTACGCGGCGTACGCTCCGCTGATGTGGGCGTTCCCCGGCAGCGGACGCTGGACCCGCAAGGCCGCGAAGCCCAGGAAAGCCTCGGCGTCGTCTCCGGCCAAGTCTGAACGCACGTACGAACCGACGTAAAGGATCGCCTGATCCAGCTCCTCGTCGGTGAGGTCGCCACGGGCCAGCATCTCCAGGCCCTCGGCCCGCTGGCTGATGAGCTGCTGCTCGTACTGGTAGTGACGAAACTTGCGCAGTCCCCAGACCCCGCCGATGGCGGCGATGAACAGGACCACGAGAATCATCAGACGTCGCTTGCCGCGCTTGGTCATCGTGCACTCCGCCGGGCCTGTGGGTCCCGGTCGATGAGGGTCGGGGGTCGCCATGGAAGGGACGCCCGGGGAATCCGAGGGGCCGATGCCCACGCCTCAGGCGTGACCGGCCTCCCTGTCCTGTCCATCGGCCAACACCGCCGCGAGACCTTTGCGCCAGTGTGGGATCGGACCGGTGATTGCCCGGGTTGGGTCGAGGTCGAGCACGCTCCACGCCGGTCGCCGGGCAGGCCGAGGATACCGATCGCTGCCACATCGCGCGACTTCGCAGGCCAGTCCGGCCGCTTCAACGATCGCGGAGGCGAAGTCGAACCAGGTCGCCTGACCGGCATTGCAGCCGTGGTGGATCCCACTGGCCCCCGCCGCCATCAGCCGGAGCATGATGTCCGACAGGGTGGCGGTGGTCGTCGGTCGCCCGTGCTGATCGTCGACGACCTCGATGCGGTCGCGGGACTCGGCCAGGGAGCGGATCGTCGTGAAAAAGTTCCGGTGGTGCCCGTCGTAGAGCCAGGCGGTGCGGACCACCAGGTTTCGGGGGCTGGCCGCGAGCACCGCCGCCTCGCCGGCCGCCTTGGTGCGGCCGTAGGCGTTGATCGGGTCCACGGGATGCCCCGGGGGGTACGGATCGCGGCCGGAGCCGTCGAACACGTAGTCCGTCGAGACGTGCGCCACGGGGATGTTCGCCTCGGCCGCGGCCCGGGCCAGCTCCGCGGCCGCGTGATGATTGAGCCGGTTGGCCCCCGCCTCGTCGGCTTCCGCCCCGTCGACGTCCGTCCAGGCCGCGCAATTGGCGACCCAATCGGGCCCGGCGGCCAGAGCCTGGCGGATGGCGGCGGGATCGGTGATGTCGCAACCGGCGCGATCGAGGGCGGTGACCCGCCAGCCCGCCGCGCTGGCCATCGAGGCGAGCCGGGAGCCGAGCATGCCGCCGGCGCCAAGCACCAACAGCGTTTGGCCGTCGCCACGAACATCAGTCTTGGAGGCGTTGGACGTCATGTGGAATCAGCGACCACGGCCGCCGGTGCGGCCGGCCACCATCATGCGCACGGTGAGCAGAATGATCTTGAGGTCCAGTCCGAAGCTGCGCCGGCGGACGTACTCGATGTCGTACCGAATCCACTCCTGGAAGTCTTCGCCCTCGCGGCGGGTGCGGCGCACCTGCCAGAGTCCGGTGATGCCGGGGCGAACGCTCAACCGCATCTCGCGCCAGGCCGGGCAGAACTGGTTCTCGCGTTCGGGGCTGGGGCGTGGGCCGACGACACTCATGTCGCCCTTGAGCACGTTCCAGAACTGCGGCAACTCGTCGACCTGGATCTTGCGGATGATCCGGCCCACGCGCGTGACCCGCGGGTCGTTCTTGATGTTCACGTGCGGACCATCGGAGAGATTCGCTTCTTGGTACCGGGCGGCGATGGCCTCGGCCCCGTTGAACATGCTGCGGAACTTCCAGCAGCCGAACTCCTTGCCGCCTCGTCCTTCACGCCGCTGGGCGTAAAAGATCGTTCGTCCGTCTTCGATCACCACGGCCAGCGCGACGATGGCGAAGATCGGCGCGCCGAACGCAAGCACGGCCAGCGCAAACAGGATGTCGAAGCAGCGCTTGGCGAATTCCTGGGCGACCGACGCTCCCGCCGGGGGCGCGTCCACCGCCGGCCGGGCATCGTTCCCCGGCTCAATCTCGTGGATCCGGCGCACCTGCACCGGCAGCGCGGTGCCGCCACGGTCGTCGGTGGCTGCCGGTCCGATCAGAACCTCGCCGGCTTCGGGCCGGCTGCCCGCACCGATCCACGCGGGGCCGACGATGATCGATTCGGGGTCGATCTCGATGTCGACGGTGGTCCAGATGCCGTCGCCGTGGTGACGCAGCCCGGTGAGCGCCCGGCCAGGATCCGGCCACGTGCGGACAAAGTCATCGAGCATGCGGGCCTCATCGCCGGGCCGGCCGACGAATCCGGCCACGCCGGCCACGCGATTCGTACTGACGTGCTTCCACGCCGTGCGGGCGCGAACGATCTGCCAGGCAACCCGCCGCGTTGACGTCACGGCCCAGGCCTCGGCCAGTCGCGGATCGGCCGTGAGCAGCACGCGCGGGGTCGATCGGTGGTCCGGGCGATAGGTGCGGGCGACGCGGATCACGCGACCGTCGTCGTCGTGCA
Organism: Phycisphaerales bacterium; assembly: GCA_045106735.1. Lineage (GTDB taxonomy): Bacteria > Planctomycetota > Phycisphaerae > Phycisphaerales > SM1A02 > JBGCEZ01. The sequence continues at coordinate 23,711 of JBGCEZ010000047.1, read as the reverse complement.
CGATCCGCTCGCGGTAGCGCGGCGTGATCTCGTCCAGGATCCGGACGCGGACGACGCCGCGATTGTCCCAGACCAGCGACTCGATGAGCGGCCGGATGTCAAAGTCGACGAGTTGCCCGGGTTCCAGGAGCAGGTACAGGTCGGCGGAGCGTTCGATGTCGATGCCTCGGCCGCGGCTGACGACCTGCACGCCTCGGGACGCCCACCGCGCAACGTGCATTTCCCGCACGCCGAGGCCCCAGACCTGCGGTCCCGCCTCAACGCCGATGCTGATGGCCAGACCCTGGTCGGGCGATCCGTGCTCCGGCAACGCGTGCGGCGCAACGTGCACCGCCGCGGCGTCGTCCATCGCGTGCCCGCCGCCGGGGCGCACGCCCGCGCCCTCCAACGCGTGGGACATCCCCGTCGACGCGACGGAGTCGCCGTCGGGCGGGCGGCCTCCCGGATCGAGGTTGGATCGGCCAACGGTGGTCATCGCGGTCCTTCGTCGTCTCCGTCGAACTCGGCGAAGTCATCGCCTTCGGACCCGAGGGCACTGGTGAGCTTCTCGCCCGCTCCGCCGGCCAGGACCAGACGCCGCTTCCGGGATTCCTCGACGGGGAGGCTGATGGCCGAGGCGGACACCATGCGTTCGCAGTCTGAGGGACGGGCGCGGTTCAGCACCACGCCGAAGCACGGCGTGCCGGTCGACTCGATCGACTCGATGCACGAGTCCAGGACCGATTGCTGGCGGCCGCGGCGGATCACGACCACCACGCCATCCACGCTCATCGCCACCGGGATGCTCTCGATGCTGCCCGGCATGGGGCCGCTGTCGACGATGACCACGTCGTAGACCGAACGCAGTTCGCGGATCAGGTTCATGAGCGACGCCCGGCGGACCGACTCCGGCCCGAATCCGCGGGTCGAACCGCACGGCAGGACGGACAGGTTGGCGGCCACGTCGGCGACGATCTCGTTGGTGATCCGGCCCGCGAGCAGCGATTCGCGAATGCCCACTCGATCCCGCAGGCCCATGGCCAGCGAGAGGCCTTCACCGATCAGGTCGCAGTCGACGAGGATCGTGCTGAAGCCGGCCCGGGCGTAGGAGTGCCCGAGGGCCACGGCCACGCTCGTCTTGCCATCGCCCTGCTGGGGAGAACTCACCGCGAGCACGAGTCCTTCATCGGCCGACCGAACGGCGTCGATGCGGTTGCGCACCTGGTGCACGCAGCTCGCGGCCAAGGCGTTCGCGTCAACCTCATCGTCGACCCGCTGTTCCATGTCCGGGATCGTGCCCAGGAAGGGACGACGGTGTTCCTTGCCCCGAAGCTGCGTCGAGTCGAACGCCCGACGGTCGAGCGTGCCAAGCACGAAGAACAGGCCAAAGCCGACGCCCAGGCCGCCCATGAGGCCGACCGCGGCGAGCTTGCGCCGCTTGTCGCTGGAGGGGACGCGCGGCTCTTCCGCCGGGGTGACGGTGATGCGGCGGCTGATGGCGGAGAAGTCCGCGTTCGTCTCGATCTTCAGACCGCTCAGACGTTCGGCAACAACATCAAGTTGCCCTTCGAGATCGAGAATCTCTGCTTCAAGCTGCTCCACGTCGGACGTGAATCGAGAGATCCGCGAGATCTCCGCGATGATGCCATCCCGCGCCTCGTTCAGCGTGCCCAACGCAGCCCGAATCTCGTCTGTCGACGAAGTTTCCGGGAGCGTGGGTTCGAACCCGCCATCACTGACCTGAAGGCTGGCCAAGCGTTCTTGCTCGTCTCGCCACCGCTCAATAACTTTAAAACGCTTGGTCTCAAAGTCGCTCTGGGCGCGGGTCCACGCGATGAGCGCGTCGTCGAGACGCCAAAATCCTGGCGAGTAGTTCGCCTTGAGATCTTCGTAATTCTGTCGCAACAACTCGACTTCCGCTCGTTGTCGCCCGAGAAGCGGATCAAATTGGTCCAACTCACGATTGGTCGGCTCGCGAGTCGAGTCAAAAGGCGTCGGCGGCTCCTCGGCATCATTCTCTGCATCCGGAGCCGTGCCGTCGGCAGCGCTCGTGTCCGCGCCCGGCGCGCCCGGCGCGTCCGTCGCTTCTGACGTATCCGACGTATCCGACGTATCTGACGGGTCCGTCGTCTCCAGCTCGTCCAACTCGTCTGCGGCTTCCGACGCAGGTTCTTCTGCCTCAGTCTCCGTCTCGGTCTGCCGCCGCTTCAGAATGCGATCGTAGAAGTCGATCTGATCGTCGATCCGTTCCAGTCGGTCGTGGGCTCGCTCATTCGCTCGCCGCGGATTGCCAAGCAAGACCGTGCCGTTCAAGGTGCCCGCTCGCGACTCTCGCTTGTCCTTTACCAGGACCTCGAGCCGTTCTTTCTGGGACTCGAGTGCGCCGATTCGGCGGCTGATGTCTTCCGAAAACACCTGCCCGTAGCTCTCCTGATAGGCCGCGACAAGCGACGCAACCGCGGCGTGGGCCTCATCGGCAATGGGCGATGAGTAGGAAATCGTGATGAGGTTCTCGTCGCGTCGGCCCGTGCGAATGCCGAGGTTGGCTCGATAGCGAGACAGCCCGTCATCCAGGCGCCAACCGAGATCGGACAACGTCTGGTCCGGAATGTACGGACCGGCCTTGTCGGAACCGCCCGACAACTTGGACATCACAGGCCCAATCAAGTCGAAATCGCTCCCGATCGCCGTACTCAACACCCGGTGATTCTGCATCAACCGTGCCTGCTGATTCACAAACGCATCAACGTCGGCCAGCCGGTGTTCCTGGATGTCCTCGAGCACGTAGTCCGTACGCGAAGACACCTGGATGTACGCAACCGCCGTGTACTCCGGCTCGGTCATCAGGAAGCCGGCAGTGGCCAAGCCGCCGCCCAGGACGATGCCGAGGATCGCGGCGTACAGCCAGCGACCGGCCATCGCGTCGCGGACGACGTTCCAGAGCGAACCGGATGCTTCCTCGTTGGGACTATCCGGGGCAAACGCGTCTTGTGGCATGGCGCTGACTCGAGTCATCGGCCGTTTCCTTCCTGTGAACCGGCTTCCGGTTCGCCGTATCCGATCGCCGCGAGCATCTCGGGCGATCCGTTGAGCAGTGCGGCGAGGGCGCCGCGGCAGGTCTGGGCGTCGGTATCGAGCGCGGCGACCAATTGGATTTGGGCCATGCCGCGCGCGGCGAGCGCCCGGCGCTGGGCCCGATCCTGCAAACCACGACGATCCAGAGCGGTGGATCCGTCGGGCAAGATGAACGTGTTCAGAATGCGGATGCGCTGGGTCTGGCCGTCGGCCGTCGACCGTTCGAACGCGTACTCGCGCACCGGCAACGCACGGCCGGAGACGGCGATCGTTTCGTCGATTCGGTCGGCAATCTCGACGTAGCCCGACGCGGGATAGCAGATCGGCGGGTAGTGGCCTTCCATGTCCCGCACGTCGGTGGCGTGGACGACGATGTACCCGAAGGTGCCGCCTCCGTCGAGATCGCGGTACTCGCGGCTCAGAATCGCGTTGGGGTTGAGCAGCTCGACCGCGGCGGCCGGAACTTCGCGATCGGTCCCCGCCCAGCGGCCGTCCATGATGTACGGAACGTCGGCGATGGCGGTGGCGGCTCGGGCGCGAATGGCGTCCAGCTCAGGCGAGTCTTCGACCGTCACCGGCAACGCCAGCGGCAGGGCCACCAGCAGGCCGGCGGCGACGGCGATCGGCCACCAGCGGGTCAGGCGACCGGCCCCGGATGTTGTGCGTGCGGGCGTGCTCATCGGTTGGCCAACCTCAGTCGGGACACGGGAAGTTCCAGCCACTCCATGAGCCGGACGCACTTCCACAGGATCGCGAGGGCCACCAAGAGCATCACCCAGCCGCTGATGTCGTGGAATCGCGTGGCCCACTCGACCGAGCCGTAGCCGAAGAACAGGGCCGTCGGCACCAGACGGATGACGTTGCACACCAGGGCGATCACCGGCGCCAGCAACAGCAACGCGATCCGCGGTCCGGTTCGCAGCGGGACGCTGAAGACGAACGCGTAGACGACGAGGGCAAGGGCGAAGACCAGCCGCATGCCGTTGCAGGCTTCGGCCACGGCAATTTGCTCGCCGTTGATCGTCAAGAGGTTGCCGCTTTGGATCACGGGGACCGAGAAGATCGTGAGCGTCTCGAACGTGACGGTGGCGGCCATCTTCTGGAGCGGCAATGCGATCTCGGTCCGGATTGCTCCTGGGACCGGGACGGCGAAGATCAGCAGCGGCAACACGACCCAGAACTGGCGGACCGCGGCCATGCCGGTGAAGGCGAAGATCGCCCCGACGACGGTGATGAGGGCCCCGAGGTGTTCAGCCGCCTGCACGCCCTGGGCGAACCCGAACCACGTCATCCCCCAGCCGAAGGCCATGGTCAGCGGTCCGAGCAGGCTCGGGCGCGGCGGCACCAAGTCGAGGCGGGCCCGGCGGAGCCAGATCAGCCACGCGGCGATGATCGGCACGAGCAGCACGTGCGACTGCTCCTCGCTCCGGAGCCCGATGCTCGTGATGTCCGTGAGCGCCCCTCGCTGCTGGAAGGCGGCGGCCGCGGCGAGCGCACCCATCGCGCCCAACACCAACGGCGTCCACCGACCTCTCTCCTGCTCGTCCACCTGCAGCTCCCCAGCGCGGGCGCCCTGCCTGATTGCGTTTCGATTCCGGCACCACCGCCCCACGCACGATTCGCGCGGACGCCAGAGCCGGGGCGGCACGTCAGGAAGAGTCCCCAAGAAGTATACGACCCACGATCCGTCCGGCCCGCGGCACAACGGCCCCGGCGCCCACAATACTGCGGCTGACGATGGCCTCAGGTCCGACGACCGCCCCCGCCAGCACGACACATTCGTCCAGCATCGCTTGCCCATCCACCCGCGCGGTCGGGTCGACGACGCAGGTTCCACGGACGCGATACTTCGGCGGCTCGGCCACCGTGCCATTGGTTGTTCCGAGGTCGGGTGCCTCGCCGCGCTCCAGGGCCTGCGTTCCGGCGGCGACCCGTGCCGTGACGCCCGCCCGGGCGGCTTGCGAACGGCGGACCGCGGCCCACGCGGCGACCGCGTCGAGGTATCCCTCGCGATCGCGCACCCGAATCGCCCGCGGCGTCATGGTGACGGAGCGGACGTCCCGGCCTCGGGCGTGCAGCTCGGGGAGCAACTGCTCCTTCAAGTCGCAGTATCCGATCGGCCGGATGAATTCCAAGATCTCGGTGCTCAGGGCGTAGACGCCGGCCGCCTCCCCCGCTTCGTCGGCCGCGACGATCACATCTGCCCCGCGGAGCCCGGGGGCCAGCAGCGGTTCGATCGTCATCGGGGGCATCGAATAGGCCTCGACGGCCATGATCGCGTCGGCCGGCGGAGCCAATGGGGCCAGATCTCGGACGAGCCCGGCCATCCCCCGCATGGCCGCGGGGTCGACTTCCACCGCGAACGACTCGCCCACCGAAGGCCCGGCGGCGTCGATCACGGCCGAAATCGCCTTGCGTTCCTCGTCGGACTGAACGGCGACGACCCCGCCCTGGAAGCCTGGCGAGGCCATGAAGAGCTCACACCACGCCGCCAACAGGCTCCGGCCCGGCTCCAGCGGTAGCTGGAGGGGCGAGACCCCAAGATCACGCTGCAGGTCGGACGAACGGATCGAACCGGCCAACAGGATCACGCTGAATGTGGTGTGGGACATGCAGGAATCGCGGGCGTGCGGTGCGTGACGAGGAGAACGGGAAACGGCATCAAGAAAGCACATGGTGCTTTGAAAGGCCGACCCCCACGGTTCCTGCATCGGCCAGTCGACGATTCAAGGCGAACGGTCTTCGAAAACCTCGGAATCAGACGGGGAGATCCGCCCGAATTCTCGGCATCCCGCGCACGATTTGCGCACCGAACAACGGTACGGCCCCAATCATCCCATGGATCGGAACGTTTCGCGAGGATGGTTCGGGTTCAGTCTGCCCCGGCCAATCGGGATCATTGGGCGGACCGGCCGAGGATCGCCACCGGCGCATGGCCGGGTCGTTCGGATCGAGTACGCAGAAACACCCATCACCGCCCCCGGAACGGGAGGCAATGACGCCGGCCACGCCGCCCGACTCAGGCCCCGTCGGCCGGGTATCCCGCCGGGAAGGCCCGGTGCCAGGCCCAGGCCGTTTCCACAATCGAGTCGATCGTCGGATGGGCGGGTGTCCAGCCGAGCCGGTCGATCAGCCGCTGGGGACTCGCCACGAGGGTCGGCGGGTCACCATCGCGGCGGTCGGCCAGGACGTGGTTGATCGAGTGGCCACTGACCCGTTCGCAGGCCCGGAGGACTTCCATCACGCTGGTGCCCCGGCCGGTGCCGACGTTGAAGGCTTCCACCGCCCCGGGCTCGATCGCCTTGGCCGCGGCTTCGTGGGCCGAAGCGAGGTCGGCCACGTGGACGTAATCCCGCACGCACGTCCCATCCGGGGTTGGCCAATCGGTGCCAAAGATCGTGACGCTCTCCCGGGCCCCCGCGGCCACCGACAGGATGAGCGGGATGAGGTGCGTCTCATGGCTCCGCGACTCGCCGTGCTCACCGGAAGCGTCGGCTCCCGAGGCATTGAAGTACCGCAGGATGACCGCCCCGAGTCCAAGCCCGGTGGCGTAGTCGCGAATCATCCGTTCGGCCGCCAACTTGGTCGTGCCGTACGGCGTCTCGGGAATCTGGGCCGACGCATCGGTCAGCGGCATCTCCGCATCGAAGGCGTACGTGGCCGCGGTGCTGGAAAAGACGAACCGGCGCACATCGCAGCGATGCATGGCGTCCAGGACGCATTGCGTCCCGTGCACATTGATGTCCCAGTAGCGGTCGGGCTCGCGGATCGATTCAGGCACCGAGGCCAGCGCGGCGTAGTGCATCACGCACTCGGCCCCGGTGGCCTTGAGCGCGGCGACCAAGGCCGCGCGGTCACGGATGTCGCCCTGGATCAGGCGGTCAGCGGGCACCGCGGCCCGGTTGCCGGCCGAGAGATCGTCGTACGCGAACACGTCGTGGCCGCGTTCGGCCATCCATCGGAGACACGCACTGCCCACGTACCCGGCGCCGCCGGTCATCAACACTCGCACTGGATCGCTCCCTCTGAACCGGCTCAGGTCGGCGCGTCGCCATGACGCCCGCGTTCCATCACGCTTCGCCCGAGCAGCCGGGCGGCGTACGGCACGCCATCGCGAAGATAGCGGCCGGCCAGCCGGCGTGGTTCCTGGGCCATGCGGTGCACCCACTCGAGGCCCGATCGCTGCATCCAGTTCGGGGCCCGGCGGATGGTCCCGGCGACGAAGCTGAAGCTGATGCCGACGCCGATCCACCACGCATTCGGAAGGCAATCGCGCACCGCGGCGGCCAACTGCTCCTGCTTGGGCGAACCGAGGGCGACGTAGACGATGTCCGCCCCGGACTCGGCGAGCTGTCGCCGCATGTCGGCCATGAACGCCTCGTCGCGCTCAAAGCCCATCGGCGGGCAGAGCGTGCCGGCGACGCGGAGTCCGGGGAAGCGGCGCTGCAGTTCCTCGGCCGCGGCGTCGGCGGAACCGGGGTCCCCGCCGAGCAGGAACACGCTGCGGTCGGCGGCGGCGGCGCGTTCACTCAGCGTGAGGATCATGCTCGAGCCGGCGACGCGGGCCGGCAGCGGCGTGCCACGCAGGGCGGCGGCCCACACCAGAGGCATGCCGTCGGCCACGCGCAGTTCAGCCGCATCGCAGAGCGCGGCGAACTCGGGATCGAGTCGCAAACGGCGGAGGTGGTCCAGATTGTGGGTCACGACGAAGCCGCCGCGTCCGTCGGCCAACGCGTCGATGATCGCGGCGTTCGCCTGATCCTCGTCGACCGCGTGGATCGGCACCCCGTCGATGCGAATCATCGGCAAGCTGCGGGCCGGCGGCGCTTCCACCACCACCGGGCGACTCGGCCGCGGCAGGCGACCGGTGCGGCTGGCCGCGGGGACGGAGTCGGGTCCAGAATCAGTTCTGCTCGTGTCGTCCACCATCATGCGCCGCGCTCTCCCCCCGGGGCGTGTCGCCCTCCGGCCGCCAAGCCGGACCGACGTTCCCCGGAGCATAGTCTCCGGCGCAGGTGGTGCCGCGACCAGCGGTCAATCCACTCCTTTGGTGGCATCCAGGAGGTGCCTGCCGGTCGCGCCGGCGGCGCGGTTCCCGCAGCGTCAAGCGGGGCGAGCTGCGCGCTCGGGGCCGAGCGGGCGGGCGATGGCCACGGGCTGATCTGCGTCCGAGAATGGGCAGCCAGGGTCTGCCGATGCCGTTGGCCGATGCGGTTGGCCGACGTGCTTGGCCGATGTGCTTGGCCGATGCGGTTGGCCGACGTGCTTGGCCGACGCAGCCGCCGTCCGTCGGCACCCCCGCCACCGGCGATGCACCGGTTCAGGCCGGGGAGCCCGATCCATCCCCGTGCCGGGCGTTCCAGATCGCGGCCCCTTCGGCTTCGATGCGGGTGACCGTGGCGGCCTTGCCGGCGCGAAGGCTGGCCCACTGGTACCCACGCAGGAAGCGGCGGAAATCGGGGTCCTTGTAGCGGTCGACCCGGCCGAGCATCGCCCGTACGAACCCCCACCACATCGCCAGGCCGCCGACGAAAATCGGCGGTCGGATCATGCGGTACAGGGCCGAGGCGGACATGTACGACAGGCCGGTGCCCATGAAGTACTGACCGAAGCCGTGCCGCATGCGTCCGGTCCACATCGAATGCTGACTCGAACCCATCGGCCGCAGGTGTTCGAAGGAGAGTTCTTCGTCGTGGAGGCTCGCCGCCTTCCAGCCGCCCATGCGGGCGCGGTGGCAGTCGATGCCGTCCCACATGACTTCGCGGACGAAGCCGCCGATCTCGGTGAAGCAGGCCCGGCGATAGAACTTCGCCGCCCCGATCGACATCTCGTCGCCGATGAACTCGCTGACCTGCTCGCCGGTTTGTTTGTCCCGGTACCACGCCTTGCCGCTGAGCGTGCCGATCCGCGGATCGTCGGTCATGCGCTGGACAAGGCCCGAGAAGTACGTCGGCGGCAGGACGAGATCGAGATCGAATTTGCCGACGAAGTCAAAGGACTCCAGGTCGACGGTGTCCAAGCCGCCGTAGAACGCGTCGATCACGCCGGGGCCGACCGCACGGTGCCCGCGGTCTTCGCGGCGGACGATCTTGATCCAGGGGTGCTCGGCGGCGGCGGCGGCCAGGAGTTCGGGCGACGCATCGGTCGAGCCATCGTCCACGATGACCCAGAGGTCCGGCCGCTTGTGCTGGGCGATCATGCTCTCGATCGTGCGCGGGGCGTACTCGGCTTCGTTGCGACCGGGCGAGACCAGGCAAATCCGCGCGTCGCGGACCGCGGCTGGCAGATCGGCGGCGGAGGTGGCGGAGGTGGCGGATGCGGCGGCGGCCGAGGCCGAACCACTCGCCGCGTCCGAACCGACCGAGGCCGATGCCTTGGCCGAGGCCGGTGCGTTCGCGCCGCCAGCGGCGTCCATGGTGGATTCAATCGACGTCACGGGCGGCTCCCTCGCGATGCGTGGCCGGCGGCGACGATGGCTTGGCCCACCCGATCGCCGTTGACCTGAACTTCAAACTCAGCTTCGATCCACGCGCGGGCCGCCCGGCCGATGGCCGCCCTTGCATCGGCATTTCCGATGATCTCCGCCAGCGCGGCCACCAAGGCGTCATCGTCCTTGGCCGGGACCAGACGGCCGACGTCGGGGGCATGGACGAGCTCGCGAATCGCGGGCAGGTCGCCGACGATCACCGGCAGCTCGCAGGCCATCGCCTCCATGAGCACCACGGGAATCCCGTCGCGATCCCCCTGCCCGTCGACCCGGCACGGCAGCACGAAGACATCGGCCGATTGCATGGCCTCGGTCACCACCGCTTCTGGCTGCGCCCCGGCAAGCGTGATGCGGCCGGCGAGTCCGCTGGCCGCGACCTGGGCGGCCAAATCATCGAAGGCCGGACCGTCGCCGATGATGGTCAGCGTCCACGGGGAAAGGCCTTCCGGCAGGCGCGGCAGTGCGTCGATCAGTCGATCAAAGCCCTTCTTGGCCACGATGCGGCCGACGCCGAGCAGGCGAACGGGCGCGATGGCGGCCGACGACGGTTCGCCGGGCACCGCGTCGTCGGGCGAACCGGCGGGCGAAGCGGCGGGCGACTCGCCGGCCGCCCCGGTGGACGACCACTGACTCACATCCACGCCGCAGCGAACGACCGGGTACTCGGACTCGGGCCGAGCGTGGATCGACTGGTAGAGCTCGCGGTGCCAGTGGCTGATGCAGCTGACGAACGCGGCCCGGCGCAGCTTGCGGGCGAGCAATTGCCGCCGTTCGAAGATGTCATTGGCGTGGCCGACGAAGCTGAACGGAACGCCGAGTTGCCGGGCGGTGTACATGGCCACGCCGGCCGATGCGTGGGCGAAGTGGGCGTGCAGGTGCTGCACCCCGCGGGCGCGGAGGCGCGGTGCGAGTCCGATCGCCCCGAGCGCTTGCACCACGAAGCGTGCCCGAGCGCCGGGCGATGTCGGCTCGCCGGGATTCAATGCATCGGCCAGCGACATGCACAGCGTGCCGAGGCTCCGCCACGGATGACGCAGTCCCTCGGCCGCGGCCGCCGCGAAGGTGGACGCCGCCCCGCGGTACACGATGGCGTCCGGCGACTCGCCGGTCAGGGTGATGTCCTGTTCGCCGGGCTCGCGCAGACTCACGACGCACATGTCCGCCCCGCGCCGTCGCAGTTCGGCCGCTTCGCGCCGGACGAAGGTCTCGCTCAGCGCGGGATACCACGGAGCGACCAAGGCCATCGGGGGCAGGTCGCCGGCGGCTGGCTGGCTGACCGGAGCGTTGGCGACCGCGGCGTTGTCGACCACGGCGTTGTCGGCCGCGGCGACGTCGGCCGCGGCGACGTCGGCCGCTGCATCCCTGGCTGGCTCCATCGTTCGCTCGCTCACGCCGCTGCCCTCCGCGCGCTGCGTCGCCACGGCCGGGCCACCGCCCAACGGATCTGTCCCCAGACCTGCGCCCACTTGGCCACCATCAACATTGTTCCGTGCAGCATGCCCGTACCCCAGCCCCATCGACCGGCGGTGCGCCGGGCAATCCGCATTGCCTGGAGCGGGAAGAGGCCGGCGAGCAGCAGGCCCCACGGCCAGACCAACGCGGTTGCCACCGCAATGACCGCGGCCACGCCCACGCTCCAAACCCAGGCGCTGATCGATTCGCGGCGACCCGGACGCTCCGGATGCCGTGGGTGCCGCCGAATCGCTTCGGCGTACGCCAGCCCGCTGCGAGCCGCCCGCGTCCACCACTGGCCGAAGCGCGTCATCGCCGCGTCATGGGTGGCCATCGGCGCTTCGAGCCGGACGATCCGCCCGCCCGCGTCGCGCAGGCGCAAGCACATCTCCGGTTCTTCGCCGGCGACCAGATCTTCGGCGAATCCGCCGATGCCTTCGAGCGCGCTGACCCGGGCCATGAAGATGCCGCCGCACCCGCGGACTTCGCCGGCCGGGGCGTCCCATTCGACCTGGCAAAGCCGGTTCCACGGCGATGCCTCGGGCTGGCGTTCGGTCAGCCGGCCGCACACGATCGCCACGTCATCGCGCTCGCACATGGCCGCGCGACCAGCGTCGATCCAGTCGGCTTCCAACGTGCAATCGCCGTCGATGAACTGGACGAAGCGCACCGCCGGGGCGATGTCCAGCAACCGAGCAAGGCCGAGGTTTCGCCCGCGGGCGGCCGACAGTCCGCCGGCGGGATCGACGCGCACGATCTCGACGCCAGCCTGCTCGGCGCGGGCCACGCTGTCGTCGGTCGAGTCGCTGTCGGCGTACACGACCGGCACGCCGCCGGCGACCGCGGCCACGGACGCGAACGCCGCCGTGAGTTGCTCGCCTTCGTTCCGGCCGATGATCACGATGCCCACGTCGCCGGACGTCATGATGCGTCGTCCGCGGGGCCAGGGCGTGGTTCGTCCGCCGGCGGTCGCGATTCGTCGTCGGCTGGCCGCCGGCGGATCGTCGGATTCGGCGCGGATCCGGGCGGCAACTCCGCGGCGCGCCCGCGCGCCGGCCCGGTGTCCGGCAACGCATTGCGCTGGGCCGCACGGGCCCGCACCGCTTCCATGCGCCGCACGGCCGGATGGACCCGAGCCGGTGGAAGCTGCCGCGAGCCCGCAGCCGGAGCACCGCCAAGCTCCGCCGGTCCATCGTGGGCCATTCCGGCGGCAGCGGCGACGCCGAGCCCCGGTCCAAAGCCACGTCCGGCCGCGTTCGCCGTCCCGCCAGATCCGTTCGGCTGTCCGGCGGGCTGTCCGGCCGGCACCGGCAGTGGCGCCACGGCAAGCGAGGCCAATGCCGCCATCATCAGGATGAAGGCGGGGTTCGGCATGGCATTGAGCAGCGAATCGAACATGACCATGATCACGCCGAGGCCCAGCACCACGGCGACCCCGAAGCCGGCTCGGCCGCGGCTCAACAGCAGTTTCCGGCGCCGGGTCAGCGCAAGCGTCGGCACCATGTGGAGCGCGATGAGACCGGTGAGACCAAAGAGCCCGGTCTCGCCCAAGGCAATGATCCACATGGAGTCCGTGATGATGCGCCCGCCATCGTCGCGGGCGGTATCCCGCATGCGGCCCCAGCCGCCCCAGCCAAAGATCGGCCGCTCCAGGGCCCGTTCGGTCAGCACGATCTCGTTGAGCACGCGGGTCTCGAGCGAGTCGGCCCGGGCCTCGCCCACCGTCGAATCGATGAAGCCGATGACCTCGGTCATCTCCCAGCCCGACACGACCCGCAGGCCGAGGTATCCCGGCCCGGCCATCGCCAGCACGGCGATGAGCGTCCAACGACCGGTGAACCGCATGCCGGCGATCACCGCGAAGCTCATGAACATGAGCCCCATCGCCCCCAGGCTCTTGACCAGCACGCTGGTCACGGTGAGCCCGCCAGCGATCGCGCTCATGGGAATCTGCCGCCACGAACGCACCCCGCCCAGGATCCACAGGCCGACGGCGACCATCGCGGTCACCGCCATCCACGCTCCGACGGCCAAGCCATGGGTCAGGAAGACCACCGGCCGCCAGCCGCCCAGACGCATCGTCTGCACGAAGTCATGCTGGTGGAATCCGTACACGTATGAGTGCAAGACCGGGGCCATGCGGATTTCGTACAAGCACAGCGGCGCGTACATCAGCCCGCCGATCATCAGGGCGATGGCCAGTTCGCGGGCGTCGTCCAGATTCCGCACGTACAGCCGGCCGGCGAGGTACGGAATGCCCCAAATGAACGTGTTGCCGATGGCGGCGGACACGCCGTCGTAGGCTCCGAGGCCATTGGTGACCGACGAGAAGAACGGCGCGATGCACAGCATGACCGCTGGTCCGTCCACCCATCGCGGACGGAAGGCCAACAGCGTGCGGCTGTCGAACATCACGATTCCGACCAGGGCCGAGAGGCTGACCGCCGTGCTCTTGGTGTAGTCCGGGAGGCCCGGCAGCAGGTGCCCGTCGTTCGGCAACATGAGCCAGCCAGTGATCACGGCAAAGAACACCGCGCGGCGGACCGGGAGCATGACAAAGGCGATCAAGGCGACGAAGGGCCACCCGAAGAGCGCGAAGTCGGAGAACACGTTGCCCATCATGCCGGGGTGCCCCCCTTCGACGCTCGGCGTTCGAGCAGAATCGGCAGTGCCTTGGATGCGGCCCACGCGCCGGTCGCGAGCACACTGATGGCCCCAGCACCGATCAGCATGCCGGCGTTGTCAGGGGTCGTCAACAGGACGTAGCCGATGGGCGCCATGGCGGCGGCCACGGCCATGCCGTAGAGCAGTTCGTCGGCGATCAGTCGGACGCGGCGCCGGTGCAGCATGATCAGGTCGCACGTGTGCTCGGCCAAACCGCCGATGCTCATGCCCACCATCAGGCCGGCGACGCCAAAGTGGCGGAATCCAATGACCGCCGCAACCCCGCCGACGCCGACTTTCAGCAAGCCGCTCATGGCCAGCAGCCGGGTTTCGCCGAGGGCCAGCAGCGTCCGATTCGCCATGCCATTGGCCAGCTCGATCCAGAGGAGCATGGCCCCGAGCGGCGCGATCCAGCCGGCGGCCCCGTACTCAGGGTCGTAGAGCAGGCGGAAAATCCAGGGGCTCACCGCGGCCACGCCAACGGTGCCGGCGATGCCGATGGGCAGGACCGTGGCCCGGGCCCGCTTGAGCGTGCGTTCGAGGGCGTCGCGGTCGGTCCGGGCCAGTTCACTGACCGACGGGAAGACGATCTTGGAGCTGATGATGGCGAACGCTTCGCGCGGCAGCCGGGCGAAGGTCATGGCGATGCCGTAGACGCCGAGGACGCCCAGGTCTTCGAGCCGGCCGATCATCAGGCGATCGAGCTGCTGGCCAAAGAACGCGATCATCGTTCCGAGGGCGACCCAGACGCCGAAGCGAAAGATCGACCGGACCGCTTCCGGCTCCCAGCAGAAGCGATTGCGGTGGCCAGGCAGCACATGGTGCGTGGCGAACGCGTTGGCCACCGCCCCGATCACCATGCCGGCAACGATCGCCCACACGCTCGGCGACACCACGGCCCACACGATCATGATCAGGCGGCTGCCGACGCTGGTCGCCAGTTCCAACAGCGCCAAACGGCCCTGTCGCAACTGCCGGTTGAGGACCGCGTGCCGCGTCGAGATGAACCCATTGGCCAGCGTTGTCAGGCCGATCGCCGGCAAGACGAGCACGAGAATGGGCGTGCGGTAGAAGATCGCGGCCGGAATGGCCGCGGCGGCAATGAGCATCCAGAGCACCGTGCCGCGGACCACCTGCAAGGTCCAGGCGGAGTCCAGGAACTCTGGATCGCTTCGCTTGTTCTGCACGACCGACGCGCTGATCCCGATCTCCGAGAACATCTTCATGCCCTGGGCGACGACGTTGGCGAGGGTGATGATCCCAAACAAGGCCGGCGACAAGAGCGCGGCCAACACGACGTTCGAGCCAAGCTGGACGAACTTCTGGAAGGGATAGATCGACGCCCAGACCAGGGTCGCACTGCGGGCCGAACGCCGCATGTCGCTGCGGTCCATCGCCTCGACCGTCCCGGTGCGCGCAGGATCAACCGTCCCGCCATCGGCGGGCAGTCCTTCGGGCGCCGAAGCCGGGATCCGCTGCGTCACGTCGCGGCGACTCCTTCCGACGTCGCGGCGGAACGCCGGCCGGCCGCCGCGTCGTAGGCTTCGAGTGCTCGCCGGGCCATGGCCACGGTGCTGAGTTCTTCGACCGCGATCGCGCGAGCCGTCGAGCCAAGCCGCTCGCGCAGCGCGACATCGTCGACCACGCGCTCCAGGGCGGCCACGAGCGCGGCCGGATCCTCGGCCGGGACGAGCAAGCCGGTTTCTTCGGGCTGGATGACCTCGCCGGTGTCGCCGACGTCGGTGGCGACGATGGCCAGGCCGTTCATCATCTGTTCCAGGAGGGCCATGCTCAGGCCTTCGCTGCGCGAGGTCTGCACCGTGATCGCCGCGTCCCGCAGGATCGCGTCGGGGTCATCGATCCAGCCGGGCAAGCGGATGACGTCGGCCAAGCCCATGCTCGCGGCCCGGGCTTCCAGTTCGCCGCGGTAGCGACCGTCGCGCGAGGGCGATTCGCCGCCAAGCACCGCCCGCACCCGCCGGCCCGAAGCGTGCAGCGCGCCGATGGCCTCGAGAAAGGCCTCGGGGTCCTTTTCCGGCACCAGGCGGCCGAGCCACACGATCAACGGCGGATCGGCGGTCAGGCCGGTGGTCTCGGGGCGAATCGGCACGCCATTGCGAAACGAGCTGACCGTGTCGAGTCCGGCGCGGGCGCCGAGCCGTTCGGCCACGCTGGCCGACGATCCGTAGATCAAGTCGCAGCGAGCCAAGGACGCGCGGGCCAGGGCGAGCGCCGCACGGCCCCCGCCGAGCACGCTGGTCGAATCGTGCCAGGTGAATGCCAGCACCGGGCGCCGCGATCCCAGGCCGCGGGTGGCCAGGACCGCGACCGGCAAGCAGTCCCGTCCGTGCACGTGCACCGCTCGCACGCCTTCGCGCACGATCATCCGCCGGAGCCGGGCCGCGGCCCGCAGCACGGTGGCCGGGTTGCCGCGTTCGGCTCCCAGGCAGTGGATCTCCGCCGGCGCGGCCCCCTCGGCTTCGGCGTCGCCGCCGGCCAGCAAGGCGACCGCCGCCGACCGCGCCCCCGTTTCGGCAATGCCGGCCGCGAGCACGCAGGCGACGCGCTGGGCGCCCCCGCGTCCAAGCCGACCGATCAACTGGACGATCACGTCGCGTCCTCGGCCGGCTGTTCACCGTCGGCCAATGGCACGAAGGTCACCTGCGGGTGGTCGGCGAGGGCGTACTCCCAGATGCCGCGGATCTTGTGGTACGGACCTTCGAAGATGAACGTCGGACGGTCGACCAGGCTCGAGAAGATGCCGCCGTGGAGCCGCGTCGAGAACACGACCGCGGCATCCGCCGTCAGTTCGCAGAACTCCTCGAAGCTGCAGGTGTTGACGCTGCTGATGTCCTTGGCGATGACCGGCAGCGAGGCGAATTCGGGGTGGTGTTCGGCCAGGAGCTGCTCGCAGCGTTGCCGGAACGGCGTGACCTGCCGCGATCGGTGCCGCACCACGAGCGGGTACAGCATCTTCTTGAGGCCGTCGGGCATGCGCTTGGAGATGCGGCCCCGCAGGCCGAGCCGGCGCGGGTTCATGCGGACCGACGGATGTTCCACGTCCACGCGTTCGATCATCAAGACGTGCTGGCCGGTGCGGCCCTGCAGTCCCTTGATCAGATCGGTGCCCTCGAGTTCAAAGGCCATGTCCCGGTCGAGTCGCACGTCGACGCCGTCGGGAAGCTGGTGGCGGTGGACCAGTTGTTCGGCGCTGTATCGCTCGCGGCAGAAGATCGTCAGCGGCGCGGTGCGCTCGGTCGAGATCAACTCCTGGAACGGACGCGTGGGGTAGTGGAACGTTGACGGCAGAATCACCAGCGGCGTGCCGGGATACGTGCGGTTGTGGTGTTCGAAGATCCGCGGGATCCAGGTGAAGCGCTCGTGCATGCCGCCATTGCCGCCGATGGCGATCAGATCAGCCTTGGCCGGGTCTTCCACGCGCTCGACGCCAAAGTCGTTGTAGAGCCGGTCGGTGCCCAGGACCATGAGCCGGTCACCGTTGTTCCCAACGAGCACGCCCTTGTCGTTGACGAGCTCCGGATGGCAGACGCGGGCGCCGCGGAAGTCCTCGAAGAACTCGCGCACCCGTTGCTCGCGCACGGTGCCGGGGGAAGCGGACGCCGGCTGGTCGGTGGCGTTGGTCATGCCGAAGTCTCCGCGGAGGACGGGCTGGCGGGCGATCTGGCGGCGTCCGAATCGCCGGGATGGCGAGCCCGGAGGACGTAGTTCTTGCAGATCGGTCCGTCGGTGATCCGGTGCCGTACGTCGGCCCGGGCGAGCAGTTCGGAGAAAGCGGCCATCCAGGGACGGCTGAGGGCCACGGCGAGCACGGTCATCCAACCGGCCACCCCGCCGCCGTAGGCGGACCCACGGAGAGGCAGCCCGCGGAAGCCCATGCGCAAGGAATACGCGGCCGCCGCGGCATAGCCATCCAGAGGCTCGATCGAGATGACCTCCAGACCCGCTTCTTCGGCAATCCGGGCGAGGCCGTACCGCGTGAATCGGTGAAAGTCGTACGGGGGCTCATTGGGCTGAAAGTACAGCGGGGCCGACAACCAGAGCTCGCCGCCGGGAGCCAGGACGCGGGCGAGCTCGCGGGCGGCGGCCACCGGATCGGGAACGTGGGCCAGTACCTGCGAGCAGAGCACGCCTTGGTAGCGGCCGTCCTCGACCGGAATCGCCGTGATGTCGCAGATGTGATCCAGTTCGGCGTACCGCTTGCCGGGCACACTGGCGAAATCGGATGACTCGTAGGCCCGGCCTTCGAAGACGGGCTTGTAGCGGCAGTCGCCAGCTCCCACATCGAGGACGCGGGCTCCTTCGGGAAGCGAGGCGGCGAAGGCGGCGATCCCCCGTTCGAGATGCACGCGCGATGGATTCACCGGAACCTCCGAATCAGGCGGCGCAGGCCGTCGTGGACGCCCCAGACTTCGGCGGCAAATGCCGCGCGGCAGGATCCTACCGCGTGCCCCGGCGCCGAGCAGGGACCGATCATGCGCCGTGGCAGGTCCATCGGATCGTCGACGGCCGTCGCCCGGCCTCGCCGGGTCGCGCAACTCCAGGCGTACCCACACTCGCGGGCGATCGCCCGCACCGTCTCGTCGGCGTCCCCGTTGGGCCACGCCAGTCCGGTCACCGGAACGCCGGCCCATTCCTCGAGCGCGGCACGGTTCTCCGCCAACTCGCGCCGAATCCGCGCGGGTTCTTCGTGGATCAGGATCGGATGGGTCACCGTGTGCCCGCCGATCTCGTGCCCGGCGCCGGCGAGCCGCTGCAGATCGGCCGGACGCATGGCCGGCGGGCAGGCGGCGACACTGACGGCGTCACCGGGGGCGTCACCGGGGGCGTCATTGGCGGCATCACTGGCGGCGTCACTGGGATTGGCGTGGCGGTCCAGGATGGCGTCGCGCTCGTCGGCCGGCCGCCGCTTCACCCGGCCCAGGACGGGGTCGAGCGGAGCGCTCGCCGGCAGGTCGAGCTCGGCCCGGAGCCCGGCCCCGCCTTCCCCCGCGGCGATGGCCACCGCTCGGTCCAGCCACATGGGCGTGCCGGCCACGAAGCCGCTGGTGACGAAAAACGTCCCGCGCAGCCCCCGCGCTTCCATGATCGGTGCGGCGTGTTCCGCGTTGTCCAGGTATCCGTCGTCAAAGGTCACGGCCACCCGCGGCCGGCCGGTGCGGGCGGTGAGCCCCGATTCGCCGCCGGCCATCGCTTCGCCCACGGTGACGACCTCGGCCGTCCGCGCGAGTTCATCCATTTGCCGGGCGAAACACTCGGCGTCCACGACCAAGTTCCGCGGCTCGGTCTGCGCGGCCTCCGCCGCCGGCAGCACGCGGTGGTACATGAGGATGGTCAGGCCGGTGCGAGCGCGCGAACGGGCCACTCGCAGCGCGCCCGCCGCGGCCATCGCCCGATCGATGATCTCTGATGTGGTGCTCACGGACCGCTTGTCCACCCGCCGCTGGTTCAGGCCGTGCGTTCGAGGAACGTGGCGAAGCCTTCGACGAAGGCTCGCGTGGCATCCTGCACGTCGCCGTGGATGACGGTGTCCATGCGGAACAGCTCATCGCGCAGGACGTTCGCGCACGTGGGATCCACGCCCTCGAAGTCTTGATCGATCCCGTCGACCGACAGACGCCGCGAGGTCGCCTCCGCCATCTGGGCGACGATCGGCTCAAGCGTGCGATGTTCGGACAGTGCTTCGAGGTACCAGAGGTAGTGCAGTCGCCACGCAATCTTCACCGGCTGCTGCCGCGTGAATCGCAGGTAGGTGCTGCAGAGATTCCGTACGTGGCAGAAGTCTTCGTCCGACGGCTCGGCCACCAGTTCGCGCTTGTCCGTGCGAAGCTGCACGCTCGCGAAGGGGTCGAGCATCACCATCTCGCCGCGGATGCGTTCGACGCGGTGGAAGATGTCGATCGGCTTCCAGTTGCTGCGCAGCCAACCGACGTCCATGCCCAGGCCCCAGGTGCCCAGCACGTTGTCATCCTGGCCGAGGCCGTCGTAGCGGGTGCGTTCGACGCCGCAGAAGTGCAGCTGCTCGTTTCGCATCCGGTCGATGAGCCGGGTGAAGTGGTCCGGCCGCAGCGGATACAGGTCGAAGTCGTGCAGGACGGCGTACTGCGTATCCATCGCGGCCAGGGCGATGGAGCAGTTCATCGAGTTGTAGAACGTCGACACGTCGATCTTCTCGACGAGCTTGCCGGCCATGCCGCGATAGTGATGAAAGCGCATCGGCAGGTCAGGCCAGCGCTGCCGGGCTTCCTCGGCCACCTGGTCCATGCCATCGCGGTGCATGCGATCGAAGACGACGTGGATGGCCGAGAGGCCGGTGCGGTCCACGCGGTCCAGGAACATCAGGTTGACGTCGAGGATGGCCCGGAGGTCCCACGGCGCGCCCAGGATCAGGCTCCAGCCGTCGGTCAGCTGACCGGGCTTGGGCCGATCCCACCGCAGAAGCGGCGAAAGGACCTTCTTGGCCGTCTCGCGGCCGATCACGTGGCGGGCCACGCTCTTGTGGGCGTTGTGCAGGCCGATCATCGGAGTGCTGCCTCGATTGCGGGAGGAACCGTCGGACGGCTCGCTCGCGCACCCTGGGAAATGCCTTCCACCACCAGTGGCGGAAAGCGAAGACGACGGACGCCGGGATCCCCCTGGAACCCGGCGAACGCCGATGAGTCTGTGCCGAGCGAGCCCCGTGGCCGCCCAGTATCCGGGATCCCGAGCCCCGCTGCCGGGGCAGAAGGATAGGGATCCGAGGTCCCGACCGGGTAGCCGATCCGGGGTGGATTCCCCGGACGGGTCCGATCGGTGCATGATCCGAACGGGATCTGGCCGTCGACTGGCCGTCGATTGGCCGTCGATTGGCCGGGATCGGCTCGCGGACCAGCCGCGATCCGAGCGATGACCCCGTCAGGCCCCGGCGATCAGCCGCCGAAGCCCGCCTGTTCAAGATCGGCCGGAACCGGGGTTTCGCGATCGAATTCCCCGCGGATGAAGGTGATCACCTCGTAGCTGGTCAAGGCCGGGTTCCAGGATCCCTTCCGCTGCTGCCGCACCGCGGCCAGGAACTCGTCGACCGATCCATCCATGCCGATCGAGTCCAGATACCCGGCGATGGTCGGCGTCTGGCCGTCCCCACCGGCGTCGAACGTCGGCTCGGTGGTGATCATGCCGGTCTCGCCCGATCCGCTCGCCCACTGGGCGTGCGAGAGCCAGCTCGGGTTGCGGTGCTGGATGTTCGCCTGGTTCGTCGAGTAGTAGTGGTTGTCCCAGAAGGCGTACTCGCTGCTGAAGCCACCCTCGATGCCAATGCCGTAGCCGCCATTGGGCTGCCAGATCAGGTTGCCGTTGATCTGCAGCGCGGTGTTGCCGCCGCGGATCAGGATGCCATCGCCGCGGGCGCCCCATGACTGCACGTAGTCCGTTTCCATCCAGTCGTGGATGATGTTGTTTCGGACGATCGTTCCGGCCGAATCGCGAATCTCAAAGCCCATCGTGCTGCCGGTGCCCAAGGTGTTGCCGGTGACGATGTTCTCCTCCACGATTACGCCGAGGGCGGTGCGGTTGACCTTGAACGCCTGGCCGCGCGGTGCGTTGCCGATGTCCCGCGAATCGATCGCCACGTTGTAGCGAATCGCCCCCGTGCTCTCCCAGTCGAGCGAGTTCTCGAGGTGGCCGAAGCTCACCGCGATCGGATTCTCGATCGAAAGGTTGAATTCCGACAGGCCGCCGGTCCGCTGCTGGATGCCGCCGGACGCCCCGCGGGCGGTGATGTTGCCACGGGTGACGACGTCCCGGCAGTCCTTGATGTAGACGTCGCGGTTGAAGATCGTCGCGCCGGCCGCCTCAATGTCCTCATTCCAGCCGTTGTGGATGAGGATGCACTCCTCAATCAGCAGGCCGTCGATGTCGTAGGCGAAGATGCCCTGCGAGTGCGAACCGTTCGACCACGAGTCGACGATCACGCAGCGGCGGATCCGCACGTCCTGAATCATGTTGGTCAGGGGGTACGGCTGCAGCACCATGTTGTCGCGGAACTCCGAGAGATGGAGGTCCTCGAACAGCACGGACTGCGACGTGTTGTCGGTCCAACGGACGCCCTGGGGCGTGTCATCGACCGTCCGCGTGTGGGCGTGTGCGGCCAGGCTGACGAAAGCCACGAAGCTGGTCGGGTCGCCGGTCGACGACTCCACGAAGCTCGAAGCACCGGTCAGGAAACGCGGCCGCGCACCGTCGCCGTACGCCCCGATCAACATCGGTTCGTCCGCCGAACGGCCGCTCTTGCGCCAGATCCCGAAGGACTCCTCGTACGTGCCGCCGCGTTCGATCAACAGCCAGTCGGGCTTGTTGTCGCGGAGGAACGAACGAGCGTGGGCCACGGTGCGGTACGCGTTGATCGCGTTGCCCGGGTTGAACGGGTCCCCGCCAACCTGGGGCGAGTCCGCCGTGTACCAGCTGTAACCGGTGGTGTCGTTGCCCGTGTTGCTGACGTAGAGAATGCGCGTGTCGTCGTCGGGGTTGGCCGATCCGGTCACCGGGCTGAACGTCGTCCAGCCTTCGTCGTCGACGAAGCCTTCGCAGTTCGGCGTATCGACTTCACCGCAGCCGCAGGTGCCGGGATCCGTCTTGTTCGGATCGTTCGGGCAGCCATCGTTGCAATCCAGGACGCCGTCGCCATCGGAGTCGGCATCGGCCACGCCGCAGCCGCAGGCGCCGGGCTCGGTCTTGTTCGGATCGTCCGGGCAGTTGTCCAAGCAATCCGGCGTCCCATCGCCATCCGAGTCGGTGTCGGCCACGCCGCAACCGCAGGCGCCAGGCAGAACCTTGTTCGGGTCGTTCGGGCAGGCGTCCATGCAGTCGAGCACGCCATCGCCGTCGGAGTCAACATCGGCCACGCCGCAGCCGCAGGCTCCCGGGGCAACCTTGTTCGGATCGTTCGGGCAACCATCGAGGCAGTCAGGCGTGCCATCGCCATCGGAGTCCGTGTCCGGCGTGCCGCAGCCGCAGTCGCCGGGCTCCGACTTGTTCGGATCGTTGGGGCAGCCGTCGGCGCAATCGGGGGTCCCGTCGCCGTCGCTGTCGATCAGCGTCTGGCATTCATCGGGCACGCCGTCGCCGTTGCAGTCTTCGCTGGTGCCGGCGGCGATGTCCGCATCGTCGGCAATACCGTTGTTGTTGCAGTCGCCGCAGTCGGCCACGCCGTCGCCATCGGTATCGATGTCGGGGGCACCGCATCCACAGGTACCGGGATCCGTCTTGTTGGGATCGTTCGGGCAGCCGTCGTTGCAGTCCAGCACGCCGTCGCCGTCGGTGTCCACGTCAGGGGTGCCGCAACCGCAGTCGCCGGGCTCCGTCTTGTTCGGATCGTCGGGGCAACCGTCGTTGCAGTCCAGGACGCCGTCGCCGTCGGTGTCGACGTCGGGGGTGCCGCAACCGCAGTCACCGGGCTCCGACTTGTTCGGATCGTTCGGGCAGCCATCGTTGCAGTCGGCCACGCCGTCACCATCGGTGTCGGTGTCGGGGGTCCCGCAACCGCAGTCGCCGGGCTCCGACTTGTTCGGGTCGTTGGGGCAGCCGTCCGCGCAGTCGGGCGTCCCGTCACCGTCGGTATCGGGCAACGTTTCGCACTCGTCGGGCACGCCATTGCCGTTGCAGTCCTGGCTGGTGCCGGCCGCGATGTCATCGGCGTCCTCAACGCCATTGCCGTTGCAGTCGGCCGTCACGCCGTCGCCGCCGTCGGGATCGTCGCCACCGCCGTCGGGGTCATCGCCGCCGCCGTCAGGGTCATCGCCGCCGCCGTCGGGGTCGTCGCCGCCGCCGTTGGGGTCGTCGCCACCGCCGTCGGGGTCATTGCCGTCGCCGTCGGGGTCGTCGCCGCCGCCGTCGGGGTCATTGCCGTCGCCATCGCCGTCGCCGTTGGGCTCGTCGGGCTGATCGGGGTCGTTCGGCGGATCGGGAGCCTGGAGTTGCTCGATCTCAACGAACTCTGTTTCGTCGTCCGGCAACACGACCGGAGGAGGGGCCACGACCGCCGGGGCAGCACCGCCGCCGC
>JBGCEZ010000046.1:0-41054 GCA_045106735.1 Phycisphaerales bacterium | reverse complement strand
CGCTCGAACGCCCGCACGGCGCCCGTCTGCACCGCCAGCGTCGACTGGCCGGAGCGCGCGCGTCTGCCTGAGCGTCCGATCACGCTCGAGACGGTCCGATTGCGCTGGCGCCAGTGTTCGCCCGGTCTCCGGCAGACCCGCTCGAGACTCGGCGCCCCTGCGACCGCGCCCCCGGCTCCCGCTCCGGCTTCGGCTTCGGCTTCGGCTTCGATCCGATCCGCACAACTCGGCTCCAGAGAGCTCGGCTCCGCGGGGCTTGGCTCAGGTCGGCCGAGTTCAACTCCGCCGAATGCAGCTCCGCCGAACTCAGCTCAGGGCGTTCGCGGCGAACGCACGGGCCGCGTCCATTGCTGCTTCGGCCCGCGCTGGATCCTTGCCGCCGGCCTGGGCCATGTCCGGACGTCCGCCGCCGCCGCCGCCGCAGGCCTTCGCTGCTTCGCGGACCCAGTCGCCGGCCTTGAGCCCGGCGGCGATCGCCGTTTTCGGACACAGCGCGCTGATGGCAACCTTGCCCGCGTCGGCGTCGACGCTGAATAACATCGCCGGGAGTTCCGGCTGCCGAGCCCGGATCACGTCCACCGCCGCGAGCATTGCGTCCTTGTCCGCCCCATCGATGCGGCCCACCAGGTACGCCCCGTCGGCCGACTCAGCCAGCTCCCGGGCCTGCTCGACGATGTCGCCGCGATTGGCCGCCGCCGCCTGCTTGCGAACCTTCCGCTGCCGCTCACGCAGACCGTCGAGGCGCGGCTGCAGGGCCGCGCGGTCGACGGCCCCGATCGTCAGCCCGTCGAAGGCCGTCTGGATCGCGTCGATGCGCGGGCTCAGATCCGCGTCGTCCGCCGCCTCGGCCGCGTCCATCTGCTCGGTCAACTGCGCGGCCGCCACGCGCGCCGCCTTCGCGGCCACCCCGGTGACCGCGCTGATCCGCCGCACGCCAGCGGCGAGGGCTTCTTCTCGCAGGATGACGAACTCCGCAATGGCCGACGTGTCGGCCACGTGGGTGCCGCCGCAGAACTCGATGGACTGCTCGGCCCAGCGAGCATCATCCGGCGCCGCCAACAACTCGCCCACCGGCGTACCAATCGAGACCACGCGGACGGGGTCGGGATAGCGTTCGCCAAAGACCGCGCGAAGGCCCTTGATCGCCTGGGCCGACTCCAGCGGCGCCAGCTCCGCGTGCACCGGGTGCCCCGCGGTGATCGTGGCCCGCACGTGGGCTTCCACCGCCGCAAGTTGCTCGGTGTCCAGGCCCGCCCGGCTCGTGAAGTCGAAGCGCAGCCGATCCGGGGCCACCAACGAGCCTCGTTGGTCCGCCCCGTCGCCGATGACTTCGCGCAGCGCCCGGTTCATCAGGTGGGTGGCTGTGTGGTTCGGCTCGATCATCGCCCGGCGGTCGCGTTCCACCGTCAACGTGCCGCTCGCCCCCACCCGAAGCGATCCCTCCGACAGGTGGCCGATGTGCAGCACCCAGCCGCCGAAGCGTTGGACGTCTTCGACGCGGAAGACCGCCGGCGCGGCCGCATCGCCCGAACCGGTCTCGAGCATGAAGTGGCCGTGGTCGGCGACTTGCCCGCCGGCCTCGGCGTAGTGATTGGTCTCGGCGAAGACCACGCCGACGCGGGAGCCCACGTGCAGCGTCTCGTCGAAATCGCGGCCGTTCCAGATCGCCTCGAGGGTGGTGTTGACCGGCCGCGCTTCGTCTCGGCGCCGCTCGACCGTCGGCTTGATCGAGTTGGTCTCCAACCGGCCCAGGGCATCCGGCGGCAACTGCAGGCGCGTCTCGCAGGTTTCGCCGCCGGCGCGCGATTGCACCCGCGCCGCTTCCATCAGCGACTCGTAGCCGGATTCATCGACGGTCATGCCGCGCTCTTCGGCCATCACCCGCGTGAGGTCGACGGGGAAACCGAACGTGTCGTGCAGGCGGAACGCATCGTCGGCCGAGATCGTGGCCCCCGCCGAACGGCCCGCCGCTTCGTCAAAGAGGGCGATGCCGCGGTCGAGGGTCCGGAGGAAGGCTTCTTCTTCGCCGCGAATCGTCGCCGCGATCGTGTCGGCCTGCGTCGCCAGCTCGGGGAACGCCCCGCCGAGCGTGTCGACCACCGCCGGGACGAGTTCGCACAGCAGCGGTCCCTCGGAGCCCAGGGTTTGGCGGCCGTGCCGGACCGCGCGCCGGAGGATGCGCCGCAGCACGTAGCCGCGTCCCTCGTTGGACGGGGCGGCGCCGTCGGCGATGGCCACGCTCAGGCAGCGAATGTGGTCCGCCAGCACGCGATAGGCGGTGTCCACCGCGTCGGCCATGTCGCCACCGTACGGACGAGCGCCGGTGCGCGCGGCAATGGCGTCAAAGATCGGCGACCACAGGTCCGTGTCGTAGTTGCTCACCTTGCCCTGGAGTACGGCCAGCAATCGCTCGAAGCCCATGCCGGTATCGATGTGCCGGGCCGGCAGCGGCGCGAGGGCCCCGCCGTCGCCACGGTTGAACTGGATGAACACGAGGTTCCAGATCTCGATGACCCGCGGGTCGTCCAGGTTGACAAGGTGCGCCCCGTTGCCATCGGGCGTGTTGTCGTAGTGCAATTCGCTGCACGGGCCGCACGGACCGGTGTCGCCCATCTCCCAGAAGTTGTCCTTCTTGGAGTGCCGGGTCACCTGTTCGCGCGGCAGGAAGCGCAGCCACAGGCGCTCGGCTTCTTCGTCGGCTTCGAGCCCGTCGGCCGCGTCGCCGGCAAAGACGGTCGCGTGCAGGCGCTTGGGGTCGAGCCCAAAGACGCCGGTCAAGAGTTCCCACGCCCAGTCGATGGCCTCTTCCTTGAAGAAGTCGCCGAAGGACCAATTGCCGAGCATCTCGAAGAACGTGTGGTGGTACGTGTCGCGGCCGACGTCTTCCAAGTCGTTGTGCTTGCCGCCGGCCCGAATGCACTTCTGGCTGTTGACCGCCCGCGAGTACGGCCGCGTGCCGGTTTCCAGGAACACGTCCTTGAACTGGTTCATCCCCGCGTTGGTGAACAGCAGCGTCGGGTCATCGTGCGGGACCACCGGCGACGACGGAGCGAAGGTGTGTCCGTGCCGCTCCGTGAAGAAGTCGATGAAGGCCTGGCGGACGGCGGCGGCGGATCGGTCCATGGGGGTCCCGCGACGGGCGTGGCCGCGGCTCCGAGGGTCGGGTGGCGTTCGGGTACGGGCGGACCGCCTGACGCTTCCCCGGGGGAAGGTCGCCGGGCGGCGGCGCGGGCAGGAGTGTACCGGTGCCCATGCGGTCATCGGGCCAGGTCGCTGCTATGCTGAACGATTCGATTTCGACCGGGCCGGCCGATGCCCGTCTCGTCCCCGTCTCGTCCCCGCCCCGTTCCCGCCCCGTTCCCGCCCCGGCGGATGCTCGACCGCGATCGTCGTCGAAATCGGTCGGGCCCACCGTTCCGCCCCGATCAGCCCGTTCGCCCCCTTCACCGGAGTCAGAGTCGCCGATGTCAGAACGCGTTCCCATCGTCGGCGGCAACTGGAAGCTCAACACCGACCGCGCCGAAGCCGCGGCCCTGGCCCGCGATGTCGCGGCCGGCATGGCCGCCGGCGCCCACGACGGGGTCGACGTGGTGATCTTCCCGCCGTTCCCCTGGCTTGTGGATGCCGTGGCCGCCGCGGCCGGCACCCCCGTCCAGATCGGCTCCCAGAACTGCAGCGCCCATCTTTCCGGAGCGTTCACCGGGGCCGTTTCGGCCGCCATGGTGGCGTCGGCCGGGGCCACGTGGTGCCTGGCCGGGCACTCGGAACGCCGCCACGTCTTCGGCGAGACCGATGCGGGCATCGCCGCCCGCCTGACCAATGCCTTGGCCGCCGGCCTTTGCCCGATCCTCTGCGTCGGCGAAACGGAAGACGACCGGGCCGCCGATCGGACCGAATCGGTGATCGCCGAGCAGCTCGATGGCGCCCTCGGCGGCATCCCCGCCGGCGACCGTTCCCGGATCACCATCGCCTACGAGCCCGTCTGGGCCATCGGCACCGGCCGGACCGCCACCCCGGAAGACGCCCAAGCCGTCCACGCCTTCATTCGAACCCGGCTCGCGGATCGCTATGATCCGGGGTTCGCCCAGTCCGTCCGCATCCAGTACGGCGGCTCGGTCAAGCCGGCCAATGCCGCCGACCTGATCGCCCAGCCGGATATCGACGGATTCCTGGTGGGCGGTGCCTCGCTCGACCCGGCCTCGTTCTTGGCCATCATCGCCGCCGCCGGCTGACCCACCGGACCCTGTCCAGCCCCCACGGTTCCCGGCCCCGCGGCCCGGCCCGCATTCACCGCTCTCCGGATCGCTCCCGATGCTGTTCAACATCCTCACGTTCGCCTTCACCATCGTCTCCGTGTCGATGGTGCTGATCATCTTGGTCCAGCGTCCCCAGGGCGGCGGCCTCGCCGGCGCGTTCGGTGGCGCGGGGGGCAGCAGCTCCGACACCGTGTTCGGTGGACGCGTGGGCGACGCCCTGACGTGGGCCACCGTCGTGGCGTTTGTCGTGTACCTCTGCGTTGGCGTGGCGATCAACCTCTGGTCACCCAGCAACCCGCGGAACAACACCGCCGCCACGGCCGACGTGACCGGCGGCGCGGCGTCCCCCGAGGGCGCCACCGTCGGCGAAGCGATTGAAGGGGCCATCGAGGGCGCGGTCGACGACACCATCGACGCCGCGACCGACACGATCGACGGGGCGACCGACGCGATTGGCGACGCCGTCGACGCGGCGGGCGACGCCGCCGGCGATGTGGTCGACGACGTGACCGGCGGCGGATCGTGAGCACGGTGGCCCGCGCCCACCGGGGAAACGCTGCCCCCGCGGCCCACGCCGGAGACGACACCCGATGATTCGTTCGATGACCGGTTTCGGCGCGGCCTCGCGCGAGGTCGATGGCCGCCTGTACTCCGTTGAGATTCGCTCGCTCAACGCCCGCTACTACAAGGGCCAGGTCCGGTTGCCGGACGAGCTGAGCGGACTCGAAGCCGAACTCGAAGCCACGCTCTCGCGCAAGCTCAGCCGCGGCAGCGTCACCATGGTCGTGAAGTTTGGCGATCGCTCGGCCGCCGCGGCCGGCGTCATCAACCTGCCCGCCGTGAGCCGCTACATGCAGCAGCTCAGCGACGTCCCGGGCCTGGACGGCAAGCGCTTCCACGTCGACTTGGGCACGGTGCTGCAACTGCCCGGCGCTGTCCACGACAGTCCGGCCGAGGGCCGCCTCGACGAAGCCCGTCCGGTGCTCACCGCGCTGCTCGACGACGCCTGCGACGAACTCATCGGCATGCGCGAGCGCGAGGGCGAAGCCCTGCTCGACGAACTCAGCCGGCACCACCGCGAGATCCACGAGCACCTGACCGTCATCCGCGAGCGGGCCCCCGAGGTGGTGCACCAGTACCAGGAGCGGCTGCGGTCCCGGATGAACGCCCTGCTCGAAGAGGCCGGCGCGACCGCCCGAGACGAAGACCTGCTCCGCGAAGTCGCCGTCTTTGCCGAGCGGTCGGACATCGACGAGGAAGTGACGCGGCTCGCCGGCCACCTGGATCAGTTCGACGAGCTGATCCGCGCAGACGGCACCCGGCCCGTCGGACGCACGCTTGATTTCATCGCCCAGGAGATGCTCCGCGAGGCGAACACGATCGGCAGCAAGTGCCTCGACACCGAAGTCGGCCGCCGAACCGTGGAGATCAAGGGTCGAATCGACCGACTCAAGGAACAGGTCCAGAACGTCGAGTAGCCGCCGCGTCGCAACGGGCCCCTGCGTGGCGTACATTCACCCAGCGGAATCACCCACTGGTCGCCGCGTATTCCTGAGGCATCGCCCGCGGCGAAGACCCGCTGCGGTCTCTGACGCGATGCTTCTCCCCGTCCGTCCCTGAGGTTCGCCCTGTCGCACGCCGATGCCGAGTCCGCCCGCTCCGATGCTTCGGCCGGCGACTCGCCGGAGGCCGGTGCCGGCGTCTCGCGCGAGAAGTTTGAGCCCGCCGAGCTTCGCGACGTACTCGACCGCTACGACATCGGCACCGTCTCTCAGTTGCGCCCGTTTGACCGCGGCAGCCGCCAGGCTCCGAAGGTGCGGCTGACGACGGATCAGGGTTCGTTCCTGCTCAAGCGGCGTCAGCCGGATCAGGCCAGCGAAGAGCGCGTGCGCTTCAGCCAGGCGGTGCAGCTGCACATGATGGATCGCGGCGTGCCCGTCGCCCACCTGATCCCCGACCGCGAAGGCCGGACTGATGTCCGCCGCGGCATCTCGTGCTACGAACTCTTTGAGTTTCTCCCCGGCAGCCGCCCCCGCCCCAACGAGGCGGTGGCCTTTCAGTCGGGAACCATGCTCGGCCACGTCCACGTCGCCGGCCGCGACTTCGAGCCACCGGGACGATCAAGCGTCGGCTCCTGGCATGCGGTTGAAGCCCTGCCGGCCGTGCTTGACGCGCTGCCGCGTCGCATCCACCGCGACGATCCCACGTCCAACATCGAAGACTTGGGCCGGGGGACGCGGTTTCTGCGTCGGGCGTACGCCGATGCCGCCGAGCGAGCCAACCGAACCCGGGCCATGGACGCCACGCCGAGCCTCGCCCACGGCGACTGGCATCCGGGCAATCTCCTGGCCGCCCGCGACACCGTGAGCGCGGTCCTGGACTTTGACTCCGCCCGCCTCGAGCCCCCGGTCTGCGACCTGGCCAATGCCTGCCTCCAGATGTCGATGGGCCGCCGCTCGGATGATCCGGACACATGGCCCGGCATTCTGGAGTACGACCTCATCTGGTCGACCGTCCGCGGATACGAGTCGGTGGTCGGCCGCCTTTCGGGACCGGCCCGGCGGGCGATTCCCTGGCTGATGATCGAGGCCCTGCTCGTGGAGACCGTTGGCCCGCTGGCCCGGACCGGTCGATTCGGGCGATTCCCGGGGGCGCCGGTCCTCCGCATGGTCGAGCGACGGGTCCGCTGGCTCCGTGAACGCCACCAGCGGCTGATCGACTTTCTGGGCGACGACTGAACCACCGCTTCCCGGCGGCCAGATGCGGCCGGGCCGCGTCGCCACGCGGTTCCGAGGCGGATTCGCCGCTTGTGGGCCGATTGCCCGCCCGGGTGGGATACGATTCGTTCGGGCCGCGCCGTGTGCCGCTCGCCCCGCCGCCGGAGTCCGTCCTCCATGCCCACCATGCCCACCATCGACTTCATCGTCGCCATGCCCGCGCCGAGCCGCCGCCGTTCCATGCGGCGGGCAAAGCTGGCTCCGCTCACGGGCGTCCTGCTCGTCGGCCTGATCGCGGCGGTGGGTTCGGCCCAGGTGCCGCCCGTCGATCGGGGCGAAGCGGCCGAACTCGTCGCTCCCGCGGCCCCCACCGAAGCGTGGCTGACCGAGCGGGTGATGGAGCTGGGCATGGCCGACCTGTCCGTGCGCGAGCGGGCCACCCGCCAGCTGTTCGATTCGGGCGCCCTCAATCCCACCACGACCCACCGGCTCTTGCGGGTCGCCCCGAACTACGAAGCTCGGACGCGGCTGCTCGACGCGAGTTTCCGTTGGTTCGTGCAAGGCCCGGAAGGCGCGCTCGGCGTCGAGATGCGTCCGAGCGACCGGCCCGGAGGCGGCGTCACGCTGACCCGGACGATTCCCGGTTTCGATTCCGTCCGCGTACTGCGGGCCTACGACGTGATCGTGCGCATCGATGACCGGCCGATCGTGACCGACTCGAGTCTGGGCAATGCCGTGCGATCCCGGCGTCCCGGCGATGTGCTCACCGTCGACATCATGCGCCCACGGGTCGACGCCCAGGGACGGATGGTTCGCGAGAATGGCGAGACGGTCGAGGACCCGATGACCGTCGAGGTCCGCCTCGGGTCGTGGGAAGATCTTCCCAACCGTCGAATGGCCAATCCGAACCGGGCCACGACGCCCCAGCGGCGGTCCGACTGGAATGCCGTTGCCGCCCGGGTGCAACCGACTGTTCGCCGCCTTGCCCTCCCTGCGGCGGAACGGCTCGCCCCGCCCGCCGCCGGCCCGGGAGCCGGACGCTGAGCGCCGACACCGGTCTTTTCACGCCGCCCCCGCTGGCCGCCCGAGGTTTCGCCCAAGTGGCGGTCGAACGCGGCGTTGATCGCCATCCTGAAGGCCTGACGTACGCCATCGCCGAAGATGGGCCGGACGTCGCCCCCGGTGACCGCGTGATCGTCGGCCTCGGCCGCGGCGGCACGCCCACCCCCGGCTGGGTCATCGGCGTTTCGGCCACCACCGATGTGCCGGCGTCGAAGCTCAAGCCGATCCGCTCGGTCGATACGTCGGTGCCTCGGCTTCCCGGCGAGTTGCTCGCCCTGGCTCGCTGGACCAG
This sequence comes from Phycisphaerales bacterium, assembly GCA_045106735.1. GTDB lineage: Bacteria > Planctomycetota > Phycisphaerae > Phycisphaerales > SM1A02 > JBGCEZ01. The sequence continues at coordinate 32,727 of JBGCEZ010000046.1, read as the reverse complement.
CGACTACTACGCGGCTCCCATCGGCGTCACGATCGCGGCGATGGTGCCGTCGGCGGTGAAGAAGCGAGTCGGTTCGCGCCGCCGCGTCCTCGTCGACCTGCCGGAAGCGGTCCCGAGCGAGCCGGACGCGCCGGACGCCGGGCCAGCCGACACCGTCGCCGCGACTGCGACTGCGACTGCGACTGCGACCGACGACAACCCATCGTCCGGCCCGTCGCCCGGCAACTTGCCGGCCAACGCGGCCGGCACCGCGCCCGGCAACTCGGCGACCAATGCGTTCTCCAGCCCGCCCCGCACCCCGTCCGACACGAAGCCCACCCGCCCGACGCCGAAGCAGCGGCGGATCATCGAAGTGCTCGCCGCCGCGGCCGAAGCCGATCGCCCGATGGCGCTCGAAACTTTGATGGAGCGAGCGGAGCTGAAGACCCGCGGCCCGATTGAACGCCTGGCCGAGCGCGGCGAACTCATCTTGCGTCGCATCGACACGGTGGAAGCTGCGTGGCGGCGAACGCGGGTCGACGCTCGGGTTCCCGCCCGGCTTTCGGATGAACAGCTCGAGGTCCTCCGGGCCGTCGTACCGACGCTCGACCCTGCGGCGGGATTCGCCGTCCACTTGCTGCACGGCGTGACCGGCTCGGGCAAGACCGAGGTCTACATCCGGCTGATCGAACAGGTCGTGGCCGCCGGCGGTGTCGCCCTGGTGCTGGTCCCGGAGATTTCGCTCACGCCGCAAACGACGGCCCGGCTCCTCGGCCGCTTCCCTGGCGAACGGGTGGCCGTGCTGCACTCGGGCCTCACCGCGGCCCAGCGGCACCAGCAGTGGATCGCCGCGGCCAATGGTGAAGCGTCCATCGTGCTCGGCGCCCGGTCGGCGGTGTTCGCCCCGATTCCCGACGGTCGGCTCGGCTTGGTGGTCGTGGACGAAGAGCATGACTCGTCGTTCAAACAGGATCGCGCCCCCAGGTACCACGGGCGCGACGTCGCCATTCGCCGGGCGCAGCTCGCCGGGTGTCCGGTCCTCTTGGGCAGCGCGACGCCGTCGATGGAGAGCTGGGTGAACGCAACGCGCTTGGGCCGCGCGACGCTGCACCGCATGCGGCATCGCGCACCCGGCATGCAATTGCCGCGGGTGCGCGTGGTCGACTTTGCCGGCGAACGCCGCAGCCGACCCTCACGCGACATTCGGCTGATCGGCCCGACGCTGCAGTCAGCCCTGCGCCACACGCTGGACGCCGGCGGCCAGGCGATCCTGCTGCTCAACCGGCGCGGCTACGCGAGCTGGATCACCTGTCCCGATGCCCGCTGCGGCTGGGTCATGACGTGCACCGAGTGCGATGTCTCCGTCGTCTACCACCGCGACCGCACGTTGCCGACGGGCGGGTACGTGCGCTGCCATCACTGCGACGCCGAACAGCGCATGCCGCCCACCTGCCCCGACTGTCGCCGCAAGTTGATTCGCTTTGGCCTCGGCACGCAGCGGGTCGAAGAAGAGCTGGCCCGCGAGTTCCCGGATCTGGTGGCCGGAGACTCACTGCTCCGCGTGGATTCCGACACGATGCGGCACGCAGGCGAACTGCACGCCGCCCTCGAGCGATTCGGCGACGGACACGTCCGCGTCCTCACCGGCACGCAGATGATCGCCAAGGGGTTGGACTTTCCGAACGTGCGCCTGGTGGGCGTGGTGAATGCCGATACCGCGATCAACCTCCCGGACTTTCGGGCCGCCGAACGCACGTTCCAGCTCGTCAGCCAAGTCGCTGGCCGAGGCGGCCGCAGCCCCGACCCCGCCCTCTCCGGCACCGTGATCGTCCAGAGCTTCAATCCGGAGACGCCGGCCATCCGGCTCGCCGCCCGCCACGACTTCGACGCGTTCGCCGCCGGCGAGCTTGAGGATCGCCGCCGCGCGGAGTTGCCGCCGTGGTCGCGGATGACACGAATCGTCCTGCGCCACGCGGATGCGGCGATCGCGGCCCAGCGAGCCGAAACGGCTGCGGCCGACGTCCGGGAGGCGATTGACGCCGCCGTGCCCGGCCCCCATCGAATTCGGATCGACGGCCCCATGCCCTGCGGCATCGCCCGGATCGCCGGCCGCTTTCGGCACGAGTTCATCCTGACCGCGCCGGACGCCGGCCTCATGCAAGCCGCCCTCGCCGCGGCCCGCTCGGCCGGCGCCCTCCGGCCCGGCGCCGATATGGCCGTGGACGTCGATCCGGCGAGCATGCTCTGATTCACGGAAGAGGTTTCTCAATGTTGCCTCTTGGCGGTCGCCTCGCGCCCCGTCCCTCGGGGTCGCGCCATGCGAGGCGCGCCATGGGAGTCGCGCCATGCGAGGCGCGCCATGCGAGGCGCTTCTCGCGCCGTCCCCCGGAGCCGCACCATGGGGGTCGCTCGGCGGGGCCATTCCATGACGCCGCACCGCGGGGTCCCGAGGACGGCAGCCGAACCCGCTTCCGCTCCCGAACCCAATCCCGGACCCGATCCTGGACGCGATCCCGGCCAGGGGTGTGTCGTCCCCAACGGGCGGCCCCCGCGACCGCATTGGTGGTCCGAGAATGCGTGCCCCATCGAGCCGAACGGTTCCCGCAGCCGGCGCAATCGTCGCAAATGCTCCGGACCTCGGCCGAGCACGGCGGCAACCAATCCCGCCCCCTGAGTCATGGCTCGGTTGGGCCGATGCACCTGAGAGTCCGAACGCTCCGCCATGAACGCATCCTCTTCCATCCTCCTCGTCGACGACGACCCGATGATCCTGCATATGGGCCGGACGCTGCTGACGCGCGCCGGGTACCGGGTCCGGACAGCCGAGGACGGGCCAACGGCCATCGCGGCGATTCGCAAGGAGGATCCCGGCATCTTGGTGACGGACTGGATGATGCCCGGCATGACCGGCATTGATCTCTGCCGCACGCTCCGCGAGATGGAACGTGAGATGGGCCGCCACATCTACACGATCATGTTGACCGCGCTTGGCGAACCAGACCGATTGGTCGAGGCATTCGACGCCGGAGCCGACGACTATCTCAGCAAGCCGTTCCACGCGCAGGAGTTGGTGGCCCGAGTGGGTGCGGGAGCGCGATTGGTGGCCCTCAAGCAGCGGCTGGACCACAAGGAACGTGAACTGCAAAAGCGGAACGCCGAACTCGAAGTGGCGTACCAGAAGCTCACCCAAGCCAACCAGCAGCTCGATCGCATGGCCCTGACCGACGAGTTGACCGGACTGATGAACCGCCGAGCCGCGATGAAGACCGCCGGTCAGCGCTGGGACGAAGTCAGCGAGCTCGGCGGCTCCATGTCCTGCGTCATGATGGACTTGGACCACTTCAAGTCGGTCAACGACACGTGGGGTCACGAAGTTGGCGACGACGTCTTGCGGGCCACCGCCGCCGTCCTCAAGGCCACGACTCGATCCGGCGAAACGGTGTTCCGCCTCGGCGGCGAAGAGTTCCTGCTCTTCTGCCCCAACGCGGGCTCGTGCCACGCGATCAACGGCGCGGAGCGCATCCGCCGCCAGATCGAAGACATGTGCGTGATGTCCGGAACCACCCGGATCCCGGTCACCCTCAGCCTGGGCGTGGCCGAACGTCGGCCCGACATGCACTCGCTGAAGGACCTGATCCGGGCGGCCGACGATGCCCTGTACTTCGCCAAGCACTCCGGCCGCAACCGGGTGGCGACGTTCGAAGAGTCGATCGCGGCGACGGACGAACCGTCGGACGAAGCGGCCGTCGGGTCAACCGAGGCAACGCTTGAACCCGGAACCAGCGACGCGATCGAGTATGTGGACCCCACGTCAACGGATCTTCGCAAAGCCGGCTGAAGTCCGAGTCAGTCAGTCGTGGACTCGGTGAACGTGTAGCGCACGCCCCGCTTCTCCAGACCGGCCAAGACGTCATCGAGCAATCCCGACTCGCCGACCAGGCGTTCCGGCGGCAGGACGCCACGGGCGTCGATTCGACCCGCGGCCAGCATGCGGGCGAACAGTGCACACGGAAACGCCGTCGTCCGGCTCATCGACCGCGTCTTGGTCTCGGTGTCGGCCCGATCGTGCAGGTCCCATCGCAACGACGTCGCCCGGCCGTCCATGCGCCCGTGGGCTTCGACCCGCATCACCGTCAGGTCCACTTCGCCGTCGTCGAAGGTCCAGCGCGGGATGATCAGCCGCTCGGTCAGGTCGCGCGGCCGCACCATCTTGCCGTCGACTTCCACCGGCACATCGCTCAGGAAACCAGCGTCCCGGAACGCGCGCATCAGCGTCGCGTGGCCCGGCCAACGCATCGTCTTCTCGATCATCTCCGGCACGTCGAGCGTGGCGGCGAGCGAACGCAGTCCGTCGGTATTGAAAGCCTCGAGCGTGCCGATCCCGGGAAACTCAATCGGCTCGATCTCGCTGAGGGCTTCCCGCACGACCGTCTCCCCGCCGGTCACGATGCGGGCCGGCCGGAGGTACTCCTCGATCACGTCGGACGGCGCAAATCCCGCCTTGTATTCGAACGGGAAGTGCCGAACCTCCGGGATGCCGCCCACCAAAATGCGGATGGAATCCGTCTGATCGAGTCGGCGGACCGCTTCTCCGGCGAACAGATTGCTCATGCCCGGAGCCACGCCGCAATCGACGACCGCCGGCACGTTGCGTTCGACGGCAAGCGGGTCCAGGTCGATCGCATCCTCGGCCATGAAACTGATGTCGGCGTAGGGCCGGCCGGTTTCGATGATCGTCCGCAGCGCCGCGAACCCCAGATGGCTGGCCAGTGCCCCGCAGACCACGTCGGCCGTCTCGATCGTCCGGGCGACGGCCGCCTGGTCCGCACAGTCGACCACTTCGCTTTCGAGCCGTGGCTCACGCGCTTTGGCCGCGGCGAGGGCGTCAGCCGAGCGGTCCACGATCCGCACCGACCATCCGGGCTCGGCGGCCAAATCCGCCGCGATCACCGACCCCACCATTCCCGCTCCGAGTACCACGGTCGACGGCATTGCACGCCCCAGCCAGCCACCGAATCCAGCGCGAACGGTCGCCGCGCGACCATCGCGTCCCGCCACCCGCGGTGGCCGCGCGGCGGGCTCGGAGTGTACGCAACATCGATCGTCGTCCGAGGTCCGAAAAGCGGCGGGTCTGGATTGGAATCCGCCATGCCCTGGATTGCCGACGCCGCACAGTCTGGCCGTCACGACGCCCGAGGCCGACGGTTCCCACGAGTTCCGCGATCACCGTGCCGATGGACCGCCCATGGACGAACTGACGATGCCCCGCTGCCGTGGAATCCGCCGTGCCTTCTCGCTGGTCGAGCTGATGATCGTCATCGCGGTGCTGGCCATCCTGGCCGCTCTGGTGGTTCCGCGGTACACGAGCGCGACCGAGCGGGCCCGCGAGAACGGGCTCCAACGGCAACTGCAGACCGTTCGGGGCCAGCTTGAGCATTATCGCCAGCAAGAGGGCGCGTATCCGCCAAGTGTCGTGGCCGGTACCGACTGGTCTGACCTCGTCGATCGCCGCTACATCGTGACTGCGCCCAAGAACGCGTTCCAGGAAGACTCGGTCGCCGTCGCCGCCGGCGACACGATCGCCGCCGGGGATGCGGCGCCGGCCGACAGCGCGTGGTACTTCGATACGACGCTCAACGTCCTCTACGCCGTCGACGAGTCCGGAAACATCTACGACTTCTGACGTGGGTTCGAACCGGAGTCCGCACCTGGCTTCGACCGCGGCTTCGACCGCGGCTTCGATCGCGACTTCGACCCGGTCGACACCGCTTCGCCGCCGACGGTGAGCGTTGCTTTCACCACGGCCCCGGGCGGCCGGGGACGCAGCGATCGAACGACATGCCAGCCCGCGCGTCCGACGATGGCCACCACCACCAATGTGGCGATCCAGAACTGCCAGTCGTGCACCGGGAACTGACCGGAGTGGGACAACGCAGCCACGGGCTCAGCCCGCACCCACGGCGACGAGCACCTGGTACACGGCCAGCGACGCAACCCACGCCAATCCGCACATCCAACCGAGCTGCAGCAGTGCCCACTTCCAACCGCCGGCTTCGCGGGCGGTGAGAACGAGGGTCGGCAAGCATTGCATGGCGAGCACGTAGTACACCAACAGCGACCAACTGGTGGCCGGGGTGAAGATCGGGGTCACGCCATCGTCGCGGGTTGCGTTCTTGAGCGTGGCGAAGACGCCGTCGTCCTCGAGTTCGTCTCGTCCGAGCACCTGGACGGCCATCGTCGTCACAAACACTTCGCGGGCGGCGAAGCTGGCCAGTACACCGACGGTCAGCGTCCGGTCGTAGCCGAGTGGGGCGAACGCTGGTTCGGCGAATGCGCCGAGCCGGCCGAGGGCGGTGCGTTGGGCCGCGAACCGCGCATCGATGGAGTCGGCCTCGGCCAAGCGGGCCTCGGTGTCGGCCGCGATCGCATCGCCGGCAACGGCGACGGCGGACGAGCCGTCGGCCGCGGCCGCCTCAGTCAAGGCCGCCACATCGGCGCGAATCGCCTCGGCCTCCGGACTCGGGCCGCTGCGCGGGAACGTGGCCAGCCACCAGAGCACGATCGAGATGAGCAAGATGACCGTGCCGGCCTTGCGCAAGAAGCTCAGACCGCGATCCCACATCGTCAGCAATGCAGAACGGAGACTCGGCCACCGATAGACCGGCAGCTCGAGGGTGATCGGACGGCCCGGGCCACGGGCGACGGTGCGGCGAGCGATCCACGCACTGAAGAGTCCGGCGAGGGCGCCCAGGACGTAGCACCCCGTGAACGCCACGCCTTGGGCGAGCGGACGCCCCGGGAACAACAGGACCGTGAGCAGCACGTACACGGGGATGCGGGCCGTACAACTCATGAACGGCGCAACCAAGATCGTGGCGAGGCGGGCCCGAGCGTCCGGCACGCCGCGGGCGGCGGCGATGGCCGGCAAAGCGCAGGCGTGCGCGCTGAGCAACGGGACGAAAGCGTGACCCGACAGGCCGAACGGGCGCAGCCAACGATCGGCGAACAGCGACGCACGGGCCAAGTAGCCGGTGTCTTCCAGCAAGGACAGCAGGAAGAACAGCAGGCAAATCTGCGGCAGAAAGATGACGGTGGCGCCGATACCAGCGATCACGCCGTCGACCAAGAGATCGTTCAGCAGCCCCGGCGGCAGGACGGTCGCCACCCAACCGCCGAACCCTCCGACGCCGGCGTCGATCCATTCCATCGGATAGGCAGCCAGACGGAAGATGACGGCAAACAGCCCGGTCATCACGACCAGGAACACGATCAAGCCGCCGATCGGATGCGTCAAAATGCCATCGAAGCGGTCGGTCCAGATGTGCTCCGCGGCGTCGTCGGCCGTCCCGCCGCCCGCACCGCCGGCAGCGGCAGCGGCCGGCTCGCTCCTCGGTTGATCGGCGGACGGATCGGTGCGACCGCTGGACGCGGCGTGTGCGTCCTCGCTCGCGGTCGCATCCGAACGCGCATCCGCATGGGCAGGGCTGGCCGCGGACCCGAACGCGTCGCCGGCAACCGCCTTGGCCCACGAACGAATCACCGGCAGGTCGCGGGGAGGAACCGGCCGAGTCGCGCCCCGGAACGCTGAATCGGTCGCTGAATCGACCGACGAATCGGTCGACGAACCGGCCGCCGAACTCATCGGCGAATCGGCCACCCCCGTGTCGGCGGAGCCGGCGGCGAACTGCTCGCCCTGCACGACCGCGGCCACCGCGCGGCGAAGGGCGTCGATGCCCGTGCCCGCCCGTGCGCACGTTGGAATGACCGGGACGCCGAGGGCGAGCGCCAGTCGCTCGGCGTCAACCGACAGACCACGGCGCTCGGCCTCATCGATCATGTTCAACGCCACGATCAGTCGATGCCCCCCCGCGATGGCTTGTCCGGTGAGAACCAGGTTGCGTTCAAGGTTGGTCGCGTCAACCACCACCAAGACCGCGTCCGGGCGAACCGCTGGCGCGTCGTCGGGACTGACCTGACCGTCGAGCACCGATCGGCACAGTTCGGCCTCGCCCTGATTCAGTTCGAGCTCGTAGATGCCCGGCAAATCGATCAGTCGCACCGGGGCCGGGGGATCGGTCTGGATGCCGGGATCACCAACCCGCGCTTCCTGCGTTGTGCCAGGAAAGTTGGAAGTGTGATGCCGGACTCCGCAGAGCCGGTTGAAGACCGTGGTCTTCCCGACATTGGGGTTGCCGAGCAGGGCGACGGTGAAACCGGAGCCGGAACGGCCGCCGTCAGTGGCCGAAGGAGTCGCGGAAGCGGACATGTCGGGGGGCCTCGTCGGCCTGGCCATCGGCCGGACCGTGCAGAGAGAGTGGTGAGAAGCGCGGGCGACTCGACGCGGGCTCGAATCCGTCGCCGCGGGGGCTCAGCCGACGGCGTCGCCGCCGAGGGTCAACGGGGTGACCAGCAGATCCTTGGCCAGCCGAGTGTCGATCGCGACGCGGCAACCCGAGCCGTTTTCCCCGGACACCTGCACGATGCACACGCCTTTGGAACGGCAAATGCGGAGGTCGCACGCATCGTGGATGCCCAGAGCGCGGACGAAGTCGGCGTCGTCGCCTTCCGTTCGAAAGCCGCACACGCGTCCGCGGTCCCCCGGCCGGAGGCTGGTCAGCGGCACGGCCGTCGGCACGGACGCCTCGCCGGGCGTCGGGCGAATCGGCGATGCGGGTGCGGTGGTCACGGAAGACTCCGGGCGGACGGAAAGAAGGGCTGGCCGCCGGCATCCTAGGGCGATTGAGAATCAGTCGCAACGGCCAGCGGCGTCGAACCCGAGGAATCCGTGTACCGAGCACCTCCCCTCCCCCGGCACGGGCTCCGAAGCGGACGAGAAGCCGCTGGGCCGCCCCACCGACCGCCGTGAAGTGCCCCGCCCGCGACCACGCCGGCCTCTCGAGATCGGCGTGTGGCGAACCACCGCTTGCGAACCGCCGCTCGCCAACCGTCCGCTCGCGAACCGCCGACCGCGAACCGCCGACCGCGAACCGCCAACCGCCAACCGTCCTCCGTCCGTCGCCAGGTGCCAGGTGCCAGGTGCCAGGTGCCAGCCAATCCGGCCCCAGGCGTCCGAGAATCCCGAATTCATGCACGATCGTCCGGGATCGACGAAGATCAGCGACGAGGCGCTCGATGTACAGAAAGGGCCGCGCAGGAGCGGTCGATCGACGGCCTTCACCCGACATGAACGCGGCGAGGGAAGAAAACCGTGCCGAACTGGCACCGGAGAAGTGGGACGTGAGGTCCGGGGCTGAATCGCTGAACCCCGATGATCCGTGCCCCCGTCCTGAGGACGGCGCGATCGTCGCGCCCACGGATCGGCACCTGGAGGCCGTCAGCCAGGTCTTTGCCGACGTCCTGGGCCTCGAGCGCGTAGGCCCCGACGACGACTTTCTGAACCTTGGCGGCCACAGCCTGGCCGCCATGCGGCTCGTTTCGCGGCTCCGGACCGCCCACGGCCTGATCGTGCCCGTGGCCGACGTCCTCGCGACGCCGACCCCGCGGGCTGTCTCGCAGCTCGTGGCCGGCGCGGAACCCCCGCCGCCAAGTGTCGATGAGCCGAACGCGGACCCCGCCCCGCCGTCGCTGGCACGACCAACTGCACCTGCCCCCGCACAAGAACCGAACCGCCGTGCCGGTCCGGACTCCGGTCCGGACGCCGGGCAGGAACCCACTTCCGGCGCGACCTTGCCCCAACGCACCCCGCGCGAGGGCGAGATGCCCCGGCCCGGGGACCGTCCGCTGCGGCCGGCGGAATCGGCCATCTGGTTCATGCACCGCATGTCCGGTGCGGACCCGGCCTACCACGAAGCAGTGGCCCTGGACGTCGACGGTCCGATCGATACCCGGGCGCTCGCCGCCACGTGGGCCGACCTCGTTGCCGACCACGCGATCTTCACGTGCACGTACCCGGTGATCGATGGACAACCGGTGCGGCGCGAGGGCGCGACGCAAGCGCCGGAGCTCGAGATCATCGGCCTGACCGGGACCAGCGACGCTGACCTCGACCGGCGCATCGCCGCTCTGGCCAGCCGGCCATTCGACCTGGATCGCGGCCCGCTGATTCGCGGGACGGTGCTGCTGCGTGAAAACCAACCCTCGACGCTGTTGGTGGTCATGCACCACGTCATCTGCGACGAGTGGACCGTCGAAAGTCTCTTCCGGCAGTGGAGTGACCGCCTGGCCAACTGGGGCGATCAAACGGCGGCGATGGATGCGGCCCCCCGCGACCCGCGTTCGCTTCCGGATGACCCGCCCCGCGACCCGGAACGCATCGCGGTCGACTTGGATGCATGGCGGTCCCGGCTCGAGGGAGCCACGCCTGGCCTTGACCTGCCGGCCCCGCGTCGCCGCCGCGCGAGCTTCGGTTCCTCTGGCCGGCGCGTGCCGATCACGTGGGGCGCAGCCGAGCGAACGGCGATCGACACGCTCGTCGATCGCACCGGCACCACGCCGTACATGGTGCTGATGACCAGCTTGCACGCCCTCTTCGCCCGGTTCAGCGACCGAGCCGACCACGTCGTCGGCATGCCATCCCTGCTGACCCGGGTCGATCGTGGGCGCGAAGATTTCGGCTGCTTTGTCAACGTGCTGCCGCTGCGGCTTGACCTGTCCGATGACCCCAGCTTTGACGCCGCGGTCGCTCGTACCCGGGATCGAGTGGTCGAAGGACTGCGGCACGGAGCGGTGGGACTCGGCGCGATCGTGGAGGCGACCAGTCCCCCCCGAGCCGGTCGCAGTACGCCGCTGTTTTCCACCGCGTTGGTCGTCCGAGACCAGCCACTGGCCCCGATGTCGATCGCCGGAACGACGATCCGATCGCGGCCCGTCGACCTCCGCGTCGCCCGCTTTGAATTGACCTGGTCGGTGGAGTTGACCGAAACCGGCGCGACCGGATTCGTCGAATTTTCCGCCGATACGTGGACGGATGCCGCGGCCGCGAGGCTCGTCGATCAACTGGCCGACGTTGTGCGGGCAGCGGCTGATACGCCGGCCGCGACCATCAGTGCGCTGGAGCTGCCGGGCGGCCCGGGCGCCGAACGCCGCTTCGACCGCCGCACGATTGGATCACGCCGCGACCCGCGGCTCGAGGGCACCGTCGATGACGCCGTCGCTCGCGCCGCCGCTGCCGATGGGCAACGGACGGCGATCGCCGGCGACGGCCGGACGCTGACGTGGCAGGAACTTTCCGCCGTCGCCGACCGTGTCGCGGCCAATATGCAGGCGGCAGGCGTGCAACGGGGCGATCGCGTCGCCCTCGAAGTGGATCGCTCGGTGGACCTTGTCGCGCTCCTGTTGGGGATCCTGCGGGCGGGGGCGACGTACGTCCCGATCGATCCCGCGTATCCCGCCGATCGCCGCCGCTGGATGCTGGAAGACTGCGCCGCCCGCGTTCTGGTCACGAATGATTCGGATGACGCGGATGATCCGGCGGACGTGGCGGGCGTGGCGGACGCGCACGACGCGGATCCCGACGCCGGAACCGGCCCGACCCGGCTGCGGGCGGCGGATTTGCTGACGGCGTCTGCCCCGCCGTTTACGCCGACTGGCCATGGCCCGGATGACGCGGCGTACATCATGTACACATCGGGCTCGACTGGCCGCCCCAAGGGCGTGCTGGTGCCCCACCGGGCGATCTTGCGGCTCGTCGTCGACAACGACTTTGCCACGCTGAACGACACAACCTGCGTGCTCGCCCTCGCCCCGATCAGTTTCGATGCGTCCACCCTCGAAATCTGGGGGCCGATGGTCAACGGTGGACGTTGCGTCTTCGATGCCGAAGCCGGACTCGATCCCGAACGACTGGCCGCGGTCATCCGGCGCGAGCGCGTGACCACCATGTGGTTGACCGCCGCGCTCTACAACACGCTCATCGACACCGCCCCGCACGCCCTGCGTGGCCTGCAAGAACTGCTCATCGGCGGCGAAGCACTTTCGGTGACGCACGTGCGCCGCGGTCTGGCCGAATTGCCGAACGTGCGCATCATCAACGGCTACGGGCCGACGGAGAGTACGACTTTCGCCTGCACGCATCCGATCGAACGACCACTGGATGCCCGGGCCGCGTCCGTGCCGATTGGCCGCCCGATCAACCACACAGCGATCCGCATCGCGGGGGCCACCGGCGGCCCGCAGGCACCCGGCGAACCGGGTGAACTCTGGATCGGCGGGGACGGACTGGCCCTCGGCTACGTCGAACGTCCGGAGCTGACGGCCGAGAGGTTCGTCACGGTCCCGGATGCCGACGGCCAGCCGACTCGCTGGTACCGGACCGGCGACCGGGTGCGCGAGCGCTCCGATGGGGCGATCGAGTTTCTGGGACGTTTTGACGACCAGGTGAAAATCCGCGGCCACCGAATCGAGCCAGGAGAGATCGCCGCCGCCTTGCGAGATCTCCGCGGGATTCGTGACGCCGTGGTGATCGCGGAGCCGGCGCCAGGCAATGACCTGCGCCTGATCGCGTATGTCGTTCCGACGTCGGGCACGCCCGCGACGCCCGTGAATTCGACGCGAGACTCGGCCGAGGACGCACTCGTTGCGGACTGCCGTGCAGCCCTGGGACGCCGCCTGCCATCCTGGATGCAGCCGACAGGCTTCGTCGTCTTGGACGCAATGCCGTCGACGGCGAATGGCAAGCTCGATCGGGCTCGCTTGCCGCAGTGGACGCCAGCGGCCGGATCGGCGAACCCCGAACGTCGCGGGAGTGCCGTGGACGGGCCGGGCGGCGAACTGGACGGCGGACTGGACGGCGAACTGGGCGGCGGACTGGGCGGCGGACTGGACGGCGGACCGGGCGGCGAACTGGACGGCGGACCGAACGGCGGACCGGGCGGCGAGCCTGGCGACGACTCGTTCGCCACACGCTCGGAGACCGCCTCCGGCGATCACGGGCCACTCGACTTTGATCATCCGAACGCTCCGCGCGGATCCTCGAGCGGCGCGCCGGGCCGAGCGAAGGTGCGCGTGCATCGGACCGATCGGCGACCCACAACCGAGTCTGGCGGCCGGACGGTGACGCCGCCGGTCACGGCCACCGAGGCAGCAGTCGTTCGCCTCTGGAACGAGTTGTTTCCCGGCGTCGACATCGACCGGCACGACGACTTCTTCGAAATCGGCGGCCACTCGCTGATGGCCGTTCGGTTGTTCGCCGGCATTGAAGCGCGCCTCCGCCGACGGCTGCCGCTCCCGCGCCTCTGGACCGCACCCACGCCCGCGGCCCTCGCCGCAGCCATCGACACCGAGTCGATCAACCTCAGCCGACGCGGAAACACCGCGAGCCCGGCCACGGCGTCCACCGCCCCGAATGCCGACCAGCCGCCCGAGGTCCATCGAGCCGACGACGCCGATGCCGAGTCCCTCCTCGTTCCGTTGCGTTCGGGTGACCATCGGCCGCCCCTGTTCTGCATCGCGGGGCTCGGCGGTCACCCGGTTGCGTTCCGCACGTTGGCCGAGCGACTCGATCCGGACCGCCGATTCATCGGCCTGGCCTACCCCGGTTTCTCGGGGACCCAGCCCCCGCACGAGACGGTGGAGGGGATCGCCCAAGCGATGCTCGACGAAATGCGTCGGACGCGGCGCCACGGCCCGTGGCGGATCGCCGGCTACAGCCTCGGCGGACTCGTCGCCTTTGAAATCGCCCGACGCCTGGAAGCCGATGGCGAGACGATCGACGCCTTGATCCTCGTCGACAGCTACGCTCCGGGCGCCATTCGCAAGCGCCCACGGCACGAGCGACTGCGTGCCCACCTGCGGAACCTCGTCTTTGGCCCGGAGGAAGGACGTTGGGCGTACCTGCATTCGCGTTTTCAACGTGTGCTGGCCCGTCGTCGCGGACGCCAATTGCCGCCGATCGCCACGCCTCCCCCCAATGAGGGCGACGCTCCCGCCGCAAACCGAGGCAACGACCGCGGCGCTTCGCTCGAAAGCGACTGGAACGTGTCGCCCGCCCCGCACTTGCGCCAACTCCGATTGGCCAGTGAACAGGCGGTCACGGCCTACGCGCCGAAGCCGTTCGGCGGTTCGATGCAGTTGATCCGCTGTACCGACAACGCCAACGATCAGTTCACGATTCGCTCCGAGACCAATGGCTGGGAAGACTACGTCGACGACATCGATGTGGACGCCCTTTCGGCCATGCACTTGGACGTCCTGGAGCCGCCGGGCGTCGACGAACTCGCGGCGATCATCGAAGCGCGCTTGAGCGCCGCCGACGCCACCTTGCCGCACGAGAATCCGGTGGCTGACGACTGATCCGGCACCGCGCCGGTCGGTTCAAGAATCGCGGCCGCCGACTCCATCGCATGCCTCGCACCGCCGAACGCCACAGACGCGCGGCCAAGCCCTTCGTGCCATCCTGCGCTCTTCGGCGCTGCCCCCGCGCCGTGCCCGGACCGGGATTCGCTCCTGTCGATACGCTGGACACCTTGCCTTCGCCTCCGAAAGGCACGTCCGCCGCCATCGCCCGGAGATTCGACTGTGTCCACGCTGCCCGGTGTCGCGCCGATGCTCGAGCGCCTGCTCGAAGAAGAGTTCGCTCGTTCCGGGGGCGAACAAACGCTCGCCGACGAAGCCACCCTGCGATCCCACTGCCGTCCCGGCGGCGATTCCGCCGGCGCGGACCAGCTGGAAACCGCGGCCGGCTGGCTTGCGTCGCTTCCCACGGACCGAATTCGCCAGGTCATCCAGTTGCTGACGATGCGTTTTCACCTGCGCAACAAGGCCGAGCAGATCCTCATCGCCCGCGTCAATCGCGAGCGCGAACGCGTCGCCACGGCCACCGCGCCACGGGCCGAGTCCATCGCGGAGGCGGTCGCCGGCCTGAACCGCGCCGGCGGAAACGCCCAAGCCTTGGTGGACGTGCTGCACCGCCTGGACATCCAGCCGACCCTCACCGCCCATCCGACCGAAGCGCGGCGACGTTCCGTGCTGCGCAAGCAGCACCGCATGGCGGAGTCCGTCATGCGAATGGATGACCCTCGACTGACGCCGGCCGAGCGGGAACAGGAAGAAGCGTCGCTGCGCCGGTCGTTGCTCGAACTGACGGTGACCGATGAGGTACGTTCCGAACGGCTGGATGCGGCAGACGAAGTAAGAAACGGCCTGCACTACCTCGGCGGTTCAATCTGGCAGACGGTACCCCAGCTGTACGCCGACATCCGCCGAACGATGGCCGAGCAACATCCAGACGAGGACGTGCCCGATCTGCCGACCGTGATTCGCTATCGATCGTGGATCGGCGGTGACCGAGACGGCAATCCCCGCGTGACCGCCGAGGTCACGCGAAACGCGCTGCAGCGTCACCGCGAAGCGGCCATCGATCTGCACCTGGAGGCGTTGGAGACGCTCCGCCGGGACCTGACGGTGTCCGTACGCCGCCGATCGGTCAGTCCGGAACTGCTGGCCGCCATCGAAGAGGATCCGTGGCTCGATGCCGGATCGCTGCGTCATGTCGGCTTCGAGCCCTACCGCGTGCGCGTCATGCAGATCATGGCCCGGCTCCGCGCGGCACGCACCGACGCTTCCGCCTACGCCGCAGGGCCGTTCGCTGCCGACTTGCAGCTCATCGCCGACTCACTCACCGCGTCCGACCTCGGCCAACTCGCCGCCGACGGCCCGCTGCGCGATGCCATCATCCGCGCGCGTACCTTCGGATTGCATCTCGCCGCTCTGGACGTCCGCCAGCATTCGGATGTCCACGAACGGGCCGTCGACGAATTGCTGCGCTGCGCGGGTGTGTGCCACGACTACCGCGACCGAACCGAAGCCGATCGCTTGGCGGTGCTTCGGAGTGAGCTCGCGAGCCCGCGGCCGCTCATCCCCGCCCACCTCGAAGTCTCGGAAGCGACGGCATCCGTGTTGAACACGATGGCGGTCGTGGCCGACGCCGCGGCGCACGCTCCCGGATCCATCGGCTCGTATGTCGTGAGCATGACCCACACGGTGAGCGATGTCCTGGAGACGTTGCTACTGGCCAAAGAGGTTGGACTCCATCGCCCGCCGCCGGCAACGCCGACGAAGTCCGTTTCCGTCCCGGCCGCGTCCGAGACCGTCGCCCACCCCACGCCCACCTCCGGGATCGACGTCGCCCCGCTCTTCGAAACGATCGACGATCTCCGGCGATCCGAGTCACTGCTCACGGCGCTGCTGGACGAGCCGGTCTACCGGGAACACCTCCGTCGCCGAGGCGATCTTCAGGAAGTCATGCTCGGCTACTCCGACTCGAACAAAGATGGCGGGTACTGGGTGGCCAACTGGCTGCTGCATCGAGCGCAGGCCGACGTCAGCCAGGTCGGCGAGCGCGCGGGGGTGCAGATTCGACTCTTCCATGGCCGCGGCGGCACGGTCGGACGCGGCGGCGGACGCGCGAACCGCGCGATCCTTGCCGCTCCCAAGGCCAGTCGCACCGGACGCATCCGATTTACCGAACAGGGCGAGGTCATCAGTTTCCGATACGCGCTCCCGGCCATCGCCCACCGACACCTCGAACAGGTCGTCAGCGGCATGATCACCGCGACGGCCGATGGCCCCCAGCCACCGAATTCCCACGGCAACCCGGACGTCGGCCGCGCATCCGATCCCGATCCGGACGCGCCCGTTGGCGCCGCCGAAGTCATGGAATCGATCGCCACCGAGTCCATGCACGCGTATCGCGGCCTGATCGACGATCCCGAATTCTGGCCGTGGTACATGGGCACCGCGCCCATCGCCGCGATCAGTGAGTTGCCGCTCGCCTCACGCCCGGTCATGCGCTCGCCGGGAGCGGCTGACTTCGATCGCCTCCGCGCGATCCCGTGGGGATTCGCCTGGACCCAAATGCGGGCCACCGCTCCTGGCTGGTACGGCGTGGGCACCGGGCTGACCGCCGCGATCGACGCCGACCCCGCCCTCCTTGATCGCCTCCGCACCTGGAACGTTGAATGGCCGATCTTCCACGCGATTCTGGCCAACTGCGAGCAGGAGCTCGCCCGGGCCCGGCTCCTCATCACCCGTCGCTATACCGTCGGCGCGGGTCTGGCGGCGGACCATCCCATGCTCGGCAAGGTCGAATCCGAGTTCGCCCGAACCCGCGACGTTGTGCTGAGCATCATCCAGCCCGACGGCGCGCACGTTGATGGCCAAGCCGGTGCTGAAAATGGCCGGAGCGATGAAACGAGCGATCGCGCTCCCGATCGCGCACGTGATGTCGCACCTGATGGCGCACGTGATCACGCACGTGATGGCCACGGACTCCTGGCTCGTCGGCCCGTGATTCGCGATTCCATCCGCCTGCGGAATCCGGACACGGACGCGCTCAACTTGGCCCAGATCGAACTGCTTCGTCGCTCGCGAAACACTCCGGACGGCACGCCGGTTGATCCGGCGATCCGTGCGGCGCTGCTGGCCAGTCTCAATGGGATCGCCGCGGCAATGCAAAGCACGGGATGAGCACGGCGAAGCCCCGTCGTCCACCGCGTCCTTGGCTTCAGCCGCCCTGCACCACGCGCCAAATCGTCGTGCCGACTTCCACGTAGGCGTTGCTCCACGCGCTGTCGCGGAAGAACGTCGTTTCGGCGTGCGGCTGCCCGATGAACGGCCGCAGCACCCAGCCCATCTGCACGCCAACGAACGAATACATCACAAGCCAGCCGCCGAGGAGCAAAGCGTGACGCCGATCACGATCCAGGAGCGGGCGAGCGAAGCGTCGCAGGACAACTTGGGCCGTCAACGACGCGGCGGCAAACATCAAGAGGTTGAAGATCTTGGCGGCGTCATAGTCAGAGCTCGACGCGTACCACACCGCAGTAAAAGGCGAAAACGCGGCCAGGATGACAGCGAGCACCGCCTGTGTCGCAACCAAGGCGCGCACCGCGTCGCGAAAATCATCGCGCAGTCCAAGGATCGTGGCGATGACAAAGAAACTCGGAATGCTCAATGTGAACGTCGTGCCGAGCAGCAATGGAACTTTCACCGCGGAGTACAGCATCTGCTCCCCGCGCAGACCGCCGAAGGTTCCCATGACGACGCCGTAGGCCGCCCCAAAGACGGCGATGACCGCGATCAACCAAAGAAAGCCGCCCGGCTCGGACGCCCCAACGATCTGGCGGCGACCGCGAAGCAGATCATCCACGCCGCGCAAGCCAATCGACCGACCAGCGATCGCTTCGGCAGAGAGCGTCCCGCTGCTTTGGCCGTCGCCACTCATGCCCCGAACAACTCACTCAACGAACGGAACACATCCTGAAAGAAGTTGCTCTCTCGGGCGCGGAACCATGCAAACGGAAGATCAGGCGAGCCGATGAACGGCCGCATGACCCAACTCATCTGGGCCCCCACGATGGCGAAGACAAACATCCAGATGCGAAACACCGTGGTCGCCCGGCGGTTGGCCGGCGACTGGACGCGATCGAGCGGGCTTGGAATGGACGGCGTCAGGCTGGCACGTTCCCCGTTCGTCGCGGCGTTCGTCGCGGCGTTCGTGGCGGCGTTCGTGTCCACGGTCTCCGACGGAGTTGCGACGCCGTCCTCGCTCCCAGCGGAGTCATCGGCAACCGTCTCAGCGCTCGCCGCCGCCTTCGCCGCGTCTTGAACATCTTGCATCATCGCCAACCGCTGCAAGGTGCGAAGCAGAAACGCCAAGCCAAGCGCACCAGCCACCGTCGCCATGGCCACGTTGAGCAGCTTCATGAACGGGTAGCTCTCAGTCGACAGACCAAAGAACACGATGATCGGTCCGAGCGAAGCGAGCACGGCCATCATCACGCCGAGCATCGCTACCAGAAGCCGGGCGACGGATTGCATCGTCAGCCGAGAGCCGACCAGTGCGTTGAAAACGTACAGCGACGGAAACGTGACAACCAATGTCAGGGCGAACAGCAACGGCATCTTGACCGCGCTGGCCAGCAACTGATTGATCGAATCGCCGCTGATCCCCTCGTCCGACCATGCGGCGCGGATGACGGCGAACGAGCCAAGGCAGATCCCGCCGACGATGGCCAGCCCGGCGACAACCACCGAAAGGCCGGCCACCGGGATCTCGATGCGTCCGTCCCGAAGTTCCGATGTGCGGGTCGCGTCCCCGCGAAGAATGCGATCAAGCTGCCGAAGGGCGGAAAACACCGGTGTCGACTCCCCGAGATGACCGGCAGGAGGTGATCACGAGTCGATCATCCACCACGTCCGGAAGAATGGAGTGTATCGGCACCTCAGAGATGGTCGCGCCAACGGAACGCTCGATCCCACCGGAGCGCAGCCACGGCGAGCCAAGATTCGTGGGATGGGCGTCGGAGGTCGCGGCTCGAGCGACGCAGATCGTCAATCCCAGATCGCCGTGCGCGCGAGACCGAGGGATCACCCCAGCCCGCCCGCCGAGCCATCGATCACTCGGCCCGCTCCGGCGCCGCGAAGGCCATCGCCACCTGCGAGCCGTAAATCGGGCACTCGATCCGCGTGCGGTAGCCGCGGTACGCGCCAGCGTCCCAGCCCATCCGGTCGAGCACGTGTCCAATGAGTTCGACCTGATTCGGTGAATCCGTCGTCCGCCACGCGCCCGTTCCCGTGCCCAAGGACACGGCAGATTCTTGCATGTCGAGCCGGTCTGCATCGCGCGATCGATCATTCACGTCGGCCACGCCCTCGAGCACCGTGTCGTAGAGCAAGAGTTCCGGTGACTGGCCGGGATACACGTCCTGATGCACGAGCACGTCAAAATGCAGCACCGCACTGGGAATGGAGACCTCGGCAAACACAAATCCCTTTCGCCCAGAACCGGCCGGGACGAATCGCGGCATCTCGCCGGCGTTGACTTCAACGCAGACCAAGTCGACACCGGAACGGGGACCGATGTCGTTGCCGGCCAGCTCGTAGTGCGTTGCATCGCCGGCCGTATGGGTCTGGAGCATGGCCGGCGGCGCGTCGCAGAACTGATCGAGCCGAACTGCGTTCATCCCCGCGACCGGCTCACCGCCGAGCGCTCGCGGAGTCCGCGGTGCGGCGTCCTCGCCAAGGTCGGCGATCCGGCGAATCGCAAACTTGACCCGCGCATCTGGCCGCAAGCGCTGCAATCCCAAGAAACCAAAGATCCAGACGATGTCGATGTGTTCGCCGTCGTCCGACGGATGCAAGATCACGGTGGAGATGTTGACGTCGGTTCGGCAGCCGCGCAGTTCGCTCATCGCCCGAAACGCCGCTTGCTTCCGACGCATCTCGAACTCGATCCGCGCCTCCGGCAGCCACGAACTGATCATGGTATTGAGCGCGCCGCGGTCCCCCGCCTCGCGTCGAATGAGTTGTTCGAACGCGTCGATGACCTGCATGGCCGCGTCGGCCACATCCGCTGGCGTGCCGCGGCGTCGGGCCGCCCGCACCACGCGGCGCATCGGTTCGGGACCCGGGGCGAGATGGACGACGGCCATGGGGTTCCGCTGCCGCACTGCCTTGAGAAACCGACTGCTCAAGACTTTGTCGATGCTGAGCGTGGTCACAAGATCCTGCGGCCGCGACGGTCCGCCGGGCACCGCGTCCAGAAGAGCCGACAAGCCTGAGCGGAGATCGCGCCCCACAGTCAAGACCCGTCCCTCAAGGGAGTCGGCGACGGCGGGCCGGTCAGAGACGGCATTGGTCGGGCCAGTCGGGCCGGTCGGGCCGGTCGAGCGGGTCGGGTCGGTCACGGGCGTTGGCGGCTCAGTTGGGGGCACGGGACAGAGGCTCACGCGAGAAGATGGCAGCCGAGGCAAGCGGTGAACGCAGAGACCAGGCCGTGGGGTTTCCGAAGCGAGATTCGATTCGAGTGCGGGTGATCGGCCGAGAGCATGCGTCCCGCAAAAACCGCCCTCTCAAACATCCTACGGCCGATCCAGCAGTCTACGGGAGATCACCCAGCGGTCCACAATAGTTTCCGAGATACTTCCTTGCACCTGCCATCAAGCTCCGATAGCCTCGGCTCCCCGCGGCCAACCTTCATCGCCGCCCCGGTTCATCGCCGTCGTTGGCGTTGCCCCATCGCCCCTCTTCCGAGTGGGGCCCACCAGGAGAAAGACCCATGTGCACGCGACTTCACTTCATCGCCGCCACCGCGGCCAGCGCCATTGGCGCGGTCGCCGTCGCCGGCCCCACGCCCACGGTCATTGGTTTCGACGGCGGTTCCGCTGACGGATTCTCCGGCAACGCCTTCTTTGAGGCGGCGGGCGGCAACCCGGATGGTCGGGCCAACCACCTCGCCCCGGACCTCTTTTTCAACGACCTGCGGACCGGCGGCGTCGGCGAGCCCGCGAACGACGATCTTCTGGGCGACTACTCAGCGTTGACGGACATCACGTTCTCGTTCGACATCCGCGTCGACACACTCCGCAACTTCAACGGACCCATCTCCCGCGAGATCGGCATCATGCTGATCGACCGCGACATCCAGGGCGGCAGCGGTCCGTCGGGCGTCTTCTTCAACCTCGGCATCATCAACGAGACGCTGCAGGATGACTACGTCACCCTCACCGTCACCATCGACGATCCCACGCAAACCGCCCTGCCCTCCGGCTGGATCGGCTTCGGCGACGAAGATCCGCAGACCTTCGCCCCGATCCTGCCTGCCGGGGCGTCCTTCGCCACCGTGCTCGCCGGCGTGGACGAGTTCCGCATCACCGGTGCGATCCCCGGGTTCTTCTTTGGCCCGGCCAACATGGACCTCTCGATCGACAACATCACGCTCGAGGCGACGATGCCCCCGGCCGCGATGCCGAGCGAGATCGTCGTCGGCTTTGATGGTGGCGACGCCGAAGGCTTCATGGGCAACGCATTCTTCGAGGCCGCCGGCGGCAACCCCGATGGCCGGGCCAACCACCTCGCCCCGGATCTGTTCTTCAATGACCTGCGTACCGGCGGCGTCGGCGAGCCCGCGAACGACGATCTTCTGGGCGACTACTCAGCGCTGACGGACATCACGTTCTCGTTCGACATCCGCGTCGACACGCTCCGCAACTTCAACGGACCGATCTCCCGCGAGATCGGCATCATGCTGATCGACCGCGACATTCAGGGCGGCAGTGGCGCATCGGGTGTGTTCTTCAATCTCGGCATCATCAACGAGACGCTGCAGGACGACTACGTCACCCTCACCGTCACCATTGACGATCCGACGCAAACCGCCCTGCCCTCCGGCTGGATCGGCTTTGGCGACGAGGATCCGCAAACCTTTGAACCAATCCTCCCCGCCGGGGCGTCCTTCGCCACCGTGCTCGCCGGCGTGGACGAGTTCCGCATCACCGGCGCGATCCCCGGGTTCTTCTTTGGCCCGGCCAACATGGACCTTTCGATCGACAACATCTCGCTGGCGTTCGGGGCCCCGTGCCTTGGCGACTTGAACGGCGACGATGAAGTGAGCTTCGCGGACGTGCTCGAGACCCTCTCGAGCTGGGGCCCGTGCCCCGGTTGCCCGGCGGACCTGGACGGCTCGGGCACGGTGGACTTCACCGACCTGCTCTCGCTGCTCTCGGCGTTCGGGCCCTGCCCGTAACCGAAGACGCCGCCTCAAGCGGCATCAACTGAACTGAATGCAGTGGCAGGGAGGCGCTTCAGGGCGCCTCCCTGTTTTCGTTTGACGCCGGGGCGCCGCCCGCGCGGGATCAAGAATGCTGGGATGATGTCCGGGGATCCGAGCCCGGCCGCCCGCCACCACCGTGCTTCCGCGGCTCCCGCGGCCTCGACGGACTCCGCGGCCGCCACGGCCCCGTCGTCGGCTGCACCAACGAACCCGAGCCCAGGCGCTGCCCCCGTGAATCTCCTGACCACTCCACGTTTGCTCGTCCGCACCTTGGTCCGCGAAGATGCTGCTGCGCTCGCCAGTTGGCGATCCGACGAGGACGTGGCCCGGTACGTCCCGTGGACGCCTCCCTGCTCCGCCGAGCAGGCCGCCACACTGATCGAACGCGTCGCGGCGATTCCCGTGGACGCTCCTGGCAATGACGGCCTCCTGCTCGGCGTCGTCCACACGGGCGGCGAGCGCCACACGCTCATCGGCGAAGCCATGATCCGGCACGACGGCGGAGACGCCCGGCAGTGCGTCATCGGCTACGCCCTGCACGCCGACGCCCATGGACGCGGCTTGGCCACGGAACTCACCGTCGGCCTGCTCGGCTGGTGCTTTGACCAGGCGGCGACCCACCGCGTCACCGCGTGGTGCGATGCCCGGAACCACGCCAGCGTGCGGGTCCTGGAGAAGGCGGGCATGCGGCAAGAAGCACGATTCGTGCAGGGCGAGTTCGCCAAAGGCGAGTGGGTGGATGAGCTCGTCTACGCCATGCTGAAGTCGGAGTGGCCGGCGGCGGCGGCCGGGCCCCCGCATCGCCGCGTCGAGTGAAACACTCGAAGCATCGCAATAGGGTTGCCGGCTCGCGGCTTGATCCCTCGGGTCCGGTCACCGCCGCGGATCATCCTGCGTCGCGGCATCCCACATGGAGTTCGCCCTCGATGCACCATCCGACATTGCTCACCCGGCTCGCCGCTCCGGCCCTGTTGCTCATCTTGGTGGCCAGCTTGTTCCCGGCACGGACGGCCACGGCGGATGATGGGTGGCGAACCCTCGCCCTCGATGGCGGCGATGCCCTCACGTACCAGCTCCTCACTCCGCCGGACTTCGATCCGGCGCGGGCCCACCGGACGCTGCTCGCCTTGCCCCCTGGGGGACAGGATCAGGCGATGGTCGAGGCCGGACTCGGGCGCTACTGGCGCGAAGAAGCCGCCCGCCGAGGCTGGGTGGTGATCGCCCCCGCCGCCCCCGCGTCCGGCAGGTTCTTTGGCTCGGGCGCCGCGGCCATCGAGCCGTTGCTGGATGCCGTCGCCCGCGAGGTCATGTTCGACGGTGGTCGCGTGCACGTGGCCGGCGTCAGCAACGGCGGCCGTTCGGCCTTCCACGTCGCCACGCGTTCGGCCGCGCGCTTTCATTCGATTCTCGCGTTGCCCGGCGGCGCCGAAGAAGCGGCGATGGAGCAACTCGGGTCGGTCGCCGCTTTTCCGATCACGATGTACGTCGGCGGCAAAGATGCCCGATGGATCACGTTCTCCGAGCGTACCCGCAAGGCACTGGCCACGCACGGGAACACGGCCGCCCTCACCGTGCTCGAAGGACAAGGCCACGTCGTCGACGTCGCCCCGGCCCTGTTGTTCGACGAGCTGGAGCGAGCCCACCGGATTGCCGCGACCCGCAGCGCCGAGAGCCGCCCGGGCACCGCGGTGGCCGAGCTCTACACGTCCGAGGGATGTTCGAGTTGTCCGCCGGCCGATGCCGTCCTGGCCGACCTCCTCGAGTCTCCACGGGTGGCCGACGGGTCGCTGATTCTGCTCTCGTTCCACGTCGACTACTGGGACCGCCTGGGCTGGCCGGACCGTTTCGCCGCGCCCGCTTTCACCCGTCGCCAGCGGGAAGCCAATCGCCTCATCGGCGAGGACCGGCTCTACACCCCGCAACTGATCGTCGGCGGAACCGATGGGTTCGTGGGCTCCGATCGCCCGCGGGCCGACCGGGCGATTGCGGCGATCGCGGCGCCAGTCGCTCCGGGCGACGGGGCCAACGCGGAGCGGAGAGAAGATGCGGACGGTTCGGGGCAGCCCGCCCTGCGCGCCCGCCGGGCCCCCGCCACGGCGGCCAAGCGCGTCGCCGTCGAAGTTCAGACGATTGGCATTCCGGCCAGCGACACGATCTTCGCCTTCCTGGTGCAGCCCGAGGCGGCCAGCGATGTGACGCGGGGAGAGAATGCCGGCCGAACGCTGGAGCATCACCGGATCGTGCGGGCGATGGCCAGCCGGCAGGCCGCCGAGCGCGAAGGAGCCGGCGAGGGGTTCCGGATCACGCTCAAGGCCCCCGCCGGCGTGGACCCGGACGCGTGCGCCATCGTGGCGCTGGCGCAGTCGCCGGTTGATGGCACGGTGCACGCCGCCCTCAACATCGGGCCGATCGCCGGACGATGAGCCATGAGAGCCGCCCGGGGGCCACGGGGGGTCCGGGGGCGGCCGCGGGACATGACGTGCAACATTGGCCCGGGGCTGGCATGCGGGTATCGTCCGTCTGGTCGCGGCGCACATCTTCCGGTGCCCGCGCCCACTCGCCACTCGCCCCGATCCACTCGCCGCCCCCGCGGAGCCTGCCAGCATGGTGTACGACGGACTCCGCTCGATCGGATGGAACGCGTTCTTCGCCGACCAGATCGTCGGTCAAGATCCCGCGTCCTCGATCGTGGCCCGGGTGTCCTCGCACCACGGCACGCAGGTCGTGCTCTTTGGCCTGGAAGGCGAGTTCCGCGTCCCGGTCCAGAATGCCGACGCCGCGGGGCGCGTGTCGGTCGGCGACTGGGTGCAACTGGAGGCCAGCGACCAACGGGCCCGCCTCCGATTCGAACGGCGCACGATTCTGTATCGCCAGGCTGCCGGCGACGGCATCGAGCCGCAGATCGTCGCCACCAACATCGACACCGCCTTCATCGTGAGTTCGTGCAATGACGAGTTCAATCTCTCACGGCTCGAGCGGTACCTCGCCCTCGCGGTTCAGGCGGACATCCGTCCCATCGTGATCTTGGCCAAGGCCGACTTGCACGACGACGCCGCCAGCCTGCGATCGCAGGTCGAGTCCCTCCACGCCGGCGTCGAGGTCCTGACGGCCGACGTCCGCGAAGCCGAGCAGATCCAACCGCTCCGGCGCTGGTGCGGCCCGGGGCAGTCCGTGGCCTTGCTCGGCTCGTCCGGCGTCGGCAAATCAACCCTGGCCACGACGCTCGGGGCTGGCGAGCTGGCCGTCGGCGAGATCCGCGAGAACGACGCCAAGGGCCGCCACACCACCACGTGGCGTTCGCTGCTCCAGCTTCCCGACGGCGGCGTCATCGTCGACAATCCCGGGGTGCGCGAGATCCAGCTGCCCGACTGTGAAGACGGGCTGGCCGATGTCTTCGACGACATCCTGGAATTGGCCACCCAGTGCCAGTTCAATGACTGCTCGCACCAGGGGGACAAGGGCTGCGCGATCCAGGCCGCGATTGATGCCGGCGACCTGGATCCCCGGCGATTCGCAAATTTCGAACGGCTGCGCGACGAACAAGCGGCCAAGGCGCGGCGGGCGGCCGATCGACGGGCATCGGATCGCAAGACCGGACGCATGATCAAGTCGGCGCTGGCCGACAAGAAGCGGCGACGCAAGGCGCGTTGAGCGCCGCATCGTTGGCCCCCGCGGGATGCCAACTGCGGCTCCGGCCGACCACGAGCCAGGTGGCCAGATCGATGCGGCCATGATCAATCCGCCACGCCCCTGCGGCGCGTTGACGGCCACGTACCATGGCGACATGCTTGACCACGTCGCGCTGCTCGTCCCGTCCATCGAAGCTGCCGCCGCCGCACTCGGATCACTCCGCGCCGAACGTGGCCCGGTCGAGGAGTTTCCGAGCGAAGGAACGCGCGAGATGTACATCGGCGCGCCCGGAACCGGCGGCCGCCTGCTGCTCTTGCAGCCGATGGGCGCATCCGGCCCGTACGCCCGGGCGATGGCCAAGCGGGGTCCGGGGCTGCATCACATCGCGTACCGCGTCGCGGACATCGACACCTTCATCGACGCGCATCCCGGCTGGCTGCTGCACCCGATCAGCCTGAAGACGCATCCGCGGTCGGCCACGGCATGGTTCGCGCGGCCCGGGATCCCGATCCTGCTTGAGGTCGTGACGAATCCGGATCCACTCACGGGCCCCGATCTCACGAGTGCCATTCAGATCCCCGTGGCCCCCGAATGCACGGCCATGACGGAACGACTGGAGATTCGCGGCGGCCCGGCACGCATGTCCCTCGAAGGACGGGACGTGTCAATCAAGTCGCTGGTCACCGGCAGTTGACGCACGGCAACGGTGACCGTCTCCGATGCCGCCCCGACGTCGCACGACCATCACTCGGTTGACGTCGAACCGACGGCCGACGGCCGGACCGTGCCGCCGATGACCATCGCCGCCGAGATGATGAGCAGGTTCTTCACGATGTACTGGCCTTCCATCGTCAGTCCGTACGGCACGCGGCCCTCCTGGAACGTGATCTCCGGCAGCATCACCAGCGGCATGAACGTCCCGACCATCTGCAGAGCGAGCAGACCGATCGCGAAGCGCAACGTCGATCGAAACAGAAACAGCACGCCGATGACGACCTCCCAGCCGCCGATGATCGCGAGCCATGTCTCCGGCGCGAATACGGGCATCCAGTCAACAGTGAGCAGCACCAGCGGTTCGGCCGGCGAGAGCCCAATCGGCTTGAGGATGCCGAACCACATGAAGATCACGGCGAGCGAATAGCGGAGTGCGCCGTGGCCCACACGCTGCATGAACGCGCTGATCCGCGCATCAATCGTCCGGAGCGTCATGCGGTCATCCTCCCGAAAAGCATAGGAGACATGGCCGCGGCCGACGCGTCGACAGGGCAAGAACAACCCTTGGTCCGCACGCCTCGACAGGACGCACACCGAGGCCGGCTTGACATGCAAGCTGCCACTTGCCTATGCTCGGGAGTGCCCACAGACGACCTGTACCGAGCCATCGCCGATCCAACCCGCCGGGCGATCCTGGACGAACTGGTGGACCGAGACGGCCAGTCGCTCTTCGAGCTCTGCGGGCGATTGATCATGAAGCACGACATCGGCTCATCACGTCAGGCGATCTCCCAGCACCTCGAGGTCCTCGAGGCCGCCGGTCTGGTGACCGTGAAACGAGAGGGTCGCTACAAGTTCCACTGGTACGACGGCGAGCCGCTCCGGGCGATCATCGAACGTTGGCCAGCGCGTCAGCCTGGAGGCCAGGACACATGAGAATCAACATCGTGGGGATCATGGTCGACGACCAAGCCAAGGCGCACCACTTCTACACCGAGACGCTCGGATTCACGGTGAAGCACGACATCCCGATGGGCGAGCACCGCTGGCTGACCATGGTCTCGCCCGAGGATCCTGACGGGCCCGAGCTGTCCCTGGAACCCGACGGCCATCCGGCGGCCAAGCCGTTCAAGGCCGCCATGGTCGAGGACGGCATTCCCTTCACCTCGTTCGAGGTGACGGACATCGTCGCCGAGCACGAACGACTCGAATCTCTCGGCGTGCGCTTCACCCAGCCGCCCGTCGACTACGGCACCGTGACCACGGCGGTTCTTGACGACACCTGTGGAAACCTCATTCAGATCACCCAGGGAATGACTGCATCATGACTCCGACCATCATTCGTTCCAGCATCCTGTGCCTCGCCCCACTGGTTCTCGTTGCCGTGGCGATGAGCCAACCGTCGACGGGCGAGCAAGAGCAGACGCCGCCTGGCTCCACGCCCCTGACCCACACTGAGTCCGAGTCGGAGGTTGAAGTGAAAGCCGTGCGCGTGCAGTACCTCGAGATCGTCACACCTGCCGTCGCCGACACGTGCAAGGCCCTGGCCGCATCCCAGAACGTCGTCTTCAGCGAACCGATCGCGACACTCGGCAACGCCCGCACCGCTACGCTCAAGGACGGGGGACGGATCGGGGTTCGCGCCCCGATGCGCCCGACGGAGAAGCCAGTCGTGCGACCGTACCTGCTTGTGGATGACATCGAGGCGGCCGTCGAAGCGGCGAGGTCCGCCGGCGGCCAGGTCGCCCTGCCCCCCACGGAGATTCCCGGCCAGGGCACGTTCTCGATCTACTTGCTCGGCGGAATCGAACACGGGCTCTGGCAGAACTGATCCCGGCCCGACGCCAGCGGCCGGCCTCTGGGCCGGACGCGGCCACGACGGAATGACAACGTGCCTGGCGTCAGCCAGGCACGTTGCCATGAAGTCGGGGTGACAGGATTCGAACCTGCGACCTCTTCGTCCCGAACGAAGCGCTCTACCAAGCTGAGCTACACCCCGGGGGTGCCCCGGAATCGAGTCAAGGACTCGGAAAGTCGGCCGTGACGGGGCATCACAGACGACTCGGAAGTGGGCGGAACAGGATTCGAACCTGTGTAGGCATACGCCAGCGGGTTTACAGCCCGCCCCATTTGGCCGCTCTGGCATCCGCCCGAATCGAGCCCGGAAGTGTATCGCCGCCCGGGTGCCTCTGCAAAGCCTGGGGCGATCCAGAATCCGACTTGGTGGCCGATCGTCTTCCGAGAGGCCGGGCGCTGCCCCGCAAACGCGATTCTGCCCCCCCACAGGCACGAACGGAGCGGCACTCGCCCGGCCGCCAACCACTCAGAATCCGCCGTCCTCACCGCCCCGGCCAAACTCGTCGCCGATCCGAATCTCAACCGGACCCAGCTCCTCCACCTCAGGAAGCTCCGGCAGCTCGGCGACCACGTGGGCCGGCAGCAATCCGTACAGGCTCCGGATCGCCCGGCGATCGATCTCGAGTCGCCGCTCCAGCGACTCGGCCACCGACGGCCCCAGCCGGGCAATGTCGGCCCGCTGATCTTCACCGGTCAGCGCCTCAACCACGCCAGCCACCTCCTGGCCGGGACGATCGGCGTCCCAGCGGGCGACCACGGCCTCGATGCGCTGGCTCGCCGTCGCGTGCTCGCGCCGGTAGTCCGCCTCCAAGACCGCCGCCGCCGCCTGGATCTCGGGGGCCAGATCGAACTCGGCCGCCGCCCGAAATGCCCGCACCGCCGGCGTCACCGCCCAGACCCGGGCGTGCCCGGCCCGCCGCACCCGCGCGTGGAACTGATCGCCAAGCGACGCCGGCCGGCCCAGCATTGCGGCCAGCATCGCGGCGTTGCGAGCCTCCGACTGCTGGGCACTCGCCGGATCGCCCGCCGCGCCCGACGCGTCTCGTTCGCCGACCTGGCCGACCGCGCCCGACGCGTCGTCGGCCGCACGATCATCGGCCGACGGCACCCCCGCCGCTCGCCCCTCGATCGCCCCGTCGCCCAGCACCATCGCTGGCCGCCACGGATCGTCCTCGGCCACCGGCATCGGCGGGAGCCCGGACCACGCCGCGGTGATCGCGTCCGTGATGCGCCGGTTCGCATCGCGGACCGCAATGCGCCGCTGCGCCGACCGCCGGGCCAACCGCTCGATCTCATCCGCGTCGCCGGCGGCGCACGCTTCATCGATCTTCATTTCCACGTGCTTGATGTGTTCGTTGCGCCGCTTCAACGCCGCGTCGAGGTCCAACTCCAGCGCCGCGAACTGCGCCGCCAGTGCTTCCGCCGCATCCGGCCGCTCGTCCATGATCGCCCGAGCCATCTCCAAGACGTCGACCGACTCCATCGCCAGTTCGCCCCAGGGCAACGTATGCCGCCGCCGGGCCCACCGCTCGAACGCCGGCCAGGCCGCCACCTGCGTTTCGCTCAGCAGCTCTTGCGCAGCTACATCAAAGCGCCGCCGAATGGCCGCGCGGTCCGCCAAGTACGCCCGCACCACGCGCCGCACGGCCTCGCCGTGGATGCTCTGTTCTTCCAGTGGATTCAGTGGCGCCCCTTGGGCTTCAGCTTCTCGCTGGCGGCGAAAGTCTTCCAGCGCGCGCTCGCGCGTCATCGCCTCGATCTTGGGAGCGATCTCTTCGGCAATGGCGGCCAGCGCGTCCTTCTCTTCGGCGCCGATCGACACCCCCGGCGCCGCCCCGAGTCGCAGGCTCACCTGGACGTTGGGAATCGGTTCGGCGTTGGGATCCTCGGAGTCAATGCTCATGCCGACGCCGATGCCGAGCGACATCTCCAGGTCGCTGTCCAGTCTCGCCGGATCGATGCCTGCCGCCTTCATCGCGTCGGCGACCATGGCGTCGATCGGGTCCACGCCCGGCGCGGCATCCTCCCCCGGCGGCACCGGCGGCCCGCCGAGGGCCCGGCCAACCCGCGGAATCTCGAAGCCCAGCCCCTCGACGTCGGCCGCGTGCCGCTGCAGGTACCCGAGCACCACCGCCGCCTGCGTCTCACTCAGCGACAAGATCTCCGCGATCTCGCCCAGATCCGACGGGTGCAGGTCGAGGGCGGTCAGCAGCGCCACGTCCGGATCAAAGAGGGTGACGACGACGGTGCCCGCGTCGCCGCTCGTGATCATGGTCGAGCGGCCACCGGGCTGCGCGGACGCGACCGTCCCCGTCGCTCCGGCGAGCGCGATCGCCAAGCCGGCGACGATGCCCCGCCCCGGCAGCAGTGGCCGAAGCCCCGGCCGACCGACCCGTCGGCTCCACGGCCATGTCCACGCGGAGACTCGAGGCGACGCGAACAACGGCAGCGGCATGGGCGGTCCTTCCAGAACAGATGTCGAACGGCGATGCGCAGAACGTCGGGCCACCACCGGATCCCGCCCCCACAGGCCCAAGATGCGCCAGACGAAGGCGAATGACGCGAAAGTCGTCCAAGGGTTGCAAGATCTGATTCGAGCCGAGACATCCGCTGGTTCGCCGACGTTTCGTTCCCGCTTTTCACTTGGAGGACTGAACATGCACCGATCCGACCATCGAATCCCCGCTGGCCCGGCCGCCCGCGCCGCGCACGCGGCACCGATCCTGGCCACGGCCATCGCCGCGTGCCTCGTGGCCGCCCCCGCCTCGGCCATCGCCGCCGGCGGCGACACCGGACCGCCCCGGTGGACGACCACATCGCCCGAGGACGCCTTCGCCGCCGCCGTGGCCATCGGCCCCGATGGCACCACCTTCAGTTCGCGTTCCACCGCCATCGGCGACCGCATGATCATCACCGAGGCGGTCGACGGGGGCGGCGAACTGCTTTGGACGTCGTGCTTTGCCGGACCCAATGGAGACGCTGTCGCCTCGACCATCGTCGTCACGGGCGACGAGATCCTCGTCGGCGGATGGGCACGCGACGGGCTCGAGACCGACGCGGTCCTGCTGACGTACATCGCCGGCGGCAAGCTGGTGCGCGAAGACCGCATCGCCAGCGGCGGCCAGTTCGCCTTTCCCGATGTGCACGTCGCGGCGGCGGCAGACGGACGCCGGGCCCTGGCCACCTTGAGCCTGGACGGAGCCGGCGTCGTCCGGCTCCAGTCCTGGGACGCCGAAGGCGACGCCGAATTCGCCCGGGAGTGGATGTTCGACGGCTTCGGCCAGATCGGCGACCTCATGTTCTTGGACGACGGCGATCTGCTCATGTCCACGACCACGCGGATCGGCGACAACGCTGGCTACATCGTGCGTCGCATCGATCCCGCCGGAGCCGACGTGTGGGAAACCACGCTCATCGGTGAGACGAACTTCGTGGCCAGCGATCTGCATCTGGCCCCGCACGCCGACGGCACCGTCACCGTGGCCGGGACGCCAGAACTGACCGGCGGCATCTTGGTGACGCAGGTCGCGCGCCTCGATCAAGACGGGAACATCCTCTGGGACATCGTGCGTCCGGACGACGGGGGCGGATTCAACCTCGCCGCTGACCTGGTCGCCGCCACCGCGCCGGGCCAGGAAGGCTCGGCTTGGCTGGCGTTCAGTGGATCGGAGCAGCGCGTCGAGCGTATCGGGCCGGACGGCACGGTCGAACAGTCGACGGTCCTCACGGCGCCCGGCACCTTGCTGCGATTGGTCGAACTGGCGGCGGATGCCGATGGCCGGGTCGTGGCCATTGCGACCCAACGAGGTCCTCAAGCCCTCGTCCCGAATGACGTGCGATTGCTACAGCTCGATGCCGACGGTCTCGTGACCTGGGAGAGCGTGTACATCGGCGCCGGCGGCGAAGCGGACTTTGTGGGCGGCGTGGCCACGGGCCCTGGTCGCACCATCGCCGCCGCGGTGTCGTCCCAGTCGAACGAGAGCGCGAACGTCAACGGCGTGGTGCTGCACTTTGACTTGGCGGCCTGCTCTGGCGAC
>JBGCEZ010000045.1:0-69228 GCA_045106735.1 Phycisphaerales bacterium | reverse complement strand
CCGCCACCGCCACCGCCGCCACCGCCGCCGCCCCGGCCTCGGCGGCCGCGCCGTTCTTCCATCGTCTTGCGTTCTTCGTCGTCGATCACGCCGTCGCGGTTGGCGTCAAACCACCGCAGAATGTTCCAATTGCGAGCCGCTTCGCGTTCTTCGCCGGTGAGTTGTCCGTCGCCATTGGCGTCGAACAGCTGCAGTGACTGGCGTTCCATCTCGGCCCGGTCGGCCTGCCACTGCTTGCGACGCTCGTTCAGGCGTTCGCGCATCGCCTCGAGTTCCGTGCCGTCAATCTGCCCGTCGCCGTTCGTGTCGAACCGACTCGAACGCCCTTGGGCGCTCTCGCGGTCGGCATTGGCCATGGCCGTTCGCAGTCGCTCCATTTGCTCGGGACGAAGCACCTTGGTGAACTCTTCGAAACGGTCGGCCCGCGCGAGTTGACGCTGTCGAACAAGGTCGACTTCATTGGCCAGTGCGTCTTGGATTTGGTGGTCATCCGGCGTCGCGTGAAAATTCATCAGCCGCTGCTTCATGCCGGCGCGAACGGTGTCGATGGCCATGCCGAAGACCTGTTCGTCCTCGAGCAGATCGCTTTGCAGTGTGCTGAAAACCGATCGTTGATCTTCGTCGAGTTCGAGCAGTCGGGTGACTTCGCGAAGCACCATCGCCGGCGTGCGCCGTTCGTCGCGCGAGCCGCCATCGGCCCGGCCGCGGTGTCGGCCCGCTCGCTCGCCGTCGCGCGGGGAGTCGTTTGCGCCGCCGCGAGCGCCGTTGCGGCGGCCCGTGCCGTCGGCTGCGTTTCGATCGGTCGATTGACCGTTGGGCGATGTCGCCGGTTGGTCGGCGACGGGCAGGGGATCCACCCGCGGAGTCGCTGGCTGTTCGGCCCGCACGTATCCGATGGCGAAGAACACGTTGAAGCACGCGCTGATGGCGAGCAGCGGCCAGGCGAAGGATCGGCTCATGGGTTCGGCTCCGACAGCGTCGCGGGGGCGGGCTCGGCGATGTACGCGGTCAGAAGCATCGATCCGCCGTCGTCGTCACGGAACAGGCCGAAGCTCGCGTCGTCCAGTGCTTCAAGGTCGATGGCCGCAACTTCTTCGGGGGCGTCCGGGGGGGCGGCCGGGCGACCGACGATGCCGCCGGTCCGCAGGCCGACGAATCCGGCCACGAGGCAGGCGGCGAGCGAGCCGAGCCACGGTCCGATGCGGCGCAGCGGGGTGTGGGCGGGGGTGTGGGCCGAGGGCGCCGCGGGCTGGGAACGTTCGCGACGGAGTCCGATGGACGCCGGGCGGGCGTGCACTCCCGGCGTCGCATCGGTCTCGTATTCGTTGGTGGTAGCGGTGGTGACGCGTGTGCCGCTCGCCACGCCCGTGTCGCCCATCGCCGCGATCGCCCGGGCGACGACCTCGGTCGGCGCCGCAGTGGCCGCGTCTTCGGCGGTGATCGGCTGCAGTCGAAGCGAAGCGACCAGCCGGCGGAGGTCGGTGTCGTCGGCCATCTGGGCTTCAAACGCCGCCGCTTCATCCGGAGTCATTCGATCGTCGAGCCACGCAGCCGCATCCAGCCATGCGGCTTCCCGGGCCATCCCATCGGTGGCGGGAAGGCCGGTTCCAGGGTCCGGGAACGGGTTGGAGGCAGGGTCAGTCATGGGTCGTCCGATGGGATACGGGGCCGGCGGGGTGGGCATCCCCGGGGAAAGGAGATTTCGGCGTCAGGTCGATCAGTCATCCGGGGGGGCGTGCTCGGCCCGGAGCCGCACCAGGGCCTTGTGCTTGGTGCTGCGGACGGTTTGCTCGTCGACCCGGAGCATGGCCGCGACCTCGGCGACGGTTCGGCCATCGGCGAACAGCATCCGAATCACCAGCCGTTGCCGCTCGCTGAGGCCATGGAGTGACAGCGAGCCGATCTGGACCTCGTCGTCGTGACCGCCCGAGCTTGGTTCTTCCGCGGTCGCCGGAGTGGGGCTGGCCAGGTTCGTGGCGGGGTGGGCCGCCCCATCAATTGAGACGGTGTCCAGCTCTCGCCGGCGAAGCATGTCGATCGTGACGGAGCGGGCGACGACGGTGAGCCAGGTGGAAAGTGATGCTCGCGTCGGATCAAACCTGCGCAGCAAGGCCATGTCTCGGCGCACAAGGCGGAGGTAGACATCCTGCACCGTGTCGTCGACATCTCGGTGGGCCGATGGTCCTCCCTGGGCCCCGGCCGCGCGTCTGACCGCGGCGTGGACAAGCCCGGCGGAGTCCCGAACGAACGCGGCCCACCCGTCTGGGTCCCCGTCCAAGCACCGCCGGAGGGTCGCCTCGAGCGCGTCGGATGCCCCTCCGGGGGGCTTCGGCGCTGAATCAGAGGCGGCGTCAGGCACGGGAGAAGTCGCTCAAAGGTGGGGCGAAACGAGGTACTTGGCGGACGTACGGTGCAGTTCGATGCATGTTCGCCGCGATGGCGTGGTTTGGGCCGTGTCGCGGTCCGGCGTCCGGGGGCTCGTGCCCGGCCTTGTCGACGTGCTCATGCCCGGCCGAACCCCTGGAATCGCCCCCGGCTCTGCCGGCCTGGGCGGCCGACGCCAGGATCGGGGCCCGAACACGACTTGGCGGCATCTGATCTGAAGCGGCATCCGATGCACAGCTCAGACGGTTCCGCCGGTGATCGTCTGTCGTCCATCGTCTGCGAGCGAGCCCGCGGGTGGAAATTCTCGCCGAAAACCCCGCCGACGGTGGGGATGATCCCGTCCGAGGACGCGTATCGCCTTTCGGTCCGGCCGTTCCGCTGGTGCAACCCACCGCCGGTTCGCAGGTCGGAGCATTCGCGGCTCCTGCGTGGTGGCTTCCGTTCGTGGAGCCCCGCAACGCGGCCCGCGGACGTTCGGTCGCCAGCCTTCGTTGTGCTTTCGGCTTCGCGTTGTGTCGCCCTGAA
This sequence comes from Phycisphaerales bacterium, assembly GCA_045106735.1. Lineage (GTDB taxonomy): Bacteria > Planctomycetota > Phycisphaerae > Phycisphaerales > SM1A02 > JBGCEZ01. Next base: position 66,318 of record JBGCEZ010000045.1, on the reverse strand, counting down.
TTTGCCCCCTTGCCCCCGATTGCCGTTGGGGCGTGCCCCCTGACCGCTCTCCGGAGATCCCACCGATGTTCACCCGACTTGGACGACTGGCGACCCCCGCCGCTCTCGCCCTGATGCTCGCCGCCCCGCTGACGCTGACGAATGCCGCCGATGCACAGAACCGACGCGGAAACGGCGACCAAGCCGAACGCGGACAGCGCGGTGGCAACGGCGCCCAAGGCCAGCGCGGACAGCGCGGCCAACGTGGTGGTCAGGCCGGCGGCCAGAATGGGCGCCAGAACGGCGGCTGGGGTGGCTGGGGCGGCGGCGGCAACATGTTCTCTTCGCTTGCCCGGCCCGGTTGGGAGCGGCGCGACCTTGAAGTCATCGACCGTCGTCTCGATTTGGATGCCGATCAGGAAGCCGTCGTCGAGATCCTGCTGTTCGACTACCTCGACGCGTTCGAGGCAGCCTCCGAGGCGATGCGCGAAGAGATGCAAGCCGCGCGTCCCGAGATGCAGATCGACGATGAGACGCGGGACCGCATGGACTCGTTCCGCGACGAGATGCGGACCATGCGTTCCGAGATGAGCGAGCTCACGGGCGATCGTGGTCGTGGCCGAGGCCGCGGCGGTGACAACAACAACGACGCCGAAGGCGGCGGCATGGACGAAGCGACCCAGGCTCGTCTCGAAGCCATGCGGGCCACGATGCAGGAGCGCATGACCGCGATCCGGGCCGAGTGGCAGGCCATGATGCCGACCGATGAAGAACGGGCCGAGGCGGCGCTGACCACGGCGGCGCTGTTGGATGAGTGGATGCGCGAGCGTGCCCTCATGGCCGAAGCCCTGGCCGAGCAAATGCAGGTCATCATGACCGAGGAGCAGATCGCCGAGTTCCCCTCGGTGCTGCAAGAGATCTACCGATTGCGATCGATGCGGTCCGGCCGCCTGTCGGGCGAGTCCGTCGACCTCGGCCAGATTGCTCAATCGCCCGACGTCGCGTTGGGTGAGGCCGCCGAGGCCTTGACGCCCATGCTCGCCGAGTACCACACGGAACTCGACGTGGCTTTGCGGGCTCGCGATCAGCACATGGAAAAGCAGGCGATCGGCTTCATGGACGCGATGCGTTCCCGAAACGTCGACTTGGCCCTGGACCTCAGCCGGACGGAAGCAAAGGTCCGTTCGGCGGTCCGGGACACCAACCTGCGGTACGTGGAGTTCGCCACCCTGACGTTGGCCGAAGCGGGAGCCGACAGCGACGCGGTCAACCGCTTCCGCAGCGAATGGAGCCGGCGAGCGTTCGAGGCGATCCACCGCGACACGATCGCCGATCGGACCTTCGCCGCGATCATGGAATTTGAGGACCTCGATCCGGACGTGCGTGAGGCTGTCGAGCAACTGCAGTTTGCGTACGCGGCAGAGCGGGCGGACTACAACCTGCGGATGGAGCAGGAGACGGTCGCTGTCGATGCCATTCAGATCGTCGACCGAATCGAACGAATGGCCGAACGATTCGCGCAGTTCGCCAATGGTGGCGGCCGGGGTCGTGGCGGCGGCGAGACCGAGCAGAGAGAACGTGTGGACCAGCGTCTCCGCGACCTGCGTGAAGAGCGTGGCGAGATGGATCTGCGGTACCGGGCACTGCTCGTTGAGATGATGACGCCAGAACAGGTCGCCGAGCTTCCGCTGACCCGCGAGCAAGAACGCGAAGCACGGCAGCGCGATCTGATCGAGCGTTTCGATACCGACGGCGACGGTGAACTGAGCCGTGAAGAGCGAACCGCAGCGAACCGTGACCGGTTCCAACGCGGTCGTGACAACGGCGGCGATGCCAACGGTCGCGGCGGGAACGCCGGTGGTCGTGGCGGCAACGCCGGCGGACGCGGTGGTCGTGGCGGCGGCGGCGGCGGCGGCGGAAACTGACTCTGACAACATGACATTCAGCTGAGTCAACCTTGGCTCAGCTCCGGCATCCCCCGGAGAACACGTGCGGTGCAGCGAATGCTGGGCCGCACGTGTCGTTTTGCGCCGGGGCGGTCGACGTCGTGGTAGCGTCACGGCATGCAGCATCGACGAATCTGGACGGGGGCGTTCAGCCTTCTGGCGTTCATCGGCACGGGAGCATCGGGGGAGGTCGGGGGCGGGCCCATCGATCGCGGGGTGGCCGGGGTCGCCGGCGTGGTCCCATCCGTGGCCATCGCGGCGGACGTTCCTGGCGTCACGCTCAATTGGGAGGCGCAGCCAGACGGTCGCTGGGCCGGGCCATCCATTCGGCCGAACCGCCTGCTGGATTGGCGGATTCGGGCCGGGCGGTTGGAGTGCGTGCGCGGCGGCCCCCGAGTACCGGTGCGTACCGCACACGTACTGACCGGACGCGTCGGCCCGTGGGGCGTGGCGGCCGCCGGCGCCGAGATCGCGTCGTTCCGCGTGCGGGTCGGCCTGCCCCAGTCGGAGGCAAGCCCGTCGAATGCGAGCCAGTCGGGGCGAACGGTGTCGGGCGATGCAATGTTGGCCGCGCAGCAGGATTTTCGCGGACTGCTCCTCGGTGTCGGCCAGGGCGGCGACGATGCGCCGGCGGACACTTGGCGGCGCTCGTTGACGCAGCATCGTCCGGGGTCGGGCGGCGGCATGTTGGTGGTGGTCGATGACGCGGGCCAACCGCTGCTTCGCGATTTCGAACGCGCGGTTGGCGGCGGCGGGGGGTGGACCCTCAATGGACCGTTGGCTGGAAGCAGCGCGACCGGAGACGCCGAAGCGGCGGCGATCGTGGGGCAGCGCCGGGCGCCGTCCGCCGTTGAAGATGCGGGCGCCGCAGCCGCGACACATGGACTCGACGCAGTCTGGCTGCGGGTTGTCGTCCGCGCGAGCGTCGCCGCTGATCGCGTGTCGGTGGTGGTGGAAACATCCGATGGCGACGGGGCGATCATCGGCCGAACCGTCCATGATGAACTTGAATCCGAGCGTGTGCTCGGCGGCGTCGCGTTCGTCAGTCACCATGGCTCCGGGCCGCGTGGGGCGAACGAAGACCAGCTCGTGGATTGGTTCGATGACTTCCACGGCGCCGGGTCCGGATGGACCGATGTCGGCCGCGTCCAGTTCGGACCGGTGGTCTCGGTGCAATACCTGGTGGTCGGCGACACGATCCGGCTGACGGCCCAGGGCGTGCCCTTCGACGACGGCCAGCCGCGACCCGCGACGCTCGAGCGGCGAATCGATGGGGCGTGGAAGGCCATCGCCACCGCGCCGCACGATCCGATCGCATGCACCTGGCGATTCATCGCCGATGGCCCGGCGGCAACGGAGCTGCGCGCGGCGGGGGGCGACATCCGAGTCGTGCTGCGTGAACCGATCGTTGCGTCGGGCGACGCATCTGGCGACGCTTCGATCAATACTTCGGGCGACGCGGAGCGGGTCGACGCCGTCGCTTCCAGCGTTTCGAACGCGCCCCGTGATCCCCGCATCGCCTGGGCCGGACGCATCCGGCCAGAACCGCCGTCGGATCGCCCGGTGGTCGTCGCGTCGCTGAACTGCCAGAAGTCATGGACCGGCGTCCGCGATTGGACGAACGCCGGCGTGTGGTACCCCCACGAGGACACCGTCGCCGGCGTCCTGGCGCACGATCCGGACCTGGTGGTCTTCACCGGTGATCAGCTCTACGAGGGTGATGTGACTGGCGCGATTCGGGCGTCGCCTGAACGAGCGCGGCTCGACTACCTGGATAAATGGCTTCGATTTTGTGTGAGCTTTGGGCCGCTGACACGTGACCGCCCGACGCTTTCGATTCCTGACGATCACGACGTGTACCACGGCAACATCTGGGGAGCCGGTGGGCGGGCGGCGATCGCCGATCGGGCCAACGGAACGACCGCGCAAGATGCGGGCGGGTACGTGATGTCGGCGGCCTTTGTGAACATGGTGCACCGCACGCAGGTTTCGCATCTGCCGCCATCGGCCATTCCCGAACCGATTGGCATCGGCATCGTGCCGTGGACGACGCGGTTCCAATGGGGCGGCGTTGACTTTGCGGTGGTGGCCGATCGCATGTTCAAGGCCGCGCCACGGCCGGAGCTGCCAGAGTTCGACGTGCGAAACGGTTGGATCCAAGCCCCCGGCATCCGGGCGGTCGATGCGGATCGACCGCGCGCTCCACTCCTCGGAGCCGAACAAGAACGCTTTCTTGCCGATTGGGCCGTCGATTTCTCCAATGATCGGTGGGCCAAAGTCGTGCTCTCGGCCACGCCGCTGGCTGCGGTGGCCACCTTGCCGCCGGGAGGACGATCGGGCAGCGATTCCGTCCGGGCGATGATTCCTGCGCCCGGTGAGCGAATCGAAGGATGGTCGCTGGCGGCGGACTTCGATACCAACGGATGGCCGATGTCGGGGCGTCGCCGCGCATTGGAAGCGATCTGGCCCGGGGCGGCGATTCACCTCTGCGGTGATCAGCACCTGGCGTCGCTGGTGCAGTACGGCATCGAGCGACACGGTGACGCGGGCTACGCGTTCTGCAGTCCGGCGATCGCCAACACGTGGCCGCGCCGGTGGTACCCGCCGGGGCCGGCGGCGGCTGTTTGGCCAGGTGCCCCGTGGTGGGCGGGCGACCGACGCGATGGATTCGGCAACCTGATGACGGTGCATGCGGTCGCGAATCCGCAGCGAAGCGGGCGTTCGCCGTCGGCATTGCATGACCGGATGCCCGGGTACGGAATTGTCCGGCTCGAACGATCCACGCGGCGGATCACGTTCGAGGCATGGCCGCGGTCGGCCGAGCCGGAAGCGGTCTATCCGCATTGGCCGCGCACGGTCGGCGTTTTGGACAACATGCACGGCGACTCGGCTTGGGCGCTCGCGCCGATCATCGTCGAATCGGTTGACGAACCGGTGGTCGTGGTCCGAGATGGCGAGGGCCAGATCGTCGCGGCCGGCCGGGTGATTGCGGGGCAGCGCATGCCAGTTCCCGGCCGGGGACCATGGACGCTCGAACTGGGTGAACCCGGAACCGATCGGTGGCGCCGGCTCGAGCAGATTCTCGCCGATCCGCGGCGTCCGGTGCACCGGTCGCTCGCTGGCGTCGATGCCGCAGGCCGGGGAGCTGGAGGAGGGCTTGGGCCGGACGCGGAACCGGAAGGTTCGACTTCGAAACTCGAAGCCATCATTGTCCGGTGGGAATGACGGCCATGCACGCGCGGACGTCCCCGGCGGCCGGATGGATCGAGCAGGATGCACCACTCAATCGAACCCGAGCCGCCGGGGCACCATGAATCCGCGGCGTGTGTGACCCTTGTTTTCTGGTCGCAGTTCGCTGGTCGCAGTTCGCTGGTCGCAGTTTGCTGGTCCCAGTTTGACGGTCGCAGCTTCCTGGTCACGCTCTCCTGATCACTGCTTTCTGATCGCTGCTTCCCGGCCACTGGCCGGGTTGGCCGTTCGCCGTCCGCCGTTGGCCGACCACGGGCTGGGGTCGGAAGTCCGTGGTCGGCTCGAGCGGGATGTATCACTGGCCGGCGATCGTTCGATCGCGATGTGCCGTCGGCGACCGCTCGCCTGCGCTCGGACGCGAGCGATCAGTCATCGGCCAGATGCGATCACGGTTCGGGCGTGGCCACCGGTTCGTCGGTCACCTCGACCGACATGCGCCGGCCAACGAGGCGTTCAAGACTTGACGGCCCGCCGCCAATGGCGGCCACGCGTTCAAACGCCGCGTCCGGGGTCAGGCCTTCGTGCTCGATGAGCCAGGCGGTCCACAGCGTCCGGGCTCGCCCGCCACTTGAACAGTGGATGTGCATGGGGCCCTCGGTTGACGCGATCACGTCGTTGAGCTGGGCGACCGCGGCCGGGTCGTACCCGTCATCGCCGCCGAGCGGAATGTTGATGATCTGAAGGCCGAGCTTCGCGGCGTCGGCATCGGTATACGGCATGCGGTTGCCGTGTTCCCACGCGCTGCGGCAGTTGACGACCGTGCGGACGCCGTCGTTGGCCAGCCACTTGAGCGTCGCCAAGTCGGGCTGGGCGCTGAACGACACATCGCCATCGCGGCGGACGCGTACGCGGGGCGCGACGCGCGGGCCAACTTCACTGGGCATCGATGCATCGGCGGCGTACGCGACCCACGACCCTTCGAAGAGGGAGACGTCGGACATGCCGAGCGTGTGTCGAAGGGTGAGGGCGAGCAACGTCGCTTCGCGGCCGGTGCCGCAGTAGACGATCGTCTGGGCGTCAGGATTCAGGCCGATGTCTTCGAACACGATGCGTCGCAGGTCCGCTTCGGGGCGCAGCCGATGGCGGTTGTCGGCTTCGACCAAACGCGTCCAATCGAGGTTGATGGCGCCGGGAATGTGTCCCGAGCGCGGCCACGCCGGAACTTCGCCGCGGTAGTGCCGGGCCGGCCGCGCGTCGACGAAGACGACTTCGTTCCAGCCGACGTCATCCCGGATGTCGTCGAGGGTGACGGTGCCGATGGTCTGGCTCGTGGAGTGGCCGGTGTCGCCGGTGCTGGACGCGTCGGCGTCAGGATTCATCTCCAGCGTGTCGGTCGCGGGCGCGGGTGCGGCCGATGCGGCCAGCCGGTCCGTCGGAAACGTTCGGGTCACCGGATGATTGGCCGCCCAGGCATCCCAGCCGCCGTCGACGACGCTGACATCCGAATGGCCGGTCTGGAGCAAGACGTGGGCGACCATGGTCGCGGCCAGCGGGTCATCGGCCGCGCCCATCAAGATGACGGGCCGCGTGAACGAAACGCCGGCGGTCTTGAGCATGCGGCGAAGTTCATGGGTCGGGCGGAACTGCACCGGCAGGCCGCCGCGCGGTCCGCGGACAGATTCGTCATCGAAATGAAGGGCGCCCGGAGCGTGTCCGGCCAGATACGCGCCGATGGAACGCACATCGAGCACCGTCGCATCGCCCGAGACGATGGAATCGGCGACCGCGGCGGCGGTGGCGAAGGCGAACGGGGTGTCGTCTTGGCCGAGGGCGCTGGTCGTCACCGTCGCGGACAGGAGGGTCGCGGCGGCGAGAATGAATGACTTGGGAGTGACGCCAGAAGGAATGCGCCGAGCGGGAGCATGGTGGGGTGCAGAAGTATGCATGGTCAGGATCCGTAGGGATGTGAGGCAGCGCGCAGTGATCGCGCGGTTGCCGGTGGGGGCGGAAGTGAGCACCGAGGGTTGAAGGCAGTGCTGTTGGTGGTGCTGGATGCGCGCGATGTGCGCGCGTGATACCCGGTCTCGCGGTCGAGGCGAAACATGAACGAGAAAGAAAGTTGGATGCGAAACGAGTTGGGCCGGCCGGGCGAGAAGCCGTCGATCGGCGAGCGAGTCAGTGCGATGATGAAATCAGGTCGGAGCGTTCGCGTTGTCGGCCACGAGCTCGCCGGCGTCGCTCGTGTCGTCGGCCGCCGCTCCGGTCGAGGCGATCTGGACGTATACGGTGAGCGGGCGGGAGTCGCGGACGACGATGCTCACAGACTTGCGTTTCACCACGTCCGGCTTGTCGTCGGCCTTCATGCGAACCGGCAAGTCAATGGAAGCACCCGCCGCGAGTGTGACGGGGCCGTCGAACTCGAGGGTCGTGCAGCCGCAGCCGGCCCGAATCGCTTCGATCACCAGTCCGCGGCGTCCGGGATTGAAGATGCTGAGGGTGCGATCGGCGGCTTCGCCGGGGGCCACGATCCCGAAATCGAGCTCGCGGGCCGAGACGAGCAGCGGGGCCGATTCGCCTTCCTTGCCGCCGACGATCTTGGGATCTTCCCAGCCGCCAAGCGGTGAACCCTGTCCGGAGGCCAGCACCGTCGCCGGGCCGGGCGTGCTCTTGCGGACGTGCATGACCGACAGGCCGCCCACCACGAGTACCGACGCAACCAAGAGGCCGCCGAGCCAGGCCCGGCCGGCGGCGGGTTCACGCTGACGATCATCCAGGGTTGCATCGACCCGGCGGCGGATGTCGCCGGCGGCCATGGCCAATGAGGCGGGAGGCGTGGCGGTTGACGACGCATCGCTCGCCGCGCTCAGGCGCGCGGCAAAGCGATACAGGAGTCGGGCGTAGTCCGCGGGCGTGGGAACAGCGCGGACGGCCCAGGCGTCACAGGTGAGTTCTCGCAGCAGCGCGGTTCGACGCCGGGCGAGCCATCCAAGTGGTTGCCACGGAAGGACGGCCACAAAGGCGTCGGCGAGCAACGCTCCAAGGTGGTCGCGTCGCCGCAGGTGGGCGAGCTCGTGGGCGAGGACGGCCGCGAGTTCGTCATCCGACAGTCGATCGAGGTCGGCCGGAACCACGAGGCAGCGGTGGCCGATGAGGCCCACGGCGGCGGGGGCGGCGATCGACGGGTGCACGCGAATCATGGGCAAGGGGGATGCGCTGCCGGCGGCGATGGCGGCTCGTCGGATTCGTCGGCTGAGATCCACGCACGCAAGCGGCACCGCGAGGCGGACGAATCGCCGCGTGCGCACGATCAGAATCGCGAGTCGAACGAGCAACACCCCGCTGACGAACGCCCACGCGATCAGCAGTCCGGTCGCCACGATGGGCAACAGCGAGAATGCTGCGTCCGCGGTCGCGGTGGGGACCAACCATTCTCCGGCCGGAGTCGAGGGGGTTGGCTCGGCCACCGCGGCTGGACGGAAGAGGCCGAGTCCGGCGAGTCGAGCTGCGGCCGAGGCAAGCGGCAGAGCAATTGCCGCGGCCAGGCCGCACAAGAGGATGGCATGGGCCCGGGCTGGGCGGCGGGAAAGCAGCCATGCGGCGAGCAATGCGACGCCAAGAATGAGGGTGGATTGCCATGCGGCGTCCGCGAGCAGGCGCCAGCCGGCGGTCAGATCATTGAGCATCGGTCGGCTCCGTTGACGGGCGTCCCGAGGCGGGTTCGAGGGAGTCGATTCGCGCGTCGATCATCGCTCGCAGCTCCGCGAGTTCGCCGCCGGTCAGACGTTCATCGTCCACCAGATGTTGCATCACCACGGCCGAGCGGCCGCCGAAGAGGCGTTCGACGAGGCCTCGGACGCTGCCCCGACCGGCGTCCTCCCGTGACCGGGCGGAGCGGTAGACATGCGTTCGGCCTTCGGTGCGATGCGTGAGCCAGCCTCGCTTTTCGAGCTTCTGGATCGTGCTGAGCACCGTGGTGTACGCCAGATCGCGGCCGTCCACCGCCAGCGACTCTCGCACGTCGGCCACCGTCGCTTCGCGCCGGGACCAGATCGTCTCGAGGATCTGCCGCTGGAGGTCACCAAGTTCATCGAGTTGGGCGGTCATCGCGACTCCACTGTGATACGCAGTACTGCGGCTAATAGTACTTGGTCCCGTCGCTCGGTCAAGGGTTTGGGCGGATTCCTGGTCCGACGGCCCCATACGATGCTGGATCGCCGCTTTTACCGCCGCATCGCTGTCTTCGCCCCGTCCTGTTACGAGCCCGTTCCATGGCCCCTGACGATCCATCCAACTCGCCGGGGGCTTCCGGCGACTCGCCAACTCGCCGGCGGCGCCGCCGGAAGAAGGGGCGCGCGGGCGGCGGTGAGAGCGATCGGTCCCGGAGCGCCGAGTCGCGGCCCAACTCGGATTCCGGCTCCGGCCCGGCGTCCGGGGCACGGTCTGACTCTGGGTCCGGCTCCGGCTCCGGGTCTGACTTCAGGTCTGGCTCCGGGTCCGGCACCGGCTCCGAGTCCGGCTCCAGGTCTGGCTCTCGGTCTGGCTCCGCTTCTGGCACCGGGGCCGGCTCCAGGTCTGGCTCCGAGTCTCGTTCAGATTCAGGTTCTGGCTCGGGCTCCCGACGTGGGCGCCGGACACGGTCGGGCTCGGGGGAGGGGAGCGCTTCGCGCGGAGCCCGGCAGTCAAGCGGCAGCACGACGTCGAAGCAATCCGGCCGCGACGGTTCGCGCGCGACTTCCGATCGTTCTGGGGCGTCGCACGCATCGTCCGGCCGTCGCCGCGTGCGCCGGCCGTCACCGGCCGAACTCAAGGCGCGCGTGGTCGAACGTTCGGCGCTCGTCCCGCCGGTGACGTATCCGCCGGAATTGCCGGTGTCCGAGCGGGCGGATGAGATCGCCGAGGCGATTCGCCAGCACCAAGTCGTCATCGTGTGCGGCGAGACGGGCTCGGGAAAGTCGACCCAGCTTCCGAAGATCTGCTTGGATGCGGGTCGCGGACTTCAAGGCTTGATTGGACACACGCAGCCGCGGCGTTTGGCCGCCCGAGCCATCGCTTCGCGTTTGGCCGAAGAAATGAAGACGACGGTCGGCGATCGGGTGGGCTACACCGTTCGCTTCAATGATGTCACCTCGAAAGAGACGTTGGTCAAGGTCATGACCGACGGCATCTTGTTGGCCGAGATCCCGAGCGACCCAGATCTCTGGTCGTACGACACGATCATCATCGACGAAGCCCACGAACGCAGTCTGAACATCGACTTCTTGCTGGGCTACCTGCGCACGCTGCTGCCGCGCCGGCCGGACATGCGCATCGTGATCACGTCGGCGACGATCGATCCCCAGCGATTCAGTGAGCACTTTGGTGATGCGCCGATCATCGAAGTCTCCGGTCGGACGTATCCGGTCGAGCTGCGGTATCGACCGGTCGGCGGCGAAGACGGCCCCGCGGCTGCGAATGAGCGGGAAGGATCGCGGCCCCGCGGCGGCATACTCGGCGGCGGGCGGGGTATGCAGCGCGGCGGCGGCAACAGCGGCAACGCTGGCAAGGACAGTTCGGTCGGCGGCAGTGGCAGTGGCAGTGGCAGTGGCGGCGGCGGACGAGGTCCGCGCGGAAAGCCCGGCGGTCAGGCCGGCAGTGGACGGTCTGGCTCGCGACGGCGCACGCCAGACGGCATCGATCCGTCTCAGTGGGAGCAGCCGATCGTCGACGCGGTTCGTGAGTTGCTGCCCGATCGAAACGCTGGCGACATCTTGGTGTTCCTCCCGGGCGAACGCGAGATCCGCGACGCGGCGCGAGCCCTGCGACGTGAACTGCAGCCGGCCGGCGACGGTCGCGGTCCCCACGGGGCCCTCGATATTCTGCCGCTGTACGCCCGTCTTTCTGGCGAAGAACAACAACGGATCTTCCGCCCGGGCGGTCGCCGGCGCATCGTGCTGGCCACCAACGTGGCCGAGACGTCGATCACCGTTCCAGGCATTCGGTCGGTCGTGGATACGGGTCTGGCGCGGATCAGTCGATACGGGGCGCGCACCAAGGTGCAGCAACTCCCCATCGAGGCCGTGTCACAAGCTTCGGCCAATCAACGTTCCGGTCGTTGCGGCCGCGTTGCGCCGGGCATCTGTATCCGGTTGTACGCCCAGGACGATTTCGACCTGCGTGACGAGTTCACCGCCCCGGAGATCCAACGCACCAATCTCGCCGGCGTCATCTTGCGGATGAAGTCCATGCGGCTCGGTGATCCGCTGGCGTTTCCTTTTGTCGAACCGCCGCGCCGGGCGGCGGTCCGCGACGGATACGACACGCTGGTTGAACTCGGGGCGCTCGATGCGCGCGAGGAGTTGACCGATCTCGGCCGACGTCTGGCCCGACTGCCGGTTGACCCACGCATCGGCCGGATGTTGTTGGCGGGCTTGGATGAGGCGTGCTTTACCGAGATCTCGGTGATTGCCGCCGCGTTGTCGGTCCAGGATCCCCGCGAACGACCGGTCGAAAAGCGGGCTGCCGCGGATCAAGCACACGCGGTCCACCGGCACGAATCCAGCGACTTTCTGTCGTACCTGAACCTCTGGGATGCCTGGACGAAAGAACGGGCCGAACGCTCATCCAGCGGGCACCGACGCTGGTGCATCGCCAGCTTTCTGAACTGGACCCGCATGCGGGAGTGGCAGGATTTGCACCGCCAGTTGATCGACGTCACTCCGGGTGGATCGACGGCGGTCCGGGCGGAGCGGGCCCGCGATGCGACGGGACGAGATCGCGACGATGCGGCGGTCCATCGTGCCCTGCTCACCGGCTTGCTCTCGAACGTCGCAATTCGCGACGAACAAGCCCCAGCGTTTTACAAGGGGGCTCGCGGCGGCACGCTGCGTATTCATCCGTCGTCGACGCTGAAAAAGCAGTCGCCCGACTGGATCATGGCCGGTGAAGTTGTGGAGACAACCGACCGTTGGGGCCGCATTGTCGCCGGCGTCCGGCCGGACGATGTCGAGCGAGCGGCGTCGCATCTTGTGCGGCGAAACCACCGTGAACCGCGCTGGGACCGAGACACCGGGCGGGTGGTGTGCGTCGAGCGGCTCACGCTCTTCGGCCAGGAACTCGGTCGCGGCCGGACCGTCGACTACGGAACGGTCGATCGGCGGGCCGCCCGCGAGCTGTTCATCCACCACGCATTGGTCGAACGTGAATTCGATTGCCGTGAACCGTTCTTTGCCCACAACGGGCGGATCATCGAGTCGATCAACGAGCTTGAGCGTCGGCAGCGACGCCACGACGTGATGGTCGAGACGGGTCTGCAGTTCGCGTTCTACGAAGACCGGCTGCCGGTTCAAGTGGTGGACGCGGCATCATTGCACGCGTGGTTGGAAGGTGGCGAGGCAACTCGCGGTGAGCCGGCGTCACGTTCCGCCCGCGCTGCCGCCCGGCAAGCTCGCTTGCAGATGTCGGTCGAAGACCTCGTCGCGCCGGAAGCTCGCGTTCAATCGGATCCCGCCCCGGGTTCGGACCGGTCCACGGCGTCTCCTTCGCTTGGCGACCGCCCGCCCGGTCAATCCGCGGACCCAGCGTTCGGTCCAGCTTTCGGCCCAGCTTCCAGCGAACGTCCTGGCTCATCTTCCGTCCGTCCGTCCGATGCTTCCACTCCGCCGCCGCGTGGTTCCCGCGTTGTCACGCTGGGTTCGAGTCTCGGGATTCCCGCCCTCGGCGACGAATCATCGCCCGGTGCCACGTCGGCTCGGGATGCCGCTGGGGCGAGCGCCGCTCGCTCTGCCTCGGCTTCTGGCTCCGCTTCCACTTCTTCTTCCGCTTCCGGTTCCGCCTCCGCTTCCGGTTCCGCCTCCGCTTCCGCTTCCGCTTCCGCTTCTTCTTCTTCTTCTTCTTCTTCCATCGCCGCTTCTGCCCCCGCCAGTACGTCGACCCCTTCCGGTGAGGCGAGTCCGGGCGCTAAACGCGGGCGGCGGCGGCGTTCCAAGTCGTCGGAATCAGGCCACGACGTCGCCGCCGCCCGCGACATGAAGGCCGCGGCCGGCCTGCTTGGACTCGATCCCAATGCGTTCCCCGACACCCTGCGGGTCGGCGACAACGACTTGCCGCTGTCGTATCGCAACGAGCCAGGGGCCGAGGATGATGGTGTCACGCTCACGGTACCGGTCAGCCTGCTCGGGCAACTCTCCATGGACCGCCTGGAGTGGTTGGTGCCAGGGAGGCTCCCGGAAAAGGTGCTGGGGATGATTCGGGCGCTGCCCGGAGCGAAGCGGCGACTGTTCGTCCCGGCGGCCGAGGTCGCGGCCAGCGTTTCGGCCCAACTTCCCTTCGGCTCCCGAGGTCTGCGGGCCGCGTTGGCCGATGCCCTGACGGAACGCTCGATCGATCCCAACCGCCCGGCGGACGTCGAGCCGGTCCGGCCTGCGGACTTCGATCTCGAACGTCTCGAGCCAGATCTGCACATGCGGATTCAGGTGATCGACGGCCGCGGCCGCGTGCTCGGTGCCGGCCGCGATCTCGAACGACTGCGGGCCGCGCATGTCGGCCGCGCCCGCGACGCCCTCGCCGGCGCCGGCGACGCGCGTTGGCGGCGCGACGGGATCACCGACTGGGACGTCGGCGAGTTGCCGGAGGTCGTCGAGATTCGGGTTGGCGGCATGCCGGTGCGAGGCTTCCCGGCGCTGGTCGACCGCGGCGCGGACGTCGGCCTGCGGGTCATCGAATCGCAGGACGCCGCGGCCCGCATGCACCATCTCGGGCTGCGCCGACTGCTGCTGCTCGCTTGCCGGGCGGAACTCAAGGCTCAGCTCGACTGGGTCCCCGACATCGACACGATGCGGCTGCGTTACCGCGGCATCGCCGCCGTGCCCGGCCGAACCGCGCCACCCTTCGACGAAGCGTTCATGTTGCTGACCTGCGAACGTGCGTTCCTCGACGGGCGCACGCCGCCGCGCGATCGCCGCGCCTTCGGCGCCTTGCTCGACGCCGGCTGGACCAGCCTCCGTGAGCGGTCAGCCGATGTCGGCGGGGTGGTCCACGCGATGCTCGGGTGGTACGTGCACGTGCAAGAAGTCATCGATGCCCACGACCGGCCAGCATTCCAGCCGCTGCGCGATGACGCGCGTCGCCACCTGTCCAACTTGGTTCCGCCCGATGCGCTGGCCACCGTGCCGTGGGCTCGATTGGTCCACGTCCCGCGCTACTTGGCCGGGATCGCCAAGCGGTTCGAGCGGTTCCGAGCCATCGGCCCCGATCGGGATGCCGAGCGCATGGCCGTCATCCACGGTTGGGAGCACCGGCTCATCGCCCGAATGACGGCCGACGCAGAGCGCGGCCGCGACGACGCCCGGGTCGAAGCCTTTCGCTGGCTCGTGGAGGAGTACCGCATGGCCCTGTTCGCCCAGGAACTGGGCACGGCCGAACCGGCGAGCGAAGCTCGCGTGCAGCGGGCGTGGGATGCATTGGAAGCGGGCGGCTGAATCCGGGCGTCCGGGCGTTCGACCGTTCGGGCGTCCGGGCGTCCAGGAAGCCTGGGACGCTCGGTCCCCGCGGGCGGAGAAGCCCGGTTCGTCGCCCTCACACGCGCGTGTGCCGCACGATCTCGCCGTCCACCATGTAAATGATGTCCTCGGCGATGTTGGTGCACATGTCGCCCATGCGTTCCAGGTTCTTTGCGATCGTCAGCAGGTCGACGGCCGCTTCGTTCGCCGGGCTCTCGGTCTTGAGCAGCTCGTTGTGCGTCCAGTCGAGAATGATCCGCTGGAACTCATCGACCTGGGCGTCGTTGGCCCGGACTTCACGGGCGAGGTCGGCGTCATTGCGGGACAGGGCATCGAAGGTCGACGCGATCATCGCCCGGACGGTGCGGGCCATGCGCCGCATCACTTCCGGCGTCGTCAGGTAGCCGAGGCGGTCGAGGTGCAGGATGCGCTTGCCGATGGACTTGGCCAGATCGGCGAGCCGCTCGAGCTCACTGTTGATGCGCAGCGTGGCCAGCAGCGTTCGCAGGTCGCCGGCAACGGGGGCGTGCAGGGCGAGAGCCTCGATGCACATGCGTTCGATCTCGAGTTCGCGCTCGTCAACCTCGCGGTCGCCGTGGCGAATGCTCTCGGCCGCGGCGAAATCCGCCTGATCCAGGCAGTCCAGGGCCACGCCCGAGCGCTCATCAACCACCGCGCTCATGGCCATCAGGGCCCGTCGAATCTCACGGAGATGGGTCGGAAGACCGGTATTCATGGCGGGGATCGATCGGGGCTGGAGGGAGCGGAAAGGGCCAGAAGTGGCGGAACGCGACGAATCACGATAGCGAAACGTTCATGGTTGGGGGGCTGGGGGACTTGAAAACGCCGGCGCGGGGCCGCGCAGAGAATGCGCGGGCGGATGCATTCGACGCCTGAAAACCTGTCCCGCGCCCGCCCGGCTGCGGGCTGGCGGCGAGGGCCTCCGTCGGGCCTTCCGCCGATGGCGGCAATGCATCCGGCATCGGTCTCGGCGGCGGTCTCGACATCGGTCCCGGCGGCGGTCCCGACTTCTCGCGACCTCAGCCGAAGCGGCCGGTCACGTAGTCCTCGGTCTCCTGCCGCACCGGGTTGGTGAAGATGGAGACGGTCGGGCCGGCTTCGACAATCTGGCCCAGGTACATCAGGGCAGTGAAGTCGCTGCACCGCTGGGCCTGCTGCATGTTGTGGGTGACGATCAGGATCGTGTAGTGGCCGCGAAGCTCGCGGATGAGCTCCTCGATCTTGCCGGTGGCGATCGGGTCGAGGGCGGAGCACGGCTCATCCAGGAGCAGCACTTCGGGCTCGGCCGCGATGGCCCGGGCGATGCAGAGGCGCTGCTGCTGGCCGCCGGACATGCCGAGGGCGTTCTCGTGCAGGCGATCCTTCACTTCGTCCCAGAGGGCCGCCCCGCGGAGGGCGTGTTCGCACACGCCTTCGAGCACCGAACGCGAACGCTCGCCGTCAATCCGCAGCGGGTAGACCACGTTCTCGAAGATCGTCATCGGGAACGGGTTGGGTTTCTGGAAGACCATGCCCATGCGCTTGCGCAGTTCGATCACGTCGACCGCAGGGTCGTAGATCGAGTCGCCATTGAGCGTCATGTCGCCGGTGATGCGGACGATGTCCAGCAGGTCGTTCAGGCGGTTGACCGACCGAAGCAGGGTGGACTTGCCGCAGCCGGACGGGCCGATGAGGGCCGTCACCATGCCGCGGGGAATGTTCAACGAGTTGTGGTGCAGGGCCTGCTTGGCCGCGTACCACAGGTTGAAGTCATCGATCGACAACGCGCACTCGGCCGCAGCCAGTTCTTCGTGCACCACGCTCGGGACGATTTCGCCGCGGGCGATGCGGGCCAGAATGTTCTCTTCGCCGTCGCCCGGTCGCCGGACGCGAGATGGCGGGGACGCCGGGTCGTGGGCCGGTCCGCCCGCGTGGCCGGCATCCGGACGCACGCCCGCGGGGGGCATGGCCACATCGCCACCGGAGGCGGCGGGAACCGAGGAAGGAAGGTCGTTGGCGTCGGGAGCGGTCATGGTGGTGGACTCGTGCTGCATCGTACCAATCCGGGAGCGGGCCCCCAGAGGACATCCAGGAGGGCGTCCGAGGGGTGATGGACGTCCGGGAGGGCATCCGAGGGGGCGATCGCGATGGAGGCGGAGAATGGAAGCGGGCTCAGAACTTCATGCCGACGAATCGGCGTCGGAGCCGTGACCGCAGCCAGACGGCCGAGAGGTTCAGGGTGGCCACCAGGAAGACCAGCAGCAGGGTGGTGGTGAACACCAGCGGCTTGGCCGCCTCGCTGTTCTGGCTCTTGAAGCCGAGGTCGTAGATGTGGTACCCGAGGTGCATGAAGCTTCGGTTGACGCCGAAGTACTCGGACGGGCTCGCCGAAACAGGAAGCTCCGGGGCGAGCTTGACCGCGCCCACGAGCATCAGGGGGGCGACTTCACCGGCTCCGCGGGCCATGGCCAGGATCATGCCGGTCATGATGCCGGGCATGGCCCGGGGCAGCACGATGCGGCGGATCGTTTGCCACTTGCTCGCGCCGCAGGCGTACGAGCCTTCGCGCATCGAGTTCGGCACGGCGGAAAGGGCTTCTTCCGTCGCCACGATGACCACCGGCAACGTCAGCAAGGCCAGCGTGAACGAGGCCCAGACCAACGTGCCCTTGCCGAAGGTCGGGTTGGGAAGCTGGGCCTGGAAGAAGCCGTCGAAGAACGGCGTCACCGCGATCAGGCCGATGCCGCCCAGGCTCGCGGCCAGCCACAAGAAGCCGGCCACGTTGCGGAAGATCCGCTTGCGGCCGACGACCGGTTGGCCCGGCTTGGTGACGCTGGCCAGCGTGGCCAGGAACGCGCCCATGCCGACCACCGCGGCCACGGCGAGCAGGCCGAACCACTGCGGCTTGGGCAGGACCGTCGCCGGGCTCGGGCCGCCGTCGATGAACGCTCCGACGCCGTAGCAGAAGAAGCCCAGGCCAAACACGCCAAAGACAATCGACGGCACGCCGGCGAGGTTGTTGATCGCGATGCGGACGATGCTGACCACCGGTCCGCTGCGGGCGTACTCGCGGAGGTACAGCGCGGCGGTCACGCCGAACGGCACCACGAGGAGGGCCATGATCAGCGTCATCAGGACGGTGCCGATGATTGCCGGGAAGACGCCGCCTTCACTGTTGGCCGACCGCGGATCGGCGGTGAGGAACTCGCCCCACCGGCTGAAGTAGACGCCGAAGCGCTGCCCGAGCGAGAGTTGGTTCGGCGGGTAGGCCCGCACCATCTGGTCGAGGGGCACGGTCACCGGCTGGCCGGCCGCCGTGTCGAAGACCAGCTCAAAGCGGGCGTTCTCGCTGTCGAGTTCGCGAATGCGGGCGATGATCGCGACGTTCGCCTGTTCCGTCCGCTGCACCACGGCCTGAAACTCGGTCAGCGCGTCGTCGTATGCGGCGCGGGCGTCGTCGTCCACCGTGACGTCAAAGCCTTCGAGCCGGCTGAGCCGGTTCTCCGCCTCGACCAAACGCTGGGCCGCGGACTCGGGAGCGTCCGGGTCGGCGGCGGCCATGCGGGCGCGGTGGACGTCGCGGGCCGCGGTGGCCCACTGACTCGGGATGTCGAAGGCGATCTCGACTTCGCGCACGGCCAGTCGGGCACGTTCTCGCTGGCGGGCCAGATCGCCGAGGTCATGCTTCTGCAGGGCATTGCGTTCGTGCCATCGGTCGCGAACCGCGCCGTGCTCGGCCTTGAATCGTTGCCATGCGGCTTCGGATCCATCGGCCACGGCCTCTCCGTCCAGCAGAAACGCCGTCGGAATGCCGTAGAAGCGGCCCCACTCCAAACGCTCGACCACCATCGCCCACTCCGGGCGCGTGCGCTCGGCGACTTCCGCGTCGACCAGCCAGTCGAAGTGCGTGTTGGTTTGCCGGTAGTTGCCCGTTCGCAGCAGCGTGCGGGTGAGTTCGCCCTCGCCCGCGGCGAGTTCGGCGTCCACGCGCTGCCGCACCGTGCCCGCGTACGCCTCCACCGACGAGTCGGTCGGAGCGAACGAATCCGTGCGGCTCACTTCGCCCATCAACGTTCGGCCGTCGGGGAACACGACTTGAACGATCGGCTGCGGCCAGAATGTCCCGAGTCCCATGCGAATCACGAGCGCGAGCAAGCCCACGATCATGATGACCGACAGGCCGAGGGCGCCACCGGTGAGCCACAGCATGGGTTCGCCGTAGGCCCCGAGGTTGGTACGGATCACCCGGGCGCGGCGCTTCGTCGCCGGATCGCTCGCCGGATCAGTCTGCGGATCAGTGTCTGGATCCGAGGGCGGAACAGCCGGGGAACCGGCAGGCATCGAGGTCATAGCTGGTACGCCCGCTTGCGGAAGCGGAGCCGGACAGACTCCGCGATCGTGTTGAGCACAAAGGTCATGAGGAACAGCAGCAGGGCGGCGAGGAAGAGCACGCGGTAATGCGTGCTGCCGATCGGCGCCTCCGGCAATTCGACCGCGAGGTTGGCCGACAGTGTGCGGGCCCCCTCAAAGACGTTGGCGTTCATGACCGGCGTATTACCGAGGGCCATGAGCACGATCATCGTTTCGCCGACGGCTCGGCCGAGGCCGATCATCAAGGCGCTGAACAGGCCGCTCATGGCCGTGGGCACCACGATGCGAACCGTCGTCTGCCACGGTGTGGCTCCCGCCCCGAGCGAAGCGCCCCGCAGGTGATCGGGCACGGTGGAC
This sequence comes from Phycisphaerales bacterium, assembly GCA_045106735.1. Lineage (GTDB taxonomy): Bacteria > Planctomycetota > Phycisphaerae > Phycisphaerales > SM1A02 > JBGCEZ01. Next base: position 47,000 of record JBGCEZ010000045.1, on the reverse strand, counting down.
AGGGCGTCGTCGGCGATCGTGTAGATGATCGGGATGATCGCAAAGCCCATCACGAAGCCGACCACCAGGGCATTGCGTTGATCGAACGTGTCGACGAAGGAGCCCATGCCCGGCAGCGGGGCCCGGACATCGAAGCCGGCTCCGCCCAGCAACACGCCGGCCAGGATCGACAGCCCGATCGTGAGCACCGTGCCGACGGCGAACTTCACGAGGTCGATCGTGGCCATCGTGCGGCGGTCGCCGTCCACGCGTCGCCGGATGATCGGGCCGACAAAGCGGATCATGACGAAGCCGACCACCAGGGCCGACACCGGCATCAGGAACATCACCCAGCCGCCGACCGGATTGGTGCCGCCTTCGCCGCGGTTGCGAAGTCCGTCCAGCCAGAGCCGCAGGCTGCCATCAAAGAGCAGGGCTTCGAGCCACGGGCCGAGGGCCAGGGCGAGCCAAACGCCGATTGGCAGGGTGAGCGTGATCAGGACGATGCGGTGCTGCGCCCAGCGAATGGCGGTGCGCGAAGGAAGCAACTGCCAGAGGAACGCCCCCAGCAGCAGGACGAACGGCACGGTGAAGAAGACCGCGAGCGTGGCCGGAATCACCCGTTCGATGTACGGGGCAAAGACCAGGGCGGCGAGAAAGCCGAGCACCACGCTGGGCAGCGAGGCCATGAGTTCGATCGTCGGCTTGACGATCGACTTGATCTTGGGATTGAGAAACTCACTCGTGTAGATCGCCGCGAGCAGCGCGACCGGAGCCCCGAAGATCATCGAGTAGAAGGTCGCCTTCAGCGTGCCGAAGATGAGCGGGATCAACGAGAGCTTGGGTTCGGCGTCGTCGTTGGCGGCCGAGGATTGCCAGATGAGTTCGGGGCCGCCGTAGCCCTCGTACCAGATCGGCATGAACAGCGTGCGGATGCTGGCTTCCGGGTAGCGGGGTTCAAACTCGAACCGGGCCACGCGTCCTTCGGTGGCCGCGACCAGGGCGTCTTCCTTGGGGCTGATGGCCACCGCGGCGATGGATGCCGCGTCGTCGAGCTTCGTCGATCCGAGCCGTTCGCCACTGACCATGTAGTAGGAACTGATCGTGCCGTCGTCGTGGCCGGCCACGAACATGCGGCCGCGCGAGGCCAGGGCAATCGATCGCACCGGGGCGTCCGTCGCGCCACTGAGCTGGTGGGCCGGCTCCAGCCGGAAGCCGTCGGCCCCGGTCGATTCGTCGATCAGATCCTCGTCGACGGGGACGGGGAAGGAGCCCGACAGCGAACCATCTTCGTGGCCGAGCACCAGGGTGACGTCGCCCAGCAGCATGCGGGCCGCGGTGATCGGCTTCCCCGCAGTCGTCCGCTCGGTGCGTTCGTCGCGGCTGCGGTTCCAGCGATCGATCGTGCCGCCGGGCCAGATGGCGTACGCGTCGCGGCCGGACGCGGCGACGGCGACCCAGCGCGGATGTTCGCCGTCGATGGGGCCGTAGCCAAGCTCGCGCCGGCCGCTCCACTCCATGGCCATCTCGCCGGAGAACATGTCTTCTTCTTCGGCCGCGTTGAGGCGCACCAGGGCGACGGCGTCGGCCGGGCCGCCCAGGGCAACCACGCTGAGGTCCTCCGCGTCGCCCGCGTGGCTGACGGCGAGGATCGGGCCGCCGGCCACCGGCTCGGGCTCGCCGACCATGTCCACCACCATCGTCTGGAGGCGGAACTGACTCTCGATCGTGCGTTCGACCATGCCGTCGCCGAAGGGCACCGGCGACCCGGGGGTGCTGGTCAGGACGTCGGCGGTGATTTCGGCGTCCCGCAAGAAGCGGGTGCGGAAGCGAATGCGAGACGCGCGGACGGTGCCGTCCTCGAATCCGGTGACCACGAGCGGGCGGCCGGGGGCGAAACTCCAGGCGGTGGGCCGGGGGCCGCCGGCAAACACCGCGGTGCGGGCCAGCGTCTCGCCGGTGTCGAACCGAAAACTCGTCAGCGTGCCATCGGCGTCCATCGTCCAGCCGATGGTGCGGTACTCGTCCACGCCAACCGCCACCGGCGGGCCGGGGGTCGTCCCGGGGGTCGCGGCGTCGCCCGCGGCGGCGGCCACGCGATCGTGTTGCATGTCGGCGTCGAGCGACTGTTCGGCCCCCTTGAACAGGGGCAGGACCACGGCGGCCAGGAACAGACACACGGTGGCCACGGCGATGATCGTGCCGATGCCGCCGATCGTGATGATCGCCTGGGCCGCCCGATCGGCGAATCGGACCGAGCCCTTGGTGGTCAGACGGCGCTGCCGTCCGGTGAACACGCGGCGGTCGGACATGGAACGGACTCCGGGAGCGGGCGATGGCCGGGTGGCCACGCGGGGGGAGCGGCAGGTGGCCGGGTGGCCGGGGGGCGGGGGGCCAGGTGGCTGGCTGGGCGCGACGCCTGGCGGCGACGCGGGCGGGCGTTCGAATCAGTCGGCCGGCAGGTTGAGCTTTTCGCGGTCGGCCCGGGCGATGGCCCCGGCCACGGGAATGTAGCCATCCTTGATCACGGCCTGCTGGCCGTCGGCGGAAAGCACAAACTGCACAAACTCGCCCTGGAGCGGGGGCAGGTCACTGCCGGGGCGGTAGTTGACGTACAGGTACAGGAAGCGGGCCAGCGGGTAGTCGGCCGCGTCTTCCGGGCGTGGGGCGACGGCGGCGGAGATCGGGCTGTTCTTGTCGGCGATTCGGAGCGCGATCACGTCGGCGGTGGCGTAGCCGATGCCGCTGTAGCCGATGGCGTACCGGTCGCTCGCCACGCCCTGGATGACGGCCGACGAGCCCGGCTGTTCCTTGACCGTGGGCTTGAAGTCGCCCTTGAAGAGGCCGACGCTCTTGAAGTAGCCGTAGGTCCCGGACGCGCTGTTGCGTCCGTAGAGGCTGATCGGCTTGTCCGCCCACTCGCCGGTCAGGCCGAGGTCGCCCCAGGTGCGAATCTCGTCGGCTCCGGACCGGCGGGTCTCGGAAAAGATGCCGTCGACCTGCTCCAGCGTCAGGCCGGTGGCGGCGATCGGATTGTCCTTGTGGACGAACACGGCCAGCATGTCGATCGCCGTGCGGATCGGCAGCGGCTTGTAGCCGAAGGCGGCCTCAAACTCGTCGATCTCGGATGACTTCATCGCCCGGCTCATGGGACCGAAGGTCGAAGTGCCAGCGATCAGGGCCGGCGGGGCGGTCGAACTGCCCTTGCCTTCTACTTCGATGGTGACGCTGGGGTGGAGGCTCTGGAAGTCCTCGCCCCAGAGGGCCATCAGGTTGTTCATGGTGTCCGAGCCGACGCTCTTGATGTTGCCGGTGACGCTGGACGAGCTGTCGTAGCGGGGCAGCGTGGGGTCGACGCGAATGGCCGCGCCGTTCGTCGGCGACGCAGCGGACGAGCCGCCAGAAGGCGTGGCCGACGAACTGCTCGGAGCGCCGCTGGCCGGCTGATTCGGATCGGTCGCCGGTGTCGTCGGGGCGGGGGCGGTCGACGTCGTGCGCGGCGGGGTCGGTTCCGAGCCAGAGCCGCAGCCGGCGAGGCCGGTCGCGACGGTGCACAGCGTGGCCGCGGCCAAGATCGTGCGCGTCCGGCGGAAGGTCGGGCGGGTCATGAGCGGTTGTCGGGTCACGTCGAACATGCTGGCGGAGCTCCCGTGGGCGGGCGGACGAGGCAAGGACGCTCGGGCGTCCGACTGCCGGTCCGCCGGCCGGCCTGTGAAAAAGCGAGTGATCGCGTGGCCGCGACCACCCGCGGGGGGGCTACTTGTATCACTTTGGCCGTGCCGGGGCATCGGCCGCCGGGATCAGTCGGCGAGGCCCAGCTTCTTCAGATCGGCCGCGGCGATCTTCGCGGAGACGGGGATGTAGCCGTCCTTGATGACCGACTGCTGGCCCTGCCGCGAGAAGACAAACCGGATGAACTCGGCCCGCAGGGGATCGAGCTGGTAGCCGTCCTTGTGGTTCACATAGAGGTAGAGGAACCGGGCCAGGGGATAGGACGAGGCGTTGGCCGGCGTGGGAGCGATGACCGTGTCGATCGACTTGCCCTTCTTGGCGATCGGGATGGCCACGACGTCGGCGGTGGCGTAGCCGATGCCGCTGTAGCCGATGGCGTACTTGTCGCTGGCCACGCCCTGGATGACGGCCGACGAGCCCGGCTGCTCCTTGACCGTGCTCTTGAAGTCGCCCTTGAACAGGGCCACCTTCTTGAAGAAGCCGTACGTGCCCGAGGCACTGTTGCGTCCGTAAAGGCTGATCGGCTTGTTGGCCCAGTCGCCGGTCAGGCCGAGGTCGCCCCAGGTACGGATCTCGCCGGCTCCGGACTTGCGGGTCTCGGAGAAGATGCCGTCGACCTGCTCCAGGGTCAGGCCGACCTTGGCCAGCGGGTTGTCCTTGTGGACGAAGACGGCCAGCATGTCGATCGACGTGCGGACGGGGGTGGGCTTGTAGCCGAAGGCGGCCTCAAACTCGTCGATCTCGGTGGCCTTCATCGCGCGGCTCATGGGGCCGAAGGTCGACGTGCCCTTGATCAGCGAGGGCGGGGCGGTGGAGCTGCCCTTGCCCTCGACCTCGATGGTGACGCTCGGGTAGAGCCGCTTGAAGTCCTCGCCCCAAAGGGCCATGAGGTTGTTCATCGTGTCGGAGCCGACGCTCTTGATGTTGCCCGAAACGCCGGCGACGGGGCGGTAGGACTCGAGCTTCGTGTCGACGGACACGGCCTGGCCGGCGGCGAACACGGTGCCGGTGAAGACGACGGCGGCAGCGGCGGCCGAGAGGCGGGTGGTGATGGACATGGGGTGTTTCCTTACGCGGGTGGGGTCGCGGATCGGGGTCGCGGCACGAGTCGCAGGGCGGGGTGTGGTGTGGGCCCGGAGTGGGGTCTGGTGTGGGGCCTGGTGTGAGCCCGGAGTGGGGCCCGGAAATGCGACTCGGGCGACGTCGTCCGGGAGGTGCGCTTCCGGACATGCGGGCAGTCTGCGGCCGCCGTGTTCACGTTGTGTTCATCGCCGGGGGTCATTCTGAAGATCGGGGCGAAATGGCCACGGTCGGACGGCCGGGTGGCGGTGGCCGGCGCCGTAAGTCGAGCCCTGAAATGAGATTGGGGGTCGTGGTGGCGGCGAAGCATCGGCTGGTCACCGGTCACCGGAACATCGCCGGGCGTCGCGTGTTCCGGGCTTCTTCGACCCGACCCGTCCCGCCTGGCCGGCGGAAGCCGCGGGTCGACACAGACGTTCATCCGCGCGGCGGCATCGCCCGTGGCTCGGCGTCCTCGAACGGGAGTCGGCGGGCCGCGCCGGGGTCGCCGCCGCCCATTTCGGCCACGTGGCCGTCGCGGGGGAGGATGATCCGGAACTCCGTGCCCGGGCCAGTGGCCGGGTCGCTGATGACTTCGGTGCGGCCGCCGTGGGCCACGGCCACGTGCTTGACGATCGCCAGCCCGAGGCCCGTGCCGCCAAGGTTGCGACTCCGCGCCTGATCGACGCGGTAGAAGCGCTCGAAGATCCGCGGATGGTGTTCGCTCGCGATGCCCGGTCCTTCGTCGCGGACAGCGAAGGCAATCCAATCGTCGTCCACGCTGTAACCGCGAACGGTGACGACGGATGCTTCCGGCCCGTAGCGGATGGCATTGGAAACCAGGTTCGACAGGGCCTGGGCCACGAGCTGCACGCCGCCGGTGATCGCCAGGTCGGGCTCGATCTCGGCCCGCAGCGTGATGGTCCGCTCGACGGCTTCCGGTTCGAACTGGCCGATGACATCGGAGACCACGTCCTCGGCCGAAGCGGTGGTCATCTCCATGGCGCCCGATTCGTCGCCACGCCGCTCCAGTCCGGCGAGCGCGAGCAGGTCTTCGATGATCGACTCGAGCCGTTCGGCATTGCGCTGGATGATCAGCAGGAAACGCTCGCGGCGCTCGGGGTCTTCCGGCGGCGCTTGCAGCAGCGTTTCGGCGTATCCCTTGATGCTGGTGATCGGCGTGCGCAATTCGTGGCTGACGTTCGCGGCGAACTCGCTTCGCAGGCGTTCAAGCCGGCGCAATTTCGTGGCGTTCGTGGCGAGCACGAGCATGCCGACGCGGCCGAGCTCGGGATCGATCAGCGGATCCACGGTGACCTTGACGATGCGCTCGCCCACCGGCACGTCGGCTTCCACCGCTTCGTCGGACTTGCGGGCGTCGTCGAGCAGGCGGTGGAAGATCGGCCGGCGCACGACTTCTTCGGCCAGCCGCCCGCGGAGCGGCAAGGTCGTGTCCATTTCAAGCAGGGTGATGGCCCGCGAGTTGGTGCGCAGGATGCCATGTTCGCCGTCCAGGGCGATCATGCCGGCGGACATCGACTCGAGCATGACGCGCTGTTCGGCCGTCCGCTCCTGCAACTCGTCGAGCCGCGACTCGAGCTGCGCGGCCATGACGTTGAGCGCTTCGGCCAGCGGGCCCAGTTCGCGGGCGGTGAAGACGTCCAGTCCCTCGCCAAAGTCCGCGCGGGCGAACCGGTCCGCGGCATCGCTGAGGCGGTCGATCCGGGCGTCGACCCGGCGGGACACGAGCCACAGGGCGGCCACGGCCAGGCCGAGCAGCACCAGCCAGATGACGACGAGCCAGAAGCGCATGCCCCGGAGCGGCGAATCGACCGATCGCAGGGGCAGGGACATGCGGACGATCGCGACCGGTCCGGTCCCATCGACGCGGGCCGTCCGGGCGTCGAGCAGCACCGGGCCTTCGCTGGCCTGCAGCACGCGGACGCCGCTGCGTTGGCCGTCGGCCAGGGCTCCAGCAATTTCGGGGGTAAGGGCGATGGTGGCCCCGGGGGTCCCGTCGGCATCACTGGCCGCGACGACGCGGCCGTTGAGATCGGTGATCGTCACCCCGAGTCCGGCGGCGGTCGCGTCGCGGGTGACGGGGGCGAGGTTGGGCGGGGCGCCGCTTCGGGACGGGCCGGTCGGGGCGGCAGCGGCGGCGCCGGCGTACGCCATCGCCACGTCATCCAAGATCAGCGGCATGACCCGGTCGACTTCGCCCTGGGCGTGCGACTGAATCTCGCGCGACACCACGTGGCCAGTGAGCCACAGGGCCAGGAGGAGCACCAAAAAGTGTGCACCCACCAGCGGGCCGATGAACTGGCGGATGAGCGAGCGACGGGGCAGTTCAGCGTTCCTTCGACGGGTGCGTGGCCGCCACGGAGATGGATTCGGCCAAGCGATAGCCAACGCCGCGCACGGTCTCGATGATCGAACCAGATTCGCCGAGTTTGCGCCGCAGGGCGGTCATGTGAACGTCGACGGTGCGCCGGCTCAGCACGGTATTCCCGCCGTGGACGGCGGCGATGATCTGGTCGCGCGTGCGCACGAATCCGGGGCGGGCCGCGAGGTAGCGCAGGATGCCGAACTCGGTCAGCGTGAGCTCGACGGGTTCGTTCGCGGCGGTCACGACATGCCGATCGGTATCGATCACCACCTGGCCGCCGCCGAGCCGGATCTGGGTGCTGTCAGCGGGGGCGCCGGTGGCATCGTTCGCGGTCAGTGGCTCGCGGCGACGGACGACGTTCTTGACCCGGGCCATCAGCACCTTGGGGCTGAACGGTTTGGCCACGTAGTCGTCGGCCCCCAGCTCGATCCCGGCCACGACGTCGGCTTCTTCGCCCTTGGCCGTCACCATCACGATGGGAAGATCGCGGGTGCGGGCGGCGTAACGGAGGCGCCGGCAGATCTCGAGCCCGTCGAGATCCGGCAGCATGAGGTCGAGGATGACGACGTCCGGCAGCTCGCGTTCGAGGGCCGCCATCGCCGCCGTTCCCGAGTCGACGTGCGTGGCCGCGAACCCCTCGCGTTCGAGATGAAACTGAATCAGCTCGGCGATCTCGAGCTCGTCTTCCACGATCAATGCGTGCTGTCCGGACATGGTGCCATGGCTCCCTTCGCCGGGCTCCGGGCGGGGAGTGCGCGGAGCCTGCGGGCGAGCGCGGGATGCTACGTCTCGACGGTTCACATGCGGTTCATACCGCGCACAGGCGAGGCCTGCTGGGGCCCGGTGGTGGATCTCTGGCCGCCCAGCGGATTCTCGGACCTGGCCCGCGGATTCAGGGCCGATGATGGGCCTCTGCGCGGACCATGTGTATCGCGTGCGCGAATGTGTACCGCTACGCTGAAGCCGATGATCTTCGTCGCGAAGTCGGCCTCGCCGGGCCGGCGTGTGGACCCGTAGGCGGTCACGGTCCGATGGTGTTATGGGGGCGGCCGGGATCGTCCTCGCCGGTACACAACATGCCGGATGCTTCCGGTTTACCGCTTCGCCCTTCGGATTCTTGAGGGTCTTTCTGCCTCGCATGGCACGACGCCAGCCACAGCCCCGCCTTCGCCTCCGGTCCGCGGCCCGTTCTCACGATCGGGTCCGCCGATGACGCGCGTCGCCCGGGAAACCGCGGCTCCGCGGTGGGCGCTCTTCCGCCTGATCCGCCCGTACGGCCGCGATCTCGTGGTGGTCACGGGCATGCTCTTCCTGCTCGCGTTGGCGGATTTGGCCGCGCCGTGGTTCCTGAAGGTGCTGATCGACGACGTCTTCCCGTCGGCCGAAGCGGTGGCCAGCCTGGAAGGCGGCCGAGTCGCCGGGGCTGGTTTGGGCCAGGACGTTCCGTCGGACGTGTCCGTGGAGGACAAACCCGAGGCCGGCTCCGAGGCCAAGCCCGAGGCCACGCCCGGGGCCAACGCCAAGCCCAAGCCCAAGCCCAACGCCAAGCCCAACGCCCAGCCCAACCCGGCGACCGCGCCAGCCCCCGGCCCGCCCCTTAGTGACGGGCGCGATCCGGCGGCCTGGGCGCCGACGAGGCAATCCATCGCGTCGACCGACGCCGACGGCCCCTCCGGCGGCGGTCGCTGGGATCTGCTCTGGCTGGTCTTGCCCGGCATGGCCCTGTCGTACGTCGCCCGCAATGCCCTGTTTTACGGGAGCCGGATGCGGGCCACCCGCGTCAGCGAGGATGTCGGCGTCCGCCTCCGTCGCCGGCTCTTCGAGCACCTGCAGCGGCTCGGCCTGCGGTACTACCGATCGAATCAGCCCGGACGCGTCAGTGCCCGGCTCATGGACGACACGTACAAGGTCCAGGGCTTTGTCCAGGACAAGCTCCCGACCCTCGTCCGGTACGCGATCGAGTTGGTCGTGCTCCTGGTCGTGATTTTCACCGTCAATTGGCGGCTGGCCCTGGCCGCGACGCTCGTCCTGCCGCTGCACTTCTGGACTTGGCGCCGGTTCCGTGGGCCGATCCGCCGCAGCCATTCGGAAGCCCAGGAGCACATCGCCGACGCCCACGCCGGCATCGTCGAGAGCTTCCTCGGCATCGAAGTGGTCAAGGGATTCGGGGCCGAAGAGCGCGAGAGCGAAAACTTCAGCCAAGCGATTGATGCCAGCCGGAAGAGCACCATCCGCACGCAGCGGTACCACTTCACCCAGAAGGTTGTGGCCGATTTGCTGGTCGGGCTCGGCACCGTGCTGCTCGTGGGGTACGGGGCCTGGGAAGTGTTCCAGGGTCGGATGACTGGCGGCGGCTTCCTGATGTTCTTCTGGTACGTGAAGATGCTTTATCCGGCCGTGTTGGAAGTCATCAGCGGCACCGGCCACCTGGCCCGCGCGACCTCGAGCGTGGAACGCGTGCACGAGTTGCTGGACGAACCGGTGGTGGACCGGGCCGGACGCGGCGACGGCGTGGCCGAGTTGGGCGAGCTTCGCGGACGGATCGAGTACCGCGACTTGAACTTCCGGTACGAGGCCGATGGCCCGATGGTCCTGACCGGCGTGCGGATGACGATCGAACCCGGCGAGCACGTGGCCATCACCGGCCATTCCGGTGCTGGCAAGAGCACGCTGATCTCGATGCTCCCGCGCTTCAACGAGCCGACGAGCGGTCAGGTATTGATCGACGGTCGGCCGGCGGACACCATCGAGGTGGGCGCCCTCCGCGGCCTGTTCGGCTTCGTCTTCCAGGATCTCTTCCTCTTCAATGCGAGCATCCGGGACAACCTCCGGTACGCCCGTCCCGACGCCAGCGACGACGAGATCATCGAGGCCTGCCGGGCCACGGGGGCCGACGCCTTCATCCGCCGGCTTCCCGACGGCTACGAAACGGTCATTGGTGATCCGGGCGGGGAACTCAGCCGCGGCGAAAAGCAGCGCCTGACGATCGCCCGGGCCGTCGTCCGGGATCCGCGCGTCCTCGTCATCGATGAGGCCACCGCGTCGATCGACCCGGAGGCGGCCCACGAGATCATTCGGGCCCTTCTTCAGCGGATGGTCGGCAGAACCGTCATCATGGTGACGCACGATCCGACGATGATCGATCTCGTCGACCGGGTCATCACGATTGAGTCCGGGCGAGTGGCCCGGGACGAGGCGACGGTTCGGGCCCGCCGGGCCCTCGGCCTGCTTGAGCCGGACGCGTCGCAGCTCATTGGGGCGCCACTGGCCGCGGACATGCTGCCGTTGGTGCCGCGGGCGACGCCAGGTCCGCCGGGACTGGGGTCGACCGGGGCAGGACTCGGATCGGCACCGGGGGCCGGGGCGAACGGTGCGGCCAGTTCCAGCGTCCGTGCCGGTGCCAGTGCCAGTGCCAATGCCAGCCCGGAGGCGGAGGCAGAGACCGGGGCAATCGACGATTCTGACGCGGCGGCATCCGCGGCAGAACGCGGGGGAGCAGCGGGTGGCGGTCGAATGGATTCGGCGGCCGAAGAACCAGCGGCAGGAGGCGAGCCACGTGGACAGTGAACAGCGGATGCAGCGAACCGGCGGCGGGTGGCATGGAGCTCGGGCGACCCTCGTCCGCGCGGGCCTGATCGTCGGACTGGCCGCCATCGCCGTCCAGCCGGGATGCAGCCGACAGACGAACACGCGCCGTGGGTTCGACCTCGACCAGCCGCGGACGAGCGGCGGCGTGTTCATCGACACCGACACGCCGGTCGCCCTCGGCGATCTTGCGTCGGCCATTGACGACCTGACCGCCTCGGCCGCCCGCGATGGCAACCCCGCGGCGATTCGGCTCGCCCGGGCCGAAGCCAGCCTTCCCGCCGCCTTCCCGAACGGACGCGCGGACACGCCAGCGCCTTCCGGCGCGGCCCAATCGCCCGGCGGCACAACGCCCATGCCGACCGGCGAGGTCGATCCGGCCAGCGGGGCGGCGATCGACGCCACCCGCAACCTGCCACTTGGCACCACCGAGTTGGTGGAACTCGATCGTCTCAGCGATGTCGAACTGTCGGACCTCATCGACCGTCTGGTGCTGGAGATGCAGTCGGTGCGGGGCTACGTCATCGCCCCCAAGGCCTTCGAGGACGACCTGCCGCCGGTGCCGCGAGGCGTGCGCGTGTCCGCCGCCTTGGCCCGGACCGGGGCCGAACGCACGCAGGTGCTTCGCCTCGGCAGCCGCAGTTTCGCCAGCCAGCCGCCGCAGCTCTGGCTGTTCGGGGCGACGATCGGGGCGAGCGGCGACTACGAGTCCAATGAAGACCTGAGCCTGCTCGTGTCCAACGTCGAGGGGCTGCTGACCTCGATGCGCGAACAGCGCGAGGACCTGACCGTCTTTGACCTCGAAAAGACGCTGGTCAAACTGAGTTACGTGGACTCCGCCGCGGCGATGAGCATGCTTCGCGGCATGGGCGTGGAGACCGTGGCCACACCCGAGGAAGTCGGGCGCGACGTCGCCTTCGAGCGCTTGCCGCTCGTGTTGCAAGTGCCGGACGCCGCCCCCGAGTCGCGGGGTCTCGTCGGCGCCGACCTGCAAGTCGGGCGCGGCGAGTTCGGCGTTTCGCTCACGCCGAGCGTCGCCGGTCGCTTGGCCGACGACACCATTTCTTCGCCCACGACGCAGCTCATGGTCATGTGGCATCCGGCCCATCCGGGCCAGTTCAGCCGCGTGCGCGAGTTGATCGACGAGTACATCGATCGCCCCGCCCGGCAGATCTTTGTCGAGGGCATGGTGCTGGAGATCAGCGACCAGGGACTGAAGGACCTGGGCATTGAATGGCAACTGAAAGAAGGACCGATCAGTTGGCGATTCGGTTCGCCGCGGGCCGATGGGCAGACGGACACGCTCGATCTGCAGACCGATGACCTGGACTTCTGGCGGGTGTTCACGCGCGACTTCGAGTGGAAATGGTCGGCCCGCATTCGCACGTTGATCGAGGACTCCAAGGCCGAAGTGCTCTCGCGCCCGAGCGTCTTGACCCTCGACAATCGTCAGTCGACGATTCGCGTGGGCGAAGACATTCCCGTGGCCACGAGCACCGAAGGCACGTCGGGCACATCAAACCGAATCAGCTTCAGTTTCAAGTACCTGCCGACGGGCATCCTGCTGAACATCCGCCCGCGGGTGAACGAACAGAACACCGAGGTGTCGATGCTCATCGACACCATTGTTTCTTCCGTGGTCCCGAACTCTGACCTGGTGATCCGCACGCAAGACGGTGACGAGTTGGCCAGTGCCCCGACGATTTCGACCCGTCGCGTGCAGACGTATGCCCGGATTCGTAACAACACGCCGTTCATCATCGGCGGGCTCGTCAGCCGCGAGGACGCCCGAACCGTCGACAAGGTTCCGTTCCTCGGCGACCTGCCGCTGATTGGCGGCCTCTTCAGGGCCGAGCGTTCACGCAGCGAAAAGCGCGAGGTCATCATCGTCCTCACGCCCTTCATTCTGCCGGACGACAACTATCTTCCGCGCTCGCTGCCGAAGGACGAAGACATCTTCGACAACTTCGGGCACCAGCTCTTCCGCGACAGCTACCGCATTCGCGAAGACGATGTCTTTGACCTTGGGTTCCTGTACGACCACCCGCAGCTCAAGCGTTACAAGCGCATTGCCCGCGAGTACATCGCCCGCGACTTCCAGCTTGGCGACCAGGAGCCGTTCCGCTCGTTCGCCGGGAGCCGGATGCCCGGCGAGCATGTGCTGGTGACGCGCATGATTTACGAAGTCGTGAAGCGTCTGGATGCGGCGGCAGACGTGCGGGCCGAGCGGATGATCTTCTTTGAATCCGAGCGTCCCGGCGGGTACGAGGTTCGCTTCCTGGCCGACGCGATGGCCCGGGTCAGTGGTCCCCGGACCGGGTACGACCAGTTCTGGCGGGCACATCCGGGCAAGGCATTCGTCATCGAGTGGACGTGGGACGCCGACGGCGGTGGGGCCGACGGCGGCGACATCGCGACCAACGCGGTCCCGCGGACGAGCATCGTCGACTGCCCCGACCGCGAGACGTGGACCCGGCTGAGCTGGGAAATGAACCAGCCGTTGCCGGACGGTCGCCAGCGCAGCGCGATCGTCCTGGCCGACGAGTCGGACGTCACCCGGCTCAAGCGGGCCATCGCCCTGAAGCAGACCATCGAGCTCAACGGCGGCCGCGAGGCCCTGACGCTGGAGAACTTCAGCGTCGGCAAGGTGCTCCTGATGCCCGGGCTCGAAGAGGACACGATCCACGTCCTCGACCGCGACGTCGCCCGATTCTTCGCGTGGAGCGAGCACTACTACGGGGCCACGATCGACGCGATCCGCGAGGCGATTCAGGGCGTGGACGACGCGATCGGGCCGTGAGGGGTCGGATGGCGACACCCCATGGCCCCCGGATTCAGGCGGCGTCGACGTGGTCTCCGTCGCGGTGAGGTGAGCGCTCCGCGGAGGTTCCAGCACGATCGTGCGCCGCAGCGCGCCAGGAATCCACAACTGCCGCGCGGGAAATCGACGGCCGATCAGTAGCATCGAGGGACGCCCCCTCCCGATTGGGAACAAGGAGTTCCTCGATGCCCCGGACCGCTCTTCGCTCCGTCGTCCTGTGTGCGTGCGCCACCTCGGCCTTCATTGGGTTGACGACGTCCGCCGCCCCGCCGGCCTTCATCGATCAGACGATCGCGGCGTCCGTCGACAGCACCCACGATCCGCGGTATTCGCACTCGTTTGCCGCCGGCGGCACCGTCGCTGACTTCAACGGTGACGGATGGCAGGACATCTACCACGCGGTGGGGGGTGGAGGTCCGGACCAGCTCTTCATCAACAATGGCGACGGGACGTTCACCGAATCGGCCGCGAGCTGGGGCATCGCCCTGAGTCATCGCAGTACCGCCGGAGTCGCGGGCGACTACGACGGCGACGGGGACATCGATCTCTACGTCACCAGTCACGGCCCGGCCGGGGCGAGCCAGGTCGGATTCCACAAGCTGTACCGCAACAACGGCGACGAGACGTTCACCGACGTCGCCGCCGCGGCGGGCGTCGACCGGACCTCCACCGGGACGGCCGACGGTTGGGGAGGCGCGTGGGGGGACTACGACCTTGACGGCGATCTCGACCTGGCCGTCGCGGGGTGGGCGAGCAGCGACGGGAACCGGCTCTTCCGCAACAACGGCGATGGGACCTTTGACGATGTGACGACGTTGCTTGGCTCGATGGCCGGCGTCTCAGGCTTTGCTCCGCGATTCGCCGACATGGACGGCGACCGATACCCGGAGCTCATCTGGATCGCTGACTTCGCCACGGGTCGGTACTTCATCAACAACGGCGATGGCACGTTCACCGACTTCACCGGTCCGGCCGGCGTGAATCTGGACGGAACCGAGATGGGGGCGAGTGTCGCCGACATCGACGAAGACGGCGACTTCGACTTCTACGTCTCGACCATCAACTCCAACAACCTGTACCTGAATCAGGGCGGGCATACCTACGTCAACGTCGCCGCCTCGGCTGGCGTGCAGAGCGGCGGATGGGGCTGGGCCACCGTGGCGATCGACATGGACCACGACACCCGAATCGATCTGGTCCAGGCTGAGCATGGCGGGGGCCACCGTGCGTGGCGGAACGAGTCGGACGTGGGCGGACTGGATTTCGACGAGATGGCCGATGCGATTGGCATCACCGGGAGCGAGGCCGGCCGCGGGCTCTCGAATTTCGACTACGACAACGACGGCGATCAGGACCTCGTCTTCTTCTCGTTCAATGATCGCATCCGCCTCTATCGCAACGACGTCGCCGGGGCTCCAGACGCACGGTGGCTTCGCGTCTTCCTTGATCCGGCCGGCCGGGCCGGCATCGCGCCGAACGGCATCGGGTCCACCGTGGCCGTGACGATCGGAGACCGGACGCTCATCGGACGGATTGACGGGGGAACCAACTACCTCAGTCAGAGCGAGATGTCGGCCCACTTCGGTCTGGGCGATGCAGCCGTCGCGGCCGAAGTGCGCGTCGACTGGACGGACGGTTCGGTGTCCACGTTGACCGACGTCGCGACCGACCAGACCCTCGTCCTCACCCCGCCGGCCGCGTGCCCGGCCGACATTGTCGGCGACGATGGCCTGGTGGACTTCGGGGATCTCCTGACCGTCCTGGCCGGATGGGGCACCCCCGGCGGTGACGTCTCCGGCGACGGGGCGACGACGTTCGACGACGTCCTGATCGTGCTGTCCGCGTGGGGTCCGTGTCCAGTCTGAGTCGGGTCCACTCGCGTCCGCTGAGGATCCAGGCGTCCCGCTCGTGGGGGCGAATCGGTGGCGGTTCGAGGGGGGGTGCAAGGCTCGCCGGGACGGCACGAAAGGACCTGTCGGCCACGGCCCGGGCGGCGGCGGACGGCTCCGTCCTGGCGTACCCTGTGGGCATGTCCGACGCCAACCCCACCACCGCGGATGTGGCTGCCCAAGCCTCCTCCAACTCCGATGCTTCTCCCGCCTGGGTCACGGACCCAGGACGCATGGCCGAGCACGAACGCTGGCTCATGGAGCTCACCGGAACGCCGACCGCGGCCGGCCATGAGGACCGCGTGATCGCGTGGATCGAGGCGTGGGCCGCTGACCACGGGGCGGAGCTCCATCCCGACCCGCACGGGAATCTGCGTCTGGTGCGACGTGGCCACGCTCCGGCGGCCGAGCCGGCCGCCGAGCAAGCCGATCGGCTGCGGCCGCTGATCTTCCAGGCCCACCTGGACCACCCGGCCTTCGTGGTGGAGGACCGGGCCGACGACGGGTCCCTCGACCTGACCTTTCGCGGGGGCGTGCGCGATCCCTACTTTGCCGGCACCCGCATCGTCGTCATCACGCCCGCTGGCGACCGCCACGGAGCCAAGGTCACCGCGAGCGAGGCCCTCGAGCCGCTCCGCCGCGGCCGCGCGGAACTCGACGACCCGTCCATCGACGTTCCTCCCGGATCGATCGCCGTCTGGGATCTGCCGGCGCCGGCGATCGATGACGGCATCCTGCGGGCGCCCGCCGTCGACGACCTCGCCGGGGTCGCCGCCGCCCTCGCGGCCTTCGACGTCATCGGACGCCGGGACGTCGCCCGCCCCGTCGAAGTCTTCCTGACCCGGGCCGAGGAAGTCGGCTTCGTCGGCACCACCGCCGCCTGCCGCGATCGCACGCTTCCGTCGGACGCGGAAATCGTCACGCTCGAAACGTCGCGATCCTTCGCCGACTCACCGATCGGCGGCGGCCCGATCGTCCGCGTTGGCGATCGCGTGAGCTCGTTCGACATCGGTCTGACTGCGGTCGCGTCGGAAGTCGGCAAGGCGCTGGCCAAGGAACACGCCGACTTCGCGTGGCAGCGGAAGCTCATGGCCGGCGGAGCCTGCGAGGCGACGGTGTACGTCCGCTGCGGATACGCCGCGACGTGTCTGTGCCTGCCGCTCGGCAACTACCACAACATGAGCGAGCTCGACCGCATCGAGGCTGAGTCGCCGGACACCGCCACGATCGACTCGGAGTTCATCGCCGTATCCGACTACCACGGACTGGTGCGGATGCTCGTGGGCATCGCCGAACACCCGCCGGGAGATGATCCGGTCATGAAGATGATCGACCGACGATTCGAACAGGTCGGGTGGATCCTCGGGCGATGATCGACCTGGCCGGTGACCCGGAAGGCATGGCCTCGCCGCCGCCGACGGCCGGCGGCGGCGCGTCTTCTTCGCCGGCAAAGGTCGCGGCCACGCCGGCGCACGCATCCAGCGTTCCACCGGTTCCGTCGGTTCCCCCCGTCTCGATCGACGTTCCGGCGCTGGCCCGGTACTGCATCCGGCACGCGGTGCACGAATGCGGCATGGAGCCGCACGGCATCCACGGCGCCGGGCACTGGGCCCGGGTGATGGAGAACGGGCTGCGACTCGCCTCGCGGACGCACGCGAACCCGAGGGTGATTCAGGCGTTCGCCGTCCTGCATGACTGCTGCCGTCTCCACGACGGCACCGATCCGGAGCACGGACCGCGGGCGGCCGAGTTTGCGGCCACCGTGCCGCGCTCGATCCTGCCGTTGACCGCGGCCGAACTCGCCTTTCTGGCGGAGGCGTGCACGGACCACGCCCGCGGGTGGGTGCACGCCGACGTGACGGTGATGACCTGCTGGGATGCTGACCGACTCGATCTGGGGCGCGTCGGCACGCGTCCGGATCCCGAGCGACTGTGCACTGGCGCGGCGCGCGAGCCGGACATGATCCGGTGGGCGCATGACCGTGCCCTGGAAGAACACGTGCCGTCCATGGCGGCGTACGACTGGAATCTTGACGACTTCGGCTGAACCGCCGCAAGACGCCGGCGATGACCGGCACAGGAAGGACGCGTTTCGATGAGCACTCCGGATCTGCACGGCAAGCGGGCGTTCGTGGGCGGGGCGTCCCGCGGCATCGGGCAAGCGATCGCCGAGGCCCTGGCCGATCGCGGGGTGAGCGTGACCCTGCTGTCCCGCGACCAACGACGCCTCGAGGAAGTCCGCGACGGCCTGCACGGCGGTGAACCGGGGCAGACGCACCGCGCGGTTCCCGTCGACTACACCGACTGGCGGGCCACCGCCGGAATCGCCCGTCGTGAGATCGTCGACCACGGGCCGGTCCACATCGTGATTCACAACACCGGCGGCCCTCCCGGTGGGCCGGCGATCGACGCCGAGCCGGAGGCCTTCGACGACGCGTTCAACATGCACCTACTCACGGGTCAGGCGCTCGTGCAGTCGGCGGTGCCCGGCATGCGGGCCGAGGGGTACGGCCGTGTCATCAACGTGATCTCCACCAGCGTCATCACGCCGATCCGCGGGCTCGGCGTGTCCAACACGATCCGCGGGGCGGTGGCCAACTGGGGCCGGACGCTGGCCGTCGAACTGGCTCCGGACGGCATCACGGTGAACAACCTGCTGCCCGGCTTCACCGAGACCGAT
This sequence comes from Phycisphaerales bacterium, assembly GCA_045106735.1. Lineage (GTDB taxonomy): Bacteria > Planctomycetota > Phycisphaerae > Phycisphaerales > SM1A02 > JBGCEZ01. Next base: position 28,869 of record JBGCEZ010000045.1, on the reverse strand, counting down.
CGATTGCAGTCGATCTTTGAGAACAAGGCGAAGAAGCAGGACACGACGCCCGAAGCCGTGGCCGAGGCGACCCGGGCGTCGGTTCCGGCCCGCCGCTTCGCCAAGCCGCGCGAGATCGCGGCGGTGGCCGCGTTCCTCTGTTCGCCGGACGCCGCGTACGTCAATGGCGTGAACCTGCCGGTCGACGGCGGGCGACTCGTCGGATGAGCGCGACCGAATCGAACACGGCGGACGTCACCGCGGCCACGCCGGAGGCCCCGCGTGGGGACGTGCTGCACTACGTCGGCGGGGCGCTCCGCGCGGCGGCGTCGCGGCGGTGGCTGGACAACGTCGAGCCAGCGACGGGGGCGTCCAGCGGGCGGATTGCCCGTGGGGGCCCGGACGACGTGGCCGCCGCCGTGGCGTCCGCCGATGCGGCGGCCGACGCCTGGGTCGCCCTCGGGCCGGACGGCCGCGCAGCGTGGATGGAACGGATCGCCGACGCGATCGAGGCGCGGCTCGACGACTTCGCCCGGGCCGAGGCGATCGACAATGGCAAGCCGGTGGACCTGGCCCGCGCGGTGGACATTCCGCGGGCGGTGAGCAACTTTCGATTCTTTGCCGGGGCGATTCGGCACGGTCGTGACGAGGCATACCTGGACGGCATGGCCGGGTTGTCGGGGCCGGGCTCGCTCGCCGCCGATCCCGCGATCAACTACGTGCTGCGGCGTCCGGTCCGGATCGCCGGCTGCATCTCGCCCTGGAACCTGCCGCTGTATCTCTTCACCTGGAAGATCGCGCCGGCCCTGGCCGTCGGGGCGACGGTGGTGGCCAAGCCGAGCGAAGTGACGCCGTTGACCGCCCATCTGCTCGGGCACGTCTGCCACGAGGTCGGTCTGCCGGCGGGGGTGTTGAACATCGTCCACGGACTGGGTCCGGAGGTCGGGGCGGCGATCGTGGAGCACCCGGACATCGCGGCGATCAGCTTCACCGGTGGCACCGCGACCGGCCGGGCCATCGCCGCGACCGCGGCGCCAATGTTCAAGAAGTTGTCGCTCGAACTTGGGGGCAAGAATCCGACGATCGTCTTCGCCGACGCGGTGCGTTCGTCGGACGACTTCACGCGCGTGGTGGACGCGACCGTGCGCGCGGCATTCGCCAATCAGGGGCAGATCTGTCTCTGCGGTTCGCGCATTCTCGTCGAGCGATCGGTGGCCGACGAGTTCACGGCGGCGGTGGTGGAGCGGACGCGCGAGTTGGCGTGCGGCGATCCGCTGGTGGCGGGGACCCGGCAAGGCGCGATGGTCAGTCGTGACCACCGCGACAAGGTTGAGTCCTACCTCACGTTGGCGGCCGAGGAGGGCGGGGTCATCGCCTGCGGCGGCGTTCGCCCCGTCGATCTGCCGGAGCGGGTGCGCGGTGGTTTCTACCTGGAGCCGGCGGTCATCACCGGCCTCGACGCGGGGTGCCGAACGAACACGGAGGAGATCTTCGGCCCGGTGGCCGCGATCCTGCCGTTCGAGGACGAGGCGGAGGCGGTGGCCATCGCCAACCGCGTGGACTACGGCCTGGCCGCCTCGATCTGGACTTCGGATCTCGATCGGGCCCATCGGGTCGCCGCTCGCGTCCAGGCCGGCGTCATCTGGGTGAACTGCTGGTTGCGCCGCGATCTCCGCACGCCTTTCGGCGGCATGAAGCACAGCGGGGTCGGACGCGAGGGGGGCGAGGAGGCGCTGCGCTTCTTCACCGAGCCGTCCAACGTCTGCGTCCAGGTCGGTCGAGGTGAGTGAGGTCGGCGTGGTTTCGTCGTCCTCGCCGTCGCCCTCACCTTTCGTCGACTCGACTTTCGCCGGGCGATCGCGAATCAGGCGACGACGGGCATGACCATTCGAGGGGGCGGCATCTGGAGGCCGCGGCGGAGGCCCGATGGCGGCGGAATGCCCGCCGGCGACCAGGCAACCGGCGAGTTCTGGGCCGGCGGCTGAGCCCGCAGCCGGGGTCGCGTCGTACGATGCCGGCATGAGCACCCAATCCACCGACAGTACCCGCGCCCCCGAGCCGGTCGGGGCGTACCCGCACGCCCGCCGCGTGGGCAATCTGCTTTTCCTCTCGGGCGTCGGGCCGCGGCAGCGAGGCACGAAGGTCATCCCGGGCGTCACGCTCGGTGACGACGGCCAGGTGGTGGCGAAGGACATCGTCAAGCAGTGTGAATCGTGCTTCGGCAATATTCGGATGATCCTCGAGGATGCCGGTTCCAGCTGGGACAACATCGTCGATGTCCTGGTCTTCCTCACCGACATGGAAGAGGACTTCGCCGGCTACAACCGGACCTACGCCGAGTGGTTCGCGGGCGAGGGCAAGCCGAACCCCACCCGCACCACCATCGAGATCAACCGGCTCCCCACGCCGATCGCCGTCGAACTCAAGGTGGTGGCGACGATTGACTGATCCGTCTTCCGTCTTCGTGGTGGTGGTGGGTGGCGGCGTCTCCGGACTCACGTCCGCCGTCGCGCTGGCCGAGGCCGGATTCCGCGTGCGGTGCATCGCCCGCGAGTCGTCGCCGGACACGACCAGCGACGTGGCCGCAGCCTTCTGGTACCCGTACCGAGCGTCGCCGCGCGATCGCGTGGCCGCCTGGGGCGCGGTCAGCTATTCGCGATTCCGGGCGCTCGCGGAAATCCCGGAGAGCGGGGTGGTGCCGCGATCGATCGTGCATCGGTACGAGTCCGCCGCGCCCGAACCGTGGTGGAACGGCCCGGTCGAGGCGTTCGAGGGATTGCGGCCAACCGACCGGTTCGGCGCGTGGGTCGACGGCTATCGATACCGAACGTACCTCGCCGAGTCGCGGCTCTACCTTCCCTGGCTGCGGACCCGCGCTCGCGATTTCGGCGTGGACCTCGTGCGGGGGACGGTCACGCGACTAGCGGATCTCGCCCGGGGTCGCGAGGGCGTGACGGGCGACGGGCCGGCGGCCATCGTGAACTGCGCCGGGGTCTTTGCCGGTGAACTGGCCGACGATCCGGAGGTGTTTCCGATCCGCGGCCAGGTGCTGCGAATCCGGCCGCCGGCCGGCCTCGGCTCCGAGATTCGCGAGTCGGTGTGTACCTACGTCGTCCCGCGCAGCGAGGACGTCATCCTTGGCGGAACGTCGGTGGACGGGGACTGGTCGCGAGACCCGGTGGAGGCCACGGCCGACGACATCGTCCGGCGCTGCGCCGCCGTGTGTCCGGAGTTGCTGGCCGACGGTCCGTTGGACGTGATCGAACATCGGGTGGGCCTGCGGCCGGGACGAGACACGGTGCGGCTCGAAGTGGAGGACCTCCCGATCGCGGGCGGCGGTGACGTGCCGGTGGTGCACAACTACGGGCATGCGGGTGCCGGCTACACGCTGAGCTGGGGCTGCGCGGCCGAGGTCGTCGATCAGGTTCGACGTGTGACTGCCGGCCGTTCCTCGGCCATGGCCGGCCGATGAGTGGGTCTGGCCGGTTGGTCGACGCCCGGGATGCCGTGCGGCTCGGCCGGCGGCCCGGGGAAGACGAGGCCGGCAAGGGACCCGCCGACGTCAACGGTCCGGATCTCGTGGCCGTCGAACGACCGTTGGTGGTCGATCTGGATCACGGTCCGGCCGAGGGGCGCACGCGCACGCGGCTGATGAGCACGCTCCGCACGCCGGGGCACGACGCCGAGCTGATCCTTGGCTGGTGTCTGGCCGAGGGCGTCATCGCCGCGCCGTCGGCGATCGCCGCGATCACCGGCTGCGGCGATGCGCCGGACGACGGGGATGTCGTGCGGGTGACCCTGCATCCCGACGTGGCCCCGGATCTCGAACGGGCGCGTCGACTGCACGCGGTCAGCGCCGCCTGCGGGGCGTGCGGCCGTACGTCGTTCGCCGCGCCGGCGGTGAACGCGGCCGGCCCGGCGAAGTCGGCCGACGACGCCTGGTCGGTCGACGTGCTCGTCGGCGGTTCGGATCGACTTCGCGAGGCGCAGCCAGGATTCCGGGCCACCGGCGGGCTGCACGCGGCGGGCTGGATGACCCATGATGGCGCGTTGCACCACGTCCGCGAGGATGTCGGGCGGCACAACGCACTCGACAAACTGATCGGGGCATTGGCTGCCGCGGCGTCGGACTCGCCCGGTCAGGCCGCCGCCGAATCCACCGCCGCCGCGGCCTCGTTGCCGCCGGGCCTGGTGGTCATGAGCAGCCGAGCGGGTTCCGAACTCGTCGAGAAGATCATTGCCTGCGATCTGCCGGGACTCGTGACGGTGGGAGCGGTCACCGATCGGGCGGTGGATCTGGCCAAGTCGGCTTCGCGGATTCTCATCGGATTCTCGCGATCCGGCCGATTGACCGTGTACGCCGGGGCGCATCGAGTGCGCGACTGCGGGCACGGGGCGACGGAAACGCCCTGAACGGCGGATCGTCGGACGACACCCGCCGGGATCGTCCACCCGCGTGCGCGTGCGCCCCACTCCGGTACGGATTGGCGCCGCCGGATCCTCCGGCGATCGTCGGCCTCCTTCTCCCCGTGACTGAATGGACGCGGTCATCCGATGAAGCTCCGCCTCGCTCCCAATACGCTCCGGTTCCGCCTCAAGAAGATCGAGGTCCGCAAGCTCGGTCGAGGTGAGACGCTGCGCGATGAGATGATCTTCGGTCCCGGTCCCGATGATCGATTGGCCTACGAACTGTCTCCGGTTGGTCCGGATGCCGAAGGCGGCGGGTGTTCCGAGATCACTGCGTCGTGGAGCCCGGGCGTGATTCGGGTGGCGGTGCCCGCGGGAATGGCCGAACACTGGGCCGGCAGCGAACAGGTCGGCCTCGAGTCGGCCCAGTTCGTGGACGACGAGCGGATGCTGGGCGTCCTGATCGAGAAGGACTTCGTCTGCGGTCCGCAGACGCCGGGCGGCGACGATCGCTACCCGAATCCGAACGCCGCCTGCTGAGTCGCGGCCGTCTTCCTGATGGGAAGGCTGGCTTCGTACTTCGCCCTGCGGTACCGTCGCCCGGGAGGGGAACCCGTGGCGCGAACCGATCAACAACGACTGTTCGATCGCTGTCTTCCCGCCGGCTCGTCCCGAGAGTTCTGCGGTGTTCGTTGAGCGCACGCGGTCGATGCGGTCCGACGAGCGGGAAGCGATGGAGGCGACGCTCGCCGAGATCCGGGCGAGCCCGGTCGAGGGCGTCTGGTGGAGCGTCGCCGTCTGGACCTTCGGCCTGACCCTCCTGGCCTTCGCCAGTCTGCTGGTGTGGGTCCGGGCCGAAACCAGCATCCTCCCGGGAATCGGTCCGCTTCTCACCGTGCTGCTGTTCATTGCCGGCGGGGTCGTGACCTTCTTTGCCACCATCGGTGTGTTCATCGCGGTCGCGGAATTTCGTGACTTTCGCGAACGCAATCGCCGTTTCGCCCCGCGGTACGCGGAAGCTCTGGCCAGTGGCACGGTACGCGAATGGCACCTCGTGTCGTCGGCGGTGGCCGGGATCATGCGCGGGTCCTTCAGCGAACCGCCGGACCTGCTGCACGCAGTGGATGGCGGCGTCGTACTGGTGGACGGATCGATGACGTGGCGCCAGGGGCCCGGTCGACGTTCCCTGCGACGGACAGAGCGGACGACGTTGGTGACGTTGGCCGACGGCGAGACAGTGGTCGGCACGGCGTCCGACGGTGAGCCGTTGTCTCCCGAGTGGGCGATGTTCGTTCCGAGCGCCGCCGAGTGGGAGCCTCCGGCCCCCGGCTTTCACCGCGGGCGAACATTCGACGAGATCAAGGCGGAGGCGATGGCGGGCGGGGCGACGGAAGTTCGGGTCGGAAGCGACGGCCGGACGCGCATGCCCAGAGAGCAGGCGGACTCCGACTCCGACTCCGACTCGGACCGTTCCGTTCGGCGGGTGCTCGCCGGCGGTTTCGCGGTCGCAGCCGGTACGTTCGTCGTACTGGACCTGCTGATCGGCGGCGGTTTCGTGCTCGCGAGCGTGTTCGGCCTGACGCTCCTGGCCGTTGCGCTCATGCTGTGGTTCGAGGGGGTGACGCGGCGGATCGTGGCGTTGGCGTACTGTCTTCTCGCCGTGCAGTTCTTCTCCCGGCTTCCGTGGCGCACCTTCCAGGCGGCCCTCGACGAGTACCGGATCTTCGGCGGCTTCTGGGGCTCATTCGGTCAGGTGATTCCCGATCTGATCTTCGCGATGGTGGTGTCGTCGCCGGCAGTCTGGTGGCTGGTCCGGACGCGTGGTGGATTCGGACCATGGCGCCGTACCCCGCCGGATGCCGACGACGCGCCAACGGGCGTGGCCGCGGACACGAGCGCGGACACGAGCGCGGACACGAGCACGGCCAGGAACGAAGGCTCGGACGTGGATGGCGGCGCGGACCCGGCCACAGAGACGATCTACCTCGACCAGTCAGGCAGCCCCGTCGACCTGGCCGGTGACGACCTCGTGGTGCCGCCGGGACTGCGCCGGATCTTTCAGACTCCCGATCTGGTCGAGTTGATCGGTCACGTGGTGCTCCCCGATGAGCCGGCCTTCATCCGAGAGAATGTCAGTTTCCGGGCCGATGTCGGGTGGCCGCGGCGGTGGATCATCATCGGATCCAATGGCGAGTACTTTGTCGATCGCGACGCGCCGGACGGGACGGTGTACGAGGTGCTCGACGGATTCGACCTCGGCGGTGCCGAACCCGTCGCCGCCACTCCATGGGACTGGGCGATGATGATCGCCGGGGACATCCTGGGTGACGGGGAGGTCGACGCGCCGCCGGTGATCTGGAATCTGGTGCAGAGTCACGAGTCGCCGCCGACGCCAGGGGCGCCGCCGCCGGATCTGGATGCGATCGTGGCGGCGCGGGAGGCGCGGCGAGTTCCCGGATCCGAGAGGCGCCACCGGATCAGCGGGCTTTGCATCATCGTCGGGCTGCTCTGCGTCGTCGCGTTCGTGGCGCAGTTGACGCCGTGGCTCGGCTGGGCCGGCGGGTGGAACGCACTGCTTGCCGGGGTAGCGATGGCCCTCTTCTGGATCTCTGACGCCGTCGACGCGGTCCGTTTCGAGCCCGAGCCGCCATCACCTGCTGACGGGTGAGACGCGGTTCGCCCGGCCGGCATCGTCGCCCCGAGCCTTCCGCCCGACGCGGTACCCTCTGAGGCATGTCGTCACCCGCTGAGCAACGCCCCGGCCCGCCCCCCGGCCCCGGCCCCGGCCGCGTCCCGTCCACCCCCGCCGACCTGACCATCAGCGCTCCGGCCACCGAAGCCGGCGGACTGGGCGCGGTGCGGTCGACGTTCCGCCACATGAAGAACGCCGGCTACGGCCCGGTCGCCGCGGCCGGTGCGCTGCGTCGAATGAACCAACACGCCGGCTTCGACTGTCCGGGGTGTGCGTGGCCTGATCCGGATGAGAAGCGCTCGTTCCTGGCCGAGTACTGCGAGAACGGGGCGAAGGCCCTGGCCGAAGAGGCGACCGTCTCTCGGGCGGACGCGGCGTTCTTCGCCGGCCACTCGATTCCGACGCTCCGCGGATGGACCGATCACGAACTGGGGCGGGCTGGCCGCCTGGTCGAGCCACTGGTACGGGAACCCGGTGGCGACCACTACGTGTCGATCACGTGGGAGGACGCTCTGGGCCGGATCGCCGAGGCACTCGCCGCGTGCGACGCGCCGGACGACGCGGCGTTCTACACCAGTGGCCGAACGAGCAACGAGGCGGCGTTCCTGTACCAATTGATGGTGCGACGATTCGGGACGAACAATCTTCCCGACTGCTCCAACATGTGCCACGAGTCCAGCGGGGTGGGTCTCGGCGAGACCATCGGCATCGGCAAGGGCACCGTGTCGCTCGCCGACGTGGAATCGGCCGACGTGCTGCTGGTGATGGGACAGAACCCGGGCACCAACCATCCACGGATGCTCACGGCCTTGCAGGCGGCGAAGGCCCGCGGCGCGACGATCGTCGCGGTGAATCCGCTCCCCGAGGCTGGCCTGATGGCCTTCCGGCATCCGCAGCGGCCGACGGACCTCGTCGGCCGGGCGCCGCAACTCGCCGACATCTGGCTGCCGGTGCGGATCGGCGGCGACATCGCTCTGCTCAAGGGCATCATGCTCGAACTCGACCGGATCGACGGGGCGTTCGATCACGCCTTCATCGACGCTCGGACCGACGGCGTGGACGCGATGCTGGCCGATCTGCGGCGCCACGAGATGGGCGACCTGGAGCGGGAGAGCGGCATTCCTCGAGCGGACATGCGTCGCGTGGCCGAGCTCATCACCGCCCGGCCGGGACTCATCGTCTGCTGGGCGATGGGCCTCACCCAACATCGCCACGGCGTTGAGAACGTCCAGGAGATCGTCAACCTCCTGCTGCTGCGGGGGGCCATCGGCAAGCCCGGCGCCGGGGCGTGTCCCGTCCGGGGGCACAGCAACGTGCAAGGCGATCGAACGATGGGGATCGTCGAACGCCCGCCCGCCTGGCTCGTCGAGGGCGTTCGTCGCGAGTTCGGCTTTGACGTTCCGGCCGCGCACGGGCTGGATACCGTCGGCACCATCGCGGCGATGGAAGCGGGGCGGCTTGGCGTCTTCGTGGCCATGGGCGGCAACTTTCTCTCTGCCGCCCCCGATACGGATCGCGTGGCGAGCGGTCTGGCTCGATGCGGGCTCACCGTGCACGTGTCCACCAAGCTGAATCGATCGCACCTGATCCCCGGCGAGACGTCGATCATCCTGCCCTGCCTCGGCCGTTCGGAAACCGACGTGCAGAACGGTCCACGCGGTTCAGTGGCGCAACTGGTGACGGTCGAAAACTCGATGAGCGTCGTGCACACATCGCAGGGTGACCGGACGCCCGCGTCGGAGCATCTTCGCAGCGAGCCGTGGATCGTCGCCCATCTGGCTGCGGCCATGGAGCGGGCCGAGGCGATGCCCCCGATCGACGGGCTGGACTGGGCGACACTCGCCAACGACTACGACGCGATCCGCGACCGGATCGCCCGGACGGTGCCGGGGTTCACCGACTTCAACGTCCGCGTGCGCCAGCGCGGCGGGTTCGTCCTCCCCAACGGTCCGCGCGAGGGTACCTTCGATGCCGTCGGCGGCCGTGCCCGGTTCACCGTGAACCCGGTACCTGCGATCGACGACCCGCCAGACACGTTGCGGATGATGACGATCCGTAGCCACGACCAATTCAACACAACCATCTACGGACTCGAGGATCGTTACCGCGGCGTGACCGGTGACCGGCGCATCGTCTTCATGCACGCGGCCGACATGGTCGAACGTGGTCTGGCCGAACGCGACGCCGTCGATGTGCGATCGATCTTCGGTGGAGTGGAACGCCTCGTCCGAAACTTCCGCGTCGTCGGGTACGAGATCCCGCGTGGGTGCTGCGCGACGTACTTTCCTGAGGCGAACCCGCTGGTGCCGCTGGAGCATCACGCCCCACGCAGTCGGACGCCGGCCAGCAAGCTCGTACACGTCCGGGTGACCGCATCGTCCCGGTGAAACATCCGCGCGTCACGAGGAGTGTTCGCTCGGCGGCATCTCCGGCCACGTGGCCGTCGACCTTGCCCGAGGCGGGTCAGGCAGCGTAGCGGTCGACGGTCGGCGTCATCAGCCACGGTCGAATGGAGCTGGCCGGCATGGGGCGGCCGAACAGGTAGCCCTGGCCAAGGTGGCACTCAAGGGCCAGCACGGCGGCGAGCTGCTCTCGGGTCTCGACGCCTTCGGCGACGACTCCAAGCTTCAGGTGGTCAGCCAGCGTGACGATCGCGTGAATGATCGCCGACGTCGCCGTCCGGCCGTCATCCAGTCTGGCGATGAACGAACGATCGAGCTTGATGCCGGTCAGCGGGAGCTGCTTCAGGCAGCTGAGCGAAGAGTATCCGGTGCCGAAGTCGTCGAGGTGGACCCGGACGTCCAAGGTTCGCAGTCTTCCGATGATCGTGGCGGCGGCATCGAAGTTCTCCATCACCGCGGTTTCCGTGATCTCGACGGCGAGGCCTTCGCCGGGAAGATCGTACTGAAGAAGCGTGCGTCGGATGTACTCGACGAGACCCGGGCCGATGAAGTGCCGGCTGGAGAGATTCACGTTGACCGTGAGGTCGCGGAGCATCGGGTGGCTGGCCCGAAGGTCCGACACATCCTGACAGGCGCGGGCCAACACCAGTTCGCCGAGTTGGACGACAAGTCCGGTCTCCTCGGCGATGGAGACGAACCTCTCCGGTCGTACCTTGCCGAGGCGCGGGTGTTCCCAGCGAGCCAGAGCCTCGATCGCCATGAGATCGCCTGTTTCCAGGTCGACGATGGGCTGGTACACGACGTCGATGCCCCCGTCGCGAAGCGTGGATCGAAGTTCGTTCTCGATGTCCATCCGGGACATCGCGCGTCGCCTCATCTCGGCATCGAAGACGACGTGAAGACTGCTTCCCGCTTGCTTCGCGGCGTACATCGCGATGTCCGCGTCGCGCAGGACGTCGCTGGCTGAGTCATGACAACCGTCATCGATGGCGATCCCGATGCTCGTCGCGGCTTGAATGTCGACGCCGCGAATCGTGATCGGTGGATCGAGCGATCGATGAATCGAATTGGCGACGGCGGTGGCCGACTCCCGGCTCGAAAGATCCTGAAGGAGCACGACGAACTCGTCGCCACCCAGTCGTGCGACGGTCTGGCGTCCCGAGTGGACCCCCTCCACGGCACCGGTGACGCGGTCGGCGATCGCGATGAGCAACTCGTCGCCAGTGTGGTGTCCGAGGCTGTCGTTGATGACCTTGAAGTTGTCCAGATCAAGGAACAGCAGCGCGAACGCCAGGCCGGTATCGTCCGTGCCGCGATTGGCGATCGCCGCGTCCAAGCACTCCATCAGCAGCGTACGATTCGGGAGGCCGGTCAGTCGATCGTGCAACGCGCCGAAGCGGAGCTCCTGTTCAAACTGTTTGCGTTGACTGATATCGGTGAGCGATCCCGCCATTCGGGTCGGTCGGCCATCGCGATCCCGAACCGCGAGGCCACGGCAGAGGACCCAGATGGTCCGGCCATCGGGGAGGGCCAGGCGATGCTCTGAGGAGAGGTGGTCGGTCTTGCCGGTCAGGTGATCCTCGACCGCGGTCTTCAGCCGTTCACGGTCGACCGGATCAACCCGGCCGAACCAGTCATCTGGCGTACGCGTCGCCTGGCTCGCCGGGAGCCCGACGATCGTGGACCATCGATCCGACACATGGATGAGGTCCTCTTGGAGATCCCAGTCCCAAAGGCCGTCGTTGGCTCCGGCCGCCGAAAGCGCGTAGCGTTCCTCGCTCGTCTCCAGAGCAGATCGCGTGGACTGGAGTTCGGCAAGGTTGCGTTGGAGCTGGTTTGTCGTGGAGACGAGCTCCGCGGTCCGCATGGCCACCCGGGCTTCGAGTTCCGACGCCCGTATGTCCGCCTGGCGAGAGGCCAGCCACTTCGCCGTCATCGCGTCGGCGAGTTGGGCCACTTCGATCGGATCGAATGGCTTGCGAAGGATCACCAGTCGGTCCCCGCCGCCGGTTCGGGCGAGGATGTCCTCGCGCGAGTGATCGGAGTACGCGCTGCAGATGACGATCTGCAGTCTCGGATCGACGGACCAGAGGCGCTCAATGGTCTCCAGTCCGTCCCAGCCCGGCGGCATTCGCATGTCGACGAACGCAAGCGAGTACGGACGGACATGTGCCACCGCGGCCTTCACGAGCTCGAACGCCTCCTGACCTTGCATCGCGGAGTCGATGACGTAGGGCGCTTCGGCCGCCGCGGCCTCGGCCCGATCGGGCGACTCGAGGGAAGCACCGAAGAGCTTCGCCTCCATGCGGTCAAGAGCGCCGGATGACTCCCGCGGCGAGAGGATCTTGCGGTAGTCCTCGTGGATGTGGGGTTGGTCGTCGACGAGCAGGATGCGTCGATGGTGGAGAGTCGCCGTCATCAGGCAGCCTCCGAATGCGAAGCGGGCGCGGCGTCGGCGATAGGAAGTTCCAACGTGAACGTGGCGCCCTGGCCGGGGCCTGGACTCCGGGCGTGCAAGGACCCGTCAAGGGTCTTTGCCGCGATCGCGGCGCCGTGCAGGCCGAATCCGTGGCCATCAGCGCGGGTCGTGAAGCCGTACGTGAAGATGCGAGTGAGGTCTTCGTGGGAGATGCCGACGCCGTGGTCGATCACGTCGATGCACACGCGTGCATTCGAGGTCTGCGTTCTGACACGAATGCTGATCTCGCGCCGAGTCTCGGGCAAGCTCTCCACCGCCTGCTTGGCGTTGGAGATGAGATTGACCAGGATCTGCAGCACCTGGTGCCGTTCGGAACAGACCGCAACCGAAGCGGATGTGTCGCGATCCACTCGGACACCGTGGCGTTCAAGGCCGATGGAGACGATACGGGTGGCCTCGTCGATCAGGTCGGTCACGTCGAGTTGCTCTCGCGTTCCGGTGACCTTGGCGTATGACTGTTGGGTCGCGACGATGTCACGGATGAGATCGGTGCTCTTGCGGAGGTTGGTGAGTTCGTCGATGAGCGTGTCGCGTTCCCGGGCCAGCTCGGTATCGAGCTCCGTCAGGTAGTCGGCGATCATCGCATCGTTTGCGGGGTGGTCCGCGGACTCTGGCGAGTCGTCCCGGCCACGGATCAGATCGGCGACGCGCTGCAAGCGGCCGGCTTTCGTGTCGCGCACCACATCGACAGCAACCGTGGCGGAAACGTTGACGCTGTTGAGGACGTTGCCCACGTTGTGGAGGACGTTGGAAGCGACCTCGGCCATTCCGGCCTGGCGACTGAGGTCGAGGAGTCGCGAATTGAGTTCCTCGCGTTCCGTCTCCAGCCTCTTGCGGTCGGTGATGTCCCGCAGGGTGAGTACCCAATCGTCAGCGCCGACGCGAAGTGGATCCACCGACCAGGTGATGACTTCGTCTTCGAAGCCACGAACGAAGAGCCGTCGATCGATTTCCTGCGTCGCATGGGAGGAGAGGCCGGAAGCGGCGCGGCACGAGAACGGGGTGCCGTCGTGCAGGCGGACATCGACCAGGGCGTCCAGACGTTCGTTGACCACTTCTCGATCGGCGTCGATGCGAAGGATTGATCGAGCTCGCGGATTGATGAACTGGATGGTCTCATCGGCGGAGATTGCGCATACGCCCTCGTCCAGGGCACACAGGACGGTCGCGATCGAATCGCGTTCCTCCGCCAGTGCATCGTGGAGATCGCGCATCTCCTTGGACGAAAGACTCAGTGAGCGCTCAAGCAGATACTGATCCTGGTCGGACTGCTGGTAGGCCTGAGAGACGCGATCGAGCAGGCTCGTCCACGCATGATGGTCGACGGTCGGGACATCCGATTCGATGCCGATCCGTTTGAGTTGATTGGCGAGGAGTCGGTGCACGAATCAGAGCTCGGTGAAGGTGATCAGGGACATTGTCTGGTTCTGAAGTTCCGCCGCTCCGGAGGCGAACGGTCCGATCTCGCCGTACGAATAGAATCCGACCTGCACGGAGTCCTGAGGCAGGACGCCAAGCGTTCGCTCGAGTTCCTCTTCGGTGCGTTCGCCCAGTACGAGTCGTCGTCCGACGCAGCTCACGGCGATGGCCAGGCATGGCGCATCGGCCCGGGACGTCGCGCGACATCGATGCGCGGCGTCTTCCGCGCCGTCGAGCAATGAATCGAAGTTGGCCCGCATGAGTTGGGCCAGGTGGCCCTCGGGGATGTCGCCGGCAAAGGTCATCGATTGGTCCGCTTCATCAATGGAGATGATTGTTCGTACCAGTCGATGTTCATCGTCCTCGGTACGGCGGATCTCGAGCGGGAACCTCAGGGCCGACGCCGGGAGTTGGTCCGCAAAGTCGCCGAGGTACTCCTTGTACAGCGCGAGCGCCGGCTTCCCATCGAGCTCCCGGAGGACTGGGCCATCGGCCCGGGTCACCCGGCGTTCCGGGCCGAAGACCGACCAGCCCCCGCAGGAGCCGTATCCGACGTTGAGCCGATCGCCGTACAGTCCGATCGCGGTTGCGAATCCGGTCGTCGGCTTGCCATTCAGCAGAACCCATGTGCGGCCGAATCGGGTTCCGTCACCGGCCATGCCACCGGTGATGATCACATCCGGGGAGACCGATTCGCGAAGGCCACGGGTCAGGGCTGTCCCGTTGGTCTCATGCCCGTCGGCAATGACGAAGATCGCTTGCAGGCCGGGTCGGACGAGTTGCTCGCCCAGATGCCGTCCGGCGCGCTCGGAGTCGTCCCGACTTCGGACCGGGGCGGACACGGTCGTCAGATCGGTGTGCTGGAACTGCATGATGCCGACGGAGATCGATTCGTCGTTCAGTTCTGCCCCGTCGATCTCGCCGGAGGTCGAGCACCCGATGGCGTGCGAGTTGGGGAACGCATCCTTCAGGATGTTCAGCGCGCCAGGGGTGCTCTCGAGTCCGTGAGCACTGAAGACAGTGAGCAGGGTTCGGTCGGAGTCGAGTTCGGACGGCATATCCGACCATCCCGACGCTTCGGTGTAGGTGATCGACCTGACGGTAGCGGTCGCGATGTCTCTCATGCGCGGTTCCTCCCGGTGCCAACGAGCGCGGGGCGAAGGGGCGGAGCGGAGCCCCCCGCGCTCCTTGGTGTCGTCGGATGATCACGGGGGTGGGACGAGGAAATTCCTCCCCGGGGATGGGGCGCTGGCTCGCTTTTCCGGCACCGATGAACCAAGAGCCTCACCGGCCGGCTCGCGCACGGGTTCTCGGACGCTCGCGTCGACCCGGGGTTGTGCCGGGCGATGGGGTTATGGGGTGATGCTGAGCGTGGCGGACGGGTGGCGTTCGGCGGGCGTCGTGGACTCTGTTTCGAGCGAGTCTGGCTCGCCGGGGGCGTACCGCGGAGCGGTGAGTTGCGGCCGCGCGGGCCGCGAGGCCAAGGCGGTGCCCATTGGGGAGTGATCCCACCCGGGTTGATCGGGCCCGGCGAGGGGACAGCTCACGGCGGCGTGGGGCGTCGGTCCGCCGGCCCGCCGGCGGATGCACGTTCGCGGGGATCCGGTAGAAACCGGGAAGTCGATGTGAACCCGTGGGCGGCCAGTGCCCTCGTGAAGGATGGCGGGACGGTGCGTCCCGGCCGCGTCCAGCCTGGAGGCCGTTCATGTTCGCTGCGCCGATCGTCGCCCGTCCTGCTCCCGCGTCATCACTCCGCCCCGGGCGGGCCGCGATGCGACGTTTGCTCCGGCTGCCACTGGTGCTGAGCGCCCTTGCTCTTGGGGGCTGCGGGTATGGCACGAGAAGCCAGCCGCAGTTCGTGCCAGAGGATGTCCCGGTCCGTGGCGCCGTCAACGGTCGTCCGACACTCGGCATGCCGATTGATGTGCCGGGAACCGATGTCGATCTCAATCTCGTTCCCTACGCGATCGAACGCGAGCGGCGCTGGCTGGAGACGAGCGACGCCCCGGGTGCTTCGGCTGGCTGGGCCTCGGCGTCACTGCGGTTGTCCGTCGAGCGATCCTTTGACGGCCGGAGCAGCCCGTTCGCCATCGTGCAACCGGTCGAGTGGCACAACGTCCTGCTGCAGCGGATCGGCGCCGGATCCGGCGGACCGCTGCTGAATCGCCGGGGGCTGATCGTGAAGTGGGGCGTGGCCGGGCCGCGTGATGACGCCGGTAGCCGCCGCACCTCGCACCTCGTGTTTCACGTGGTCGAGACCGACGCGAACGGGGACGGGCGCCTCGGGCGTGGCGACCCGGCCGGCGTGCTTCTGGTCGACGTTGCCACGGCCCGCGCCCATCGTCTGACGCCTTCCAACGGCTGGGTCGACGCCATGCGCTGGGATGACGCCAGCGGTCGACTGATTCTCATGCTCGCCGTCGATTCCGACGGCAATGGGCAGCTGACCGGGGCCGACGATCGTCGGCCATACGTCGCCACGCCCGGCAGCGGTCAGCTGGCCGTGCCGCTGGTCGACGACGCGATGCTTCACCGGCTCGGGCGCGGGCTGGGCGGCGGGCCGATCGTTCCGTGATGTCCGCGGCGGTGCATCGGCGGTTCAGGCATCCGCGCCCGGCGCGTGGCGTACGATCACCACCCGCCCCGAGAAGGCCGCCGCGTCAATCGCCTCGCGCATGATCCTCTCGACCCGGTCGCGGCGCTGGCCGCCGGTCCCGGATCCGATCAACGGAAACGCGACGCTGGCGAAACCGGCGTCTCGCGCGACGGCCAGTGCGTTGTGCACCGAACGTTTCACCGACGTGTCCGTCGCCCGCCACGCCAGATTGATTCCGGCCACGTGGATGATCCCGCGATGCGGCAGGCGACCCGAGCCGGTGAGCACGGCCCCGCCCAGCGGAATCACGCCGGCTCGCGCCAGCTCGCGAAACGGGGCATAACCCGCCGCCCGCTTAATGGCCCGCGACACGCCCTGCGGCGCCAGCAGCCACCACGGGATCACATTGCGATTCCACGCATTGACGATCGCGTCCACGTCCTGGTCGAGCAGATCGCCGTGGACGACGGCGACCGATGCCGTGGCTTCGCCCACGCCCACGCCCACGCCCACGCCCACGCCCACGCCGACGCCTCAGCCTTCCCGCAGGACCGCGCGCACGGGAGAGGCGTCGAAGCCGACCAGGCGCAGCGGAAGGGCGATCAGTTCGTAGTCACCGGGGGTCACGTCGGTCAGCACCAGGCCCTCGATGATCGCCATCCCGGTGGCGAGGAACCGGTGGTGGGCGACCAGCGTCTTGGCCGTGGGGGCGTCCACGCTCGGCGTGTCGATGCCGACGGTGATCACGCCGGCGGCGTGCAGGTGGTCCACGAGCTCCGGCTCCAGGCCGCAGAAGGACTCGGACCAGGTCGTTGGATCCGGGTAGGACCCGGTCCGCAGCAGCACCCGCGGGCGCTCCAGTCGAGCGGTCTCCGGCAGATCGGTCACGCCCACCCGCCGGCCGGGTTCGGCGCTGACGTGCACGACCTCGCAGGGGCCGATGAAGTGGTCGAGTGGCATGGCGTCGATGTCGGGGCCGCCGACGCCGTAGTGGTTCACGCCGTCGGCGTGGGCCCCCAGATGCACGGTCGTCCGCAGCGTGGACAGCGTCAGGTGGTCGCCGCGCTCCATGTCCAGCAGCACCTCGCGCGATGGCGGCGTGTCGCCGGGGAAGACGGCCAGATCCGGCGTGATCGGGGGCGTGATGTCGATGATCCGGCCGGCCGCGCCGCTCATGTCTGGTCCCAGCCGGGCTCGGTGTTCATGGCCAGCCAGGCCCGCAGGAGACCGAGGCCGCTCAGTGTGGCCACGAGCAACATGACGAGGATGATCGGCATCAGGACGACCATCGGGCCGCCGCGTCCGCCCCCGAAGAACCAGCCGAACGCCGTGGCGAAGATCGGGTTGTTCATGATGTCGCCGGTGCCGCCGCCGCCGAAGCTCCTGGCCCCCGCGGCCGCGCCGCCGCGCACCAGGTAGCCGATCGCCGCGCCGCCCTGGGCGATGCCGCCGATGGCCATGCCGCCGTTGGCCAAGCCGCCCATCGCCATGCCGCCGAGGGCCATGCCGCCCATCGACGCGCCGCCGAGCGAGACCACGCCGATGCTCGTGCCGCCGAACGTGACCCCGCCGGTGGCGATGCCCCCGATGGCCACGACGCCGTGGGCCCGACCGCCGATCGCGATCACGCCGCGGGCCTGGTCGCCGACGGCGATGAAGCCGCGGGCCCGGCCCACCCGTTCGTTGCCCGACGGGCCGAACGCGATGTCGATCGCCGGCATGCCCAAGACGCGAGCCCGCGTCCGCCGGCGCCGTCCGCCGACGAACTGCAGCTCCGGGCGCATGAGCACTTCAACGAGCGGCCGGCCGCACTCCGGGCAGCGGGCCGAGTCGGTGCAGCCGCTGAGGGCGTACCCGCAGGCGTTGCAGAAGGGATCGCCGAGCGCCCGGGCGGGGTCGCGGGGACGGACATCGGTCGTGACGCTGCCGGTGGCGGACCCGTCGGGCGTGGGGGAGTCAGCCGATGTGGCCGGCGGGTCGTCGGGGGCGGATCGCTGGGTCATGGATGCATGGTCCGGTGCGGACGGGCGTCGGGCAACTCGCGAGCGGGTGGGATTCAGAGCCGCGAGCGGATCGCCCACAGATCGGGGAACGTCGGCTTGAACAGGCTCTGCCGGAGGAACTCCACGCCGGGCGAGCCGCCGGTGCCCTGCTTGTCGCCGATGGTCCGCTCGACCATCTTCACGTGGCGGTAGCGCCACTCCTGCAGGCCTTCGTCGAAGTCGGTCATGAGTTCGAGCAGGATGCCCATGTCGGGACGTTCGCGGTAGAGCCGCACGAGCTCGTCCTGGACCTTCGGGTTGCTCACGTGCGGCTGGCTGACGTCCCGGTCCAGGACCTCGGCCGGGATGTCCGCGCCGGCGTCGGCCAGGTACCGGTGGAAGTGGTCGATCAGGCTCGGTTCTTCGAGTCGGCGGATCGCCCGTTCCCAGCCGACGCCGCTGTTGATGCCGGCCAGCTTCATGACATTGGGCCGCTTGTAGCCGAGCATGAACTCGAGCTCGCGGAACTGGGTCGACTGGAAACCGCTGGACGTGTCGAGTCGATCGCGAAAGCTGGTGAAGCTCATCGGCGTCATCGTCTCGAGGATGTCGATCTGGTTGACGAGCGTCTTCATGATCGTCCGGCAGCGCTTCAGCGTGTGGACCGCTTCCCAGAGCTCGCCGGCGCGGAAGTTCCGCCCGACCTTCTCGAATTCATGCAGCATGAGCTTGAACCACAGCTCATAGGTCTGATGGATGACGATGAACAGCGGTTCATCGTGCTCCACCGGATCACTCTTGGGCTGCTGGAGGTCGAGCAGCTCGGGCAGGCACAGGTACGACTCGTAGGTGACTGGCATGGCGCTGGGGAGGGTACCAGGGGCCCGGAGGCCGCGGACGGGCTTGGGCGATGGCCTGGCCATCCGCCCGACGAAAAATTTCTGAACCTCGGGTGCGGGTTTGCGGATGGAATGCGCCAAGGGGGGCAGCGGGGACCGGTCAGCACCAGCAGACGCCGGTGGGTGTGCGACACAGTCGCGGCTCGCCGGGGCCGGCCTGGTGCCCTCCACGACCGATCCCCGCCTCGACGGGCCCCTTTCCGGGAGTCTTGCGGCGGGATTGGGTCATCGCCCGATCCCGCCGCTGTTTTTCGGGGGAAGTCCCGGATGGGGATCTGGTTCCGTGGTCGGAACGGGTTTGCCCGTTCGGGGCGGGGCGATCGTTGTCCGAACGAAACCGGATCGAGCCGAGCCAGAGCGAATCCGACCGTCGGGTCACAGGGAACACCAGGGGGGTGAGCGTTTCGAGGGAGACGGACGATGGAAGGTGACGAACGATTCTGGGTCCTGCGGGCCGATGGCCCGATGGGGCCGTTCGGCGGCGATGAACTGCGCTCCCTGATCGAGATGGGCCATGTGGCCGAGGACGAACGGATCCTGACCGAGTCGACCGGAGCAACGGCGACCGCGAATCGGTTCCTCGATGCCGCGTCGCCCGCGATTCAGCCGCCGGCCACGTCGCTGCCGGATCCTGCTCCGCCGTCGTTCCCATCGACGCCCGAGGCGCCCGCGTCGCCAGTCTCTTCCGGGTCGCCGAGTCCGCCGGCGCCGCCGTACTCCGCGCCGCCGGCGCCACCATCGCCACCGACCCCGCCGGTTTCAGCCCCGCCCATCCCGCCATCCGCCCGGCCATCCGCCGCGCCCGGCGATCTCCCACCCCCGCCGCCCCAAGCTGATGGCTCACCGTCGGAGCCCTGGACCGCCTCCGAACGGGCGGCCTTTGCTCGGTCGGCCGCCGCGGGGTCTCCGCGCCCGGCGCGCCGGCGGTCCCGACTCGAGTGGTGGACGCTCCGCGACTGGGGCTTCCTGATCCTCGGCGTGGTGCTCGTGCTGGTCGGCGTCGGCCTCGGCATCGCTCTGATCATCCCCGGGTTCCTGATCGGCACGCTGCTCGGCGCCGCGTGCCTGCGTCAGGTCGACTGGGACATGACCGGGCCCCGCAGCATGCTGCGTTTCGCGGCGTGGGCGACGGTGGTCTTGGTGGTGGGCGTGATCGTCGCCGCCTCCGTCAACAGCGTTCGCATGGCCCGGAAGGTCGACCAGTACGTGGTGGGCACGTGGGAATTGCCAACGACCATGCTGCAGCCCAAGCCCGGAAGCCGGCTGCCGTCGACCATGCGGATGGTCCTGGAGGAATCGGTGACCTACCGGGCCGACGGCACGTTTTCGTCGCGCGGCCGGGCCGAGATCGGCTGGGAAGACGAGGGCCGGGGCCGGCTGAAATTCTCGTTCACCGATACGGGGACCTGGGAGCGGGAGAGCCGAAACATCTCGAGCACGTCCAAAACGCGCTCGGTCTTGATCGACCCCGACAGCGACCGGTCCATCAGCATGAACGGCGTCACCTTCGACAGCCGTGAAACGCAGCGCGACTTGCTGGAGATCGATCCGGACACCGCGGAGCTTTCGCGGGTGGTGCGCATCGACGAAGCGGAAATGGAAGTGCGTCCCGACAGCAACGTGATGGACGAGATGCGGCCGCGAACGTTGGTTTTTCGGCGCGCATCCCCGTAGGCCGCGTGCGGCATGCGGCGTGTCAGCGTGTTGCCGCCTCGCCGTCTCGCCGCGAACCGAGGGCTCAGGTCAGTGCGACCGTCAGGCCCACCGCGGCGACGGCCACACCCGCGGCCACGATTCCGATCGCCCCCGCGAGCAGCGCGCGATCCTGGCGGCGGGCCTTCTGTCGCGCTTCGTGGTACGGCACGTTCGAGAAGCTGACCATGTCGTACAGCGGCTCGAAGGTGCCGGGCATCACGCCGTTCAGGAACTTCTCGAGCCGCTTGCGGGCCAGGAACCATGGGCTGGTCACGCGGTCGCGCATCGTGATGAAGTTGTCGAGGGCGAGGTCGGCGATGGCGTCGCCGGCCGGCTTGCGGGCCCGGGTGTAGGCCGGCAAGACCGCGGCGGGATCGTCGCCGGCCGCCTCCAGCATCTCGTCCAGGATTCGGCAGTCTTCGAAGGCCGCGTTCATGCCCTGGCCGTAGAAGGGCACGATGGCGTGGGCCGCGTCGCCCACGAGGGCCACGTGGTCGCCCCAGTGCCAAGGCGCGCAGCGAACGGTGACCAATCGGCTGGTCGGATTCTCCCGGTAGTCCTCCAGCAACGTCGGCATCAGCGGGACTGAATCGCCGTAGTACTGGCGGAAGAAGGCCATGATCGTTTCGTCGCTGGCCGCCGCGTCGGGCAACGACCCGAAAGAGTGCGGGCCTTCGAGCGGCCAGAACAGGGTGCAGGTGAAACTGCGATCGTTGTTCGGCAGGGCGATCATCATCGACCCGCCGTGCGGCCAGATGTGCAGGGCATGCTCATCCAGGGCAAACGCTCCGTCCGACGTCGGCGGAATCGTGAGTTCCTTGTAGCCGTGCTCCAGGTAGCTCTGGCTGTAATCGAAGCCGCTGGTCCGCTGCATGCGTGCGCGGATGGCCGAAAACGCACCGTCCGCCGCGACCACGAGATCGGCATGTGCCGTGACGGTGGTTGGCTCCGATGCCGATGCCGACGCCGATGCCGCGCCATCAGCCGGCGGCTTGACCGCAAACGTGACCTGCCCCGAGTCGAGGTCGACGTCCTTGACCGTGTGGCCAAAGTGCATGCGCACGTTCGGCAGTTCGCTCGCCGCTTCGAGCAGCATGATGTTGAGCTGCGAACGGCTGACGGAGTTGATCGCCCGCTTCGCGCCGCGGCTGTAGGGCTGGAAGGTCAACTCGCCGTCGGTGGCGTGCATGATCCGCCCGCGCATCGGAATCGCCTCGGCCAAGACGCGCTCGGCCAGGCCGGCCCGCTCCAGCGCGGTGATGCCGCGCGTGGACAGTGCGAGGTTGATCGACCGGCCGCCGATGAAACCGCGGGCCCGTGGGTCCGGGCGACGTTCGTACAGGTCGACGGTCCATCCCCGCCGGCCGAGCAGGACGGCCAGCAAGCTGCCGGCCAAGCCCGCGCCCGCAATCAGCGCGGTGCGGCCCGAGGCGGTGGGATCGGCCGGGGAGGCGGGGGCAGCGGTCGCCGAGTCGTTCATGGGAGGCACGGATCCGAAGTGAAGGCAGGCGGGCATCGCCAGGTGGCGAGGCCAAGCGAAGGCCAATGAGACGGCCAAATGGCCGCGGCCGGACAGCGGATGGGCCCGTCCATCGATGGGCTTCCGGCCGCCGAGTGGCCGTGGGCTGTCAGGATATGCGGCCCAAGCCGCACGATCCGCAGGGTCTGCTCCGCCGGCCCAAGGTGTCCGCGGAACAGATTGCTGGCGGCCGTCGTGGCATCGGGGGGCGCATCGCCGCCGCGGGGATCGGAGATCTGTTCTTGCCGTGGTCCCGCATTCCGGGCCGGCCGAGGGGATTCGCCCATGTTCGCGACCGGACAGTTCAATCGCCCGGGTCACCACCGGCGTGGCCGGCCAATGCGGTCCATGCGGTCCATGGCTGCGTGCGTGGCCGGGTTGATCGGGCTGCCGCTGCTGACCGGCCCCTGGCCGGGGACGCCCGGGACGGATGGCGCGATGGGGCCTGGGGCCGCGGATGCTTCGATCGCGGCCGCGCCGGTGAGCGTGGACATCATCGTCCCCGAGCCGCCCGCGGTGACGCCGGCGGCCTTGGCTGGGGGCCTGCGGGCCGCCCACGCCGACGGCTGCTTCGGGCGACTGCTCGGGTTCGCCGCCGATATCCGGAACCCGGGCGACCGTCGCCGGTTGTCGGCCGACTTGGCCCGGGTCGCGGCGATGGAGTCGATCTGCGTGAACGTCCGGCCGGCGCGGACGGCGTCGGCCCGGACCGTCGTGGTCACCGGGCCGGCGGGCGACGCGGTGCAGTTCCGTGCGGTGCCGGGGGCGGATGGGGCGTGGCGGGTCGCCCCGCGGCCGGCCGACGACTGAGTTCGCTCAGCCGACCGAAGCCATCGCGTCGGCAAATCGCCAGCAATCTTCGTACGAGTTGTAGAGCGGGGCGGGGGCCGCGCGGATCACGTCCGGTTCGCGGAAGTCGGCCATGACGCCGGCGGCTTGCAGCGCGTCGAAGCGTTCGCGTGGTCGGTCGGTCACGCGGATCGAGAGTTGCGCGCCGTGGCGGTCCGGATCGTCGGGCGTGATGACTTCGAACCAGGGCGTGGCACTGCGGCTTGATGCACTGGTGAGTTGGTCGCGCAGGTATGCGGTCAACTGGAGGCTGCGCTCGCGCAGGGCCGGCATGCCGGCGGCGTCGAACTGTTCGAGGCTGGCGAGCAGCGCGGTCAGGCCAAGGACCGGCGGATTGCTGAGTTGCCAGCCATCGGCATCGGGCTTGGCCACGAACTCCGGCTGCAGGTGCATCAGGAAGCGTGACTCGGGATCGTTGCCCCACCAGCCGGCGAAGCGCGGCAGGTCAATGTTGCGGGCGTGGCGTTCGTGCACGAAGCACGCACTCACCGCTCCCGGCCCGCCGTTGAGGTACTTGTACGAACACCAGCAGGCGAAGTCGGCATCCCAGTCGTGCAGCTGCAGCGGCACGTTCCCGGCGCCGTGGGCCAGGTCCCAGCCGCACATCGCGCCGGCCCGGTGGGCGGCTTCGGTGATCCGCGGCATCTCCAGCACCTGGCCGGTGAAGAAGTTCACGCCGCCGAGCATGACCAAGGCCAGGTCGTCGGCGTGCCGCTCAATCGCCGCGACGATGTCGTCATTGCGGATCAACTGCTCGCCCTCTGGCGGGGCGATCGTGATCAGATCGCGCTCCGGGTCGAATCCTCGCGCCCGCAAATGCGTCTTCACCGCGTAGGTGTCCGACGGAAACGCGGGCGACTCGATCATGATCTTGCGCCGCCGGCCCTCGGGCTGGAAGAAGCTCATCATCATCAGGTGCAGGTTCACGGTCAGGCTGTTCATGGCCACGACTTCGTGCGGCCGGGCGCCGACGATCCGGGCGAGCGGGTCGCGGAACGGCTCGTGGTAGGTGTACCAGGGCCGGCGTCCATGGAAGTGTCCTTCCACCGCCAGGCGTCCCCAGTCGTCGAGCTCCTCTTCGATCATCGGCCGGGCCCGCTTCGGCTGGAGGCCGAGCGAGTTGCCGGTGAAGTAGGCGATGGGTTCATCGCCCGGGGCGGCGCCGGGGCGCGGCGGAATGATGAACGCGTCACGGAACCGCGACATCGGATCGGCGGCGTCCCGGGCCCGGGCGGCCTCGCGGGAGTGGGCGGCGTCGGTCGATGTCGGGGGCGTGGTCATCGTGGGGCTCGGAAATCGCGCGGTGGGCGCGGAGGGCGGCGGGCAAGAGGTCGATGCGGCGATGCGGTGATGCTCGTCGCCGGCGGTTCAGCTGGTGCGGGGCGGCAGGCCCAGGAAGCGCCGCGGCGCATCTTCGAGAATCATCTTTCGCGTGGCGTCCGGCAGGTCCGTCATGGACTCGACCATTTCGCCGGGGACATGTTCGCCGAGCGGGAAGGGCGCATCGGAACCCAGGCAGATCGCCTCCGGGCCGACGAGATCGAGCAGGTACCGAAAGGCCGCGTCGTCGTGCACGCCGGTGTCGACGAAGAAGCGGCCGAGGGCTTCCCGCGGATTGGCCGGCTGCTCGGTGGCCACGAGATCAGGACGCACGTTCCAGCCGTGTTCGATCCGGCCGATGATGAACGGGAATGCTCCACCGCCGTGGGCGAAGCAAATCCGGAGATTCGGCAGCCGGTCGATGACCCCACCGAGGATGTACGTGGCGATGGCGGTGGCCACTTCCGACGGCATGCCGACGAGCCAGGGCAACCAGTACTTGGGCATGCGGTCGGCGGCCATCATGTCCCAGGGGTGGATCAGCACCGCGGCCCCCAGATCGGCGGCCGCCGTCAGGACCGCCTCGATCCCCGGGTCATCCAAATTCCGCGGGCCCACGTGGGTTCCAATTTGAATCCCGGCCATGCCTAGTTCGCGCACGCACCGTTCGAGTTCGCGCACCGACGCATCGGGGTCCTGCAGCGGGACCGTGCCGAGGGCGACGAAACGGGTCGGGTGCTGCCGGACGATCTCGGCCAGATGGTCGTTCAGGCAGCGGCCCAGGTGAAGAGCTTCTTCCGTCTCCGCCCAGTAGCTGAACATGACGGGGACGGTACAGAGTGCTTGCATGGCGACGCCGGTCGCATCGAGATCAGCAATGCGAGCGTCGATGTCGAAGCAGCTCGCGGTGATCTCGCGAAACAGCTCACCATCCCGCCGCATGCGGCATCGGCCGCTCTCCAGGTGCTCCAACTCGATCCAGCCGCCCCGGCCAGTCCGGGACTTCATGTCCGGCAGATCCCGAGGGAGGAAATGCGCATGGACGTCAATCTTGGCGATGGCCGGCTGCGGATCGGGCATGGATGGAGCGCCGTTGGGGGCCCGGGGAGCGCGATGAAGTGGCGAAGGGTGCCACGTCCCGGATGCTCCGGATGGCCCAGAGACTACCGCGCCAGCGCCGAACGTTCGGGAGATCCTCGGGCGTGCTGGGGCGGGTGGCGGGCTCCCCCCGCGTCGCCCTCGCCGGATCAATTCCCGTCCGGTGCGTCCTGCGGACCGCTCTCTGTCGCTCCCAGTGCAGCCGTCCGTCCGGCCGGCTGTTCAACCCGGTGCCCCGGGATCCGGTGCGGCGCGATCGCCGCACACCCGGCCGCTCGTCCTGGCGACGAATTCCTCCGGCCGTGACCGACCTCCCGGTTGCGGCCCGTCGCCCGGATCCGGCCGGATCCCGGCTCCGTGGTGCCGGGGCATACCGATCGACGCGGCGGACGGAGGCTCCGCTGCCCCGATGGAAGGATTGTGATGTCGAACCGTCGAACTCTGGGGCGCGCGTCAAGCGGCTCCGCCCTCACCCTCGCCGCCCTGACCGCCGCGGCGGCCAGCAGTGCGTTCGTGACCCTGACCGCCACCGCCGGCCCGATGCCGGACGAGTGGGCCGGGGCCTTTGACTTCCGCCGCCTTGGCCCGGCCAACATGAGTGGCCGCATCACCGACATCACGGTGTACGAGGCCGACCCGAACATCTTCTGGCTCGCCGCCGCATCGGGCGGCATCCTAAAGACGGTCAATGGCGGCACGACGTTCGAGCATCAGTTCACCCGCGAGGCGGTTGCCTCGATCGGTGACGTCGAGGTCAGCCAGACGAACCCGGACATCATCTGGGTCGGAACCGGCGAAGAGAACCCGCGCAACAGCGTGAGCTGGGGCAACGGCGTCTACAAGTCCGTCGACGGCGGCAAGACCTTCGAACACATGGGGCTCAAGGACAGCTTCCAGATCGGTTCGATCCGCATCCACCCGACGAATCCCGACGTGGTCTACGTCGGCGCCCTCGGCCGCCTCTGGGGCCCGAGCGAAGAGCGCGGCCTGTACCGCACGACCGACGGCGGCGCGACGTGGGACAAGATCATCGACATCGATGAGAACACCGGCATCATGGACATCGAGCTGCACCCCGAGGATCCGAACACGATCCTCGTGGCGAGCTACGAGCGTCGCCGCGACATGTTCGACACCAACGATCCGGCGACCAAGTTCGGCAAGAACGCCGGCATCTGGCGATCGACCGACGGTGGCGACTCGTGGGACCGGATGGTCGAAGGCCTGCCGACGGTGCCGATGGGTCGCATGGACATCGAGTACTTCCGCGGCAACCCCGACCGCGTCTACGCCATCATCGAGACCGAGCTCATCGGTACCGAGCCGGAGAACGCCCCGTACATGGGCATTCGCGGTGAGGACGCCGGCGTCGGCGCCCGCCTGACCGAGATCACCGAAGACGGCCCCGCGGCCGATGCCGGGCTCAAGTCGGGGGACATCGTCCTCAAGATGAATGAGCGTCCCACGCTGACGTACACCGGCCTCACCACCGAGATCCGCAAGTACGAAGCCGGCGACAGCGTCACCGTCGAACTCATCCGCGATGGCGAATTCGAGACCGTCGACCTGTCCTTCGCCAAGCGTCCCAGCGAGGGCGACGGCGAAGTCGACATCGAGCGAGCCCGCCGCAGCAGTCCCTTCGGAACGCGCTTGGGCGGCCAGCGGGCCGGTGTTCAGGATCAGCAGGGACCGAACGGCTTCGAGAATGGCGGCCTCTTCCGGTCGGAAGACGGCGGCTACACCTGGTCGCGCATCAACTCGATCAACCCGCGGCCGATGTACTTCAGTGAGATCGCCATCGATCCGCAGGATGACAACTTCATCCACGTGGCCGGCATCTCGCTGCACACGTCGGCCGATGGCGGCAAGACGTTCCGCAGCAACGCCCACGTGGGCGAGAACGGTGCGGCCCACGTTGACCACCACGCGATCTGGGTCGATCCGACCGACGGTCGCCGCGTCTTGCTTGGCAATGACGGTGGCCTGTACATCACCAACGACCGCATGAAGACGTGGGACCACAACAACCACTTCGACATCGGCCAGTTCTACCACGTGACGGTGGACAACCGTCCCAACTACCGCGTCTACGGCGGCCTGCAGGACAACGGTTCCTGGGGCGGTCCGATGATGGTGCGCGACGCTCCGGGCTCGCGGATCGAGGACTGGTACCGCGTGGGCGGCGGCGACGGATTCATCTGCCGCACCGATCCCAACGATCCGGACCTGGTGTACTACCAGAGCCAGAACGGCGGCTTTGGTCGCATCAACATCCGCACCGGCGAGCGTGGTCGCATCCGCGTCCGTCCGGAGCGTGGTGTGCGGAACCGCTTCAACTGGCGGGCGCCGTTCATCCTCAGTGAGTTCAACAGCCGCATCTATTACGCCGCCGGCAACCGCGTCTTCAAGAGCGTGCAGGGCGGCGAGGACATGCTGCCGATCAGCCCGAACATCACCGCCACCGATCGTGGTGCGGCGACCGCGCTGACCGAGAGTCCCCGCAACCGCGAGATCCTGTACGTCGGCACCGACGACGGTGCACTGTGGATGACCGAGAATGGCGGCCAGGACTGGGTCGATCTCTTCGACGGCAACGAACCGAGCGGCGGCAACATGGTGGCCAGCGTGCAGATGGCCGCGGCCGACGAGGCGGGATCGGCCGACGACGCGATGGAAGCGCCGCGCGAGCGGCGGCCCCGCGGCGAGCGGGGAGCCCGTGGCAACGGTGAACGCGGCGATCGAGGCGCGCGTGCACGTCAGCCGGAAGCGGCTGCGGCTGCGGCCGGTCGCGGAGGCGGCGCGGGAGCCGGCGGCCGCGGAGCCGCGATGCTCGAGATGCTGCTCGCCCAGGACGCCGACAAGGACGGCCGCATCGCCCGCTCGGAAATGAGCGGTCGGATGGCCGGCATGTTCGATCGTCTGGACGCGGACGGAAACGACGTGCTCGACCGGGCGGAACTCAAGGCCCTGGCCGATCGACTCGGCGTGTCGCTGCCGCCGGTGGAAGCCGCTGGCCCGGCGCTGGCGTCGGAAGTTGCCGCGGCGATGCGGGACCTCACCGCCCGCACCGTGTCGACCGGAGCGGTCGCCAACACCATGGCCGATGCGGTGGTCGCTCTGGCCGACGACATCTCCGGCGAGTGGACCGGAACCGCGGCGGGAGACGCCGTGCAGACCGGTAGCCGCGAGATCACCATGGTCTTCGCCCTCAAGGGCAAGGACGTGACCGGCAGCCTCACCAGCCCGATGGGCGAGATTCCGATCGAAGGTACGTGGGACGCCGAGAAGCGCACCATGCTGCTCGACGCCGATACCGGCGAGTTCTCCCTGACCATCAAGGGCACGGTCGACGAGAAGGGCCAGCTCAAGGCCGACGTCGAAGTCGGTGGCCGGGTCGTGGCCACGATCGAAGCCAAACGCACCCGTTCGGCCACGCCGGCCGCGGATGCGGTGGAAGAAGTGACCGAGGTCCCGGCGGCCCAAGGTCGCCGCGGAGCCGAGCGTGGTCAGCGCGGCCAGGGTGCCCAGCGCGG
>JBGCEZ010000044.1:0-6517 GCA_045106735.1 Phycisphaerales bacterium | reverse complement strand
TGGAGCGGTCAGCCAGGAGCTGAATCTTGCCTACCTGGTGGAGCCGACGACCAAGATGGGCAACCGCTGGCTGGACGACTCGATGACGGATGTCGCCGTCGTCAGTTGCCAGAACTTCGCGGATCTCAGCATGTTCCAGCGTGGCAGTCGCTGGGTGGACAGCCGGCTCATCGCCCGTTCCCTGGCCAGCGAAGGCGCCGATGCCCAGCAGGCCGTCTTCGAACCGGCCCGCACGATCGAGTTCGGCACCGAGGCCTGGGAGGCCATCGTCGACGAACTTGTCCGGCAACGTCGCCAGGGACTGCTCGCCATCCGCGGGGATGTGCTGCTGGACCTGGACGGCGACTGCGTGCTCATTCGCAACCCCGCCTGATGGATGTGGATGTGGACCTGAACGCTCGGACGGCCCCCGTCGCCGGACGTTGACCCCGCGCACCCACCACTCGAACGCTTCTTCCCCACGCTGCGGGACGCAGCGGCGAACGGGACTCCCACGGCCCGTTCGCCGCGCTCCCGCCTTCCGAATCACACAAGGACATGCACCATGTCACTTCTTTCGAATCGTCTTTCCAATCGTTCCCTGCCGTTCGGCCGCCGCTTCATCGCCAGCCTCGGCCTGCTTGCCCTGACCGTTCCCGCCGTCACCGGCTTCGCCTGCCCGCCCGGCGGTCCGGTGAATCCTGGCGACGGTCCGCTCACGACCTGCTTGTGCGAGCCGGTTGACGTCGTCCAAGTCGGCGCGGTCGCCGATGAAGATCCGCCGCTCGGCGCCATTGATCCGGCGGACGCGGCGTACATCGATGTCGTGTTCGTCCTGGACACCACCGGCAGCATGTCGGGCCTGATTGAAGGGGCCAAGCAGAAGATCTGGGCGATTGCCGGGGCTTTGGCCACCGCCGAACCGCGTCCCCGCGTCCGCATCGGGCTCGTTGGCTACCGCGATCGCGGCGACGACTACGTCACCGTGCGAACCGAGTTGACCGAGGATCTTGATGCGGTCTACGCCGACCTCATGAACTACCAGGCGGCCGGCGGTGGCGACACGCCGGAGTCGGTGAATTTGGCCCTGAGCCAGGCGGTGAACGAATCCAAGTGGTCGCCCGAAGAAGAGGCCATGCGGTTCGTGTTCTTGGTCGGCGACGCACCGCCCAACGTGTACGAGAACGAAACGCAGCATCCGGAGACGTGCGCGACGGCGGCGAGCAACCGCATCATCATCAACACGCTCCAGTGCGGCACGATGGCCACGACCACGCCGGTCTGGCAGGCCATCGCCCGCGCGGCCGAGGGCGAGTACTTCCAGGTTCCGCAGACTGGCGGCGCCGTGGTGGTGGCCACTCCGCTCGACCCCAAGCTCGTCGAACTGAACGCGCAGGTTCAGGCGACGATGATCGACTTCGGCTCGGGGGCGGCGTGGGAAGCGCAGTCGATGAAGCGGGCGGCGGGGGCGATCATCGAGTCGTCGGCCGACGAATCGGTCCTGGCCGGCCGGGCCATCTACGCCAACACCGCGTCGGGCATGCTGACCCAATGCGGCGTCAACGAACTGGTGTACGCGTGCACCACCGGCGACACGAAGCTGGCCGACGTTCCGGTCGAAGACCTGCCCCAGGAGATGCAGGCCATGACGCCCGAGGAGCGTGAAGCCCACGTGCAGTCGGTGGCCAAGACGCGGGCCGCGCTGCAGGAACGCATCGCGAAGATCGCGATCGAACGCGATGTGTGGCTGCAGAAGTGGCGAGCCGAGCAAGGACTGAGCGGGGCGGACGCCTTCGACCAGCTCATGGTCCAGGCGATGGCCCGGCAGTGCGAAGTCCGGGGGATTCGCATTCCGATGCCGACTGCTCCGGTCGGGGACGCGGAGGGGCCGGTCGGACCGGATGGACCGGATGGCGCGGACGGTGCGAGCGGTCCGGATGGCGCGGACGGTCCGGCCGGTGATGCATCGGGGCGTGAAGCAGCCCCCGGGAAGGCCGCTGGCGATCCGCCCGTCATCGAACGATCGGTGGTGCGGCCGTTGAGTCCGGAAGCGAAGCGTCGCATGGAAGAGGCTGTCGATGACCTGAAGCGCCGATCAGGACGAGGATCGGCCGTGGGCGACGGCAGCTGATCGCCCCGGGCGGTCGTCCGAGAACGAGATCGGCGGTGGGTGGAGTGCGGTGGAGGGCCGAACTCCACCCGCCGTTGGTTGATGGGGTGGGCCTGGGTGGCCGCGGCATGGCATGATGCTCATGCTGGTGCTCGCGTTCGTGCTCGTGCAGACGCCGCCGCCGCGGGCGCCGCGGACGCGGACGCAGACGCAGACGCAGACGCGGACACGGACACGGACACGGACGCGGGCACGGACGCCGACGCAGCCCCAGGGACGGATGCCGGTGCAGACCCGGGTGCGGATGCTGGAACGAATATTGACGACGGCGGCCCGCGCCGATGGCCGGTGGAACGGGGATCAACGGTGGATGGAGCCACGATGACGCGACTCGGAACGGTGTTGGTGGTGGAGGATGACCCGGCGATTGGCCGCGGGGTCAGCGATGCCCTCACCGCAAGCGGCTACCGGGCGGTGCTGGCCGCCGACGGGCCCGCGGGGATCGAAGCGGCCCTGGGCGGGGCGCCGGATCTCGTCTTGCTGGACCTGATGCTGCCCGGATGCGATGGCTTGGAAGTGCTGCGGCGCGTGCGGGCCGAAAAGCCGGGGCTGCCGGTCATCATCCTGACCGCCCGTGGAGAAGAGTCGGACCGCGTCACCGGGCTGCGATTGGGCGCGGACGACTATGTGATCAAGCCTTTTGGGGTGGCGGAACTGTTGGCCCGGGTGGAAGCGGTGCTGCGGCGGTCGGCCGAACGGCCGAAAGCGATCGCTGGGCTGCGGATTGGTGATCGCCGGATCGATCTCGAGCGGGCGCGCGTGCACTTCAGCGATGGCCGAACCGCCGAGCTTTCCCCGCGCGAGGCAGAAGTGCTCGGCTATCTCGCCGCCCACCGTGGTCGCATCATCTCCCGCGATGAACTGCTGGACCGCGTCTGGGGCGTGGATCCGCGTGGCTCAAGTACCCGAACGGTGGACATGGCGATCGCGCGGATTCGCGAACATTTGGACGACGATCCCGCTTCCCCCGAGGTGATTCGCACGGTCCGGGGCCGTGGCTACGAATTGGTGGGAGCCGAAACGGCATGAACCGCAGACCGTGGCGAATCTGGGCGGTGTTTCTCTGTGGCGTCTTTGCCGCGGCGGCCGGTTTGGCGTGGATGAGCCGCGTCGCGTTGAGCCTCGAACGCCAACGCGCTGAGGCGGAAGCGCGGGAAGTCCGCGAGTCGGACACCCGGCTGGCCTTGTGGCGCATGGATTCCATCTTGACGCCGCTGCTGGCCCGCGAATCGGCGCGGCCGAGTTTTCACTACCTGCCGTTCCACTCGCCCGAACGCGCGTACACCCAGATGTTCGAGGAACTCACCGCCGGCGATGTGGTGATTCCCAGCCCGTTGCTCGACGAGCCGCTGGCCGGCCCCGGCGATCCCGCCGCGCTGATCCGGCTGCACTTCCAGGTCGACGAACAGAATGGTCTTTCGTCACCCCAGGCCCCGACCGGGAACATGCGAGATCTCGCCGAAGCACGTTACGTCGCCGCCGATCGGGTGATCGATGCCGGCGAGCGTCTCGGCGAACTCGAAGTGGTCTTGCTCGCGTGCGGCGTCCTTGAGGATGTGGTCGTCGTCGACCCGGTGAAGTCCAAAGCGGCCAAGCGTCCGGTCACCCGAATGGAACGCGCGGTCAACTTCGGCCTCGCCGCCGCCGATCCGGCCGAAGGCGCTCTCTCGCTGATCTTTGGAGCGGACGCGGCGCCGGCTCCGTTCGTCGGAAGCGCGCAGCAACTGGCCGACGGCACGTCCCGTGCGTTGTCGGATGTCGCGGAGGGTTTCGTGGACGGCGATTCGGCGCCGGGTAGTGACTCGGTGCAGTCGTGGACAAGTCCGCCGGTGGGATTGGGCGACTACGTGGCCCGCGAACAAGTGATCAACTCGGCCAAGCTCGGCAATCGCGCCGCTGGCAATCGTGCCGCCGGCAATCGTGCGGCGGGGGCTTCGACGAATCGTGCCGCTTCGCCGGCGGAACGCGGACTGACGCCGACATCCGGTCAGGCATTGGCCCCGCAGCCCGGTCAGCCCGCCGATGGCGACGGGCGAGCGGCGGGTGATGACCGCGTGGGCGGCGGCAGTGGCCGCGCTGGCCAGGCAGGTCGACCCGGCGGTGGCGGCGATGGTGGTGCGGGGAAGCTCGATCGCGGCGGGGCCTTCGAGCACTCCCAACGAACCGAAGCGGCCCGACTCGCCGAGTCGGCGGACGACCATCGACGCCAGCCAAGCCAGCCAAGCCAGCCGCAGGCCGGCGAATTGGCCGGCGCCACGGCGAGCGAAACGCGTTCCGGCGAAGGCCGAGCGGCGACTCCCGGCTCCGGTCTGCCTTCCGGGAGCGTTCGATGGGCTGAGCTCGACGCGTTCTTGCACGACGATCCGTTGACCGCTGACTGCGTGTCGGTCGGCGAAGGCGTTTCGGCCACCGTCGGACCGCTGGAACCACGTTGGTTGGCCTCCGCCACGCCGGGTGGTCCGCCTGAGTTGGTGCTCGTGCGGGCCGTGCAGATGGATGGTCGCCGTTTGGAGCAGGGCGTTTGGCTTGATTCGGCCGTCCTGACCCGTCAGCTCTTGGCCGCCGCCGATCGCCTGGTCGAAGGCGCACGGCTCGAGCCGATCCTGCCGGCGCCGGTGCAGGCAGTCGACGCCGCGGAACAGTCGTGGGACGGCGGGTCGCGCATGGTCGCGGCATCGACGACGAATGCCGCGTCGGCGGAGGACTCGGACACTGACCCGAACTCGAACTCGAACTCGAATTCGAATTCGAATTCGGACTCGGACCCGAACTCGGATTTGGCCGCGACGGCGGAGGCGACCTCGCCGCTGGCCGGCGGACTGGGCACGTTGACGGCCGCCGACGAGATGGTTCCCGGCGCTCGTCTCGCCGCCGTCCCCCTGGCCCTGGTGCTGCCGCCAGCTTCCGCCCCACGTATTGAAGGCATCACCGTCGTGCGCGGTGCGGTCGCCGGTGCATGGCTCGCGCTGCTCGTGGCCGCCGCGGCCATCGGCTTCATGTTGCATGCGTTGCTGGCGCTGGCTGCGCGGCGCGAACAGTTTGTCAGCGCGGTCACGCACGAACTTCGGACGCCGTTGACGACGTTCCAGTTGTACAGCGAAATGTTGGCCGGCGACTTGGTGCGCGATGAGGCCACACGCCGGGTGTACCTCGAGACGCTCCACGGCGAGTCGCGCCGGCTTGGCCGCATCGTGGAGAACGTCCTGGCCTTCGCCCGACTCGGCAAACGAAAGGCCCGCGCCGCCACGTCGGAACACGTCGTCACCACCGACTTTGGTGGCGCGATCGAGCGTTTCACGGCCGACCTGACAAGCCGCGGCGAGCGGGCGGGCATGCAACTCGAAGTGGACGTTGCCGCCGACGCCGAAGGACTCCGGGTCGCCGCACCGATGGACGCCATCGAACGCATCGTCGGCAACCTGGTCGACAACGCGTGCACCTACGGACGGCGGCCCGCGGACGGCGGCGGGGCGGCGGAGCGTACCGATGCCTCCGCTGGCTCGAGTGTCGTGGCCGCGGCGCCGGCGATGGAGTCGGCGGCCGAAGGAGCGTCGCTCGGCGACCATGCGGCTGGGCCGGCCCTCGACCAGGGCCGAATCCACATCCGTGTGCGCCGGCGCGGCGATCAGCTCAGCTGCGTGGTGGCGGACGACGGGCCGGGCGTTCCGGCGCGGGACGCACGATCGATCTTCGCGCCCTTCCGTCAGGGGCGTGGCGGAACGTCGGGCGGTCTGGGGTTGGGCCTTGCCCTGTCTCGCGGTCTGGCCCGGTCTGCCGGTGGCGACCTCCGGTTGTTGCCAGGGGCGGATGGGCCGCTCCGGGGAGCCCGGTTTGAGTTGCGGCTGCCGATTCGAGGCGGCTGAAGCGTCGGGCTCGCGCGGCGGACCGCCGTTCTTGCTGCGGGGAATCGCTGGCAGTCGCTGGCAGTCGCCGGGAGCTGCCGCGAATCGCCGGGAGCTGCTCTCGAAGCTGAACGCGCCCGCCTGCGAGCCCGCAGCAGCCCTCCTGGCCACCTGAGCCACCAAAGTCCGAAAACCCGCGGCCCTTCCGGCGACTTTCCGCCGTCGAAACGTTCATCTGGCGATGACCACGTGATTTTTCGCCGTCGCCCTGTCATTCTCGTCCCCGCGCGGCGACGTCTTGGAGACGCTTCGCGTCAGTGGGCGGTCGTTGCCTCGACCGTCGCCGCGATCCGATTCAGACCATCCCCCTTCATCCCGCCTCCTTCTCCGGTGGCGGGCCACGGAGTTCCCCCGATGACCACGTTCACTCGAACCGCTCTGGCCGTTGCCGCCTCGGCCGCGATTTTTCCGGCCACCATCGCTGGAGCCGCCGACGCTTCCGAGGTCGCCATGTACCGCGTGACCC
>JBGCEZ010000043.1:0-44562 GCA_045106735.1 Phycisphaerales bacterium | reverse complement strand
CTTCCGCCCTGCCCCGAACTCGGGGATGCAAACGGAGACGGGATGGTCGACTTTGCCGACTTGCTCGTCGTGATTGCGAACTTCGGCCCGTGCCCCTGACCGCTCGATCGAAGTGCGATTTTCAATGGAGGGTGCCCCCATGATGCGCACGCGGACGCCCACGGCACGAGTCGTCACGCCCCCGCTCGTCACCGCCATCGCCATCGCCACCGCCACCGCCACCGCCACCGCGACGGTCGCGGCAGCCGGCGGCGGCGATGACGCCCGGGCCAACGCCCCGCGCCTGGCCGGCGGCACGCCGTGCGAAGTCCCGTGCCCCACCGGCGCGATACCAGAAGACGAACGCTGTGGACCGGGCACGCCGGACATCAATTCAGGCTGCAGCGACTCGTCGTACAACTTCACGCCGGTCGTGTGCGGCGAGACCATCTGCGGGAACGCGTGGGCCATCGGGGGCACGCGCGACACCGACTGGTACGAGCTCGGCCCTCCCGGATTCAGCGGCGACGACCTCGTCCACACGACACTCGTTGCCGGCTTCGATGCGTTCTATCTGTACGCGGGGGACGACCCAAGTTGTGTGGAGGTCCCGTTCCTTGGATTCGTCAATTCCGACGGATGCGGGGATGCGGCGACGATGACGCACGCAACTCCCTCCACGTCGACCACGCGGTGGTTCATCGCCAAGAGCAACTTTGACCTGCTTCCCTGCGAGTCTTCCGGCATCAGCACCAACGACTACGTCGTGCACTGGACGTGCGAGGACATCGTCCCGCCGCCGCCGTGCCCCCAGCTCGGCGATACCAACCAGGACGGCACCGTCGACTTCACCGACGTGCTGGCCGTGCTCTCGAACTTTGGCCCGTGCCCCTGAGCTGAGCCGCCGAGGGTGACGAGCCGCCGACGAGCAGCTGTCACCCCCCGGGCCGTGGCCCATCGCACCGCGACCACCGGCTCCGGGCTATGCTCCGGCACCATGGCCGCCCCCTCCCCACTCGCCCGCTTGTTTCGGTACGCCGCGCCCCACCGGGGCCGGATCGCGCTCGCCGCCGGCTGCTCGGTCCTCAACAAGCTGCTCGACCTGGCCCCGCCGGTCTTGATCGGGATGGCGATCGACGTCGTGAGCAAGAAGGAAGATTCGTTCCTGGCCGGGCTCGGCGTGGTGGACGTGCGCTGGCAGCTCGTGGTGCTCGCGACGCTGACGCTGCTGATCTGGGGCGGGGAGTCGCTCTTTGAGTACTTCTCGGGCATCGCCTGGCGGGGACTGGCCCAGATCCTCCAACACGGCATCCGGCTGGACGCCTGGCGATCGGTGAGCCGGCTGGAACTGCCGTGGTTCGAAGAACGGGCCACCGGCGGCGTCATGAGCGTGCTGTCCGACGACGTGAACCAGCTCGAGCGCTTCCTGGATGCCGGGGCCGACCGCCTCATCCAGATCATCACGACCGTCATCCTTGTTGGCGCTCTGTTCTTTGGCGTGAGTCCGTCCGTCGCGGTGCTGGCCATGCTGCCGATGCCGCTGGTGATCTGGGGCTCGCTCCGCTTCCAGCGCCGGATCGGCCCGCGGTACGCCAGCGTTCGCCAACGCACCGGCGACCTCAATGCCCGGCTCGCGGCCACCCTCGGCGGCATCGTCACGATCAAGAGCTTCACCGGCGAACGACGGGAAGCCGAGCAGCTCGAGCAACTGAGTGACGCCTACCGCGAGACCAACGAGTCGGCGATCCGGCTGAGTTCAGCGTTCAGCCCGCTGATCCGCATGGCCATCGTCGTCGGCTTCACCGGCACCCTGGTCTGGGGCGGCTGGCTGGCCATCGACGGCCGGCTCGACCCGAGCCTGTACGCGGTCCTGGTGTTCATGACGCAGCGCCTGCTCTGGCCGCTCACCGGCCTGGGCCAGACCCTCGACGAGTTTCAACGGGCGATGGCCTCCGTGACCCGGATCCTCGACCTGGTCGACGCCGAACCAACGATCACCGACGGCCCGGCCAGTATGCCGCCCCTTGACGGCCGTCGTGCCCGCCCCGTGCGATTCTCCGGCATCGGCTTCGCCTACCGCGCCGGCCACGACGTCATCCACGACCTGGACCTGGATTGCCAGCCGGGCACCACCACCGCACTCGTTGGCTCGACCGGCTGCGGAAAGACGACGCTGATCAAGCTGCTCCTGCGACTGTACGAACACGATGACGCGGGCACCGTGCGCCGCGGCCAGATCACGGTCGACGACGTGGAGATTCGCACGCTGCCACTGGCCGCCCTGCGGCAGGCGATCGCCCTCGTCCCCCAGGAACCGTTCCTGTTCCCTGGCACGATCCGCGAGAACATTGCCTACGGGGCACCGGCCGGTGGGCCGAGCGCCGATGCCCCCACTGCGACTGATGCGGCTGATGCGGCTGATGCGGCTGATTCTCCCGATGCCCCCGATGAAGCGGCCATCGTCGCCGCCGCGGTCGCCGCCGAAGCCGACGCGTTCATCCGCGGGCTGCCGGACGGGTACGACACGATCGTCGGCGAACGCGGCCAGCGACTCTCCGGCGGCCAACGGCAGCGACTGGCGATGGCCCGGGCGATCCTCAAGGACGCGCCGATCCTGGTACTCGACGAAGCCACGAGCGCGGTGGACAATGAAACCGAAGCGGCGATGCAGCGCTCACTGGCCGAAGTTTCGCGCGGACGCACGACCATCGTCATCGCCCACCGGCTCTCGACCATTCGCCACGCCCACGCCATCCACGTGATGGAGGCGGGCCGCATCGTCGAGTCTGGCACGCACGAAGACCTGCTCGCCGCTGGCGGCCGATACGCGGACCTGTGGCGCGTGCAAACGGGCGACGCCGCCGCCGCCCGTCGCACGTGATTCGATCCGGCGGGCCGCCCGCCTTGGCCCGCAGTCCGCGGCCCGCGGCCCGCAGTCCGCAGCCCGCGGCCCGCGGCCCGTCGCTCGCGGCTGGAGGCTCGCCCCGCCGTTGCCGAGCGGGCCATCTCTCCCGCGGCGTCAGTCTTCCTCGCCCGCCTGCAGTTTGGCCAGCACACTCAGATCTTCCAGTGTGGTCATGTCGCCGGTGGACTGCTCCCCCGCCGCGACCGAACGCAGCAGCCGCCGCATGATCTTGCCCGACCGCGTCTTGGGCAACGCATCGGTGAACCGGATCATGTCCGGCTTGGCGATCGCGCCGATCTCCTTCGCCACGTGGGCCACGAGACTCTTCCGCAGGGCATCACTCGCTTCGGCGCCTTCCGGATGCTGCGATGGCTCGAGCGTGCAGAACGCCGCGATGCCGGTGCCCTTGATTTCGTGGGGCATGCCGACGACCGCCGCTTCCACCACCGCCGGGTGACTCACCAAGGCCGACTCGACTTCCATCGTGCCGATGCGGTGCCCCGATACGTTGATGACGTCGTCGACCCGCCCCATGATCCAGAAGTAGCCATCCTCATCGCGTCGGGCGCCATCGCCCGGAAAGTACATGCCTTCGAGTCGCGAGAAATACGTATCCACGAACCGGTCTCGATCGCCGTGGATTCCACGCAACATGGACGGCCACGTGTTGCGAATGGCCAGCAGTCCACCGGTGCCGAGGGGTTGTTCTTCCCCGTCGTCGTTCACGATTGCGGCATCGACGCCGAAGAACGGCAGACAACACGAACCGGGCTTGGTCGGCGTCACGCCCGGCAGCGGCGTCAGCATATGGCCGCCGGTCTCCGTCTGCCACCACGTATCGACGATCGGACAACGCTTGCCGCCGATCACTTCGTGGTACCACATCCACGCTTCTGGGTTGATCGGTTCGCCCACGGTGCCGAGCACCTTCAAGCTGCTCAGATCATGCTTGTCGGCGTGGGCCCGCCCCCACTTCATGAACGCCCGAATCGCTGTGGGCGCGGTGTAGAACTGCGTGACGCGGTGACGCTCCACCATGTCCCAGAACCGGCCTTCATCGGGATGGTTCGGCGCGCCCTCGTACATCAAGGTTGGCACGCGGTTCGGCAGCACGCCGTAGATGATGTAACTGTGCCCGGTGATCCAGCCGATGTCGGCGGTGCACCAATACACCTGACCCTGATCGGGAATGAGGTTGAATGTGTACTTGCTGGTCAGGTACGTGTAGACCATGTACCCGCCGGTGGTGTGCTGAATGCCCTTGGGCTTGCCGGTTGACCCGGAGGTGTAGAGCAAGAACGCCATGTGCTCGCTGTCGAGTTCTTCGCACGGGCATGAGTCCGACGACGCCGCCATAAGTTCTGCCATGTCGTGGTCGCGGCCTTCGCTCCAGGCGATATCGTTGCGGCAGCGGCGGTGCACCAACACCGCCTCCACCGCGTGGTCGCCGCCGGCCAGGTCCGCGCACGCTGCGTCGACGTTGTCCTTCAACGGCACAACCTTACCGCGGCGCCACGCGCCATCACATGTAATGATCACGCGCGAGGCCGCGTCAATCACGCGGTCGCTGATCGCCTGGGCACTGAAGCCGCCGAAGATGATGGAGTGCGGCGCCCCGATCCGGGCGCAGGCCAGCATGGCCACGGCCAACTCCGGCACCATTCCCATGTAGATCGTGACCACGTCGCCCTTCTTGACGCCGAGCGCCTTGAGGGTGTTGGCCATGCGGCTGACTTCAGCTTGGAGTTCGCGGTAGGTGATGCGCCGCACTTCCGGCGCCTCGTCCACCAGCGGTTCGCCTTCAAAGATGATGGCGACGTCATCGCCGTGGCCGGACTCAACTTGCCGGTCCACCGCATTCCAACAGAGGTTGGTCTTGCCCCCAACGAACCACTTGGCGTCCGGCAGCTCCCACTCGCACACGTTGTTCCACTTCCGGAACCAATGAAGCTCCGAAGCAACGTCGGACCAGAACCCGGCCGGGTCCTCGATGGACCGGGCGTGCATCTCGCGGTACGCATCGAGGTCGCTGAGATGCCAGTCGATGCCCGCCTCGTCCGACGTCGGCGGAGGGAAAACGCGGGTTTCCGTGAGAATCGATTCGATGTTGCCGCTACTCATTGCACTTGCTTCCCTGGTGGTGCGGGAACGCCCCCGTATGGCCGAGGGCTGAAAGCCGTTGACCGAAGGGCGAGGGGCGAATCTCCCGCCGGGCTCATTTGGTTGACGTGCACAGCGTACGCCATCCGGCCGAACCGGACGCCCACCGGATCCTTCCGGCGGGCGTCCGAGGGGTGGACGGACCGGGAGAGCCGGTCGATGAACGAACTGTGGGTGGCAGCGGCCCGAACGAAGGAGCGCACCGGACTGCTCGGCGGTGGCCGGGCCACGCGAGGCCCCGGCCGCGACGCGGCCACGCCCGCCAAGATCGGCGGAAGACGAGCCGCCCCCGTTGAGGGGCGGCCCGCGAGGAAATCAGAAGGTCAACTGAAGCTGCGAACGGAGCACGATCTGTCCGTCTTCGTTCATCGCGTCGCCGCGGAAGCCGCGCGACGCGCTGCCCCACGTGCTGCTGACCGGATCGAGGGCGTAGCCGAGGTCCGTCGACCACTTCAGCGAGTGCTTGGCCCAGTAGCGATTCACGCCGACCGTCAGGAGGCTCAGGTCATCGCCGGCGGCGCCGCCAGCCCCGTCCAGATCGCCGTACTCATACCGGGCGATGAGTTCGGTGGTGTCAGACAGGAAGTAACCACCCTGAATGAGGAAGCCCATCTCGTCGCGATCGACGGAGGCATCGTCGTCGTACGTGCGATACACGAACGCGGCGAAAACATTCGCCCCGCCGAATTCGAACGAACCGTCAAGGTTGAATTCGGTGATCTCGAGTTCGTTGGCCGCCGTACCGCTTTCACCGCGCTGGTGGTGGATGCCGCCACCGATCACGGTCGTCGACTCATCTCCTTGGAAGCTCTGGAAGTCACTGTAG
Organism: Phycisphaerales bacterium; assembly: GCA_045106735.1. Classification (GTDB taxonomy): domain Bacteria; phylum Planctomycetota; class Phycisphaerae; order Phycisphaerales; family SM1A02; genus JBGCEZ01. The sequence goes on along the minus strand of JBGCEZ010000043.1, from coordinate 38,692 downwards.
TTCGACCAGTCGCCACTTACGAGCCACTCGGCTCGAGCGGTAAGGGCATAGTCGACGCCGTTCGGATCGACGCCGGTGCCACCCGCGAACGGGGTGTTGAGCGACCGCAGACCATCGGAGAACGCGGCGTAGAACCGCATGTTGTCCTGGCGGTACGCGGCCATCACGCCCTGGCTGTACGACTGGCTGAACCGAGCATCCAGGACGGAACGCTCGACGAACTGCTGCCGCATCTCGCTGACGGACCATTCTTGCCACGTCGGAAGCTTGAACTGACCAGCGCGGATGGCCCAACCGTTGCCGAGATCCTTCTGGACCCAGGCGTCGAGCAGGACTGCGCCACCGGATGCGTTCCAGCCGCCCCAGATGTTGTACTTCCAACTCGGGTCAACGATGTGACCACTGAATCCGAAGCGGTTCCGCGTGTTCTCGAACCCACTGACGCTGTCGTCGCCGCCACTGTTGTCCTGCATCGAGTACAGGTAACGAATCTGCATGCCGCCCTTGACATTCAGGCGGAAGTTGCCGTCGGCACTGCCGATGTGGAAGGCGCCGTTGTGGCCAGCCATGCCACCGGACTGGAGCATGCTGCTGCGGCTGTCGGCGTCCGCGAGGGCGTCGGCGACGATCGCCCGAATCTCCGCCGAACGGGCGGCGGCGGATTCGTCGGCCGGGCGTTCAAGCTCGGCGACCCGAGCCCGAAGGGACTGGATCTCTTGCAGCAGTGCGTCGTCAACATTTGATTCCGCGGCGGACGCCACCGAACCGACGAGGGTGGTCGTGGCGACGAGCGCCACGGTGGAAAGTGCACGATGAGTCATGACCTGACCTCTCCGGGGCACGACCAATTTCGCCGTGCCCGAGTTCGAAGAATGCGCCGTCGGCATCCGTGCCGTGACGCGCCGATCGCTGATCCGTCCACGAGTCAGCGATCGGGGTACGTCTTCGCGGAGCAAGCGGCGTACCGAAACACAAGTGCCGCAATCACCGTCGGGAAGGCGGTGCACGATGCGCCCCAAAGTGCAACACATGTCCCAGTGCGGTACACTTTGCGAGCCCACGCACCTTCACCCACGGACGGGCGAAGGAGTCCGGGACTCCGGTCACCGGACGCATCACGACCACCTCCCCCCGGAGGATCGTCATGACGACGCTTCGTTTGATGCCCCCGGCGACAGCCCCGCCTGTCGAATCGCCATTGACCGATCCGCAGCGGACCACGCGCGCCGATGAACGAGCGGCCACGGCGTCGATCGACTCGTCGGCCAACTCGTCGGCCAACTCGCCGGCCAACTCGCCAGCTGCTTCGTCGACCGATTCGCCGGCCAACTCGCCAGGCACACCGCCCGCGGACCCGATTGTCCTTCGCGCCCAGGCTCGGTGCCGCAGGTTCGGGGTAGACCGGGCTCGCCGCGGGGATCCGGGCGCCGCTCCCGATGCGGCCGTGCCGACCTCGTCCCTGGTCGAACAAATCGGCCAGCGACTTCGAGCCCTCGCCCGCCGGGACGGGGCCGCGCTCAACCCGAGCGTCCGCCTGTTCGTCGCCGACGCCCGAGGGATCGTGCGGCGCACCATCGGCGACGAAGCACGCGCGGGTTGGGCCAACGACGTCGGCTTGGTGGCCAGTCGCGACTGGTCAGAGCCGTGCCGGGGCGCCAATGGCATTGGCACGGCGATCGCCGAGTGCACGCCTGTCGTGGTCCGCGGCGACGCCCACACGGAACGCCAACTCCACGCGCTCGCCACGATCGGCGTCCCGGTCACCGTTCCACTGCCCGGCGACCACACCGAAACAGGTCGCCGCACACTGACCGCGGTCCTCGCCGCGGCCACGCCGATGGAGGCGGACGACGCCCCCACCGCACGATGGCTGCGCCTCGCCGCCGCCGCGTTGGAAACCGAACTCGATGCGGGCGCGGATCCGGCGATCGCCCGGCTCGTCCTGCCCGCTGATCACGCGGCACGCCTGGCCGAAGCCTCAGCGCACCCCGCCTTGGTGCTGGACTCGCCTGGCCGGTTGGTACACGCCAACGCGGCGGCCCGCGCGGTGCTGACGGCCTCGACCGCCGATCGAGACGTCCGCGATGCCCACGGCTCGCGCATTCGCCCAAGCTCGGACCATGTCGATCCGGCGTTCGATCCGATGGAGGCCTTGGGCGTCGGCTGGGCCAGCTTGGCCGAGTGCGCGGCCGAAGACCGGGCGCTTCCGACCCCGGGCGATCTCGCATCGCCCATCGGGCCCGGCGCCCACATCCACGCCATTCCGATCGGCGGATCGGCGGTCCACCCGCGACTCCTCGTCTGGATCAAGCGCGATGCATCGACCGGTGCGGACCAGGCGATCCCTCTGGCCAGCGGTTCCGCCGCGACCTCACTAACCACCTCATCAACCACCTCATCAACCACCGCATCAACCACCGCACGAATCCGGCGACGCCCGAGCCTCGACGGCGCCCGACACGGCGGAAACGCCGCGCCAACCTCCGAAGTCGTCGGATCGGATTCCGCGTTTCTGTCGGCCCAGTCTCGGGCCGAGCGATTCGGCGCGACTGAGTTGCCGATCCTGCTCACCGCCGAAACAGGGGCCGGCAAGGAAGTCCTGGCCCGCGCGATCCACGCCGCGAGCCCACGGGCCCACGGCCCGTTCGTGCCGATCAACTGCGGTGCGGTCGCGCCACAGTTGTTGGAGAGCGAGCTCTTTGGCTACGCCCCCGGCGCGTTCACCGGAGCCTGCGCGGCCGGTTCGGAAGGGAAGATCCGCGCCGCCCGACACGGCAGCCTCTTTCTCGACGAAGTGGCGGAGATGAGCCCGGCCTTGCAGTCGTCTTTGCTCCGCGTTCTGGAAGACGGCAGCTACTACCGCGTCGGCGAAACGGTCCCGCGAACGGCCGACATTCGGATCATCTGCGCAACATGGCGCGACCTTCCGGCCATGGTCGATGCCGGGACGTTCCGCCGCGATCTCTACTACCGCATCAAGGGCGTACGTATCGCGATTCCGCCGCTGCGGGAACGCACCGATATCCAAGAGCTCACCAACTTCTTGCTCGATCGCCTGTGCACCGAGTTCTGCCTCGCTCCCGCACGTTTGTCCCGCGAAGCCGCCCAAGTGGTCCGGCGATTCGCGTGGCCCGGCAACGTGCGCGAGCTGCGCTCGGCCCTGCACCAAGCGCTCGTGCTCGGCGAAGGTCGTTCCATCCTCGGCCCGGACCTGCTGCCAGAAGACATTCGGACGGCCGTCGCCCAAGCCCGCCACGGGTTCGATTCGATGCCGGACACGCCGGCCGGCGCTGGCGACCATCTCGCCGGCGCGGCCCATCCGGACCCCGCACGTCTGGATGAACTCACCAGCGCGGCCTTGCACCACGCCATCGCCCACTGCCACGGGAACATGAGCGCCGCCGCCCGTCGCCTTGGCATCGCCCGCAGCACGCTCTACCGCCAACTCCGCCGCCACCAATCGACCGAGACCAGCCCGTGACCCAGCCCACGCCCGACGCCCCAACGCCCGATTCCACTGCACCCCGGGCCTCGGACGCCCCGGGCCGCCCCGGCCCCCACAGCCCCCCCGACCCCCGCGAGCACCCCGCGGCGATCCCACGGACCCCGCCGGCGTCCGACGCGGCCCACGACGGCGACCTGCGCCGTCTCCTGGCCGGCCCACGCGGCCGATTGGAAGAAGCCGCCCGGCTCGTGCGCATCACCCGGGAGTTCATCCGCGGTTTCCGCGCGCTGCACTTCGTCGGCCCGGCGGTGACGGTCTTTGGATCGGCCCGGTTCAAGGAAGGCAATCCCTGGTACGAGCTCGGTCGCGAGACCGGCGGCGCCCTCGCCCGCGCCGGATTCACCGTGATGACCGGCGGTGGCCCGGGCATCATGGAAGCGGCCAACCGCGGCGCCCGCGAAGCCGGGGGCCGCTCCATCGGATGTAATATTGAATTGCCGCACGAGCAATCGGGAAATCCGTACCTCGATCGTTGGGTCGACTTCCGCTACTTCTTTGTGCGCAAGGTCATGCTCGTCAAGTACAGCTACGCCTTCGTCGTCATGCCCGGCGGCTTCGGCACGATGGACGAGCTCTTTGAAGTCGGCACGCTGATCCAAACCGGCAAGATCATGCAGTTCCCGGTGGTGCTCATGGGCACCGAGTTCTACGGCCCGATCCTGGAGGCGATCCGCGACCGCTTCCTTGATGCCGGCACGATCGCCCCGGAAGACATCGAGTACGCCCGGCTGACCGACTCGCCCGAAGAAGCCGTCGCCCACGTGATCGAGGGGTACCGAGCCCGATTCGCCGACGGCTGGACGAGCGGACCGCGTCCATCGCGGATGTTGGGCGAACGGCCGGTGGCGACGCGCTGATCGCGTGGAATGGATCGGCTGAACGAGCACGCCGAGTCAGCGCACCGAAGGATCGCACCGAGCAAGTTCGCCGAGCGAGTGCGCCGAACGACCGCGCCGAATGAACGCGCCGGACGAACGCGCCGAACGAACGCGCCGCTCAAGTCCGCCGGTTCACCCGCCGTCTGCGTCGATCGATTCGTCGGCTGGCCCGCCGTCGGCCTGGCCCACGCGTTCACTGCCGCCACCACTCCCGCCGCTCTCGCCATCACCGCCGCCATCGCCGCCGCCATCGGCCATCGCGATGCCCGCCCGATCGGTCGCCGCCCAGACCCGGGCCATGGCTGAATCCGGATCAAGGTGGTAGTGCACACCCGACACGCCGGCGATCGACCACCCCACGCGTTCCAACCGCCGGCGGTGCCGCAGTTCCGACAGCACCGCGTCGCGGGTACGCGGCCCATCGTCCGCGCACTCGATCGCCACCATGCGTCGCCCGTCGGTCACCACCAAGTCCAAGCGGTGACCGGCGACGGGATGCCCCGGCAGCACGGTGAACGCGCGGCGCCGAATCGCCCGGTACACCTCGACTTCCAGCCACCCGGCAAAGGGCGAGGGCGGCGGATCCTGCAGCGGATCCAGATCGACCATCCGCGCCGCCAGTTCTGCATCGTCGGGCGGTTCCGGAGCCGTGGGACCCTCGGGACTCAGGCAATATTCGAGCAACCGGCGCCGCACGTCGTCCGGATTGCGAAGATCTTCGAGCTCGACTGAGTGCACCAACCACAGTTGGTCGCGCGCCCGGCTGACGGCGACGTTGAATCGCTGCCGCGCGTCGCGCCGCACCAGCGCGGTCACGCGGGCCGGTTCGCCCTCGCCGGTCTGGGTTGCCGCAACCAATCCCAGGAACATGACATCGCGCTCGTCGCCCTGAAAGCTGTACGCATCACCGCAAATGATCCGACGGGCTTCCATCGCCTCGGGGCCGATGGTGCGGGCGAGCATCGACTCGACGAGCGTGGCTTGCCGTTCACCCAAGAGGCTGACGACGCCGAACGTCCGGCCGGCGTAGCGCGGATCTTCGTGGCAGCGCACGATCGCTTCGACCATGGCCGCCGCCTCGGGCGGATTGGTGACGTCGCCGGTCCGGCCGACGCGCACGCCCGCCGGCACGTGCAGCGTCCGCACCGGGTCGAGCCGGTCGGGCGGGGCCGGACGCAGCGGAATGAGCTGGCCCTCGTACGCGAGCCGGTCGCTGAAGCCAATGATCTCGGGCATGCAGCGAAAATGCTCGCGCAGTCGCACCGGTTCGTCGAACCAGACGCGGCCGAGGTCAAACAGGCTGGTGTCCGGCTCGAGCACCGCGGCCAGTGGGTCCGACCCGAGATGCTCGCGGGCCAGTTCGTACAAGGGTTCGCGGTCGATGATGACCGTGGGACTGATCTGTTCATCGTCGCCGACGACGATCAGCCGCCCGGCCAGCCACGAAAGCAGCGTGGCTTCCAGGCCGCACTGCGAGGCTTCGTCGACGATCACCGCGTCGAATGCCTCCGGCTCCGGCGTGACCTGTTCGAGCACGCGGTACACCGGCATCACCCACGCCGGCACCGCCGACCGGCAGCGACCGAGCAGTTCACGGGCCGCCCGCCGCCGGCGCGCCGCATGGCGTCCGGTCCCGCGGCCCAGATTGCGATTGGCCAACACCCACGCCTGCAACACGCGCCGGGCCTCTTCATCGAGTGATGCGCGGGCCGCAAGCCACGCACGGGCGGCGGCCAGGTCGCCGGTGGCCCGCTCGTGCTCGGCGCGGAGCGCGGCGGCCCGCCGCTGGCGCGATTCGAGTTCGTCGTCTTCGATGCGGCGGAGCAGCCAGGCTTCGGCCCGGGCCCATCCGGCGGCCGGCAGGATGTCGCCGAGTCGCTCGTCCCACGCCGCGTCTTCCGGATCGTCGGCCACCGCATCGGCGACGCGGTCGAGGGCCGGGACCACATCGTCCAGGTGGCGGTGGGCATCCTCCAGCGTCGCCGCATCATCGTGCAGGCGTTCAATCTCGGCCCGCACGGCAATCCAACCGTCAAGTTCGCGCGCCCGAACCGCGGCCGACAACCGGCCACTGATCGGATGGCCGCCGGCCGAGGCCAATTCGTCGAGCTGGCCGGCGAGTTCGTCCACCCGCTGGCGTTCCAACTCCACCGTGGCCGAGGCCACGCGGTGGGCGGCCGATCCACGCCAGCCCTCGACGGACGCGCGGCTGGTCCACTCCGGCGGGAGCAACCACGTCGCGGCAAACCGCGTCACATCCTTCTCGGCCGTCGCGCGGGCGGCGGCCAGTTGGTCCAGCCGGCCGAGGTCTTCCAGCGTGGCCGTGAGTCCCGCGAATCGCAGTCGCAACGGCCCCGGCGTCGGGCGCACCAAGTCGCGCAGGTACGCGTCGAGCTTCTGCATGCGCTGCTCGACTTCGAGCGATTCCAGCAGGGAACGCAGCGATTCCGGCGTATCGGCCGGCCGACTGTCCACCCGCACCCGGTCCATGATCGAGCGCGCCCGGCGCACGGACGGGTTGATCAGCCGCGCGATGCCGCCGATCGATCCGCCGCGCTCCAGTCGGTGCAGCAGGTCTTCGGCCGCCACCCGCACCGACGACCGGTCGATCTCGGCGGGGATCGTCAGTTCGCGATCCTCAACCGGGCCGATGAGCGCGGTGATCTCGTCCGCGTGGCCGGCGGCGATGCGCCGGCGCTCGCGCCAGGGTTCGTCTTCGCCGCGCAGGACGTCGTCCATGGCCGACTCAAGCCAGGCCGACGAACGCGACTCGATCTCGCTTCGCCGGCGCAAGAGCATCGACAGACTCGACTCGAGTTCATGCGCCCCCGCCCCGTCGATGTCATCGGGATCCGGGCCCTCGGGCGTGGTGGCGGCCAGGACTTCCAAGCGGGCCGCAGCATTGCGTTCCCGCTCGATGGCGTCCCGCACGTCGGCGATGTCCGGCAGATCGGCCAGCACCGGGAGCGTGACGCCGTCGACCTCCGCCCGGCGGTCCGGCCCGAGTTCGAGCAGCAGTTCGCGGGCCGTTCCCATGGACTCGGCCGATCCTTCCAAGTCGGCGTCGGCCACCGCGGCAAGATCGCCGGCCCCGGCCGCGGCGAGCCAGGCGAATCGCTCGCGATCGGCGGCGACGGCCCGGGCAATTGCTTCGGGCGTACCGCGGTAGGTGCTGCCGTCGACGGCCACGGGCTGCCGGCGGGCCATGGTGTCGCTGGTGACCTGGGCGTCGATGGCGTCGAGTTCCGCCTGCAGCTCACGCCGGCGTTCGGCCGCCGCGTCCGCCCGGCGTTCGTCGTCGGCCGCTGGCTGTTCGCAGCGCTCGACGATCGCGGCCACGCTCTGGCCGAGCTCATCCATCGCCCGGCCGTCGTTGCCGAGCAGGGCGATGCAGAGTGGCCGCAGGTCCTCCGGCAACTTGTCGCGAAGGACGGCGAGGGCGCGCGGCGATTGAGCGGTGACCAGCACGCGCTTGCCCTCGGCCAGCAGGTGGCACACCAGGTTGGCGATGGTGTGCGTCTTGCCGGTGCCGGGCGGGCCCTGAACCAGGACGCCGCGGCCGCGATCCAGCCGCTGCATGATGGCGAACTGTTCGTCGTTGGCCGGGAGCGGAAAGAGCACGTCGACTGGGCTTGGCTCGACGGTTTCAGCCGAGGGGTCAACCGACGATCCCGCCGGCTGGCCGGATGGCGAGCCGGCACCGGCACCCGCACCCGCACCCTGCACGATGTCGGACACCACCGGCGGCAAGGGCGCGCCCGCCTCGATCTGCTCGACGACTTCCTCGGCGCGCGTCACCAAGAGCCCGCGCTCCCGACGTTGCAAAATCAACGCCGGCGCGAGCGTGACGTCGGGTCGATCCGAACGCTCGGACACCGGCGGCCGCGCCAAGTTGGGCTGCCAGCGCCCGCGCCCCCCGCCCAAGGCGTTGGCCGCTTGGCGAAACAACGTGTCCAGGCCCGCCGCATCGACGGGCGGTTCGGCCAGCATCGCCGCCGCTTCGGCCACGAGCTCGGGCCATTCCGCCGGACGTTCAGCCGGAGGCAGCATGTCCAGTTCCGCCGACGCCGGATCGGGGGACGGCAAGACTGACAGTCGCCCGGTCTCGGCATCGAAGTCGATCGCGACCGGCACGGTGGCCAGGTGGCGACGCACCGCTTCCCCGCCGGGAATGTCCCAACTCAGCAGGCCGAGGCCGACGACGAGCTCAAGGTCTTCTTCCCGACGCCGCGCGGCCTGGGCGATGGCGAAGAGCTCGGTGTACGCGGCATCGTGCTCGCGCCACGCGGCGTGGGACTTGGCCCAAGATGCCCACGCGCCGGTGACGAATTGGTCGAGGGCCGCAAGGACGTCGGGCGGCGGCCCGCCAGCGGCGTCCGCGGCGGCGTCCGCGGCGGCGTCCGCGGCAGCGTCCGCGGCGGTGTCGGCGGCCATGTCCGTGTCGGCGTCGGTGTCAGCGGCGGCTTCCGGCGCATCGACCTTGCCACCATCGAGCGGACCGCCTTCAGAAGCGACGGCATCCTCGCGCGCGAACCCCCGCGTCACGGGCGCGTGCTCCGGATCGAACGGCCACGGTGGATCGATCCAGTTGGCCACGTTTGGTGGCGGCGGCGGGCACGTGGGCTCATCGAGCTTCTCGAGTCGGATCCAGACCGGATCGCCAGCCAAGTCGTCGGCGGAGTCGCGAGCCGAATCGCCGGATGTGCTGGCGGTCGTGCTGCCGGTCGCCGAGCTGTCGCCGGACGCATCGTGTGTCGCCGACACCCAGACGCGCGACGAGGGCGTGCGCGGCAGGTCGCCGAGCCAGACGCACGCGGGTTCACGTTCCACGTCGAGCCGGGCCGGCGTGCGGAGTCGAGCGTGGTCGCGGATCAACGAGAAGAGGCCGAGGGCCCGCGCCCGCACCGGATCGGACGCCATCGGCGACTCCGCGACGGGTTCGCTGCCCGATTCGCCCGACGGTTCGCCGGCCAGTTCGGCGGCCAGTTCGCCGGCCGTTTCGCCGGCCGCATCCACGGCGGACTCGGGCGCTCCCGCGGCCGGCGCGGCGGCATCCGACGGACTGGGGGGCGTGCTCTCAGATGCAGCCGATGGGTCGGTGTGATCCATGGTTCCGGACTCCCTCGCGCGGCGGTCTCGTGCGCTCGGACCGGGCGGGCTGAGTATAGGTCGCGCGGGGCCGCGTTCTGGCCGCTTCCCGCGGCTTTGGGCCGCGTCATTCGGTCGCGTAGACGGGCATGCCGGCCGGACCGCGCCAGCGTTCGAAGACCAAACTCGTTTCGACGTCCCGAACCTCCGGCCGCGAGCTGATGACGTCGACGCAGATCTCTCGCAGGTGGTCGGCATCCCGCACCGCCACATGGACGAGGAAGTCGTTGACGCCGGCCAAATGCACAAAGGCCAACACCTCTGGGCGGGCCAGCATGTCGTCCCGAAAATCGGCCACGACCGTTCCGTCGTGCCGGTCGAGCCGGATCAGCACCATGGCTTCCAATCGCACGCCCAAAGCCTTGGGATCGACCTCGGCGTGGAAGCCACGAACGACCCCTCTTTCCCGGAGCCGGCGCACGCGTTCCAGGCAGCTCGAGGGCGCCAATCCGACGGATTCGGCGAGGTCCTTGTTCGACTGCCGAGCATCGTTCTGTAGAGCCCGCACCAAGGCGGCATCGATTCGGTCCAGGGCCAAAATACACCCCCAATTCAGAATTATATTCGGCGTGACACAGAGCTATCGAAGCATATCCTATGAGCCGATCTAAGAACGGCTCATGATTCGAATCTCTTCCATCTTCGACCGTGTCCGCCGCCACCGGCCGGACCGATCGCTCGATCCGGTGCTCGGCGCGGGACCGGTGCCCGGGCGCGTCGTGCGCGGCACCGCCGCCCCGATCGCCAATCCGCTGGGGGCGGATGCCGACGATTCGACGGGATCCGGCCCACCGCCGATGCCCGGCAGCCCAGCCGGATCCGCGGGCACCGCCAGCTCGGCGATCGCGGCCGACGCTGCCCATGCCGCCCCGGCGACCACCCCCAAGCACCCGGCCGCCGGCGAAGGCCCCGCGCCCGCCACCCCCGAGCAGATGCGCCGCGAACTCGCGCGTCAGCTCGTGGTCCGCATCGGCGCCGCCCTCCACGCCACGGGTACGCCGAGTGACCGGCTCGAAACCTCGTTGGAGCAAGCCTCCATCGCCGCCGGGACGCCGGGGACGTTTTTCGTGACGCCGACGGCGATCATGGCCAGCTTCCACGGCCCCGATTCCAGCAGCACGCTTGTCGTGCGCACGGAAGCGGGCGATGTCGATCTTGGCCGCATGACCTCGCTGCTCGACCTCGTTGACGAGTTGGTGCCGGACCAGACCGGGCTGGAGCGAGCGAAGGATCGGCTCGACGCCCTGCTCGACGCGCCGCCCGCGTACGGCCCACTGATCACGACGCTCGCATTCGCCGCGACGTCGGCCACGGTCGCCATTTTCCTTGGCGGTTCTGCCGTCTCGGGGCTGATCGGCGCTGCCGGAGCGACCGGCGTGGCCGGCGGACTCGCGATCGCGGGCCGCCATCCGCGCTTCGCCCGCGTCTTTCTCGTCCTCGCGGCGTCGACGGTGTCGTTCGGCAGCGGCGTGCTCGCGCCGATGTTCGGGCTCGACGCCGGCCTCCTCACGCTCGCCACGCTGATCATCCTGCTGCCTGGGCTCTCGCTGACGCTCGCGATGCGCGAACTCGCGGCCCGGCACCTCGTCAGCGGCGGCGCCCGCCTCATGGGCGCACTCATCGACTTCCTGTCGATCGCGTTCGGCATCGCCCTCGGCGATCGCCTGGCCGGACAACTCAGCGCCGTGCTGCCCTCGGTCACGACGGGTTGGCCGTCGCTCGGCCCCGGCTGGCTGGTCGTGGGCCTGCTCGTGGCCCCGTGTTCGTTCAGCATTCTGTTTCGGGCGCCGATGCGCGCGGTCCCCGCGATCACGCTCACCAGCATCACCGGGTTCCTGACCGCCCGCGGCGCCGCGAACTTCGACCCGATCCTGGCCCCGATGATCGCGGCGGTGGCCGCCGGCATCATCGGCAACCTGTTCAGTCGGCTGCACCGCATGCCGGCGGCGGCGTTCCTGGTCCCTGGCATCTTGTTGCTCGTGCCCGGCTCACTCGGCGTGCGATCGATCGGCTCGCTCATGGCCGCCGACGCCCTTGGCGGATTGGCCACCGCGGCCAACACCATCCTCATCGGCACCGCGATCGCCGCCGGCCTGCTCGTGGCCAACGCCGCCGTGCCTCCGGGTCGTGGCCGATAGATCGAGCGCGGTCGACGCCGGACGAACGATCATCGCCCGCCGTGTGATCGCCACGCCGACGATCGTCACCACCGCCGCGGCCCAGTGAAACCAGGCGAATCGCGTCCCGCCGAGCACGACGGCTTCGACGCCGAGCGCCACCACCGGCACCAGGTTCTGGTAGTTCGCCACGTGCAGCGCGTTGCTCGCACGGATGGCCATCGCCCACGCAAGGAATCCTGCGCCGACCGAGAGCGGCCCGCAGTACAAGATCATGCCGACGGTGCGCGGCGACGCATCGCGCACCGCGCTGATGATGTCCGCCGCGCCCACCAATGCCCCCAAGCCGAGCGCTCCGACCAGCACGCTGATGGCGTGGAAGGTCGCCGCGTCGCACCGCCGCATCGCCCGGCCCGAGGCCCCGATGGCCGCGGCCCAGAGCATGGCGGCCACGAGCATGATGAGGTCGCCGCGAAGCGTCCCGCCCGCACTGCGATCGCCGACCAGGATGGCCACGCCGAGTACGGCCAGCAGCATCCCGGCCCAGGCCGCGGGCGCGACCGGCCGGCCGGCCAAGCGGCTTCCGGCAGCCACCCACATCGGCGTGGTGGCCAGCAAGATCGCCGCCTTGCCGGCGCTGGTTCCGTCCACCCCGGCGGCAAAGACCCACTGGTAGAGCACGTTGCCGACGAGCCCGGCGGCGACCACCCCGCCGATCGTCCGCCAGCCTGGCCGCGATGGGCGAAACGCCGGCGCGTCGTCCGAATCGTCGATTGGCGCCGCCGTTTCGGCCGCCTCGGACGTCTGGCCGGCGAAAAGGCGACGCGCACTGTGGCGGCGGCGCGCCAGCCATCGCCGCGCCAGCCATCGGCCCCCCAGCCAGGGCCCGGCGATGCCCAGGGCGGCGGCGAAGCGGATCGCGTTGAAGACGTCGCGGTCGACTTCTTCGAACGCAATCTTCATGGCCAGGAAGTTCCCGCCCCAGACCAGCACCACGGCCAGCAGCATGCCGTCCACCCACAGCGGATGCCGGGGGCGCTCGGGCGAGGCGAGGTCGCGGGCGACGGGGATCGCAATGGCGTCGGAGCGGCTCAAGGCGGCGAGCCTACGCCGCATTCAAGCACGCCGCGGCCTCGGAGCCGATACTGACTCCATGCCTGATGCTTCCCCCGACGATCGAGCCCGCCAAGCCGCCGCCACCGGGCGGACCGCCTCCCGTGGACTCGCGGCGCACCGCGGCCCCGGTCGATCCGCCGCGGCCCGGCCAGCCGCTCGCCTCGCCGCCCATCCGGATGCTCGATTGGCCGTCCGATTGGCCGCCGTTGCCATCTTCGGCGGCATGGCCGCGATCGCCACCGGTTGCCAGGCCCGCGATCGCCCCATCGGCTACGCCCGCGGCAGCACGAACTACGCCACCGGCACGCTCAACGTGACCGAAGCAACGCTCGCCCACGAACCGCTCCGCAGCACGGACGGCATCCGCGTCGCCGGCTTCGACACCGACATCGACCCGGAGTACTGGGACGGACAGCTCGCCAGCCTCACGCTGGTGCGGACGTTCGAGCTCTTTGAAGCTCGGCACCGCGACCTGGAAGTGATGCAGGCCGACGCCGCCCCCGCCGCACTGCGGGCCTTCCGGGTGTGGACGCGGCGCCGCGGACTGGAACCGGAGTTCTTGGACTTCTGGGAAGTCCGTTGAGTCGAGCGTTCTCGTGCAAACGTCGAACGGTCCGCGCGGTGTTCGCGGCCGGCGCGATCGGCGCGGCGTGCCTGGCCGCCGGGTGCACCGCCGGGCGCACCGCCGCGTCGCCGGCCAGCCGCACCGCGAGCGATCCGACCGCACCAATGCCCGCCAGCCGCGTGCGTGCCGACCGCGCGAGTGCCAACACGCCGGCACCGACAGCGGTACCGGCAAGAACGCTGGCCCCCGCCCCCGCCACCGCCGCCACCGCTGCCGCCAGCTCCCGCATCCCCGTCCGTCTCGATCCCGACGAACTCGCGACCACCACCGCCGGCCTGGCCGTCACGCGGCTCAGCGATCCGGCCAGATTCCCCGGCATCGCCAGCCCCGCCGAACGGTTGCTCGACATCTCCAGCGAAAGCCCCTGGTCCCTCGCCGGGCGGGTCACCGTCCACCAGTCAGATGTCGGCCGACGCCTGCGCTCGCGCGGGCCGCTGGAAGCCGGCGTCGCGTACCAACTGACCCTGGAAGCCTGGCGTCCCGACGAGCCAAACACCGTGCTCGTCCGTGAAGTCGGCACCGGCCGGGCAACCTGGATCGAACCCGCCGACCCTTCCCGGATGAGCGACGCCGAACGCATCGCGCTGCGCGACCAACCCTTCCGCGCCTTCGACGACGCGATCGCGGACTTGGTGAACCGGCTCGGCACCCGCCGCGGCGAACTGCTCGACCACGTCCGGGCGTGGGCGCCGGAGTATCCGGCGAGCCGGACCGACGCCCACGCCGACGCACCCTGACCGTTCAGACCGTGGCTGGCCGCCAGACTTGACGCACGCGATCCATGTCGATGGCGTGGTGCGGATCAACCTGGCGAATCCAATCGGCCACCGCCACGACGCACGCGCGGCCCGGTTCGGCCGCGGCATCCAGTTGCCGATTCATCTCCAGGTCCCAGATGTCTTCGCCGAGCGCGGCGGACACGCATGGCTCGAGATCGCCCGACGTCCCTGCCCCCAGGTCTCGGATCAGGTCCCGAAGCAGCGCCGGAAGGAAAAAGCAGCGCGCCGAGCTGTTCATCATTCGAAGCGCCGTACTGCTCGACCGGATCGTCGCATCGTCGATCTCCCGCCAGGACTTTCCGCCGTAGGCGCGTTCGTACCACTCGCTTTCCCAGTCGAGCTCACCATCGCGTCCGACGAGGGTCACATCGCCCATGTACGGATCGAGGCCCGGAAAGGCAGATTCAACCTGAACGATCAACTCACGCCCGGATGCCATCATCGGCGACTCCATTTCCGTGCGGCTCGATGCCCACGCGTCGCTCCTGGCCGGGCATGTTAAGCTTCTCCACAAGCGACCCGTGACGCCCCGAGCCCTTCGCCCCCCGCGCTCGCACGTTGTTCGCTCTTTCGGGGACTTCGATCTCGTGCTTCCCTTTGTGCTCCTTCCGGGAATGGATGGCACCGGCGCACTGTTCGATCGCTTCGTACGCGAGCTCCCTTCAAACGCCCGGCCGTCGATCGTGTCCTATCCCGACGACCCTTCGGCCGGCTACGACGAACTGACCGACCACGTTGCCGCGCGGCTTCGCTCCGTCGGGCCTTCCGTGTTGGTCGCCGAGTCATTCTCCGGACCGATCGCGATCCGCGTGGCACGCCGCCACCCCGACTTGGCCCAGCACGTGGTGCTTGCCGCATCGTTCCTTCGCAATCCGATGCCGAGGGGCATGAGAAGCCTGCTGCGCTGCGTTCCACGAACCACGTTTCGCGTTCCATTACCAAGGCCGGCCCTGCGCTTCGCACTTTGCGGCCGCGGCGCACCAGCCCGCCTGGTAGCCGATGTCTCGGCCGCGATTCGATCCGTATCGCCGGACACGCTCGCCGCGCGCTGCCGCGCGATCGCCCGGGTGGACGTGACCGCGGATGCTCGACAGCTCCAAACCCCAGTTCTCTCGCTGCTTGCCGGCCAAGATCGATTGCTTGGACGCCGCGGGGCACAACAGATCCGGCTCGCCATTCCCCACGCCATGGCCCACGGCATTGACGGCCCGCATTTGCTCCTGCAGACTCGCGCGGCGGACGCGGCCACGGCGGTCATGCGGGCGACGGCCGCCGACGCGACGATGGCCAGCCAGCCGAGTTTCGGTGGAACGCCCCGGCCCGCGGACCCGGAAGGCAGCCGATGACGCAGACTCCAGACCCGGACCCAAGCACGGAGATCACGTTTCACGGCACCCAGGAACACGAAGTCAGGACCACACTCGAAGCCTGGCGCCGCAGCCCAGTGGTCCAACGGTCACGTCTCCTCGTGTGCTTGGTCGTCGGCACGTTCTGTGGCGCCATGATCGGAAGATCCTTCGCCCATGCCCCCGGGGCCACGATCGGCCCCAGCGTTGTCTCGGGCCTCCTCGTGGCGGCCATCATTGGAACTGGGTTTTGGCTGGCCTATCCGTGGCTGTTGCGGCGAAGTGCCCTGCGCACGGTGAAACACGCGCGACAAAATCGCAGCTCTCATGAAAGGCAACTTCGCCTCGATGCAGAAGGCGTGTCCTTCGCCATGGAGTTGCTTGCGATCGATGCGCCGTGGCACAAGATCACCGACATCGACGTCCGAGCCGGTCAATGCTTCTTTCACTCAGCCGGCGTCCTGGTGATCAGCGCACCGGCAAGTGCATTCGACTCCGAGCGATCGTTCCTCGCCTTCGTCGCCCACGCGCGCACGGTCGCCGCAGCCGCCGGGTCTCCCGCCGCCACGAAGACGAGCCCCCCTACTCGATGACCAACTCATCCACCCGCGGTTCCTGCCCGCGGAGCACGGAGTTGCCTTCCCACAATGTGCGTTGGTCGATCGCCGCCGGCTCGAGCCAGTCTGACTCGTTGAAGCGGCCGCTCTGGCCGTAGCACGCCAGGGCGTTGGCGTAGCAGCTCGCGTGCACGTCGGCCCGGTCGATGCCGCGATCGATCATCAACCGCGCGGTCTTCGGCACGGCCATCGGATCCGACTTCCCCCAGTCGGCCGACGAGTCCACGATGATGCGCTCGCTGCCGTACTCGCGGACGATGTCGACCATCCGCTCGTTGCCCATCTTGGTCTGCGGGTAGAGCGTGAACGCGGTCCAGTAGCCGCGATCGAGCACTTCCTTGACCGTCTGCTCAGTGTTGTGGTCGATGACCACCTTCGCCGGGTCGAGACCGTGTTCTTCGATGACGTCCATGCTGCGGCGGGTCCCGCCCTGCTTGTCCCGGTGCGGCGTGTGCACCTGGATCAGCATGTCCATCTCCTTGGCCAACTCCAACTGCTCGCGGAAGAAGCGATCCTCCAGCTCCGACTGGTCGTCGTAGCCGATCTCGCCGATGCCGACGACGCCGTCCTTCACCAGGAAGCGCGGCAGGATGTCCATGACCGCCTCGCCCAACTCCTGGTTGTTCGCTTCCTTGGAATTCAGGCCGATGGTGCAGTAGTGGCGGATGCCGAACTGGGCGGCCCGGAACCGCTCGAAGCCGACCAGCAGCGACAGGTAGTCGATGTACGTCGCCACGTGCGTCCGCGGCTGGCCCTGCCAGAAACTCGGCTCAATGACTGCGACCACGCCGGCGGCGGCCATTCGCTCGTAGTCGTCGGTGCTGCGCGAGCACATGTGGATGTGCGGGTCGATGAACATCATGTCGTCGGCCATGGGGCATGGCTCCTGGGCGGGGATCGGGAGGGATCGAATGGATCGCGGAATCGGGGGATCGGGGGATCGGGGGATCGGGGAATCGCGGGATCGCGGGATCAGGTGGTTCAAGCAGCGCCGAGTCGGTTCGGCGCCACGCCGCAGGTGGCGTTCCAACCGGTCGCAGCCGGTCAGCCGGCCGGCACCAAGTCGGGCCAACCGTACGCTCCGGCGCGGGCGGCGGCGAGTTCTTCGGCCAAGCCTGCCTCGGCCGACGCCGGCAACGAGCGTCCGGAATCGACCATGGCCAGCGCGGCGGCCCGGCGATCCTCCGGCCGCCCGCGTTCGCCGCAGCGTTCGAGCATGTCAATGGCCGCGTCGTCCGCGGCCCGGCCGACGCATCGCCAGAGTTCCGGCGTGATGATGCGCGAGGCGGCCCATCGCTCGCCGGCGTAGCGGCAGAGCATGGTGGTCAATCGCGGATTGGCCCGCTCGTCCAGGTGCTGAATGGGATCGAGCGGACTGTCGACGAAGACCGCCTTGAGCACCATCTGGTTCCATGCGTTCTCGTCAAAGTGCTCCGCCGGGTATGGATTGCGATGGGCGATGGACTCGAAGACCGGGCGGATGTTGGTGCGCACCAATTCGCCCGCGCGAGCTTGCCAGCTCTCGGCCTTGGGCAGGAGCGCGAGCCCGCGCCCAAAGGCAATTTGTTCAGCCACGTCGGCGGTTCGGCACAGCAGGTCGAACCGCGCGTGGAAGGCGGCCGGATCACCGATGGCCGTCGCGAGGGCCAGGGCCACCCGCGCGGTCTGGTCGATCGACCAGTCGCTGGGGTCCCAACCGGGCCGGGCGGCATCGGCTTCGGCCAACTCATCGGCCGACGGCGACAGATCCGCCTGTCCCAAACGGCGGCCCACTTCGCCGGTCACGCGGTACACCACGCGCTCCCCCGCGCCCGCGGCCAGGGCGTCGGCCGATTCGTTGAACCACACCGCCGCGTCGCCGGTCAACCGGCCGTTGAGCCATCGCCGAAGTGGCGCGAGCGATGCCGCGGCGTCGGGCGCGTGCGCCGGCCGGCAGCCGTGATCCGCGGTCATGAGCCGGCTCCCGTTCGGGGGGCGGACCAGCGCTCGCCCGCGCGAATCGCCAGGGGCAACCGGTTGTCGGCCACCGGCATCGGACACGTGGCGAACGGGGTGAAGGAGCACGGCGGGTTGTACGCGCGGTTGAAGTCGAGCTCGACGCGGCCGGGGGCGGTGGTCCGCGCGCTCAGGAACCGTCCACCGGGATAGGTCCGTTCGCCCGCGGCGGCGCCCGCGCCGTTCGTTTCATCCCCAAAGACCACGAAGTACGTCCCCGGCGCCCCGCCCGGGTGCAGCACGATGTCGCAGGCGTGGCCACCGAGGGTAAACCGCGCCCGGCCCGCAACGTCGGCCACCTCTTCGTAGCCAGCGATCGTCTGGCGGGGCACGGTCAGGCCCGGGCCGACGGCGATCAACTCCGCGTCCACCCGCAGGCTCGGGTCGACGGGAAAGCGGTCGATGCCGCGGAATTCGGTGCGGGTCGCGGCGGCGGAGTCCTTGAGTCGGACGGCCAGGCGGCCACCGCGTTCGATCACGTGGAACTGGCAGGTGCCGGCGCGGATGATCGTCGGCGTGCCCTCGGCGTCGGTCACCAAGTGGCCGTTATCCGGCAGGCCGTCGACGGTCACGCCGGCGGCGGGCCGAAAGACGACGGCCCCGGCGTCACTGCCACCGCTACCGCCCACCGTGATCGTGCCAAGTTCCGCGTGCGGCAAGCCGGCGTAGGACACCGCGGCATCGCCATCGCGAGCGACGCGGTTCACGCCGGGCTCGAGCCAGCCCAGGGCGACGAGGCTCAGCCAGCCGTCCTCGGCCTGCAGGCTCGCGAGCCGCTCGGCGTGCCAGGCGTCGGCGGCCTCGATGAACGAACGGGCTTCGACGGCGGACGAGGGCGGCATGGTGGACTCCGGGCCGGGCGTTCGGCCGATCGTGGGGCCAGACGCGGGGCCAGACGCGGGGCCAGACGTCCGGTGAACGGCGGCGGAAGACGCGACCAGCGGGGCCTCGGGCGAGGGATCCGCGGCGCATCCACCGCCAAGCAGGGCCAGGCTGAGCACGCCACCGAGGACAGCGATCCGTCCCGCGTGGGGGACGGTGGCGGTCTCGGCGGGGCCGGGGTGGCCTTGGGCGATGGTTTCGGTCATGGCGGCAAGTGTAGAACCGCCGGCCAGCGGCGGGTGCGGCGTCAGGCCTCGATCGCGGCCAGGAGTCCGCCGGTCCAGCGTTCGGGAAGCACGGCGGCGATCTCGATCAGATACGGCCGCAGGACGTCCGGGGACCGGCTGCCCAGCATGATCCCGTGCCGACCGGCGGCCTCGGCCGTGATCATGAGGTGGACGACGAGCGCCCAGTCGCGATCGGCGTCCTCGAGCGTCCCGTCGCTGACCCGCTTGCGGGTCAATTTGCGGGCGGCAGTGAGGGCGTCGGCACTGGCCGTGCCCGTCAAGAACAGCTCCGGATCCAGCCCGGTGATCGAACCGAGTTGGTCGTGGACCTGGTGATCGATCAAGTGGGCGTGCATCTCGCCGATGCGGTGCGCGACCGCTTCCACGATGCGCAGATCTTCGTCCACTGCGGACGCATCCGCAGCGCTGGCCATCACGTCCAGCCATCGGCCGGCGACGGCGTCGTTGGTGACGATGTCGACGTCCAGCGGCGTCGCGCCCTCGGGCGTTCCCCACTTGGTTTGGTCGTGCGCGTTGGTCATTGACTCAAGTCCTTCTGCAGATCCTCGAGGCCCATCTCGCGTTCCTCTTCCGTCCATCCCTCCAGGCGCAGGGTCTCATCCAATGCCGCCCGCAGGTGCTTGGTCACGACGCGTTTGAGCACGGTGACGCGGCCCGCGGTGCATCCGATGCGCTCGCCGAGTTCGGCGTGTGATGCGTCGGCGTGCGGAAGGTGGTCCAGCACCATCTCGTGATCGCGTGACGGCAGTTTCTCGCGGGCCGCAGCGACCGTGGCCGCGATCATCCGCCGGGCGACGGTGCGGTCGAACTCCGCGTCGGCCGCGGCCAGGTCCGACGGACCGATGTCCAAATCGTCGACCGAGACGTTGCGGCCACATGCGCGGTGCCAGGACCGCAACTGCGTCTTGATCTCCCACCGGATGCCGCCGCGGATCCACGACCGGAGCGAGCCGCCTTCGGCCTTCCATCGCCGGAGGTACTCGCCGTCGCTCAACATCTTCTTGATGACGAATTCGTTGACCACTTCGGCGGGATCCAGCGGGCGCGCATCGGGGATGCGCGAGACGTACGTGCGCAGCGGTTCGGCGTACACCTCAATGATGTAGTGCCGCAGGCGGTCGTCGTCCGGATCGATCGGCCCGAAGACCGATGTCGGTTGCATGCCCGATTCGTCCATCCCCAAACGGTACCAGCGCCCGCCGAGCTTTCCCATCCCGCGCCTTTTCGCTTTCGGACGGCATTCCGGCCCTCCCCCGGGGTCCGCGTTGGCCGCGAGCACGACCCGCTCCTTCTGACGCCTGGTCGCCGCCTGGTCGCCGCCTCGTCGCCGCGTGGTCGCTCCCTGGTCGCTCCCTGGTCGCCAATCCCCGATTCAGGCCCGTCAATGCGGCCGCGGGACCGCCTCTCCGGTTGCCGGCCGGACCTCAGCTCGCCACTTCGGCCGCGATCTGACCGGCGGCGAACACGACCGGATGGACGGCGGTGCGGCCGGTGCCGTCGAGCACCTGGTGGCGGCAACTTGTTCCCGGCGCCACCACCGTGTCGCCCGCGGCCAGTTCCCGGACCTTGGGAAAGAGCGATTCCTCCCCCACCGCCATCGACACGTCGTAGCGACGGTCGAGGTAGCCGAAGCTCCCGGCCATGCCGCAGCACCCGGTCTCGAGTTCCGCCGCCGCATCGCCGGCGATCCGGCGAAGCAGCTCAATCGTTCCGGCGGTTCCCCAGAGCGCTTTCTGGTGGCAGTGGCCGTGCAAGACCACGCGGCCGACGGGCGCGGCGAACGACGGGCGACGCGGATGCCCGTCCCAGTCCCGGGTCAAGAAGTCCTCGACCGTCGTGGATCGGGCGGCCAGGTCCGCCAACCGCGCCGGATCCGGCACCTCGCCCCCCGGCCGCTCGCGCAGGTCGAGCCAGTCGTCGGTGATCGCGCTCAGGCAGCTCGGTTCCAGGACAAGCACGGCGGCCGCGTCGTGTTCGGCCACCGCCGCGGCGAGCACGTCGGCCGCCCGGCCACGGCAGTCCGCGGCCACGTCGAGCAGTCCCGTGGAAATCGGCGGACGACCGCAGCAGCCGACGGACGGAACCACCGCCCGGTAGCCGAAGGCGGCGAGCACGCGCACCGCGGCGAGTCCGATCTCCGGCTCGTTGTACGTACTGAAACAGTCGGCGTAGAGCACGACCGCGGGCGCGTCCGCCGGCAGCGCCGCCGCCGCCGCCGCCCCCCCCGACCGGCCCGACCGGCCAGCGGCCAGTCGCCGGTGCAGGCTGACGGCAAAGCGCGGCAGCGCCCGATGCCGCGAGAGACCGAGCAGTCGATCATTGAGGCGTCGCACCGGCCACGCACCCGCCACCCAGTTGCTCACCGGCGCGAACGCCGAACCCAGTCGATTCAGGGCCCGAACGTGCCCGAACACGCGGGCGGCCAGCGGCGGGCCTCCGCGCTCGGCCCAAGATTGGGCCAGGTACTCCGCCTTGTACGCGGCCACGTCCACGTTGGAGGGGCACTCGCTCTTGCACGCCTTGCAACTGAGGCACAGATCGAGCGTGTCCATCGTCTCGGGATCATTCCACACCGGCGGCGCGCCGGTCGCCGCCTGCCCGGGACGCCCGGCCTGCCCGGTGACGGCCAGCCGCAGCGCATTGCCCCGGCCCCGCGTCGAATGCCGCTCGTCGCGCGTCGCCCTGTAGCTCGGACACATGGTGCCGCCCGAATTTTTGCGGCAGACGCCCGCCCCGTTGCACAATTCCACCGCGTGGTCGTACCCACCCTCGCCGCGGAAGGCGAACCACGTCGGCACGTTGGCCGGCGGCAGGTCGACGTCATCCGGACGCACGCGCAGCGACGCATGAATCGTCGGCACCGGCTGCGGGTCCACGATGTTTCCTGTGTTGAGCCGGCCGTCGGGATCAAAGGCGTGTTTGACCTGACGAAACGCGTCCAT
The DNA here is from genome assembly GCA_045106735.1 of Phycisphaerales bacterium. GTDB lineage: Bacteria > Planctomycetota > Phycisphaerae > Phycisphaerales > SM1A02 > JBGCEZ01. Next base: position 16,494 of record JBGCEZ010000043.1, on the reverse strand, counting down.
CAGCTCCGGACCAAAGTAATCCTCCAACAGCGGGCCGCGGGCCCGGCCATCGCCGTGCTCGCCGCTCATGACGCCGCCGAGGCGTTTGGCCAGCGCGGCCACGCGCACCGCAATGTCTTCCATGCGTTCGCGGTCGCCGGCGTCGCGCAAGTCCAAGAGCGGCCGGACATGCAACACGCCGACGGAGGCATGGGCGTAGAAACTCGCCCGCGTGCCGTGCGACTCGACCAGCGCCCGGAACTCGCGCACGAACTCGCCCAGGCGTTCGACCGGCACCGCGTTGTCTTCGACGAACCCGATCGGCTTACGATGCCCGGGGATTCCGTGGAGCAGTGGTTCGCCGGCGCTGCGCAGTTTCAGGGCCTGGGCAATCGCCGCCGGATCGTCGTACGCGGCCATGCCCGGCCGGCTGCCGGGCAGCGCGGCCGCGACCGCTTCCAACGCCGCGAATCGCTCGCGCACCGCGGCGGCGTCCGACTCCCAGAACTCCACGTACAGCACCGCTTCGAGTTCGCCGGCCGGCGGCTGCGGCATCAGGTCGACGTACCGGGCGTACTCACGATTGCGACGGGCCAAGCCGACGATCAGGTCGTCGAGCAACTCGACCGCACTGGGATCGAGCGTCAACATCGGCTCGACGGCCGCGATCGCCTCGTCCATGGACGCAAAGCCGAGCGTGGCCAGGCCGCGGGCCCCCGGCAAGGGGTGCAGGTCGACTTCGGCGGCCAGGGTGACGGCGAGGGTTCCTTCGGCGCCGCAGATCAGGTGGGCCAGGTTGACCGTCTCGCGCGGGTCGCGGCCGGCGGCCCGGGCGTCGTCCATCTGGGCCAGGATCATGTCCAGGGCGTAGCCGGCGTTGCGGCGCACCGTCCGCGGAAACCGCTCGCGAATCAGGTCCGCGTGGGCGTCGACGATCTCGATGACGCGGTCAGTCAGCCGGCGCACCGGGCCGCCCTCGGTGTCGCGGGCCGCCGCTCCGCGGTCGAGCCGGCAGACGGTGCCGCCGGCCAAACACACGTCCACGCCCCGCAGGTTCTCCGCCGTCCGGCCGTAGCGGACCGACCGCGTCCCGGCGGCGTTGTTGCCGACCACGCCGCCGATGACCGCCTGCCGCACCGTCGACGGATCCGGGGCAAAGAACACGCCCTGCGATTCCAATGCATCGTTCAGATCCTGGATCGTCCGGCCGGCTTCGACGCGGCACCAGGTCCGGTCATCGGCCACTTCGAGCAAGGCGCGGCACTCGGCCGACAGGTCGAGGACGATCGCTTCGGCCACGCACTGGCCGGCCAGGGACGTACCGCCACCACGGGGCAGAATCGGCAGGCCGTGCTCGGCCGCGTATCCGACCGCGGCCACCGCATCGTCCACGTCGGCTGGGATGATGACGCCCAGCGGCTCGACCTGGTACATGCTCGCGTCGGTCGCGTAGAGCATGCGATCGTGGTGGCCGAAGCGCACGTCGCCGCGGACGCGGGCTCGCATCCCGCGCTCATGCCGGTCCCGGATGGCCGACGCATCGATTCGGACATCCACCGTCGAACTCGTCATGGCCCGATGGTAGCACCCTCCCGGTACGCTCCTCTTCATGCCAGACCCCGCTGCCCATCGCTGCCCGTGGCCCGGATCCGAGCCCCGCTACGTCGCCTACCACGACGAGGATTGGGGCGTGCCCGAGCACGACCCGCGGGCACTCTGGGAGAAGCTGGTTCTTGACGGATTTCAGGCCGGCCTCAGTTGGTGGGTCATCCTGAAGAAGCGGGATGACTTCCGCCGGGCCTTTGAAGGTTTCCGCCCCGAAGTGGTCGCCACCTGGGGCGAGCCGGAGATCGAACGGTTGGTGGTCGACGCCACGATCGTGCGAAGCCGCAGCAAGATCGTGGCCGCGATCCAGGGGGCTCGGGCGTGGATGGAGATCGAGGCGACCCACCCGGGCGGCTTCCATGCGTTCATCTGGCGCTACGTGGACGGATCACCCTTGATCAACGCGTTCGCGACGGCGGACGACGTCCCCACGCGCACGCCCGCAAGCGAAGCGATGGCCAAAGACTTGAAGCGCGCCGGCTTCAACTACTGCGGCCCGGTGATTTGCTACGCCTTCATGCAAGCCGTCGGCATGGTCAATGACCATCTGACGACGTGCTTCCGCCACGCCGAATGCGCAGCGATGGCGGAACGATGATGGGTCGCGTGCGTGCGAATGGACGTGCACGCCAGTGACGTCGGGCGAGCACGGCGGAACGGGGCAGCCGACGGCAGCCCACGGAAGCCCACCGAAGCACGCCATCCAATCCGGCTACGTCTACGCGCCGCGAATCCCGACAAACTGGAAGTGATGCCGCACGTGTTTGACCTGGAAGGTCATCCACTGGTCGTGGCCGAGCGATCCGTACAACGGATTCGGATGGGTCATCGACTGCCCACTGAGTACGATCCGTGACAGCGGCGTCCGCAACGCTTCGAGTCCGCTGGTGAAGTCGACGCTGGATGCCGGAGCCAGTGGTTCCAAACCACCGCGGTGCTTGATGCCGCGTGGCATCGGCTTCGGGCCGAGGGTGGCCCCGCGCGTCGCGCGCCCGACCGCCCTCAAGAACAACGGAAGCCGGAACGTGAATCCGTCGAGCGCGCCACTGAGCAACACGCCGCAGTGCATGAAGTTCTGAGCCGGTGACCACTTCGCCAGCGGCACCAAGCGTCCGTCGGCTTCGGCCGCTTCCACAATCGGCATCGCCTCAAGGGCGTCGGCCAGCGTCCGAATCGAAACGACATCGGTCAACGGTCGAATCGGCGCCCCGGCGATCGAACCTTCGTGAACGCCAACGTCGAGTTGAACCGGCTCACCAACGGCCAAGAGAGGAGGCCGCAGCTGCGTCGATGTTCCATCGGGACTCGCCGGAAGCGATCGCGACATATTTTTCCCCAGGTTCAGGCGCCCCCTGCATCGTTCCTCGGAAACGCCCCACGCTTCCGACGGCCGACCGAGTCTCGCCTTCCGAGGACTAGGCTACCACTCGAACGTCGACGGAGAAAGCCGACAGAGTGAGATCCGATCAGTCTGAGAACTGGCCGCCGGGTGACGCGCGATCAACCTCCTCCGACGTCGGACGATGCCGCCAAGGACGCCGCCGCCGCCTCGCCGGCCACGTGGCCGCTGGCCCAGGCCCACTGGAAGTTGAAGCCGCCGATTCGACCGTCCACGTCGCAGATTTCACCGCATAAGTGCAGCCCAGCGGTCACCTTGGATTCCATCGACCGCAACGTGAGTTCCTTCAGCGGCACGCCACCGGCCGTCACCTCGGCGAAGAGGTACCCGCGGTTTCCCGTGACCGGGACCGGGCCTTCCTTGAGCGCAACGACGAGATCGCGACGGGCGGTTTTGCGCAGCGAGCCCATCGGCGCGCCCGGATCAACGTTCGCCCGTCCGCAAAGTGCGCGCGCAAGTCGTTCCGGCAGGTGTTCCTTGAGGTAGTTCACAACCCCCCGCCGTTCGGTCCGCTGAAGGGCGCGGTCGAGTTCGTCCGCCGGCAGCGAGGGGATCCAGTCGATCACCACCTCCGCGGCTCGATCGTCCATGAATGCATCGATCCACCATCGGCTGGCGTCGAGGGCTGCAGGTCCGGACAGGCCGAAATGCGTGCAGAGCAGATCGTTCTCGAAACGAGCGACCCGTTTCCCGCTGGCCGAGCGCACCTCCACGCCCGCGGGCACCGCCAATCCGCTGAGCTCGCGCAGAACATCTCCTTCGGCGAGCCGGAGCGGGACCAGCGACGGGAACACGCGCGGCGTGAGCCGGTGTCCCAGACCGCGCACGATCTCGTAGCCGTGGCCGTCGGATCCACTCTTGGGCAAGCTGCGACCGCCAGTGGCCATGATCACGCGCCGGGTGCGGAGCGTCAGCGGCGGGCCGGATTCGCCGCCGCGGCCGGCCGGACGATGGCCGTGGATCACGAACGTGCCGTCGGTACGATCGGCGGGATCGGCGGTGTCGGCGGTGTCGGCGGTGTCGGCGGGATCGGGACTGGCGGCGGCGCCGAATCCGCTGGTCTCGGCCCGCTCGACCCGGTCCACCCGCCACGGATGCCACAGTTCCGCCCCGGACGCGTTGAGCGCGGCCAACAAGGCATCGACCACCGTGCGGGCCCGGTCCGTCGTCGGAAAGAGTTTGCCCGTGTCTTCGCGCTTCAGGTGCACGCCGAGTTCGCGGAAGAATTCCACTGTCTGGGGCACGTCGAATCGGCGGAGCACCGAGCGGATCGCCGGACGGCTCGAACCGGCGTACGCCGACTCATCCACCGCGTGGTGCGTCACGTTGCAACGCCCGCCTCCGGCCACCAGGATCTTCGCCCCGATGGTCCGCGCTCCGTCCAAGCACACCACGCTCGGCGTTTGCCCGGCGGCGCGCTGCGCTCTGGCCGCCGCGATCCCGGCCATGAGGCCAGCCGCCCCGGCCCCGATCACCGCAATGTCGACGGTCGATTCGCTCATGCCGTGACGATCCACACGGCCGGCGCCGGCGGACGGCGTTGAAGGTGCGCTGGCGGTCGAAACGATGGAGGCGACGGAATCGACGAAAGCGACATCAGTCGGCCACAGGTCGCGTGGCGACCGGCTCACCGGCGTAGCTCACCGCATTGGTGGGGTTCTCCCACAACGTCAGGCGGCAGAGTTCCGGGAGCCGCGGCTGCAGTTGACGCCACAGGTACAGAACGATGTGCTCGGCCGTCGGCTGCTCCAACCCTTCAATCTCGTTGAGCACGTGGTGATCCAGCGGATCGAGCACCTCGCCGACGACCTTCTTGACGATGGCAAAGTCCACAACCCAGCCGACGACGGGATCGAGCGGGCCATCCAGATGGACGCGCAGCCGGTACGTGTGGCCGTGCATCCGCGCGCACTTGTGGCCCGGCGGCAGGTGATTCAGCCGGTGGGCCGAATCGAACACAAAGTCGCGGAAGATCTCCATGCGTCCACTCCAGGGGCGGGATCCGGGCCGAACGGCACCGGGGGCCGCGAAGATACCCCGCCGGACCTGTCACTCTCGCGCGGCAGCCACCCCACTCGGCGATTTTCGTGGCGAACCGAGCCAACGGGAGCCGGGGCGAGAACCTCCCCCGAGGGGTCGGCACCGCGACCAGACGGCGATGGCCACGCCGAGGCTGGGGATTTCTCCCGGCTGAACTGTCAGATTCAGGCGGCTCGGACGAAGTCCTCGCGGAGGGCTCAGCATGATGACCACCGTTCAGCGTTCAGTTCCCGGATCCGGAGTCCGGGCGGCCCCGATTCGAGACACGATTCGCCGCGTCGAGCCCGGCCGGCCCCCGGCGATGGAGTCAACGGCCCTCAATGTTTCCCGGCGGCGGCGACCGACGACTGACTACGCTGGACGTCGCATGAGCGATCCCGACCATCCCCTTCCCCCGAAACCGCTTACGACCGGCGACCGTCCGCCCGGGCCGGCGTCTGGGACGGAGTTTGGCGATGTCTCCGGCCACGGACGGGGGCCGGACCCCGTCGCTCCGCCGGCGGCACGGACCGCCGAGCCAATCCTGGCCCGCGTCGAAGCCACCCGCACGACCACCCGCCTCTTGGATGATCTGGCCGACCCCGAGAACGAGGCGAGCTGGGCAGAGATCGACCGGCGATACCGACCGATTGTGATCGGCGTGGCCCATCGACTCGGGTTGGGCGAAGAAGCGGCCGCCGAAATCGCCCAAGCGACCATGGTCAGCTTCCTGACCAGCTATCGGCGAGGCGGCTATGACCGCTCTCGGGGGCGTCTCCGGTCGTGGATCGTGGGGATCTGTCGCCATCGAATAGCCGATCACTACGAGGACGCGCGGAAGCGAAAGCCGGTTGGCGGCGACACGATGCTCGACCAGTTGCCCGCCGGCACGGACTTTGACGGCCTGTGGGAAACCGAACGCCGGCGCGTGATCCTCCGGCGGGCGCTCGAAGAACTGCCCAACCGAACCCGGCTCAAGTCGAGCACGGTCCAAGCGTTCAGTCGGTTCGCCATCGATCGGCAACCGGTCGAGCGGGTCGCCGCCGATCTTGGCCTGACCGTCGACGATGTGTACCAAGCCAAGAATCGCGTGGCCACCAAGCTCCGATCCATCGCGGCTGACCTCGAGCGACGGTTTGACGAAGAGTCAGGCACGTCATGACAATGAGGTTCGACCATGAGTGGCAGTGAAGATCTCCACGCGAGCGACGATCGGCCCCGGAGCGATCGCCGCGACGAGGCCGGCGACCCCGTGCCGACGACGGCTGATCTGGCCACGTTCGCCCGGGGTGACGCGGTGCCCACGGCCATCCGATCGGCCATCGCCGCGGATCCGGATCTGCTGACCCAAGTCGCGGAAATGCGGGCCAACAATCAGTTCATCGACGAATTGTTGGATCTTGGCACCGGGTCCGTTCTGCCGGAAGTAGGCGCTCCCGACGGCCTGAGCATTCCCGGCTACACCTTGCTCGGCCGCGTTGCGCGCGGCGGGCAAGCGGTCGTCTACCGCGCACGGCAAACGTCGACCGGTCGCGAAGTTGCTCTCAAAGTCTTGCTCGATGGAGCGGCCGCCGCGCCATCACGACGCCGCCGTTTTGTCCGCGAGATCGAAGTCGTGGCCGCACTGCAGCACCCCGGCGTCGTCGTCGTCTACGACTCCGGCGAGACCGCCGACGGCCGACTGTACTTCACCATGGAGTACGTCGACGGGTTGCCGATCACCGACTGGGCTCAGCAAGAATCACTCAGTACCGCGGCCCGGCTCGAACTCGTGCGGGACATTGCGGTGGCCGTGCAGTACGCCCATGGCCGCGGAGTCATCCACCGCGACCTCAAACCAGCCAACGTGCTGGCCGACGAACGCGGACGACCGCGCGTGTTGGACTTCGGCATCGCCGGCGTGCTCAATCGCGACGCACGCTCCACCACAATCGAGACGAGTGTCGGCCAACTGCTCGGCACATTGCCATACATGAGCCCGGAGCAGATTGGCGGCGCGGCCTTCGACGTGGACGTGCGCAGCGACGTCTATGCACTGGGCGTGCTCGCGTACGAGCTGCTCGCCGGACATCCGCCTCTGGACCTCTCGTCGGCTCCGCTCGCCGAGGCCGTTCGGGTCGTGCAGCAAGTGGAACCGGTCCGGCTCGGGCGGGTGAACGCCAAATACCGCGGCGACGTCGAGACGATCGTCGCCCGAGCCCTCGAGAAAGATCCGGACCGCCGCTACCAGACGGCGGCCGAGCTCGCACGAGACATCGAACGTCACCTGGCCGACCAGCCGATCATCGCCCATCCGCCGAGCCTCATGTATCAGTTCCGCAAGTTCAGTCGCCGCAACCGTGGGCTGGTGGTGGGGTCGGGGTTGGCCGCCATCGCCGTCGTCGGCGGGCTTGCCGCCACCACGACCCTCTCGGTACGGCTTTCGTCCGCCCTGGACGAGGCCGAGGCGCGAACGAGCGAGGCCCAGACCGCCCAGGCCGACGCAGAGTTCGCGAGGAACGGGGCCGAGCAAGCCCGAGACGGATCCGCCGCGACCTTCGAGCTGGTCGAGGCATTGCTTGGAACGGCCATCGACACCGTCGACGGCTCGAATACCCCGCTCCGAACCGTTCTCATCGCGGTGTCCGAAGACCCGGATCGCCTGCTTGATGACCTGCCCGCTGACCAGGCGTCTCGCACCCTGGCCACGGCCCGGCTCTTTTCCGTCTTGTGCACGCTCGCGGGCGCTCTTGACGAATACTCGCTGGCCAACGATTTCGGCGACCGGGCGATCGACGCTTGGGGTCAGGTGGACGAAGTCGATCAAGATCTGCTGGCCCGTGTGCATGAAACCACTGGCGACGCCCTCCGACGCCTCGGCGGAATCGCCACCGACGACGATCGGTTCGATCGCGCCCGGGTCCGCTACGAGACCGCCAATCGACTCCGCACAGAACTGAACCAGATGCCAGAAGCGACGTACGCCCGGCTGCAGCGCGGCGACGTCGACAGCTTTGAAGCCGGACAGCTTGCGAGCGCCATCCGAATTGAAAGTGATTCCGCCACGACCGACGCACTCGCCGCACGCCGAGATGCACGGCTCGCATCGGCCGAACGAATCGCGACCGACGTGGAATCGCGAGTCCGCGATCGAATCGCCGCCATGCCCAAGGACGCGGCGGAGCGCGAACGTTGGCTCCCAATCTTGCTCGAAGCGTGCGAGAACCAGGGCTTCGCCAGCATCGTGGCCGGAGACGTCGAAGCAGCGCTCCGGCACCTGGAACGCGGCATGGCCTACGCATCGCCGGACAATCCGCGGGAACTGTCCGACTGGTCCACCATGGCCGAGAACCGAGCTGACCTGCTTGGTCAGATGGGCCGAACGAACGAGTCACTGGCCGCGTATGCCGATGTGGTTGATCGCACGCGCGCGGTGACAGAGTCGACCGAGACCGTGACCATCCGCACCAGTACGTTTGCCCGCGCCTTGCTCCGCGCAAGACGGTTCGACGAAGCCCAGGTCGTCGCCGCGGACGCCTGGAACAAGGCCGATGCCGCACTCGCCCCGAGCGAACTTGGATGGCGTCACGTGCGGTGGACGATGGCGCGCGTCGACGCCGCGACCGGAGATTTCGACTCGTCCATCGAGCACGTCGACGCGTTGATCGCGGAATGGCAGCGGACATCGGGCATCCAGATGAACCTCGACAGCCTGATTCGCGCCAGGTGGTTCCGCGCGAACCTGCTCGCCAGCATCGGCGACTTCGAGGGGGCGACCGTCGCGTTCGACGAGGCGTACCGGACTTCAACATCAGATGCCGCAGCTCCCGAACCGTCGACCGCTCGCCTCCGCGCTTACATCCGCGCGATCGGCCGGTCCGAGACCCCGGACCGTGACCGCCGCCGCGACCTCTTGGTCAAACTGCGGCCCGGCCCCAAACCCGGGCAAGTCGAGGTTCCCACGTCCCGTACCGTGCTACGCGAGCGGATGATCCAGTCGTCGATCGACCAGCTCCGGTCGGAAGCGACGCATCCCGTCGATCCCGAAGAAGTCGCACGGCTGGATGATGGCGTCCGCACTTCGCCGCTCGAACAGGCGCGTTGGACCCACGACTTGGCCCTGATCTTGTGGCTGGCCGACGATCGGCCTCGGGCCGCCCCGCTGCTCGAGCGACTCCGCGACGAGATCTCGGCCCTCGACCCGTGGCGATTGGAAGTCGCCCAGTCCCAACTCCTGCTGGCCCGGGCCGCCGCCACCGGCGTGCTGCCAGCGGGCGACTGGTTGAATCCGATTGCATCCGCAACGTCCGGCCTCAGCCAGTTGGTGCAATTGCTCGGTCCCGACCATCCCGTGTTGCGACGGGCCCAGGACCTACGGGCCGCGCTGTCCGGCGACGCCGAGGTAGATGGCCCATCCTTGGACGACCTGATCATCATCCGTTGATGGCCCGACGAGGCCGACGGCCCCGCCGACCTCGACGGAACTGGCGGGGCGGGCGAACCCCACCGCAGGTGAGCGAGCACCGCACATGCGTGCCAGCCTCAGCTCTTCCATCAACGCAACGGCCCTCGACGCCAGATGGACGTCGAGGGCCGACACAAGTCGTGGCACGACACGGCGGACGGACCGCTCTCAATCGACCCGCGGTCGATCCGCGGTCGATCCGCGCTCGATCGGTCTTGTTTCGTGGATTCGGATTCGGTCGGATTCGGTCGGATTCGTCGCGTGCGCTCCTCGCAAGCAATCGAATCGACGGAGAATTCGCTGGAGACGCCGAGGTTCGCCGACGTCGCGAAAGGCGGAATGGACGAACCCGGCCTGTGCGACGATCCGTCGAACAGGACCTAACCAGCCCATTGAAAAACCCTCTCCCGTCCTGAGCACGATCATTCCGCCCCTCACGTTGTCGCCGAATCTCGGCGCAATCGAGTGGATTTGCCTTCGATTCGGCTCCACGCGAGGGGCGGAAGCATCGCATTCAGGACGAATCGGGCTTCTTCAACGGGCTGCTACGGAACGATCGGAATGAAGTTTGTGGTTGCGCACGGATTCACACACGTGGTTCCGAGGGCTTCGATCGCGATGCGAGCGTCTTCAAACGTGATTTGATCGTCGCTGTCCAGGTCGTACTGCGGAAGATCCTGGTACCCGATGTGATCCAAGATGAGGCGAATGTCTTCCGCGGCAACGACAAGATCGCCGGTGACATCGCCCAAGCAGAATTCTTCCTGCAAGAACATGTCTCCCACGACTTCAAGCCCGTGAATCGCAGGATCGAATCCACTGAGGAGGCCTTCGTACACGAGCGATTCGTCAATGCTGATGACGGCCCACGGATCGGCGGAATCTACTTCGAACGTCCCCTCAACCGCGACGATCATCGACTCCGTCGGATGCACGTAGAGCGGCAGTCGAAAGCAGTCGTATCCCACCTGCCAGTAGAAGTCGTAGACATGATGGGTTGTGGGAAGAGCCACCGGATCGTCTGGCCCGCCCGGCCCGCCCACTTGGGCCGACGGCAGCGCGATGTCGCGTTCCCGGCGCCGGTGTTCGAAGCCCGCGCGACCCAGCGGATCCACACCTCCCGCCCGAGCGCGAGGCTCCGGTACCAAGCCAACGTCCCCCTGCCCGGTGTTCGAACCCGGCGAGAAGGAGCTGAACTCATCATGGTGATCGTCGATCATCAGATCGGTCCAGAACAATGCGGTGATCGAGCCCGGCATCCATCGGTCTTCGTCGCCCGTAAAGGCGTTGCCGACGGTCGAACCGTTCAACGTCCACCGGCTCGGCCCCTGGTCCAAGAAACCCTCTTCCGCGATGGTCTTGGTAATGCGCCATCGCTTCACAGCCGCCTCGGCCTGCAGCCCCGGCAGCCCAGCCAGCACTCCCAACACCAACATCCCACTCGTCGCGATTCCCCGGCGTTCTGAAGCGCGCTTCACCGTCGTGCCATCAAACATGCCTGCTCCTCAAAGAGTTCTGGTCAACCCGCCGCACCCACGGCAGGTCGTCTCAGAGCGAATGGTCGGCGATTCGCCCGGACATCCGACCCGTTGCCGGAATCGACGCGTTTCACCACTGACAATTCCTCGGCCGGCGGCGATTCTGACAGTTTGACCCTGAACTTTCGAGGACATCTTTGGTCGAACGAGCCAATCGGCCGATCGACGCCCCCCGAACCCCCGGCTTACCAGCGGTCGTCGGCCCCATCCGGAGCAAGCGGCCACGGATCCCGTCGTTCGCCGTTCAGGCTGGTGCCGCCCTGGATCACCGTCCGGGCCCCATCCAGGAAGTCGGCCGGGAAGGGCAGGCTCGGCTTGCTCTTGTCTTCCAGCCGCTTCACATGGTCGTCGGTCAGGCTGATGTCCAGAGCCCCCAAGTTGTCGTCAAGATGGGCAAGCGTTCGCGCCCCGATGATGGTGCTGGTCACGCCATCGCGCGACTGGACCCACTGCAACGCGACCTGCGCGACCGAGCACCCGAGCTCGTCGGCGATGGCCGCCAGTTCGTCCACCAGTGCATACGTCGTTTCGTTGAGGAACTTGCTCTTCTTGGCCACGCGAGTTGTCCCGACTTCCGGCCGCGATTCGCGCCGGTACTTGCCGCTGAGGATGCCAGCCCGCAGCGGGCTCCACGGCGTCACGCCCATGCCCATGGCCCGGGCCATCGGCAGCAGGTCGGCCTCGACCGTGCGCTGCAGCAAGCTGTACTCGATCTGCAGGGCGATCAGCGGCGTCCAGTGCCGCAGCTTGGCCTCGTACTGGGCCTGCGTGCAGACCCACGCGGGGTGGTCACTCAGCCCGATGTAGCGCACCTTGCCCTGGCGGACCAGGTCGTCGAGCGTCTGCATCATCTCCTCGATCGGGGTGGCCCGATCCCAGAAGTGGGCCCAGTACAGATCGATGTGATCGGTCCGCAGCCGGCGCAGCGATTCTTCGCAGGCGTTGATGATGGCCGCCCGACCCGCCCCGCCGCCGTTGGGGTTCCCGGTGTGCATGTTGCCCATGAACTTGGTGGCGATGACGACCTCATCGCGCCGCCCGGCCCCGGGCCCACCGGCGGCGAAATAGTCGCCGATGATCGCCTCAGAATGCCCCTTGGTGTAGATGTTCGCGGTGTCGAGAAAGTTGCCGCCGCGCTCCATGTAGGCCCCGAGCATGGCGTTGGAGTCGGCCACGTCGGCCCCCCACTCCCATTCGGTGCCAAACGTCATCGTGCCCAAGCACAGCGGACTGACGCGAAGGCCGGAGCGGCCGAGGGTGACGTACTGGTCGAGGGACATGGGCGACGGACTCCGCGGCGGCCGAGGGGGAATGCGGCGTGCAATGCGCCGGCAACGCGCGATGGTATCCGCGCGCACGACAGCGGGGACGAGCCAATGCCCGTCCCCGCTGAGGAAGTCGTGTTGATATCACGCTGCCGCGGCAGTGACGCTGCGGCTTCAACCTCGCCCGGCGGCGGGCGAAATCGGATCAGCCGCCGCTGGCCGCACGGGCCTGCTCGCGGATCATGCCGACGAACTGGTCGCGCTGGCCGCGCATCTGCTTGCCCCAATCGGTGTCACCGGCGATGGCGATCGCCTCGTCGAGCATCGCGATCGCCCCATCGGCGTCGCCCCGCTCGATCATCGACTGCACGGTCACGAGCATCACCTGAGCGCGGGCGTCGCCGGCCAGCGTGGTGTCGGCCTTGGTCCGGGCGATGTGCGCGGTCAGCTCGTCCATCTTGCCGGCGCCTTGGAGGGCGTACGCACGGAGCATGGCGTGACGACCGCGAACCTCAGGGGTTCCCTTGGCGATGTCGGACATGCCGTCGATCATCTCGAGCGCGCCGTCCATGTTGCCCTGGCCCATGAGGCCTTCGACTTCGCCGAGCGTCTTGGACAGCGACTCGGAAAGGATGATGGACTCGTACTTGCCCTTCAGGCCAGCGGACCCGTCGGCGTCAAGGGCGACGATTTCCTTCATGCGAGCGGAACGATCCTTGACCACGATGTCCTTGACCGACAGCGCCGCGTCGAGCAATTTCGCCCGCTCGGCGCCGCTGGCCTTGGTGGCGTCAGCGAGCATGGTGTCGACCTTGGTCTTGCCGGCGCGAAGACCGTCAAGGTGCTTCATGTACGGGCCGGCGCCGTCGGGACGGTAACCGGTGCGCGCCCACGCGTTGCCGTCGGCGTCGGCGAGGATGACGGTCGGGTAGCCGCTGATCGCGTACTTGGTGGCCGCGGCACGATTGGCCGTCTTCACCGCTTCGGGCTGCGGCTTCTGGGACGGGAAGTCGAGCTTCACGAGCACGAAGTTCTTGGGAGCTTCGTTCTTGAACTGCGATTGGCTGAAGACTTCGTCGTCCAGCTTGATGCACCAACCGCACCAATCACTGCCGGTGAAGTCGATGAGGAGGTGCTTGCCTTCCTTCTTGGCCATCGCCTTGCCGGCGGCAAGATCGTCGGCGATCCAGCCTTCGTCGCCCGCGGCGAGCGCGGGAGCGGCGAGCAGCGTGGTGGCGAGGGCGGCAACGGCGAATCGCCGGGCGGTGCGGATGACCATGGAATCGGTTCCTTCAATGGGAGGGGCCGGGGCTCGCCGGAATGTGGCGGGCGGCGCGCCTGGAGTGGTCCAGGGCCGGCAAGACGGGCGTCGGAGGGCGGCGGCGCGGGCCAGGTGGTGGCCCAACCTGCCCTTCCTGAGGCCAGAATCGGGGTTTTCGGCCGCGTGGCCGGGCATGAACCCCGTCAACGAAAACGGGGTCGCCGCCCGTGGAACGAACGACGACCCCATTCTTATTCACTCGAATCTCAGCCCGCGTCGCGGGTCCGCGCGGCGAAATCGTCGCGCTGGGACTTCATCTCGGTGGCAATCGGCGAGTCGCCGAGGGCGATCGCGGCGTCCCACACCTTGAGGGCACCATCACCGTTGCCCATGCCGAGGAGCACGCCGGCCTTGGCCCGCATGACTTCCTGCTTCATCGCCTGCGGCACGTCCGGGCGACGCGTCGCGGCGTCCGCTTGGGTGATCGCGGCGCGGGGACGGTCGATGGCGACCATGACGTCCATGCGGACCATCGCCCACTTGGCAAACTCCGTCGCCTTGGGGTTGAACTCACGCTTGGACATGCGAAGCCCGCGGATCGCCCCATCGGTATCGCCGGCCGCGGTCATCTTCCGAATTTCGGCCAGTGCCCGATCGAGCGGGGTGCCGACGGGGACGCCGTACTTCTTCTGCAGGCCGAGGGTGTCGGCCGGGTCGGCCGCCTTGATCTCCACGAGCATGCTGTCGCGCGAGGGGTTGAGGATGCCGGAGACTTCCAGGGCTTCGCCGAGCAGCTTGGCCCGTTCAATGCCTTCGGCCTTCTCGGCCTTGGCCACCAGGTCGTCCTGCTTCTTCTTCAGGGCGATGAAGCCGTTGACGTGCTTCATGTACTCGGCCGGGCCCCCGGCCTTGTAGCCGGTCTTGGCGAACGGCCGGCCCTGGGCGTCGGCCAGGAAGATCGTCGGGAAGCCGCGGACTTCGAGTCGCTGCTTCCAGGCCTCGTTGGCCGCCTTGACCTGGGGGCGCTGCGCTTTGCTGCGAGGGAAGTCGAGCTTGGCGAAAATCAGATCCTTGGACGCTGGCGCGAACGCGGGCAGGTCGAAGACTTCCTTGTCGAGCTTGATGCACCAGCCGCACCAGTCGCTGCCGGTGAAGTCGATCAGGATGTACTTCCCGGTCCGCTTGGCCTGGGCCATGGCCGTCTTCATGTCGTCCTCGACCCAGCGAATGCGGGCGGCGGACGATGCGGCGGAGCTGGCCGATGCCGAGGCGGCGGGCGCGGCGGGCGCGGCGGGCGCGGCGGATGCAGGAGCGGGAGCAGCGGCGCTGGCGTTCGCGGCCGACGACGCGGGCGTCAAGGTGACGGCGGTCGCGGTCAGGGCGAGGCCCAAGGCAGCGGAAGCGCCGGCAAGGACGGCGGCGAGTCGGGGGGCGGAACGCGGCATGGGGAGGCTCCGAGGCAGATGGCAGGGCGTGGCCGCGGCGGCGATCGCCGGGCGGTCATCCCTCAAGGTAGAGGATCGGCGGCCCCGGCGAAATGGCGTGACCCGGGGAGTCGAGCCGCCGGATTCGCGTCCGGGAACCAGGCCGGCCACGTCGGCGGCCACGTCCAAGGCCACGTCCGAGGCCACGTCCGAGGCCACCGCGTCGGCCGCACCCATCCCCGATCGCCGCCGGGGCTTTTCCGGCGCCTCCGGCGGTTCTAGCATCCGCCGTGCCCCCTGCTCCCCGCCGCATCCGGAACCTGACCGAGGAACGCCGCCTGGCCGCCGCCGCCGCGGTGCGGGGATTCCTGCGCGATCTGGCCGCCGATCTGCGAGGCGTGGACCATCGCGTGATCGACGGCTCGGCCGTGGCGGCCGAGGTTCAGTTCAGCGAAGAGCAGCTCACGCGAGCGGTCCTGCGGGTGGACGTAGCGGTGGCCGACGGAACGCAGCGAGCGGCTGGCCGGGCCTTGGCTGCGGCGGGATTCGCCCCTGGTCCGCCGTCGGGCGACGTCGCCCTGATGCGGATCGCCCATCGCCGCGGGCGGCGAGCGGTGCACGTGCTGATGGATGGAGATGCGGCGGAGTCGGAACTCGCTGGCGCTGGCGGCGGCGCCGACGCGAACGACCGCCGCCCTGCCCTCGCCCCTCGCGTGCACCCCGGCTCTCCCGAGGCGGCCCATCGCCGGGCGGCCACGCTGGCCCAGGCCTTCCTTCCGGTGGCGGGGACGTGGATCCGGACGGACGAGCACGCGGTTCCGCCGGAGGATTCCGGCCGAGACGACGCCACGCGATCCGAAACCCGGGAGGTCCAGTTGGTCATCGACGGAACGCGCCAAGTCTGATCCCGATCAGCCATGGGGGACGCCGCGAACATCCGCCATTCTTGAACCACGCGGATGAGTTGAGAGAGCCAACGCGATCCGAGGGAGACGACGGATGCAGACGACGCGGCGAGGTGCGGCGGCGGGCGTGACCGGAGCGGCGATTGCGGCGGCGAGCTGGGTCGCGCCAGCGCGCGCCGAACTCCTCATGGAGTTCACGTTCGTCGGGACCGTCTGGAACGTCCTCGGTGAGAACCCTGAGCACCCATGGGGCGATGTCGAACTCGGCGACGAAGCGATCTTCAGCTACATCATCGACGTCGAGCAGCCTGACCAGAGCGGCAATCCGAACGTCGGACGGTACGACGTCGAGTCGATCTTCGTGGCATTCGACAGCGTGGGAGTCAACATCGACGGCGAGGATTCGCAAGGACTTCGAATCGATCTCGTCGCCGTAGGCGGCAGTCAGGAAGTGGACATCATCGCCCGCGACATCTTTCAACCGCAGGACGGCGTGATCTTCGAGCTCCGGGGATTCGGCAGCCTGTCCAGCGATGACATTCCGATCGACTTTGAGCTCGACGACTTCAACATCGAACGAGGGGTGAGCTATGGCGGCGGAGATGGGCCATTGCTACAAGCGGAATTTGACAGCTACTCCTTTCGAGTG
Source organism: Phycisphaerales bacterium (assembly GCA_045106735.1). Lineage (GTDB taxonomy): Bacteria > Planctomycetota > Phycisphaerae > Phycisphaerales > SM1A02 > JBGCEZ01. The sequence continues at coordinate 6 of JBGCEZ010000043.1, read as the reverse complement.
ATTCCG
>JBGCEZ010000042.1:0-40086 GCA_045106735.1 Phycisphaerales bacterium | reverse complement strand
GCCGCCCTGCGGCGCACGGACGGACTCGACCTCGAGACCATCCTGTCGGCCCGCGCGGCCGGCGAGGTCACCGCCGTACCCGGGCGTCCGGGCGGCGCACGACGCACCTCGCGCCGCCTCGTCCTCACCGACCGGAGCGATGCCTGGGCCTTTCGGATCGACGTCCGCGTCGGCCCGGTCGAGCGTTCGTGGTGGACCATCATGCAGCGATCTCCCGCCGACGGGAGCTGGACCGTGGAGCAGCGCCTTGCGATCACCGACTGACCCCGTGCGACTCCGCCACCTCGGCTTGGCGGCCATCGTCGTCGGCGGCACGCTGGCCGGCGTGCCCCTGGTGCGCTGGGCGCTGCATCCCGAACCCATCGATGGTCGTCGCGGCACCCCGTCGGTCGCGAACGGTCCGACCACGGACGCCCGCCCCGCCGGGCCCTCGGCCGCCATGCCCTTCCGGACCGCGGTCTTCGACGATCGTCTGTGGCCCGCCGCGACCACGCCGGCGGCCACTCCCGAGGCGGTGGCCACCCCGCCGACGGCCCCGCCGCTCAGCGTCTCGCTGGTCGGCATCACGCGGCGCCCCGGTCACCCACTCGCCGCAAGCCTCTACGACGAGCGCGCCGACGCCATCATCGACGTACCCGCCGGCGCACGGATCGGCCCCTACACGGTGGTCAGCGTCGAGGACGCCGTGGTGCGCATCCGAGATGCCCGCGGCCGGATCACGCGCCTTGACCTGGACCTCGGCACATGACCCACTCTGACCGACATCTGGCCTGGAGCGCCGACACCTGTTACTGGGCGATCGCCGACGCGTCCGTCCTGCCGCGCGGCCATCGCCGGTCTCCCGAGCACCTCGGCTACCTCGTCGAATCGCAGCTGCCCCTCGCGGTGGAGGATCTGCAGATCGCCTTCACCCCGCTGGATCACGGCCGCGTCCTGGCCTGTGCGGTGGAGCGGGAGCGAGTGGAACGGGAAGTCTCACCGCGCGCCCGAACCCTGCGGCCGGATGGCGTGCCGGAGTCCATTCGCGCCGCGGCTGGCGATGCACTGCCCCTGCATCGCCTCAACCTCCTGACCGGAACGTGCCGGCCGGCCGCGGTGCGCCGCGCGGGACGGCGCCTGGGCGCGGCCGCAATGATCGGCATTGTGGTCATGAGCGGTTTCCTGACCGTGGGGCTGCTTCGCCGGGCCGATGCCCGTGATCGGATCGGAGCCACCGTGGACGTCCGAATCGACGCCACGCTCGGTGAGGCCCTCGGACGAAGCATCGATGCCGGGCCGGGTGGCCGGGCGTCGGCGGAATTCGAGCTGGCCAACCGTGTGACGGAATTGAAACGCACGCACGCGGCGGCGAACCGCGACACGGAGGCATTCGACGCCGCAGCGATGCTCTCGGCCATCCTTGACGCGTGGCCCGCCGAAGTGACGCGGGTCCGCTCGGTGGTCGTGGCCCGCGATGCCGTTGTGGTCACCGCCGACGTCTCCGACCCGCTGGTTCCACCGCGGATCGCCGCCGCCTTGAACGCCGCGGCGGCACGCTCGGCGCCGACGGACGCTCCGAGCGATTCGATCGAACGGCCCGACGCCCTGGACGCGCCCAACACGGCCGAAGAGGCGGGCCATCTTCGGGCGAACTGCCTCCACGGTTGGTCCGCCCGCCTCGCGGACTCCTCGCAGTCGGGGACCGGAACCTGGACCGCGGTCTGGCGGCTCTCGCGGACGGAGGACGATCGATGATCCGCTCCACCTTCGTCATCGGCCTGCTGGCCACACTCCTGGTCTCGGCGCTGCCCGCCGGCTGGGCGGCGCGGCAACTTGCCCAGTCCGAAGCGCGTCTTCAGGCCGCCGAGCGAACCTTGGCCGAGATCCAGACGCTCGCCGCTCAACGCCGTGATCTGGAGACGACGACGGCCGACGTCGCGATGGGCGCACGGCCGACCGATGACATCCAGACGCCGCTCATCCTCACCCTGGAGGACCTCGCGCTCGAACGGTCGCTGTTCCGCAAGATCGAGGAAGTCGAACACCGATCGCTCGACGAGGACGCCGCGGCATCCAACGGCCTGGACGTGCGCCGCCAATCGATGCTGGTCGAACTCAAGGCTGCCCCGCTCGCCGACGTCGGCCGACTCCTCGCCGCCTGGCGGATCCGCCAACCGGCGTGGACACCCTCCCGCCTGACCCTCACCGCCGCCCGGCCCGCTCGCGGACGCCCCGGCAGCACGCCGCCGCCGCCCTACGCCCTCGAGATGACCCTGACGTCGATCTATGTGGATCGCACCGGAGACGCCCCATGATTCGCCCCATCCTCGCTCTGCTTGTCGTCTCGCTGGGCCTGTTGGCCACGGGATGCTCCACGTCGGCGGCCACCCGCGGCGCGTACGAGACCGCCGACGAATCGCGGCGCGACTCGGAGCGCGCCCGGGCCCTGACCCTCGAAGCGGTCGCCCTGATGCAAACGGAGCCGGCAGCGGCCGAGGCCCGCCTCCGCGCGGCGCTGAACGCCGACCTGTATCACGGCCCGGCGCACAACAACCTCGGCGTCCTGCTCCTGGAACGCGGCGACCTGTACGGCGCGGCGCAGGAGTTCCAGTGGGCCTCGCGCCTCCTGCCCGGCCACCCGGACCCGCGTCTGAACCTCGCCCTCACGTTCGAGGATGCCGGCCGCGTTGGCGACGCCATCGACTCCTGCGAGCTCGCCCTCGAGGTCTACGACGGGCACATCCCGTCGAGTCAGGCCCTCGCCCGTCTGCAGCTTCTGCACCAACGCACAGACGAACGCACCGACGACCTCCTCCGTACCGTCGCCCTCGCCGGGGAGGACGACGTCTGGCGGACGTGGGCCCGGGAACAGTTGATTCGCCGGGGGCGGTGATCCGCGCGCATCGTCCGGCCGCCGGACGGTTCGACGTCTGACGGCTCCCGGTCCTGGCCGTGGAGCAAACCCAGAACACACCGCGAGCGATCGGGGCATCGGCGGGGCCGAGCACGAACCACGGACCGGACCGCCGCCGCGTCACCGAATCGTGCCCGCCACATGATGTTCGACGCGGCAACCCAGCGATACACTACGGGCATTTCAGCCAGAATACGACCGCTTGTATTGCGTCGCGGCAGAGGAGCTTCATATGAAAGCAATTGTCGACTGGAGTGCGCTCATCGCGGCGCTCCTGACGGCCGTCACCGCGGTCGCCACGCCCACGACGTACCAGTTCTACGACCCAAACACCGGCGGCGGCGGCACGGTCTACGAGATCGATCGCGCGGTCTACAACACGACCTACCCCGACAAACCGATCGTCGGCGTGACAATCGTGAGAATCGTCGCGACCGGAAACCTCGCGTTCGCGGTGGGGCCGGAGTTCATGACAGACGCCTGGTTTCACCCGCACCGAGGCAATCCTGACCGCGTCAGTCCCGACACGAAGTCCCTCGGTCCCGCCGCTCCGCCGAAGACGCTTCAACGCGTGATCCAGGAAGCTCCGCGGTACAACTACCCGCAAACGCGTCCGTCACGCTTGGGCGCCCGACGCCAGACGCCGCAATGGCTGCACCCGAAGCTCGTCGCCAAGCTCCATCCCAACGTGACGTTCGTGGACATCGACGCGTACACCAACGGTGTATTCGGTATGCGCGTGAAGCAGTACACGAGCACCAGTAGCCTGGTGTGGATGCTCAACTCCGAGTGCGTCGACGTCGTCCACGGGACAGCGACTCCGGTCAAATTGGCGCCGGGATCGACGCGAGCCAGTCCCATCTGGCGACCGTCCGGCGAGCCCGCAGCGGTGTACGCCCTGCACATCGATCCGACGTGCCCGATCCCCGAGTGGGTCGATCTGCTGGGGGTGGTGAATGGCGAATGGCGGGACGTCTTCCCGTTCATCATCGACCCGAGCCGCCAAGATCTGGCGTATCCGCTTCGCCGGGCTTACACCATCATCGACTCGGAGCACCCAGACCACAGGTCGATCCCGATGCGCGTGCGAGGTGAACCTGACCCCATACAGACACCAGCATCCTCACTCGGGAAGGTCATACTCACCCTGGATCTCGAGAAGCCCGTCGAGATGATCTCGGCGTCGGACTGGCGCCCCGCCCACGACCTGATCGTCATCTCGGACTCGGACTTCTGGCAGGTAACCCCGAAGATGATCCGCGACGCCGAGCCAGAACCGGCTAGTGAGGATGGTCCTCCAGCGCCGACCGTTCGCGATCGCCCGGGCGAGAGCTGAACCGAGCGCAACCCGGGACTCGCTGTGCAGAACCGGATCGCCGACGCTGCAAAGCGAACTTGCCTCGGCACACCGAACGCCATTCGATGCCTCAGATCGTCGAACCGATGTATCATCCGGGCCTCCTCCCCCCCGATCACGCATGCTCGCTGATCACCACCACGGGAGGATCCTCATGTCCACCATCAATCGTCTCGTCCTCGCCGCCGCCGGCGGAGTGTTCGCCGCCGCCGCGCCCGCTGCCGGCCAGAGCCTCTTCGACGCACCCTTCGTGCCCTTCAATGGCCCCACCTCGAGCTCCGGCACCGGCGACTTCGACGGCGACGGGCTGGTCGAGTTCGTGGTGTCGTCCAGCCGGATGATGATCTACGCCTGGGATCCGGACACCAACGACCTCGAAGGCACGGAGATCGTGCCGCAGAACTTCCCGGGGCGCGGCAATCGCTACGGCGGCGACATCGTCGCCGGCGACGTGGACGGGGACGGGCACGTCGACCTGATCGTGCCGAATTCGAACAACGGCAACGGGCCCGGCGATGTCTTCTGGTACCGCAATCCCGGGTACACGGGACAGCTCCCTGGCGGCGTGGACCACTGGGATCGCACCACGATCGCCACCTGGCCGAACCGCAATGGCGACCCGGATCAACGCGTCGCCCACATGTCGGAGATCGAGGCCGGCGATCTTGACGCCGACGGTGACCTCGACATCGTCACCCGCGACATTCAACAGGGCGTGTACGTGTTGCGTAACAACGGCGACGGTACCTGGGACCGGCGCTACGTCGCCGTCGAACCGCGCGAAGGCCTGGCCCTCCTCGACCCCGATGGTGACGGCGATCTCGACATCGCCATCAACGGCGTGTGGATCGAGACGCCGGGCACCGCCGCGGCGCCAGCCGACTGGCTCACCGCCCCGTTCACGCTGCACGCGTACGACGCTGACGATCCCAACGGCGACAACCAGTACCCCACCCCCGGACAGCAAGGCCAGCAATTCGCCAAGAAAGTCATGGTCTCGGACATGAACGGTGACGGGCGCACGGACATTGTCGTCGCCAACTCCGAGCAGCTGTTCGGATCCAGTGGCGGCGGGCCCAAGGGCATTCGGGTCTACCTCGCCCCGGAACCGCAGGACGCCTTCGACCCGTGGAGGGAGATCATCCTCCAGGCCGACGAAGTCGACCTCGAAGACCGCTTCAGCCTGCACACGCTTCAGCTGCGGGATCTTGACTTTGACGGCGATGTGGACATCGTCTCGGCGATCACCAGCGTCGGCCAGGACAACGCTCCCGGGCACCATTTCGCGATGATGAACGCGGGCGACGGCATGCACTACGCGTTCCGATCAATCGCCCAGGTCGGCCACGCGTACAACAACGTGATCGGCGACGTGGACGGCGATGGCGATGCCGAGATGTTCGGCGGCGGCAACTTCGGCAACGCGAACATCCGCTTCTTCCGCGGCATCAGCTGCCGTGACGGCGGCCGGCCGTGCTGCCAGGCTGATCTCAATGGGAACGGTCGCGTGGACCTGGACGACGTGGTGCGTTTCGCGGCCGAATCGCCCGATCTCAACGGCGACGGCGTCGTCGACCGGGTCGATCTGTGGTGCTTGGCCGACGGCATGAGCCGGCATCTCGGACCGACCCCCGGCGGCTGATGCTGGATCGGAGCCGCGGCCCCCGAAGACCCGAGCAAGTTTCCAACGCTCGACGCCGCCGGAAGCACGTGTCGATGACCTTGCCAGTCGTTGCATCCGATGCGGCGGGGAGTGCCGTGGTGCAGCGGTGCAGTGATGCCGTGCCGCCGTGATTCCCTGATTCCGTGACCCACGTCGACGTCGGTGATGTCCTCGCCTCCGGGACGGATGTTCTCGAACCAGCGCACGGTGTGGACGATGGCGACACCCTCGCGGTTGGGCTCCATGGTCGAGAACGCATCGTTCGCGGCCCGGTTCCGGGGCCAGGGCGATGGAGCGTGATCAGAACGCGATGAATCACCAACAGAGGGCGTTTCAACGACGCGGGACGATACCGGATTCGCGCCGAATCGGGTCAGAGACGCGTGAGACCACCGGGGACAGCCCGATTCTCGGAAGTTTGCGCTTCGGTCGGGCGGCCATTCCCCGCACACTCGAATGGCCGGACATCCGGCGTCCACGCCCCGTCGCCCATCGGGTGGGAGGCGGGTCCCGACCACCGGGTGACACGCTCCGGGGTTCGGGGGTGGCTCCGCCGCGTCCGTCGGAGTTCCATCTATGAGGAAGAGAAAAGATCGTTGTCGATCACCTTTCCAGGCCGAGCCGTTCGGCGGTGACCGGCCTGAATCGGCCTCATGTGGGGGTGGAACCAAGCGAGTGGCCACGACGGTCGTGGCCGCGGGAATCCTGACTGGCCTCACGGCCCTCACCCCAGCATCGGCCCAGGACTGGGTCAACTGGGAAAGCCCGCACGTGCATCCGATCGATGTGGATGCCGAAGGCGGACAGCTCCTGGCCGTCAACACCTCCGACGCCCGCGTCGAGGTGTACGCCATTGACGGGCCCCGGGCCCTGCGACATCGGGCCTCGATCGCCGTCGGCATCGACCCCATCAGCGTGCGTTTCCGCACGCCGGACGAAGCCTGGGTTGTCAACCGGATTTCGGACACGGTGTCCGTTCTGGACCTCGTGCGCATGCGCGTCCAGCACACGTTTCCGGTCGGCGACGAACCGGGCGACGTCGTCTTCGCCAAGGGCCGGGCGTTTGTCAGTTCCGGCACCGAGGACGCCCTGTACGCGTTCGACGTGGAGGATCTCGACGCCGCTCCGGTGATCGTTCCGCTCTTGGGTGAAGACCCGCGGGCCCTGGCCACCGACGGTGACAACGTGTACGCCCTGCTGCTGCACCCACCCAATGGCACCGGAGTGCTGCACCACTTCTTTGCCACCGAGCCGACGAACCATCCGTACGCCGGCGACCTGGTGCAACCCTGGGGACTCAATCCGATCCCCAATGAAGGACTCGAGTTTGATCCGCCCATCAATCCGGTCCTGCTCGAGGATGCCGATGGCGACGGACAGCCTGACATCTTCATGCCCCGCAGCGCGATGATCGTCAAGCGGACGCCGGACGGTGTATGGCGCGACGAGAACGGTCGCGACTGGACGCCCAAGCTCCTGTGGGACATCCACCGCCATGCGGTGGCGATCGTCGATGCATCCACGTTCGAAGTCGACTGGGTCGACGGCATGATGAGCACGAACTTTGCCATCGACGCCACGCCGAATGGCGAACTCGCCGCCGTCGGCACGCATGCCTTCAATCACGTGCGATTCGAGCCAAACTTGACCGGTCGGTTCATTCAGTCTGGCATCGCGTGGGTCGCCCCTGGCTCGCCGATCGCGGAGATTGAAGCACTCAACCCTGAGTTGGCCGGCCACTATCCCGACCCGCACCAATGGCATGATTTCAACGGCGCCGTGCCGGTTGAACCGCTTCCGGCGAACGAACGTTCGCAAACCCTCGGCGACCCGCGCGGCGTCAAATGGAACGCCTCCCAGTCGGCGGTCTGGGTGACCGGCCGCGGCTCGAGCAATGTTGCATTGGTGGGCCCGGGTGGCGAGCGCCTCCTTACATTGCCCGTCGGCGGATCCCCGTCCGGCGTCGCCGTCCATCCGACCGCCCCGCTCGGCGTGGCGTACGTCTTGGACCGATCGAATGCCCAGATCGTCATTGTCGACGAGACCGGACTCCCGGAGATCGCCCCGTCGGTCTTCCATGATGCGACGCCGGGTGACGTCAAGGTCGGCCGGGCGCGGTTCTTGAACACCGCAGATTCCTCGGCTCTGGGCCAAGCCTCGTGCCAGAGCTGCCATGTGGACGGCCATCATGACCTCCTGGCCTGGGACCTCGGCAACCCTGCCGGCGACATGAAGGCGTTCAACCAAACGTGCTTGAACGATCAATGCGATGACAACCCGTGGCATCCGATCAAGGGACCGATGACCACCCAGAGCCTCTTCGGCATCATCGGCAATGAACCCTTCCATTGGCGGGCCGACCGCGAAGACCTGCCTTCGTTCAACCCGACGTTCCCTGATCTGCTCGGGGCATCGGAACTCAATGATGTGCAGATGGAAGAACTGCTGACATACGTTGCATCGCTGACGTACCCGCCGAATCCCTATCGCGGCGACGACGGGCTCACGCCGCTTGTGCATCCCAACGGCGGCAATGCACGGCGGGGCGAACTGCTCTTCAACTTGCCGCCAGCGCCCCCCGAGGGCGGCAACAATGACGCGGGTGGCATGGGTGCCGATCCGTCGATCCGAGCGGCCCAAGCGTTGGGCATGTTCACCGCCACGCCTGGACACCCGATGATCACCATCGCGCCGCAGGCGGCCCAGGCCGGCGAGTTGCCGACCACCGGCTTCGGTTGCTTCGTGTGCCACGCCATGCCGACCGGCAGCAACAACTTTGTCATGCCGCCGATCATCGCCGACGACTTCGTTGGCATCTTCCACAACACCAAGGTCGCGCCATTGCGTGACGCGTACCGCAAGGAAGGATTCGACATCGCCGCCGATCCCATCTCCAACCGATCAACCGGTTACATGCACGATGGGGCGATCGATTCCTTGAACACGTTCTTCCTGATCTTTTTCCCGGGCATCCCGGACCAGGATCGCCAGGACATGATCGCGTTCATCTTCTCGATGGGGACCGACACCCACGCCGCGGTGGGCCGGCAATTGACCATCGGGCCCGACTCGGACGATGAGGTGTTCAATGAGCGCGATGCCCTGCTGGCCAACGCGTGGGACGCAAACCTCGGCACGGTCGTCCGAAGTCGGGCGGGCCTCCGAGAAGTCGGCTGGATGCGCATCGAAGAAGACCTTTGGCAGTCCGACCGGCAGGACGTGATCGTCACGACGGATCAACTCGACGCCCAGATCCTGGATGGCCGCAGCATGTCGTGGCTCATCACTCCGAAGGACATGGCCATGCGACTGGGGGTCGACCGCGACCGCGATGGCTTCTTCGATGGCGACGAACGCGACAACTGCACCGATCCGGCCGACGCCGAAAGCTTCCCGGGCGACGGGACTTGCTGCGGCGATCTCGACAACCTGCCGGGCGTCGGATTCGGCGACCTGCTGGCGGTGCTGTCGGGCTGGGGACCGTGTGCCGATCCGTTTGATTGCCCGACGAACCTCGACGGGATGTTCCCGGCGAACACGGGCTTCAGCGACCTGCTAGTCGTGCTCTCAGCGTGGGGAGACTGCCCGGGCCAATGACCGATTGAAAGGCGCGGTATGCCGCGTCGTCCACGACGTCCGTTCTCTTGACGGATGAAAGATGATCCGGCGCGGGGCACACGCTCCGCGCCGGACTTTCGTTTGTGTTTGCCCTGGCGTTCGTTCTGGCGTTCGTACTGGCGCTGGCACCGGCGTTCGTACTGACGTTCGCAAACCGAGTCGGATTCACGCGTGCATCCGAGACCAACGACATCAGTCGTTCTGATCCGGGGCGACCAAACGCCGGCTGTGCATCACGATCGGATCAGGTTCTTCGAGGTTGAGCGCCCGGTAGAGTGCACGTGCCGCCTCGTTGTCGCCGTCGGTGGCCAACCACGCTTCGCGGCAGCCCAGCGTGTGTGCCACTTCCAACATGAATGCCACCAGTCGGCGGGCATGGCCGCGGCGTCGGTGGGCCGGCGCGGTCGAAACTTCGTTGATCCACAGTTGATCCGGCTTGTCTGGGTGGACGTAACGAACCGCCGAGACGAACGCGATCACGGCATCGGATTCAATGGCCACCACGAGTTCGTGCCGCGCATCGTCGACGAACGCTCGCCTCGACTCCGGACACACGGGGCTGTCGAACACGCCTTCGGCCACGCGATCAAGGACGTGGGCACTGGCTGAATCGACCCGCAGCATTTCGGCGGTCTGCATTTCGCGCGTTCCTCACCCGTCGGCGATGTCTGGCCACACCCGGCCATCAACCAATTCGACGGAATTTCCGGCCGGATCTCGCACGTACAGCGAGCGTCCGCCCTGGGACCAATCCCGCTCAAGTTCGATCGCTACGTTCGCCGTGGCAAACGCCTCCGCCCACTGCGGCAGCGTGCCCGGAGCAATGCGGAACGCCACGTGGCCCGGCCCAGTGGCCCCGTGGACAGGCACACCGCGACCGGAGATCGCGGCGTACGCCGGCCGGAAGATGAGCAAGACGGCATCGCCAACGGGCAAGCGAAATCCGGCGCCGTCCGCATCGGCGGCAGAAACCACCGGTAGTCCCAAGATGTTCGCGTAGAACGCCGCGGTGGCAATGACATCGTCGGCGTAGAGAATGGTTTCGTGGATGTTCTGAATCGCAGGCATGCAATGATCGTAGCCGCCGACGCGATGTGGCCGTCCAACCGCAGGATCGCGGTCCCGCGAGTTTTCATGGCGTCCCCGCAGCCCCTCCGACTCTGCGCCTCTTCGGCCCCAGCTGCCCCTGCATCCCCCCCGCGGCGAACGCGATGCCCCGTCCCGTTTGCCAGCCACGCCGGATTCCATGACATGCGACGCTCACTTTGGTTCATGACCGTCATCGCTCCCATCGTGTTCGCCGCCCTGGGGACACATCTCGCGGTGTGTACGTGGGGCATCGACACAGTCGGCCGCCCGTTGATCGCGATCGAGCGCCCGGCGCCCCCCGGCGGATTCGTGCGAAACTCATGGACCGGCATCTTGCTGCGACAAGGACGCGACGGAGGCGGCGCGGGCGACCAGGCGATCGGCGCGATCGCGGGCATCGCCCTACCGCTCGGCCTGCTCGCCCTCACGGCCACCCTCGTGGATCGTCGCATTCGCGCAGACCGAGTGAGCGAAGGCCGATGCGCTGGCTGCGGATTCACGCTCGATCTGGACGGATCGGGCCGATGCCCGGAATGCGGTGCATTGGTGGATGCTCGTCGCCCCCGCCACTGAGTGCTCGCCACTTCTGTCGTCGTGGACGACCGCCCCAGTACGTCAGTCCGGGTTCTCTGGCCAGTCCATCGGTCGAGCTCGCCGACTTACACCATCTGCATCGGCCATCTGCACGAGCCATCTGCGTGGCCCATCGGCACGGCCCGTCTGCACCGCTCAGCAACGGCCCCTGACCCATGCGATCAACGCGGCCCGTCGTCGTCCGAATGACGCTGCGTCTCGGACGCTGATCCGCCATCGGATGCGTGCTCATCCTGCTCCGCCTTCACGCTCGCCCCGAACCGGGCGTACACCACGCTCGTGGCCAGCAAGAGCAGGCCGATCGCGGCCGACGAGACCACGCGCCAGATGTTGTCGATGCCGGCCATGTCCACGGCGACCACCTTGATCGCGGTGAAGGCAAGCAATCCGAGCCCGGCAAAGCGGGCCAGAGACGAACGACGCGCGAAACCGGCGGCGATCAGGCCGATGGCGTAGAGCCCCCACCACACACTGAACGATGCGAGTCGCAGTTTCGGATCGTCGGCCAACGCCCGATCGAGTTCGAGGGTGCCGAGCCAGAGCCCAATGATCGACAGGGTCGCCACGACGGTCCCCGGGACGTTGACTTCGCGGAACAGGCGTCCGGCCACGGCCGCGTCGAGGGATCGATGGATAAGCGCGACGCCGATCGCCCCGGCGGCCACCACCACCCCGACCATGAACTGCAGGTTTCCGACGACCGGCAGGTCGAGCGGCGGATGCGTGAATCGCCAGCCGAGCGTCGCGTACCCCAGCCACGCGAACGCTGATCCCGCCACCATGACCGCTCCCGCCGGCACACATGTCCAGGAGCGCCGCCAGCGCCCGATGGCCGACAGGGCCACGCCTCCGGCGGTCCAGAGCACGGTCCACCACAAAACGCGGAGCAGCCACGGATGCATGGCTGCTTCCGGGACAGAGACCCCTTCGATCACCGGCGTCAGCACGCGATCAATCTCGAAGGTCAGCGCCCAGAGCAGGACGATCGCGGCCCCCACCGGGATCCAGGCGGTCGCCGAGTCGAGGCCAGCGGCAACGCCATCGTGGGCGGCATCCGCCGGCCGCGGGCGATGGATCCAACGACGGACCATCAACGCGGTGACCGCGATCACCACGCCCGTGAACATCTGCACGTTGACCATCGGGGCGAGCCCGTCGACGCCATCGCGGCCGAAGTTCACGACCCAGGCCAAGGTGTCGAAGACCAGGAACTTGATCGTGCAGCCGGCAAGGATGAGCGCCGATGCGGCGGCGAGGATCGGCATTGGCCGTTGGGCTTCTTCGCGACCCGGCAGTGCCGGCGACCCGGGGGCAGCACCGGTGATCGCGCTGACGCGGCCAAGGAGCGCAAGGGCCAGCGCCCCCACCGCCCACAGCGCGGTCAGGGCGTTCTGCCGCACATGGCCGACCAGCCAGTCTTGCCCCGCATCGGCGGCGAACAGTCCTTCGACGATCCGATCGGCATCGAAACTCAGCGCGAGCAGTCCGACGAGCACGATGCCGAGGGCCGCGCACTGGGCCGCGGCCGCGAAGCCGCGTTCCGCGTACATGCTGCTCCTTCGGCCGTCGCCACCGCCACCGCTTCCGACTTCGGTCTGGGCCAGAAGTTCACGTCGCCGCGCCGTCAACAATCGCACCATCCACCAACCCAGCCCGCCGATCACCACCGCGGTGATCGTGGGTCCGTTGAGGAACGGCGGCGTCGCCCCAGGATCCCAACTCGGATCCAGCCGTCGCCCGACCAGGTCGACGGTCACCCACCGCGCGATCGCGGCCACGATGACCAACCCACCAAGGCCCAAGGCTCGCTGCCGCCGGGCCAGTGGACTCACGGCCAACAACAGCGCGGCCCCGCCCAGCCAGCCAAAGGTGATCGCCGAGGGTGCGGCCTGAATCTGCCACCAGACCAGCCAGAAGACCGCGGCCAGCGCCGTAAGCACAACGGGCGTGATCTGCCAGTTCGTCGGCCGCCGGTCCCGCAAACGCACGGCCGCCGCAGAGAGTGCCGCCATCGCCAGCAGGCTGATGATCGACCATCCGGTGATCGTGACCGGCCCGATGGTGGTGATCTCATCAAGCAACTCGGGGGCGACGATCCAGCTCCCGAAGCAGACATCAACGAGGGCCAGTGCGCCGACGACGAGCCCAAAGATGTCCAAGCCGCGTGACGGCAGCCGCCGCCCCGTCTCGATCGCGCCCACAGCGATCACCAGCCAGGCCACCGCCCGACCCGCCCCATCGAAGTGCAGCGCGACGGCGGTCGTGAGCAGGATCGCCGCCTGCACCCACAGGGCAACGGCCAAGACGTCCATCGGCGTACGAGGACGGGCCCGCAGCCCATCGAGCCCAGGCCCGAACTGCAAGGCCGCGGCCGCGGCCAGCGCCCCGATGCAGAGGGTGAACACGCCGGTCCAGTCGGTGCCCGCGGCCCCCGCCCCGGACAGCAGCCACGTGCCGGCCGAGGCCCAGGCGGCGGTCGCCACCAGGGTCATGACCACATTGCCGCGGCGGGAGTGCCCGCGCAGGGCCGCGACCAGCGACTCCGCGAGCACCATGGTCCACCAGATGGCCATGAACACGAGGCCGATGATCCACTGACTGCCGCCCGGACTCATCAACCAGAAGAACATCACCAGCCCGGTCGCGATCAGGGCGAGGAATCGCATCGGCCAGAATGCATGCCGATTGGTGGCCGCGAGTCCGAGCGAGATGCCGAGCAGCACGGTCAGGTACGTCAGCAGCTCAACATCACGCCCGGATTGTCCGTGCAGGAGCAGTGGCGTCAGGAAGCCGCCGACGATCGACAGCACGCCGATGGTCAACGAGCCGGTGCGGTAGGTCAGGGCGAACCCACCGATGGCCACGATGCCCATCAGCAGAAACGCCCCGCCACCGGGAACCAGATCCCAGAATTGGAAGGCGGCAAACGCGTCCAGATAGAGGATGCCGAGGCCCGCCCCGAACAGGCCGACCGAGGCACGCCGTCCGATCCGGCGGAAGGCGACCTCGCCCGCGGCAACCATGGCCAAGCCGCCGGCGGCGATGACGGCGAACTTGACCGGCGGAGCCAAGGTGCCCCACCAGCCACGGTCGACGGCAATCTTGATGGCGAACAGCGCCGCCAAGAAGAGTATGGCCGCCCCACCCCACGCCGCCCAATTGCCGCCGATGAGTTCCTCCATGGAAGAGCGCTTTGGCGCTGGCGGCGTGGGCGCGGTACCGGCCGGCGGAGCATGCGATGGCGGGGATGGAGGCGCCGCTTCGGCCGCCGCCTCTTCGGTCAGAATCTCGTTCGGCCATCCATCGCCGGCGTCCGCCACACCGACATCGGCTTGACCCGGGGTGCCGAACCCGTCGTCGGCCTGGACCGCGGCTGATTCAGCGAACGCCGCTCCGGCGGCGGCCGCACGCCCATCGTGACTCGCTTGGGGCCCGTCCTCATCGACGGTCTCGTCCGACCACGCCGGAGGTGGCGGCGGCGGTGGCGGCGGGGCCGATCGTGACGGTGACGAGGTGTCCGAGACGCTGCCTTGGACGCTGCTTTGGACGTCGCCTTGGACGTCGACAGGCTCGTCCGACGCAAGTCGCCGGAGGGTTGAGCGGAGATCCGCGGATTCCCGGCGCGGCCGGATGTGCTCAACGGCCGACGCAGCGTCCGCAGGATCGCCCGATGGCGCGTCTGCCAACGCATCTGCCGGCGCGTCCGATGGAGCGTCGGCCGGCGTTTCCGACCGCCGGTCATCTACGACAGCCGACGGTGGGAGCCCAAGATGATCTTCAATGCGATCCAGCCGCGCCGCCAGCCGAGCGAGCAGCTCGCGAATCTGCGGATCCTGTTCACCTGCCGTCATCGGTCGGGCCCCCTCGCGGGAAATCGGATGCATTGCCGATGATACCGATTGCCCGCCCGCCGCTTTCACGCGCCGCAATTCCCACGCGCCTACGGGCCGCTGGCCACGGCCTCAACCCTTACGCCCGCGCGCTGAATACCGCTCCGGCCACGACCAGCGTCAACAAGATTGATGCCGCGATCGTCGCCAGAAAACGAGTGACCGGAAGAGGCTCCCGTCCCCGCCCAAACGCCGGTCCTGCTTCGGGCCAGAGCAAAAATCCGAGAGGCTCCGCCACCGCCCCAAACGCCAGGAGTGCCCAGGTCGGCGACCCGAGGCGCTGCATCTCACCAGCATCGCCAATGCCGCCCCACGCTCCGCCGCCGAGAGAGGCCCCGTTCGCCACCAGGCAGAAGCCCGCGAAGAACCGGACGAGAAGGATGCCGCGCGATCCGATCGATCGCCAGCCCACGAACCGAACCCAAAGCCACGCCACAAGCGGCAGCGCGCATCCGATCACGGGACCCGCCCAGACGACGAGCAGCGGTTCGGGATTCGGCGCGACGTCGGTGCGCGAGAGGGCGAATGGATGCAAGATGACGCGAACCACGGAGCCGCCCGTGCCCCACGCCGCGACCATGTGTCCGAATTCGTGGATCACCATCATGCCGTACCAGCACAGCAGAATGACGCTGAGACCGAACCCGCACTGTGGTCGCGTCATGACGCCTCGCTCTCTTCGGTTGGTACCGACGGCGGCGAACTCGGCGCCGAAAGATCATCGCTGCGTTGCCCATGATTCTCGCTCGAGCCCACGTTCATCGACCGCCGAGCCCTTCAAGCCGTCCCGCGATCTGAAGATTCCCGAATCTGCGAGCGAGGTCCGCCGCCGTCTCTCCCGCGTCATCCCGAATCGTCAGGTCCGCCCCGTTGGCAACGAGCGCATCGATTGCCAACGCGTTCTCTGTCGCAGACGAACCGGTCACGCGGGCCATGACCGGCGCCCGGCCGCCAAACCCCCGCGCATCGACATTGGCGCCGCGGCGAACCAACGCATCGATCGTGCCCGGATCCGTCGCCAGGTGGAGTGGCGACCATCCCCCATCAATTCGAGCCTCCCCATCTGCTCCGGCATCCAGCCGCATTTCGCCGATCTCCCGGCACCCCACGCCAGCCGCGATGTGCAACGGCGTGGCGCCAGACATGAAGCTTGCATCCGGACCGAGGGCAAGGTCAGCCGTCGCACCATCGGCCAGCATGCTGGCTACCTGCTCCACGTCGCACGCTTTAGTGGCGGCATGCAGACCCGTCAATGGCGGCATGGGCTCCCCACCACCGCTGAGTATCAAGAACCCAACGATTTGAAGGGCGTGCGGGGCCAGCGAAGTGGCGACGAACAGCATCTGCAGGGCGACGAGGATTCCGATCACTGTCAAGAAGATCGTGCGGCCTCGAACCATGGGCTCATCGAACCAGGGGCTTCACACTCCCCGGTCACATGTTCAGCGCTGCGGCGGCCACAGGCCGCACCGAACGCAGCCGGATCCTTGGGGGGTTACCGTGTCGTCAGTCTCATTGCCCGGCAATCCGTTGACCGGTCGGCTGAAGGGGACCTTTCGAACGACTGGAGCGCCTCCACATGACCCACGATTCGACATTGCCTCCTTCGGCTGTCCGGCTGGCCGCATCTCTCGCCCTCTGCTTCACGCTGTGCCTGGTCGCCACCCGTCAGGTGAACGCGGTTTCACGTCAAGCGAGTTCGTCGGACCCGTTGCCTCGGCCGATTGGAAGTCCACCGACCGACCAAACTGACATCCGTGAAGTCCGCGCCGCCGTCGCCCGCCACACAAAGCCATTGGCCGCCTCGGGAATCGTCCCGCGGTTCAGTTTCGCGGCTGGTGTTGCACATTCGACGACGGGCTCCGAACACCCCTCAGCTCCCGAAGAACGTGTCGACATTGACCTCTACGAAATGGGCTCGATTACCAAACTCTTCACTGCTGCCTTACTTGCAGAGATGACCCTTCGTGGCGAGGTCCAGCTCGACACGCCATTGGACGATTTGCTCCCCGACGCAATCACCGCGCCCGCCCACCCAGACGGCCCGATACGGCTTTGGCACTTGGCCACGCATACGAGTGGCTTTCCGCGTTTGCCGGACAATCTGCCGGTGCCCGATCCCGACGATCCGTACGACGGCTACAACGCCGAACTTCTGTACACCTTCGTCGATGAACACCGACTCGTGCGCGCTCCGGGCTCAGCCTACGAGTACTCCAATCTTGGTTCCGGTCTGCTGGGTCAAGTACTCGCCGACCACGCCGGAATGAGCTTCGAACGCCTGCTGACCGAACGCATCCTGGCACCCCTCGGCCTCGACGACACCATGCTGACCGTCCCGTCGGAGTTCACCGGGCGCCTCGTTGCCCCCACCGCGCACGGCCTCCCCACCGCCCGCTGGGACGGGTTTGATTCCCTCGCCCCGTGCGGCGGACTCATCACCACGATCAGCGATCTCGCGCGTTTCGCCCAGGTCAATCTTGCCGCCGATGGCTCGAACGAGGACCCCGACGTCGCCCGCGTTGAGCGCGCACTGCTCATGACCCACCAACCACGGTTCCACGACCCAGTCAGCGGCGTGACGCTCGGCCTCGGATGGCATGTGTTGCCGCCGGCGGCAGGGTTGGGCCCTGGCACGTTGACGCACGATGGCATGACCGGCGGGTACTCCTCCAGCCTGCTGATCAACCGAGAACGAAACACGTTCGTCGTCGCCTTGGCCGGATCAGCTGACAATGCGGTCAGCGCGTCGGCCGGGCGACTGATGCGTGATCTTGCAAGCGATGCAGCGGTTGACCCACTGGTGATCCGTCCACTGCCCGAAGTCGATGCGGGCCACCTGGATCGACTGATCGGCGTGTACGAAAACCGGGCCGGCATGCGATTCGAAATCGAACGATTTGGCCGCCGCCTCGCCGCACGGCTGGTTCCGCAACCGAGACAACGTGTGGTACCAGCCCATCGCGAACCGGCCGAAGGGGTCAGCGAGGGGGCAATATCGGCTCCACATCGCTTCCGCTTCCTCAGCGTCGCCGCAGAACTTGAATTTGACCTCACGAGCGCCAACGCGACCGATGACACGGCCGATGACACGGCCGATGACACGGCCGACACGAGACCTGCGATCGCGGTCACGCTGCATCAGAATGGCTTCTCCATCCGCCTTCCGCGCGTCACGGATTGAAAACCGCGTCCACCTCTCGCGAATGCACGCAGTGCCCCGAACCATGGGTGGCCGGACCAGAGACGTATCCGATCGTGTCACGCACGCATCTCTCGCCCTCAGCGCGGCACGCCCGTCAGCCGATCGATCGCCGCCTCGATGTTCGCGTACCGCTCTGCCGTCCACGCGGGCGCATCGGAGGGCGGCACCAGACTGGCTGCTCGCGGGTCGTGCGGGGCAATCACCACCTTCGTTGCGTCCACGCCCACATCGTGGACCAGCACAAACAACTCTTCGATCACGGGATCCCCCATGGCGAGGCAACCGATCGACCGATCACGCCCGTGGATGAAGATGTTCGATCCCGGATCGTCACGACCGTCCGCCGCGGCTCGCACACGATCGTCGGCATTCGGATAGTCGAGCTTCATCGACAGGTGGTACGCACTGTTCGGGTTCAGTCCGATGATCGCGTACACACCTTCAGGCACTTGCCGATCCCCTTCGCGCAGCTTCGGTCCGGGGCCGCCACTCGCCGCCAGAATCGATCGATGACCGATGCAGATCCATGGGAATTCGTCTGTCGCCGCAGGGAGAACCGTCTGGGGCGCGGTGATGGTCGCGATACTCGGCGGCGTCGCGGAATTCGCCAGCTCCCCCGCCGCCGAGGCACGCCCCCAAATCTCCAGGCGACGTTCGTTCTTGTAGGCGACCAAGACCACTTCGGCGGGCGGATAGTCGAGCCCGGCGTCTTCCGTCGCCTTGACGATCCGTCCACGGGCGTCCGTGAGTGCAGTGATCGCCTCCTCCACCGTCCGACCTCCGGTCAACGAAACCCAGTACGGATTCCAGATAGGACGACCAACGATGCCTACAACAATGGTCGCGACGGCACATGCAAGGACGGCGATCGCGAGGCCACCACGGGGAATACCCGACGGCCGCGACCGTGGAAAGCGAATCTTCATCCGGTGCAACGCAGACATGACGGCCTCAACCCCAGGGCGTCATGAGCGTCCGCCCGGAGTGGCCTTTCTACATTCTCAGTTCCCTGAGAGAGCTCGAACTCGCTCGAACCTGCTGGACGGGTGGCGACGCCTCGCCTTCGTTCGCTCAGCCGTTCCAAGAACTGCACATCACGCCGCGTCCCGAGCCACGTACCGGCCTTGGGACCACTCCAAGCAGGTCTTCACCAACTGAACCTTGTCGATTGGCTTGGTCAGGTACTCATCGCATCCTGCATCAAGGCAGCGTTCCCGATCCCCTTCCATTGCGTGGGCGGTGAGCGCGATGATGGGGAGCGTGCAACCGCCTTCACGAAGCCGGCGTGTGGCCGAGTATCCGTCAAGCTCGGGCATCTGCATGTCCATCAGGACAACCTGCGGCTGGACGGCTGGATCTCCCGCCTCGACATGTTCCGCCGCAATCCGACCGTTGTCACAGATGATCACGTCGGCCCCGGCCTTCTTGAGATGGAATGAGATCAATCGTTGGTTGTCCGGGCCGTCTTCGGCCAACAGAACACGCATGCCCGCAAGCGGCTTGGCCTCATCCTTCTTCGCCGCGGGGTCCTTCGCCGAGACGCGGGAAGCAATGAGGGTCTGCGCGACGGCATCCGGAGCGATCAACGCGACTCCATCCAGGTTGCCCGTCGCGATCGCGACCGTGAACGTGCTGCCGACTCCCTCGTCCGAATCGATCGAGATCCAACCGCCAAGCATCTCAGCCAGTGCATTGGAGATGCGCATCCCCAGTCCCGTTCCCCCGTAGTTGCGCGTCGTACTCGTGTCCGCCTGGGCGAACGCTTCAAAGTGCTGCAACTTCATGAGTTGCTCGATCGTCATCCCGATGCCGGTATCCACAACATGGATCGAAAGCGATTGATTCTCCGGATCGCAAGATGCCCGGACCGTGATGCTGCCCGACTCGGTGAACTTCAGTGCATTGCCCAGGAGGTTGAGCACAATCTGTCGCAAACGGGTGGGATCTGAACGGATCTCGACCGGCATGGCCGACTCGTACTCCACCTGGAAATCGAGCCCCTTGCCCTCGGCTCGTGGGCGACAGAGTGCCATCGCTTCCTCGATCACCACACTTGGATTGACGGCAATCTCTTCAACCTGCATCTGACCCGCTTCGATCTTCGAGACGTCCAGGATGTCGTTGATCACGGTCAGGAGATGCCGCGCGTTGGCGTGGATCGACGCCACTGCCTCGGCGGACTGGGCCGGATCGCCCGCAAAGTCGCCACACAACAGATCCGAGTACCCCAGAATTGCCGTCATGGGGGTCCGGATCTCGTGGCTCATGTTGGCCAAGAACTCGCTCTTGGACTTGCTCGCTTCCTGGGCCGCATCGCGTGCTTTGCGGAGACCAGCCTCGTTGTCCATCCGCTCCAGCTCGGATGCCACCCGAGACCCGAACAGCTTGAGGGTCGACTCAACGTTCAAGCCCTGAAGCATCGGTTCCGTATGAACGGTCACCAACAAGCCGATGCGTCGGCCATTGCTGTCGTGCAGGCGCATTCCGGCGTATGACTCCGCTCCCATCTCCACCAGAAGCACGTCCTCGGGATACGCCTGAGCAACGCCACTTGGCACGATGCAGATCTCATTCTCAAGCGCCTCCGCACAGGGCGACCCCGCCAACCAGTACTTGAATGGCTGCACAGGCCCCTCTTCCGACCAGCCGGCAATGAGATCCGCCGCCGCCTTCCCATTTCGTTCGACCGGACGAGCGATGCCGACGAATCCGACGCCAAGCACACCAGCCACTGCCCGGCAGATCTCGTTGAGATTCTGCGTATCACCGATACCCGGTCGCACCGCGATCGCCGAACGCATTGCCAAGTCCATGCGCTTGGTCGCATCGATGTCAACATGGACCCCGATCATTCGTTTGGGCGACCCATTGGCATTCCGCTCAACGACTTCACCAACTCCATGAATCCACGTCCAATTCCCGTCCTTGGTGCGCAGCCGGTGTTCACAGGAGTAGATTTCGGTCGCGCCAGCATGATGTTCGGCAATTGCTTCGAACGTACGATCGCGATCCTCGTCATGGCACAGCGAAGACCACGTGTTCAACGTCATGGGCAGGTCTCCCGGATCGTACCCGAGCATGGTGTAGAACGTATCGCTGAAGAACGTGCCGTCCGACTCGATGTCCCAGTCCCAAAGCCCGATGCCCGACGCCTTCATCGCCAACGCCAGACGATTCTCGGCTTGGAGCAGATCATCGATATCGACCTGGGTTCCAAGAATGCGGACCGCCGCACCTTCATCGTCGCGTTCAACGACCGTTCCAATCGATCGCATGGTGCGGTATCCCCCGGAACCGTTCGGGAGTCGGTACGTCATGTCAACGAGGTTGTGCTGCTTGTCGGAAGTCGTGGCGAATTGCGACCGAACATGCTCAATGTCATCCGGATGGACGCGACCGACCAGATCTTCGAAGGTCCCGGTTCCATCGGACTCGGAGATTCCAAAGTTCGCCAGCAGGTGATCACTCGCCCGGACAGCGCCGGAGGCAACATCAAGATCCCAGTAGCCGATGTTCGACGATGCAAGCGCGAGATCCGCGTCTCGTCGTTGAATCCGCAAGCGCTCGACGGCAGTTTCCAATTCGGATCGGGAACGACCCAGTTCGTCGGCCAGCGTGGTCGAATGTTCCGCCAGCATCCGGACGCGCCAGAACGCGACACGACCGACGCCCAGCAAGAGAATGACGCCAAGGAACGCCGCCGGCCAGGCCACGGCATCCAACATCGCCAATCGTTGTCGCGAGCGGACCCAGGAACTTGGAGCACTGGCGAGCGCGAAGAGTTCCGCGCCGTCCATCATGTCGAGCTCCGCCATCTGCGTGATCGCAATGGCGTGTTCGTCGATGATCTCAACGGCGCTGTTGACACCACTTGCATGCATTGAGCGAAGCACCGACTGCAGTGCATCCTGCGGTACGATCTGGTCAGATTCGGAAGGGAGCCCCGAAAAGTATGCCCCATCCGAGGTCACGAATGCGCAATGGCCTTCATTGCTGGCCATCGCTCTCGCCATCGCCAGATCAGCCAACAGATCAACATCTGCCCGCGTGCTGACAACCCCGATGACTTCCCTGTCTTCGTTTCGAATCGGGGTTGAGTGCGCAATCGCCAAACGGGATGAATCAAAGAGGGTCTGGGTCAGCCCGCAGTTCGTCTGAAACGCGAGTTGTTCGGTTCCCGACCGCCCAAGGCAATCCTGAACGATGGCTCGGTTTTCGAACGAGGTCCCAAGGATCCGAGCGACGCGCTCCGACGGAAACGCTTGACCGTTCGCGTCAACCGTGTTGATCGCCGAGATCCGGCCCTCGCCATCAAAGATCGCAACGATGTTGGTCCCGGCGCTGGTCTGGACAGCGGCGTTGCAAATCTGGACCAGAGCGGCTCGGTCACCGTCGATGAGGGCATCGCGCACCCCTGCCTGTTCGGCGACGTACCGGCCGGCCTGGATCGACGGCATGGTTTCTCGGACGACGTCACTGGCCAACGCAGCGCTGGCGTCGTGCATGGAATCCCGAGCCAGCGTGAGCCCACAAACAGGAGGACTGACGGTGCGATGCACGGTGAGCCCGCCCACCACGATTCCACCAATCGCCACGCACCACGTCCATGGGTCACGCAAGAACCTGCGGCGTGGTGGTGGATCAGCCGTCAACGCCACAACATCTGCATCTCCGCCGTCTGCTCTGCGCGTCATCACTGGTCCCCCCGGACATCACCCAAGCACGCAACCTCAACCAAGTGCTGGGCTACCTGAGTCGCAGATCGTTGATGACACGCCGTGAGATCACCCATCCCCCGGAACGCTCGGCGGATGAGTCGGTCCAATCCGGCGCCACCGGAACCCAGGACATGGACCGAGCGTTATCGGCATGGCCAATCCAAGACCGCGCAGAAGCGGCCCGCAGCAACCGGAGTTCCGTCGGGGCGAACGACGGCCGAGCATCGCGCATCGTGCTCGAATGGTCCCGCATGAACCGCCGACGCATCCCGTCGCCCGGGCGACCTTCGGACGGGGCAGCTTCGCCGGCCCACGACCCAACCGAGCAAGGTCGGACCGAAATCCGAACACCCGCGAACGCATCGAACATATCGAACGCACCGGACGCATCGGACGCATCGGACGCACAGGACGTCTGGCCGCCGGGACGCACCGGTCGCCCGGACGCCCGAACGCCCGAACGCCCGAACGCCTCGAAGCGTGAGACGCAAACGCCCCCACCGCAATCTCGCCCTCTGCTGTCACGAATCCGCACACGCATATCTGGCCGGCATCAGATTGAGATTGGTGGACATCAACAGCCAGTGGCGGAATACGATGGAGCACATGCAAAGGCACCGCCCATCTGTATCAACCTTCGCCGGCGGACTCGCGGTCGCCCTCACAACCGGATCACACGCCGACTTCCTGGTGTCGTTCACTGACCTTGATTTCCGGGTCAATCCCGTCTTCAACGACGTCACAGCGTTTCGATTCGAACTCCGCATGGGCGGCGACTTGCTTCCGGGGCGGATCCTGACCGAAGCCGATGTACTCGCGGTGGACTACCGGGTCGTGGGCGTGCTCAAGGACCGAACACCATCCGGGCTGACCGGATTCACATTGCTCCGCACCATCGACGGCCAGGAGTTTCGCGACCAAGGGAGCTCACTGTTCTTCACGATTTCGGCCGATGCAGATCCAGACGATGGCCTGCAACTCAGTGAACTTGCCGGAACGGATCCGAACTTCGGCAGCACGTTTCTCCTGAATGCACGTGAAGTCGACACCGGCCGGTACCACCCGCCGATTCTCACCCTCAGTGCACGTGGTGAAGGGCGCATGGAGAATTCGAACAACTTCGGCGGCGTCAATCCCGTCACCGGCAAGAAGGTGGACGTTGACTTCGGTGACGAGTACACAGTCGATCTCGCGACCGATCCCGCCACGCTCACACTCGCCGTCGCAATTCCCCCGGAGTGCCCAGCTGACGTCAACGAATCGGGATTCATCGACGTGTTCGACTTGATCGGCGTGCTGGCCGCTTGGGGACCGTGCGATGCGTGCCCCCAAGACATCGACGCATCAGGCGCGGTTGACTTTCTCGACGTGCTGCAGTTGCTTGACGCGTGGGGACCGTGTCAATAGTTGGCTCCGCCCCGTCGTCCCTGAAATCCAACCCCGGATGCGAGCCCTTCTGCGCGCCCATCCGAATGAACGGCCGCCCCAGTACCGGAACTGGTACCGGAACCGGTACCAGAGCCGATGCGAAGCCTGACCCAAAGGCGATCGCCGAAAGCATCGCCGACGGATCGCGGCGCGTCGATGCAGTTCCGCCATTGGACGAGCATCGAGATCCACCATCCCGACAGCGTCTCGCGCCGGCCCTCCAAGAATGCTCCCTGCCTGCATCGTCGCCATCGTTTGCGCACGCATCAGCCGCCACGGCCCCCTGCGCCATCGGAACTGCGCATTGAAGCGTGATCGCCACCGATTGCGGCGGCCGCCAGGGCACTCAATCCGAACTCCACCATTGCCGAGCACCGACGCAGTGCTACGCTCGCCGGGTCGCACGGGCGCGGTATTGATGCGTCTGAACGTCCCACGTTCCATTCTCGCTCGCAGCGCGGCACCATGAGAAACCCCGGGGCGCGGAGTTCACCATGTTCAGCACGATCGACGTTTCCCATCGCCCGATTGACCAGAGCAGCGGCCCGGCGCAATCCCGGCGAATTCTCGCATCGCGAACGATGTGGTCTGGCGCACTTCTGTGCGGCTTGCTCACCGTGACCGGTGCGGTGGGCCACGGAACCACGATCAGTCCAACCAGCCGCGTCTACCGCGTGTTCCAGAGCAATCCCGAGAACCCGAACTTCCCGCTGGCCGCACAAGCGGTGGCCATGGATGGAACGCAGTCGTATTACTCGTGGAACGAAGTGTCGCGCAACATCCCGGAAGCGGTGCAGGCCGGCTTGCCGGCGGGCTTTGACTACTCGCCGTGGATCCCCGACGGACAGTTGGCCAGTGCCGGCCGCGTCGATC
Source organism: Phycisphaerales bacterium (assembly GCA_045106735.1). Classification (GTDB taxonomy): domain Bacteria; phylum Planctomycetota; class Phycisphaerae; order Phycisphaerales; family SM1A02; genus JBGCEZ01. Next base: position 14,758 of record JBGCEZ010000042.1, on the reverse strand, counting down.
CCGATTCGCCTGACTACCCTCGAACCCACGCCGGCCTTGACCAGGTCAGTGCGGACTGGCCGACAACCGCGGTCGCGGCTGGCGAGACGATCACCGTCGACTTCTTCGCCACCGCACCCCACGATCCGAGCGTGTGGGACGTCTGGATGACGACGCCAGACTGGGATCCGTCGATGCCATTGACCTGGGATCGCATGGAATTCCTGTTCCGTCCGACGGTGCAGCTCGACGCCGGGCACTACACGTTCGACCTGACGATCCCCGCCGACCGCAGCGGACACCACGTCCTCTGGATCGCCTGGCAGCGCGATGATCCCGTCGGCGAAGTCTTCGTCTCCACGTCTGACCTCATGATCACCGGAGCGCCCTGCCCCGGCGACGTCAACGCCGACGGCGCCGTCGGCATCGGCGATCTCCTCAGCCTGCTGGGGGGCTGGGGCGGGAACGGCCCGGGCGCCGATCTCGCCGCCCCGTTCGACGTGATCGACACCGGCGATTTGATCTCCATCCTCGCCGCGTGGGGACCGTGCTGACGCCGACGGCAAGACCCCAACGACGGACGGCTCGCGGCTTGCCACTCGCCTCGCCCCCCCCCGATTGCTCGCCCCGGGGCGTGATCGCCCGCGCCCCGGACGGGCGGATGGTCGACGGCGAACACCGCCACAGACGCCAGACCTCTCGGAACGTCGTCGGCTCGATCCGAGTTCACGAGCACTCCTCGGTACTCGGCGCGTGTCGCGTACGCGGCGTGCATCAGCTTGCCGGCGAGGAACCTGTGCTGAGTCCGCCTGGAGGTACCGGGCACAGGCGGACGAGCTCTTGCGGCGACGGGGCATACCGGCGCCCGTCCGCGACAGCATCAATGCGACACGCTCCGTCAGAACTCAGTTCTTCGAGCGCGTCGCCAAGACGCCCCGAACGGACAGCGCGTGCTCGAGGTACAAGTCTGCCCCGTCATCAGTTTCGATCTCCCGGCATTCCGACGCCGCCCAACCTTCCGCTTGGACCTGAAGGTCCGGATCGAACGCCCGCGCGGGACACGAACCAGAAGCGCAGCCGTCAAACCACCAGTTCCCCGACCTACTTGTCGCACGCACCCCAGGATGCCAGTACCCACTGCAGATCCCCGAAGCCGATCTCGCCGTCGCCATCCAGATCGGCCGCACACGAGCTGGAGCACGGCCCCCACGCGATGAGCACCGCTTGCAGATCGCCCGCGTCCACCGAGCCGGTTCCGTCCAGATCCGCCCGGCAATTCGCGATCCGTTGTGGAGCGCCAAAGAAGATGGCCACCGAATCGTCGACCGGCACCACCAAGTCTGCCATCCCATCGCCATCGAGGTCTGCCGACTCGATTGCCCATGCTGGTCCGTCGATCGGTTCCGCCGCGCCCAGCACGAAGGTGCCGTCAACCGACTGAAACCACGTGCGCAGTTCGAATGAGGCGGCATCCGACGCCGCCAGATCGAGCCGGCCATCTTGATTCAGGTCGATGGCCGCGATGGCGAGTGGGGTCGGACCCGCCGGCACGAACGACGGCGCGTCAAACCCACCGGTACCCGTGCCCGTGAAAATGGCCAGGGCGTCGCGGTACGGCAGCGAGGCCACCGCATCCAGGACCCCGTCGCCGTCGACATCGGCGACCACCACGTCCTGGAGCCGCTCCGTGGATGCGTACTCGTCAACTGACCACCGACCGCCAGGACCTTGCATCAGCACCGTGAGGCCCCCGTCGAGGCTCCGCGACACGACAATGTCCTGTTGCCCATCACCGTCCAGGTCGGCGAGCCGCACGCTCGTCGCCCGCACCCCGATGCTCGCGGCGAGTTCCGTCTCGATGACCCCATCGGTCCCGCCCGAGATCAGCAGCACTTCACCGGGGGCACGGGTCGCCACGACGATGGAAGGCGCCGCGTCCGGATTCAGACGCCCGACGGCCAAGCCGTGCGGCGTTCCATCGAGCGGAATCCTGATCGCCGGGTCGAACGCTCCCCCATTGGCCGCGACATGTACCTGGACCTCCCGGTCGATCGCGTCGATCCCGACGATGTCCAATCTTCCGTCGTCGTTTAGATCAACGGCCGCGACTTCGAGTGGACGCGTTTCGGACTCAAGCCACTCCAACGGGGCAAACGCTCCACCGCCAAGGCCACCGAGTATGGACGCGCCAGCGCCACCCTGGGTCGCAGCGACAACGTCGAGCACCCCGTCGCCGTCGAGATCGGCGATGGTGGCGCCGATGGCATCGTTCCGCGCCCGGTGGAATGTGATCGCGGCAAAGTCGGCATTCGAACGCCCGGCGGCGACCCGGATCAGAGCCGCAGCGCGGTCGACCGCGATCGCGTCTACGCGCCCGTCGTCATCGAGATCCGCCATCGCAACATTGAAACGTTCGGCCCCGGGCCCATTGATCGCGAACCGGGTGTACGTGTCAACCGTCCCGGCATCCGCTCCACGCACCACCGCAAGTTCACCCGTCAACCAGCCGCTCAACACGATGTCCTGACGCCCATCGTCATCGAGTCGAGCGAGACGCACATCCACCACCCCGGTCGGAACGTCGAACGAGACCGGCGAACCGAAGGCGAAGCCGGGTTGTCCCGGAAGAACGGTACCGACCCCGACGAGATCGTTTCGACCATCCCCGTCGACATCACCGATTGCCATCCGACTTCCCTGCGTCATGGGACCCGCCACCATGGCTGGCGTGAACCGTCCATCGCCGAGCCCGAAGCGAACGATCGCGTGGCCAGGACCGGCGTCGCGAACCGCCAGATCAGGCCAAGGATCATCATTGATCAACCCAACGGCCAGTCCGAGGGGAGTGGTCCCCATGGTGATCGGATCTCGCGGCGTGAAGTTGCCGGATCCATCGCCCATCAACGCACCGACCACATTCTCGGCGCGACTCAGGTACAGAACGTCAAGGTGTCCATCGCGATCCAGATCGATCGCCTGCAGCGATTCCAGTTGCCCGAGCGCCCGCACTGGCAACTGCGGGATAAATCCTCCTCTGGCGTCACCGAGCGCGATCTGCAGGAGGCCAGCCGCACGATCCGCCACGATGACGTCGACGTGTCCGTCGGCATCGAAGTCACCGAGCGCTGCACCCCCGGCGTCAACCGACAAGGCCGACTCGGAAATCGACTTCAGATCGCCGGACCCATCTCCCCGCAGCACCTCGATGAACCCACGCCGGACCACGATGACGTCCACCAGCCCGTCGTCATTGACATCAGTCGGTAGCACATCGACCGGGTCCGGCCCGACCGGATGCTCCCGCGGCGTCAGCACGCCGGGAGAGCCAGGCGACGCGGGCGACGCCGGCGAAACGAACGAGGTCGCGACGGCCTCCGATCCGGACCCGATGAACACCACGACGAGGCTGGAGAGATGGCAAATCCTCAATCGAGCCACCAAACGACCGACGGTCGCAAGCCAGCGAGCGCATACCGGTCCAACAGACGCTCCACGAATTCGACGGCAATCGGGCACAGCGCATCTCCCACCAAGGATTCCCACTTCCATACGCCAGCCGCCAAACGACTCTGCATGCATGCAACATATTCTTTCGGGCAATCACGCCAGCGGGTGATGCCAGAAGACAGTCGCGAGGCAAGGGGCCCGGCCACACCGCCGGACGGAACGGGCGAATGCGTGCGGGCAACAGCTGAACGTGATTCGTGCGGCCCACTGACTGCCGCTTCCATCCTCGGTCTCGCACCCAAGAAGATCCGTTTCGAAGCATTCACACAGATGACGGGTGATCTCACCGAGGTACGCGGACGATCGCACGAGGGACCCCGACCCGAACGCTGCCCGCACCGTGGTAGGCTTTACCGACCGACGCCCCCGACATCCATTGCCGCAGCACGACATCATCGCCCCACCGCACCGTCGCACCACGGCCCCACCGCTCCGGCCGCATCGTCTCATGAGTCCAAGCCATGCCCACATCATTCGCCTTTGCCGCCGCCTGCTGTCTCGCACTCCCCGCCGGCGATGACGCGCTCAGCGGGATCTTGTCGGCATCGCCCGACAACGCCCCATCCCATGTCGAGAACGCCATCGCCGCGGGACTCACGTTGGATGACATCCGCGAAGCAATGCAGCGCGGCGTCCCCCCGCAGCCAACCGCCGATTTCCCGCACCCGACCGTCTCCGGCTGGTCGGCCCACCTCGCCACGGACAGCGAGGGCAAGGTGCGCCCGTACCAGCTCTACACCCCAGAAAGCGTGGCCGCCGGCGCCGATCCAACCGCGCTCGTCGTTCACCTGCACGGAAGCGTGGCCCGGCCGGACTATGGCGAAGGGCTCGGCACGCCCCAGGCGTCGGGCTATGCATCGCTGCTCTGGCCTGAGCTGGCCGAGGCACACGGCTTCGTGATCGCCGCACCGCAAGGCCGCGCCGACTGCGTGTGGTGGTCGACGCCAGGAACGCAGCACGTTGATGCGGTGGTCCGGGACATCCGCCGGGCCTTGCCGGTCCCCGACCGGTCGATTCTCGCCGCCGGCTTCTCCGACGGTGCCTCTGGTTGCTACCACCGTGCCATGGCCACCCCTGGACCCTTTGCTGGGTTCATCGCCATGAATGGCCACCCCGCCGTCGCCGCGAGTGCGTCGGGCCACCAGCTCTACCTCGGCAACATGGCCGCCACGCCGATGCTCGCGGTGGCCACGCAAGAGGACTCGCTCTACCCGTCGCGAACCGTGTTGCCCCACCTGGGATCGGCCATCGCCCTCGGCGCCCAGGTTTATCTCCTCAGCTACCCAGGGATGAATCACCAACCGCAGTACTTCAGTCAGCAGCGCGAGCTGATGGTCGACTTCATCCTGAACACGAAGCGCGATGACGACGTCGACCGACTCCGCTGGACCACGTCGGACGTGTCGATCGGGAGCGTTCGATGGCTGGAGATCTTGGAGCTCGGGGCGGATACGGGCGGCGGGGCGACCGACGCTCCCGCATTGCCACCATCGAACGTCATGTCCCAGCCCACCCAACCGAGGTTCGGCGTGCGTCTGGAGCGTGGAACCAACCGTGTCACCCAGGCGCCGGACGGTCAACCCGCGGCCGAATGTGGCATCCGAGTCGGCGACGCCCTGATCGAGTTCTCCGGACAGGCGATCCGCGGGACGGGCGATCTTCGCCGGGCCCTGCGCCGCGCGAGCTACGGGGACACCTTCGCGGCCAGAGTCGATCGCGACGGAACGATGATGACACTACGCGGCCGGTTCCCGGTGTTCACCCCCGAACCGATCTACACGCGCGACGATCCAACGGCGTACGCCGACGTGACCATCGGCGAAGACGATCGCGGTCGCCCGACGGTCACGGTGACTTCGCATCGCGTACGCCGGCTGCGCGTGTGGCTCCCCGACGCAACGATTGGCCACGACGCCGCGGCCATCGTCGTCAACGGACTCGCGTTTCCCGCGCCCATCGAAGATCGATCGGCCGAGGATGCGTTGCGGGCGTTTGCCGCGCACGGCGATGCGTCCGCCCTCCGCACGCGGAGCGTGACCGTCGTCATCGAGTAACGATTGACGATTGACCGCTGGACTGGAGCCGAATCGCTGGCATACCCCTCCACTCACCCGAACACGTTCGGGCTGCTTCGCCAGTCGAACGCACGCGACCGGCGGATCCACATCACCCGGCGCCGGCGAAGCAAACTCGGCCAACCGGCGCGACGCTGCAAGACGCGGCAGCGCCTGGCACCGCGTCGAGAAGGAGCAATGACGCATACGGCATCGCGGCTCGAGCGAGATTCGACGGTTCACCCGCCGAACGTACCGGCCAAGGTTACCGGTCAAGCCCTCCCGCCGGACCGAACGCATTGCTCAAGGTTCAGCACGGCCCCCAGCTTCCGAGCACCACGAGCAGATCAGCCAGCCCGACTTGCCCGTCGAGGTTGAGATCAGCCGGGCCGCCCGTAGCACCCCAATCGGCCAGGATCGCAAGCACGTCCTCGAGGCCGACGGCATTGTTGCCGTCGATGTCGCCCGGACAGGAACCCACATTGATGGTCACGGTCCCGAAGATCTCGTCGTTCGAGTTGTTCGGATCGCCGACGTATACATGGGGCCCCGGGGCAAGGAATGAGAACAGGAACGGTTCGCCCTCGAGGTTCGCGAACTTGCCGGCGGTCATCGTGAACGAGAATTGGTCCCCGGCACTGAACCCGATCGGGCCATCGGTGTCGAGGAGCAGGTCATCGCCGCCAAGGAGATCTCGGTCCAGCTGAATCTCTTGAATCGCGACGCTGACGCCGGTCGTCAGATTGACCAAGCTGCCAGTGACGACGCCGGATCGGTACCCAGCCGGCCCCGCCGCTTCGAACAGAAATGGCATCGGCCAGTTGTTGTGATCCCAGTCGCCATCGAAATGCGACGCCGACACGACACCGCTTCCGGTCCCCGTCAACGCGACCTGCCCCGTCCCGTCGTCGACGAGCGTGTAGGTCATGTCCCCGTGACTCGGGGCCGTCCAGGCCCAGGACAACGCGACCACCGAGGCAGCCATCTTCTTCATCATCGCTCTTCTCCCGAGAACGGTAAAATCGCCGATACGCGGCGTTACCGAATCCCCTCTCATGAGGGAGCAAGCCTAGCGTCGGGGTCCTTCAATTCCGAGGGAGGGCCTGCCCGGAACACCGCCAACCGCGGCGATGACCGAAGAAGCCCCGATACCGGGCGCTGGCGGGCTCGACGGCGCAAACACTCGACGCACACGCATGACGCCCTGCAGCCGCGATCGCGCGAGGATGCACCGATAATCGGAGCGAAGCTGCGCTTAGGTAGCTCCGGGCGGGCTCAAGTCTCAAAGGCGAGTACTGAATCAATGAGACGGCACAGCGATCCATTTGGGGCGCCGACACGTGCTGACCATCTGGGAATTCAACTCGTCACACAGGTTGATGCCGATCCAGCGATTCGCGACGACGTGACGAACTCTTGCGTTCTTCCTCGACGGCGTTCGACCCGCGGATTCGTGGAACCGGCGCGCTCGAACTTCGTTCTCCTGTTGCCGAGTTGGCGAAGGAACGAAACTGTCCACGGAAACGGGGCAAGCTCACATGGCGCAGCCACAATGCCGGGGGGCTCAAACGAAAAGAAGCCGCACCCCGAACGGGTCCGGATTCTTTTCGTGAAGAGCCACCCAGGGGACTCGATCCCGGCGAAGCCGGGTCCAGTTTGAACCCGCGGGTCGGCCTTCGGCCGACACGCAGCGGCGTGGCGCAGCCACGACGCAGGGGGGCGAAACGAAGAAGAGCCGCACCGCGAAGCGGTCCTGTTTCTTCTCGCGAAGAGCCACCCAGGGGACTCGATCCCGGCGAAGCCGGGTCCAGTTAGAACCCGCGGGTCGGCCTTCGGCCGACACGCAGCAGCGTGGCGCAGCCACGATGCAGGGGGGCTCAAACGAAAAGAAACCGCACCCCGAAGGGGTCCGGTTTCTTTTCGTGAAGAGCCACCCAGGGGACTCGAACCCCTGACCTAAGCTTTACGAAAGCTTCGCTCTACCAACTGAGCTAGGGCGGCAAATGCGAACCCGTCCTCGGGACCAGCCACAGGACCCGGCCGCAAAGCCGTCCCCCGTCACCGACCCGCGTCCGAATCCGGAGCGACAGGATACCACCTCCCCCGCCGGCGTCCACCGCCAGCGAGGTTGGGTCGCATCCGACCGCGAGGAACTCAGCCGTTCCCAGCGTCAAGCAGGCCCACGGCGTCGTTCGTCGGCAGGTTCAGGGCACCGTGCACGCGGGCGGCGGCCTCGGCCACATCACCCTCGCTGTTGCCCACCAGGTCGATCAAGGCCACGACGTGGCGACGTTCCGAGAGGTTGCCGAAGCGCTTCACGCTGTCGGCCACTCGCTCCATGAGGTCGATCTGCTCGCCCTCGTCGGTCGCGTCAAGAGCCGCACCGAACAGAGCACGCTGGGCACCCTGCGAACGCATGAGCGAAAGCACGTCGGCCACGAGCAACCGAGTCCCGCCGGAGCGAGCCTCAAGGGCGTCGAGGAGCGGACCCTCGGACACCTGCACGTCGTACGCCGGCGAACCGCTGATCGCGATGTCGCGGAGGGCGATGAGCGATTCAATGGCGTAGCGCTCGGCTTCGCCACCGGTGAGCCGGCCACCGCTGCCGCGGCGGAGCAGTTCTTCGATGCCGGCCTCGAAGGCCGAATCCTCGACCGGAGCCGAAACGGCCGTCCGGGCGTCGCCGCGATACTCAAGCCGCAGCTTGGGAGCTTCGACCGGCGAGCTGATGATCATGACCGGAGCCACCCGGCCGACCCGCGAGTTGCGGAGGCTCGAGGTGATCTGCATCGCGTCAGCCCGCTCGGCACTGGTCACAACGACGAGGTCCAGCGAGGCAACCGAACCGGCAGCCGTCAGAATGTCCGACGCCCGGCGACCTTGGCCGACGACGGTGAAGCCGAGGCCTTCGAGACGGGCTGCTTCGGTGCGGACGTTCTCGGTGTCGTCGCCGACGACGGCGGCGAAGAGTTCGCCGCCCGTGCGGACGGCCGAAGCGAGCACCGGGACCACGTCATTCGCGCCACCGTAGGTCTGGTCAGGCAGCGCCCGGGCCAGCGTCAGGGCGGCGTCGAGACGCGCCCGACGATCGGGGAAGCCAAGGGCTTCGACCAGCGGCTGACGGGCCGAATCCGGGAAGAGGTTCGAACCACCGGTGGTCTTGGCCAGCGCGGCGACCGCGTCTCGCACCAACGGCGTGTCGTTCGAATCCAGGGCGTAGCCAAGGACCCGCTGGGCAACATCGGTGCCGAACACCGTGGCGTAGAACTCGGGGGTGTACGACTTGTCGCCGAACACGGGGTCGATGCCGCCGGCGGGCATCTCGTTCTCGCGGCGGAGGTCGCCGGCGACGTAGAGCGCGATCGCTTCGGCGTTGGACGGATCTTCTTCGACCGCGACGGCGGCCGACTTCATGGCCATCACTTCGTTGAAGATCTCGGTCGGCACGGCGGTCGGGACGAGGCCAAAGGCCTGCCAAGACCACACGTTGTTCGTGGTGTCGAGCGGGTACGCCACGAGCGAGCTCATCTCGCTCATGTACATGTCAGACAGCTCGGTGTAGAGCGTGCTGAGCGAATCGTTGCCGCCGGCAATGCGCTGGAACGCACGCCGAGCCGAATCACGCACCGCCTGGGTGGTGGTGTCGTCTTGGGCGAGCGACGCCAGTGCCGGGGCCGCGTGGCGGTACGAATTGTTGCCGGTGCCGGCAATCCGCTCGAGCATCTCGACGAGCTGCTTCTGGTGCACCGGATCGATGTGCGGCAGCGCGACGGTGAGCGGCGAAATCGCCCGCACGCCGATCGACTCAATGACCTTGCGAATCGCCTGCTTCTTCAGCTCGGGCGTGTTCGAGATCAGCGAATCCAGCAGGTACGGCACCGCGTACTCGCCGGCAGCGGCGAGACGGCGTTCAGCGAGCCGCTTGCCTCGCAGCGTGCCGTCGAGCATTTCGATGGCTTCGAGGATGCGATCGCGGTCGCGGGCGAGGTCCAAACGCCCCTGCTCGATGCGAGCGGAGACGGACTCAACCAGGTCGGCGATCGAGTCGACCCGGAGGCCGCGCTCGAACGCACGTTCCATCCGACGCAGGTCGATGGCGCCGGAGTCGACGAGCTCAGCGAGAGCGGCCGGGCTGACGCCCGAGTCCACCAACTGCTCACCGAATCCCGCGGCCAGTTCGGGCTTGGCCACCGTGATGTAGTGGATGAACTCTTCGAGGAGATCAGCGGTGTCGGACTGGCCCGTCGCGGACGCACCGACCGGCGACTGCCCGTAGGCGGTCGCGGACGTGAGCGTGACCCCGCAGACGAGGGCGAGGGTGGCGACGACGCGACCGGGGCGCGAGGGCATGGACATCGGGGCGGGCTCCTGCGCGAGGCGAAGAGACGTGGCGAAAAAAGCGGCAGAATCCGCTCCGGCGGGCGGGAAACAGGGTTCCCGGCGACCTGAGCAGAGTCGGTGAAACTATCCGGGGGCCGTTGGAGTGTCAACGACAGCCGTGGCCCCCACGGCAATCCGCGGCACCCCCCCATCCGGTTGCGTCGGATCCCATTCCTGGCCACCCCCGCTTCCGGCCGCCACCCCTCGGGCCGGGCACCACGGCTCCGTCGGCCCAAGCCGCCGATATACTCCGGCCGCGTTCATTCCAGCGATCCCGGTGAAGCCGACGGGGCCACGTGCCCCGGCCGGCCAACCAAGAGGGAAGGCGGTGAAAATCCGCCGCGGACGCGCCGCCGTAACGGGTGGCTCACGGAGGTCCAGCGGGCCCCCACGAGCCAAATCTTCGCCCAGCATGCCACTGTCGCCCGCCGTTTCGCCACCGAAACGGCTCCCGCGACGGGAAGGCGGGCCGAAGAACGCCCGAAGCCGGAAGACCTGCCGGGATCGCGGGACGAAGCCAGCGCGCCATGGGCTTCTCCCGGAAGGTGATCGATGCGCCGCTCCGCCCCCCGTTCAACCCGGGGATCGGACCCCGCGGCCCATTGCCCCCCGGCCGGAATCCACCCCCTTGGCAACCCCGGCCCGCGGCGGCGTTCGGTTCCCACCGCCCCCCGCGCCCGAGGCCTCGCGCCGGATTCGTCCATCCTGGTCGGGAACCGCTCCGCGCGATTCGGAGCGTGGCCGGAGTTGTCCTGTGCCCACCCTCCCTCGCCCGCCCAAGGCCGTCGCCACGGGCCAATCGCCCGCCCTCGGCCTCAGCCTTGGCCTCGCCGCCGCCGTCACATGCGTGGCCGCCCCGATCGCGAGCCTCGCCGCCGCCGCCGCCGCTCCAGCTGCGGCCCCGGCCCCAGCACCAGCCCCGGCTCCGGCTCCGCCCCCCGCCACCGCCGGCGACCCGCCCGACCCCTGGGCCGACACGGTCGTCGCCTACACCCCGGGCTCGGCCATCCCCCCCGGCTTCGACGCCCCGGCCGCAGCCCTCGGCTCCCCCGCCCGCGACAGCGGCGTCGGCATCGATCCCGGCGTCGTCAGCCCGTTCCAGCCCGCCTTCACGCCCCAGGAACTCGTGGCCATCGGCCGCGGCGGCTCGCTCGTCCTGGCCTTCGACGAACCGGTCCTGGACGAGCCGGGCAATCCGCACGGCGTCGACCTGCTGGTCTTCGGCAATCCGTTCTTTGGCGATCTGGCCGCCCCGGCGGGCATCGTCGGATTCCACTTTTCCGAAGGCGGATCCATCGACGTCAGCCCCGACGGCACGCAGTGGATCCCGGTCCCCGGAGCGGTGGCCGACGGCGGATTCCCAACCCTCGGCTGGCTGGACGCCGGCCCGTACGCCACCGATTCCGGCCGCGTCCCCAGCGACTTCACGCGACCGGTCGACCCGGGCATCGACATGGCGACCCTCGCGGGCACCGCCTGGCCCGATCTGCTCGCCCTCTACGACGGCAGCGGCGGCGGCACGCCGATCGACCTCGCCGAGCTTGGGCTTGCGTCGATCACGCACATCCGCATCCACGTGCCGGTTGACGCGCCGGCGGCCATCGAACTCGATGCCGTCGTCGACGTGCGGGCCCGGCCGACGGCAAACCCCGCGGACGTTGATGGCGACGGCACGGTCGGCTTTGGCGATGTCCTGGCCGTGCTTTCGGCCTTCGGCGCGTGTCCTGTGCCGCCCGCCGCGTGTCCCGCTGATGTGGACGACGACGGAGCCGTGGCGTTCGGCGACTTGCTCGCCGTGCTGTCGGCCTGGGGCGACGGCTCATGATGCGGCGCGGACTGACCATCGTTGAAATCCTCGCGGTGCTGACCGTGCTCAGCGTGCTCGGGGCGATCCTGCTGCCGGCGATTGGCGGCGTGCGCGGCAGCGCGCGAACCACCGAATCGCTGAGTCAACTGCGGCAGATGACGTTCGCGGCGCAGCGGTACACCGATCGGTGGAATCGTTTTCCGATGGCCGTGCGCTACGAACCCGGCGACGGCGCGGTGCGCACGCTCGCCTGGGACTGGCAACAGACGGCCACCGGCGAAACGGTGCCGGGGCCGATGTGGCGATTCACCGACACGCCCGACGAGGTGCTCCGCTGCCCGGCCTGGCGCGGGGCGGACGGCGCCGAGGGCGAACCGTTCTCCGGCTACAACTACAACACGAGTTACTTGGGCGGCGAAGCGAGCTACGGCACCACCGGGTGGGACGCGATTCGCTGGGGCCTGCGTCCGGCCGCGGTGCGCCGGCCGGCCGACGCGGTGATCTTTGGCGCCGGCGGATGGCGCGGTGGGACGAACAAGTTCATGCGCGCCCCCGGCAACCGCGAAGGCCTGGACCCGTGGACCCTGCACGCCGGCGGACAGGCGTTTCGGTACCACGGTGGCCGCACCGTCACCGCCCATCTTGACGGCCACGTGGCCACCAGTGCCCAGGCCCAATTGCCGCCGGAGCCCGACTTGATGGCCGCCGAACAGGTCATGGACCATCCCCGGAACGGTTTCCTGTCGTCCGATGACCGGGCGTACGACCCTCGCTGACCCGCCGGCTATCGTGGGCCGCATGCCTTCGAACTTCCCTGACCTGAGCGCGATCGGCGCGGACGCGGCCGCCGACGCCGGCCTGTCCGGCCGTTTGGTGCTGCCCACCCGGGCCAGTCCCCGCCGCCCCGTGCCGGCTGCGGCCTTGGTGTGGGCCGATCCGTCCCTGGTCGACGCACCGGACGTTCAGGGCGATGCCGACGATCTTCGGGCCACGCCGCCGGCGGTGATGGCCATTCGCGCGGCGTTGATCGAACATGGAGTGGCGGTGCTGGCCGTGCATCCGGCGGCCGACGCCGGCCCCGCGGCCCTGGGCCCAGCGGCGATCGATGCCGTGGTCGACGCGCTCGGCAATCATGCATCGGTCGACGCCGAGTCGGTCGCGCTCATCGGCGTGTCCGGCGCCGGAGTCCTGGCCGCTCGCGGCACGTCGGCGGAAACCGCGCGCTGGTGCGTGTTGATTGACCCGCGTGAACCGGCGCCCGCGTGGTGGGCCCAGTCGCCGGCCGAAGCGGAAGACCCGATCGCCGCCGCACCCGAGTTGGTCGCGGCCGAAACGACGGAAGATGTCGCCGCCCTGGCTGACCCCGACGGATCCGCCGACACGCCGCCGCCCGCCCTCGATGGCGTCGGGATCGCGGCAACGCCGATCGACATGCGCCGTCCACTGACGCCCGGCGGCCCGGAGGCAGCGCCCCCGGCCGGCGCCGGTTCCTTGCTCGTCACGTCGGTCATCGACATCGATCTCGCATCCGACGCCCGTGATCCCGACGGGGAACCTTCGAGCGACGCGGCGTCATCCGCCGACGCCCCGCTCCGGCCGAGCCACCGGCTGGCCGCCCGCCCCGCTTCCCGCCCGGCGATCGTGCTGGCCCCGGCCACCAGTCGGTGCGCGGGCGCGCTGACCGCCGCCCGGCTCGATGCGGCGGTTGAACTCGCCGGCGGCCGCGTCCGCGTCGAACGCTTGGCCCGGAGCTCGCGCGGTTTCACCGGCGCCGGCGACCTGGAACGCGTGGTCGAGCGCACGGTGTCGATCGTCGCCGCCGACCGTCGCCGCGGCACGCCGCTCGGCGAGGAAGTGCACGCATGACGCCCGCCCCACTGCCGATGTACCGGGAAGCCGTCGAGGTCCTGCGGCTCGCGGCGGCGAACGCGTGGGCGGATGCGTGGGCGGATGCGGTGGACGGCGATGGCCGGACCCGAGGTGTCGGCGCAGGCAAGAGCGACAGCGAGAGCCACAGCACGACCGACAGCAAGACCCACAGCCGGACCCACAGCAAGACCGACAACGACGGCCGGACCGCATCGCCGTGCATTGAACGCGTCCCCCTCGGGGCGGCGGGCGGACGCGTCCTGGCCACCGCCATCACCGCCGACCGCGATCTCCCCCCCTTCAATCGCGCGGCGATGGATGGGTACGCGGTCCGAACGGCCGACGTGACCAGCGGCGGCGGGCCGGCCACACTGCGGGTTCTGGGCGATCAACCGGCGGGAGCGCCCGTCCCGAGCGCCGCTGATCTTGGCGACGTGGCGGGGGCGTGCATGCGGATCAGCACCGGGGCCGCGGTGCCGAGCGTTTTCGATGCCGTCGTGCCGCACGAACGTACCGATCGCGGCGACCCCGTCACGATCGATGCGCCGGACCTCTCGGCCGGAGCGGCCATTCATCCGCGCGGCGCCGACGCTGGCGTTGGCACGATCCTGGTCGCCGCCGGCACCCAGCTCGGACCGGTGCAGCTTGGCCTGGCCGCCACCGTCGGCCAGACGGACGTCGACGTCGCTCGCCGCCCGCGCTCGGCGGTCCTCACCACCGGCCGCGAACTGCGCGGTCCCGGTGAACCCGTGGCCGACCACGAGATCCGCAACAGCAATGCCCCGCAGCTCGCCGGCCTGCTCCCACAACTCGGCACCGATCCCGACGTGCCGGCCCGGCATGTCGACGACGACGAGCTCGCCACCCGCAACGCACTGGCCGAGCTCGCCGCGCACGCCGACATCATTTGCACCGTCGGCGGCATCAGCGCTGGCGAACACGACCATGTCGCCGCGGCCGTCGAATCCCTGGGCGGACGCTTCGTGTTGCGCGGGGCGGCGATCCAACCCGGCAAGCCGATCGCCGCCGCCGTTCTGCCGGCGGACGGTGCGGCACACGGCAAGGACGCCGCCAGCACGCTGGTCATCTGCCTGCCCGGCAATCCGGTCTCGGCCCTCGCCTGCGCCATGCTCTTCGCGTGGCCGGTGATTCGTGATGCACT
>JBGCEZ010000041.1:0-3554 GCA_045106735.1 Phycisphaerales bacterium | reverse complement strand
CTGTCCGGCGGCACCACGAGCACGAGCGTGTACGGCGACATCTCCTGGTGGACCGGTACCGCGGTCTTCCGGAACGCCATCGAGGCGCGGGGCGGCGAGTTCGTCGGCCAGACCGACATCCTGCTCCCGAACGGCCTGCCGGAGTTTGTCAGCTCGGCCGGTGGCGACACGCTGGCCATTGATGTCGTCCCGTCCGACACCGATTCGCTGGTCCCCGGCAGCGGCCGGCTCAACGTCAACACCGGTTCCGGTTTCCAGGCGATTCCCCTCGCCGCAAACTCGGGAACAAGCTTCACCGCGACGTTCCCCGCGGCCGAGTGCCTCTCGTCGGTGGACTTCTATCTTTCCTTCCAGCTTGCGTCGGGCGCCACGGTGACGCTGCCGGAGACCGCGCCGGGCACGTTCTTCACTGTCCTGAGCTCGGACGACCTCGTCACGAGCTTCGACGATCCCTTCGACTTCAATCAGTTCTGGACCGTCTCCGGCAATGCGACGGACGGCCAGTGGCAGCGGGCGATTCCCAACAACGGTGATCGCGGTGACCCGGCGACGGACGCTGAGGTCGACGGCCTGGGCTTCTGCTTCGTGACCGACAACGGGAACATCCCGGACGACAACACCGACGTCGACGGTGGTTCCACCGTGCTGACGTCGCCGATTCTCGAGGCGGCCGAGGGGCCCGGCGAGATCGCGTTCCTGTCGTACTACCGTTGGTACTCGAATGACTTCGGTGGCGCTCCCAACGCGGATGTCTTCGTCGTCGAGATCTCCAACAACGGCGGCGCGACGTGGACCAACCTTGAGACTGTCGGGCCCGCCGGGCCGGGCACCGGCGGTGGTTGGATCTTCGTCGAGCACCGCAGCGCGGACACCATCACGCCGACGAACACCATGCGGGTACGGTTCAACGCCTCGGACCTCGGCGACGGCAGCGTGGTGGAGGCCGGCGTTGATGCCGTTTCCGTCCGTCTCGCGTCATGCGGGGGTGAAGTCTGCCTTGGCGACTTTGACGACTCCGGGGTCGTCGAGTTCGCCGACCTGCTCTCGCTCTTGTCGGCCTTCGGTCCGTGCACCGACTGCCCGCAGGACCTGGACGGCTCGGGCACCGTCGACTTCACCGACCTGCTCTCGTTGCTGGCGGCCTTTGGGCCCTGCCCCTGAGCGGCTGAGACGCGGCTGACTGCTTCGAAACCCCACGTCTCCCCGCGGAGGCGTGGGGTTTTCTGTGCGCGCGAGTCGAAATGGGCGCGGGGTGGACGACCGCCCTCAGCGTGTGTCGGTCCAGGCTTGTGCTTTTGGCGGTGGCAACGTCCCGTCCCGTTCGTACGACGTGACGGTGGCGGTCGATCGAGTACACGGGCAGGGCGGCGATGGTACGGCGTTGCGCGATCGTGACGCGAAGGGCGGGGTTCGGAGAGATAATGGTCAGCTTCGTCGTCATCCACCGAGTCCCAGTCGCCGAGCTTTTCACAATGTCGATCCCCGCTCCCCGTTCGCGGTGTACCCGCACTCTCTTCCTCGCAGTGCCGCTGTTCGTGGCGGCCTTCATCGCGGACGCGTCGGGGAATGCGGTGGCGGCCACCTGGACCACGGTCCAGCCTTCCGCGGCAGATGACCCCGTGGCCGCCGTGGCCGCCGTGGAACGGATCGGCCAGCTCATGCGGGACCACTACGTCTTTCCGGACGTGGCGGACGCGAGCGCACGGGAACTCGAACGTCAACTGGGCGACGGAACGTTCTCCGGCGAGCTGGATGCCGAAGAACTGAGTGGTCGGCTGACTGAAGCCCTGCGAGTGGCAACCAATGACAAGCACATGCTCGTCCGACCGCGCAGGCGACTCGCTCCTCCCGAGCCAGCCTCCGCCCCGGCCGGCGACACGCCCGCGGACAACGCTCCTCGCCACCCGCTCCAGGACCGCGCCGACCGCGTCGAGCGGGCCCGCGCGAGCAACTTCGGATTTGAGGCCGTCGAACGGCTCGAGGGCAACGTCGGGTACATCGACGTGCGGATGTTCAGCGGGATGCGAGAAGCTCGGACGACCGCGTCGGCGGCGATGGCGTTCCTGAGCGGCAGCGATGCGCTCATCTTCGACATGCGTCAGAACGGCGGCGGTGATCCGGACATGGTGCGGTACCTCTGCTCGTATCTGTTCACCGAGCCGACGCATCTCAACAGTCTGTACTGGCGTGACGGCGACCGAACGCAGGAGTTCTGGACCGTTCCGGTGCCGGGTGTCGTGCGAGGTGACGTGCCGGTCTTTGTGCTGACCAGCAGCCGGACGTTCTCCGGGGCCGAGGAGTTCAGTTACAACCTGCGAACTCGAGAACGGGCGAGGCTGGTCGGCGAGACGACGCGCGGCGGCGCGAATCCGGGCACGCTCTTTCCGGTCAGCGATGCGATCGAGATCTTCATCCCGACCGGCCGGGCAATCAACCCGATCACCGGCACGAACTGGGAGGGCACCGGGGTCGAGCCGCACGTCACGGTCCCGGCGGACGATGCCCTCACCACTGCCTTGCCGTTGGCGATCGAGGCGGCGGAAGCGTATCGAATGCGGCGGGCCGATCGGTGGTCGGCATTCGATCCGTGGCTGGCGGATGTTCAGGAGTTGGTGGACGCCGGTGATGAGGCGGCGGCGAAGCGCCGGCTCGAAGCGCAGCTGTCGGCGGCCGTCGCCCTCGGTCATCTGCCGCCGGGGGCGGTGAACGACTACGGGTACCAGTACCTTTCGGCGGGGCACATCGGTCTCGCCCTCGTCGCGTTCGAGCTCAACGCTCGGCACCATCCCACGATGGCCAACGCCCACGACAGTCTGGGCGAGGGCCTCCGTGCGGCGAAACGCATTTCCGAGTCGATCCGCAGCTACGAACGCGCCGTCGCTCTCGAGCCTGACGGTCCGAATGCGGACGCGGCTCGCGCGGCGATTCGCGACATGCGAGCGGAGCAGGCAAAGAAGGGCGACGACGGCCCGCGCCGCTGGTGAGGGAGTCCCACGGGCGGGCGACCTCGGCCCTCGGCGATCATCAGGTCCCGCCCATCTCCTGAGGTTGGGGCGCACGTTCCGCGTGACATGACAACGCTCCGCGTCGGGCCGCGGAGAAGTTCCTCATCATTGAATGAGCCGACGAGCGAAGGGTTGCGGCAGACGAGAAAGTCCCGACCATGGACGGTTCGACTCGCTCGTATTCGTCCCCATCCGAGGCTCTCGCATGATCCGTGCCGCACACCCGTTCGCTCCGTTCTTCGCTTCGTTGTTCGCTCTGCTTCTCGCCCTGAGCCTTCCGTCCTTCGCCACCGCATCGCAGGATGCCGGCGCGGACCCCGACACCGAAGAGGCCACGTCGAGTGAACCCACGCTGGCCGGCGTCGCCCGCGGCCTGAAGTTCCGTTCGATCGGCCCGGCGCTCATGTCCGGCCGCATCTCCGACATCGCCATTGACCCGGTGAAGCCGAACACGTGGTACGTCGCCGCGGGCTCGGGCAACCTGTGGAAGACGGTGAACGCGGGCACGACGTGGACGCCGATCTTCGACGATCAGGGTTCGTACTCGAT
>JBGCEZ010000040.1:0-119171 GCA_045106735.1 Phycisphaerales bacterium | reverse complement strand
CCCGAAACATCGCCCGCGCCCCGCGGCGACTTCGCCGCCGTTCGCCCGGCCGGGGCATGGCGGGCGTATCGTGTGCGGATCGCGGCCGGTGGACCGGTCTCGATTCCCACTTCCGCTCCGGCCTTCCCGCGCATGCCCGTCGACACCGCCAGCCTGCTGTCCTTTGACGGCCCGATCGCTCGCCGCGTGGAGGGCTGGGAATCACGCCCGCAACAGGCGGAGATGGCCGCGGCGGTGGACCGGGCTTTGGACGCCGCGGGCCCGGCTCTGATCGAAGCGCCGACCGGCATCGGCAAGAGCTTTGCGTACCTGCTGCCGGCGATCCGCCGGGTGGTGGAACACGGCGAGCGCGTCGTGATTTCGACCCACACCATCAACCTGCAAGAGCAGTTGATCGAGAAGGACATTCCGCTGCTCAATGCGGTGATCCCCGAGGAGTTCACCGCGGTTCTGGTCAAGGGTCGCTCGAACTACCTCTCGCGGCGGCGCCTGCAACTGGCCGAGTCGCGGCAGGATCGCATCATCCCCGATGAGAACGGGCGGCACGCCCTGGCCCAGCTCAGCGACTGGGCCGCTCGCACCGACGACGGATCGCTGTCCAGCCTCGACCAGATGCCCCGGGCCGACATCTGGGACCACGTTCAGTCCGAGTCGAACAACTGCATGGGCCGGCGGTGCCCGCAATACGGCAACTGCTTCTACCAGGCGGCCCGGCGGCGGATGGAACACGGGCAACTGCTGATCTGCAATCACGCGCTGTTCTTCAGTGATCTGGCCCTGCGGATCCAGGACGCCGGATTCCTGCCCGCCTACGACCACGTCATCCTGGACGAAGCCCACACGATCGAAGACGTGGCGGCCGAACACTTCGGGGCCAGCGTCTCCCGCGGGCGGGTCGAGCATCTGCTGCGCGTGTTGTACGACCCCGGGCGTGGCCGAGGCTTTCTCGACGCGCTGCGCCTGGCGGGCGGGGAAACCGATCCCGTCGACCGGACGATCGAGACCGTCTTGGCCGCCTGGAATACCAGCGATCGGTACTTCGGCGCGCTGCTGGAGATGGCCGAGAAAAACGGCGGCGGCAGTGGGGCGGATGGCGGCCGCCTCCGTGAGCCGGGCATGGTCGATGATGTGATCAGCGAGCCGTTCGCCCGTTTGTCGAGCCGCCTGCGCCGGCTCAAGGAGATGGCGACGACCGAAGCCGATGAGTTTGAATTGGCGAGCTACGCCGCCCGGGCCGGCGACATCGCCCGCGACGCGACGATGCTCAACCAACAGCAGATCGAAGGCTGCGTGTACTTCGTGGATGTGAGTCATCCGCGCGGAACCGCCGGGCCTGGCGGTCGCGGCGGACGGCGCGGCGGTCGCCCGCGGGTGGCCCTCAAGTGCATGGCCGTGGACGTGGCCCCGGTGCTCCGCGGTGCACTCTTCACCGGCGAGAAGGGGGTCATCATGACCTCGGCCACGCTGGCCACGGGACCGGGCGACTTCAAACACGCCGCGGCACGCCTTGGGGCGGAAGCGGCCACCCCGCTGCAATTGGAGTCGCCCTTCAACTTGGCGCGTCAGATGTCCTTGGTGGTCGATCCGTCGATGCCCGAGCCGTCGAAACGCGAGTTCACCGGGGCACTTGTCTCACGCGTCGACCATCTTGTCCGGGAAACCGGCGGCGGCGCGTTCGTGCTGTTCACGAGTTTCGCCATGCTGCAGGAAGTGGCTCGGCGCATGCGGCCCGACCTGCTCGAAGACGGATTCCCGGTCTTGGTGCAGGGGGAGGACGGTCCGCCCGGCATGATTCTGCGGCGCTTCCGTGAAGATCCGGCGAGCATCCTCTTTGGGACCTCCAGTTTCTGGCAGGGGGTGGACGTGCGGGGCGAGGGCCTCCGCAACGTGATCATCACCCGGCTTCCCTTCGAGGTGCCGGATCGTCCGATCGTCGAGGCCCGGCACGAACGCATCCGGGCCGACGGTGGGCATCCTTTCTTCAGCGACCAGGTGCCGCGGGCGGTGCTCAAGTTCCGGCAGGGCGTGGGGCGCTTGATCCGCTCGCGCAGCGACCGGGGGATCGTCGCGGTGCTCGATCCGCGCATCGCCACCAAAGGGTACGGCCGCCAGTTCACCGCGGCGTTTCCGGAGGGCATGCGCGTGCGGCGGCTGGACCACGAGATGGATCCGCACGCGGACTTTGGGCCGTAAGCGTCTGATCCTGGCGGACCGGGGCCGGCCGGCCGAAGGCTCACGAAGAGGGCGACGACGTCATGGACTTCGACGGGACGGATCGCGACCGCGAGGAGCCTGCGGCCATGGATGTCATCGTCGATTCTTCGGGCGACCGAGTGCCATGCCGTCCGACCACGCGGGGCGAACGAACGCTCCGGTCCATCGGCTGCGTCTTCATCGCCAGTTTTTTCGCCGGTTTGCAGCGGGTCGTGGCCCATGCCGCTGGCCCGGGATTCGGGCCGCTCCTCATTCTGTTCTCCGGCCTGACGTTGGGTGTCAGCGCGGTTGCCTTGAGCCGGTTGATGGAGATCTGGTGGCCGGAGTCGGCGCGCGTCGAGTGGCTCAACCGGGCGGTCCTCGGCGACTTGACGCTGACGGCGATCGTGGCGTCGATGCTGGTCGGCGCGGGGATCTTGGGCGGCACCCTCGCCGCGCTCGGGTGGTTGCCCTGACTGACGTGCCAGTTCAGCCCGTGAAACGGCGGGCCAGTGGTGTGGCCGTCAGTTCTCGTTGATCCGATCAAGCTGCTCCTGCGCGTATCCGCGGTTGGCCGCGCCGCCGCCAGGAAGATCGCGGGCGCGGATGAGCGCTGCCCGCGCGGCAACCAAATCGCCGGCCATCTCGTGAGACAGGCCGATCTGCACCTGTCGCCATTGTTCGGCCTCGGGCGTCATGGGCTCGCCATCGAACGCGGCCAGTGCGGCCAGGCGATCGGCCGGGTCGGCCATGGTCTCGATGGTGCGCGAGACGCCAGCGAACGCTCGGTCGTTGATCGCGATCCGACTGAACTGTTCGATCGCGTCGTCGCCGCCGGCCATCGCCGCGTCGACGGCGGCGGCGCGTTTCGCGACGAAAGAACCCGGTTGCAAGGACATGCCACCGATCGTGGCGGCGCCGATGACCACGTGCGCTTCGCGGATGCGCCCGGCGTCGACGAGGGCGACGATCAGGCGTTCAGTGATGTGACGGCGGAAGGACCCGAGGGATGCTTCGCCCGTGACGTCGATGGGAATGGTGTTGTATTCGCGGATCAAATGCTCGAGGCCATCCGACCGGGAGAGCCCGGTCATCTGCTGCTTCAGCGTCGAGATGCGCTGGCGTTCGACCGCCTCGGGATCCGAAGATTCACCGCTTGCCCGGTCGGGCAGGACGTCGGGGCCCGCCATCGCCAGTTCCTTGGCGTAGAAGCGCCGCACGATGTTGGGATCGTCGAGCGCGAGCAACGCGCTGCGGACGAAGGCCGGAGCGTCCGCGGGGTCCTGGTTCGTCGCCGCGGCGAGGAGGGCTTGCACGTGCTGATCGACGAGCGCGAGGCGCTGGCCGGTGGCGAGCAGTGACTCGGTCGTTCGCGCGCCGCGGTGCACCCCGATCGGCCGGCCGTCGGCGCTGAGGAAAAGCAGGGTGGGGTATCCGCTGATGTCGTACTGGCGCACGAGCGTGCGATTGGCCGCGAGCTGGTCGACGGAGACGATCCCCGGCCGCATCGGCACGTCCACTCGGACGAGGTGGGCAACGTCGCCCGCGGCGAC
This sequence comes from Phycisphaerales bacterium, assembly GCA_045106735.1. Lineage (GTDB taxonomy): Bacteria > Planctomycetota > Phycisphaerae > Phycisphaerales > SM1A02 > JBGCEZ01. Next base: position 115,425 of record JBGCEZ010000040.1, on the reverse strand, counting down.
GCGGAACGCGTCGGTACCGGTGACCTCGGCCTCCAGCACGCGGCAGGGAGCGCACCAGTCGCTGCCGGTGAAGAGCAGGAGCACCGGCTTGCCGTCTTGGCCGGCCGCGCGGAGGGCGACGTCCAAGTCGTCGCCCCAGCCGGACGAGGGCGAGGCGAGGCGAAGCGTTCCGGGCGCGACCGGATTCTCGGCGGCGGGGGCGTCCGGGATGGCGGTGGCGGGCGCAGACAGCGCGGCGGCGGCAAGGAGGCCCGAAAGCGTGCAGGTGAGGGGGCGGGCGAAGCGGATGGAGCGGCGACTGGTCATGAGCGGGGGATCCGGTCGAGGAAGAACGAGAGCGCGTTGGATGCGGGGGAGGGCGTCCGTTGCCGGCGCGGTCGCCCACCGTCCATGCGCACTGGATCGGAATTCCGGCCACGAAATTCCGATCCGGCCGGCGTTCCCCGGGATCCCCGGAGGCGGCCGGAGCCTTGCACTCGCCCCCGACCGCCTCGGCCGGCCGGGCCCGGCCACTCCTATACTCCGCCCCCCGGTCCGCCGTCGCGTGTCCGGAATCCCTCTCGATCGTCCCCCCCCGGAACCACCCCCATGCTCGGCAAGGTGTTCAAGGCCTACGACATCCGCGAAAAGTTCCCCAAGCCGCTGAGTGCCAAGCTCGCGTGGCAGATCGGCTGGGGGTCCGCCCAGTGGCTGCACGAACAGGCCACGGCCGAGGGGCATGACGACCCGATGATGCGGAACATCGTCGTCGGCCGGGACATGCGGACGAGCTCCCCCGAGCTGACCGAGGCCCTCAAGAAGGGCATCAAGGACTTCGGGGGCGGGGTGATCGACATCGGCCGCGTGGATACGCCGGCCGTCGGCTTCGCCGTCAACTACCTGGGCTGCTGTGGCGGCATCATGGTCACGGCCAGCCACAACCCGCCGGCGTACAACGGATTCAAGGTCTGCCGCACCAAGGCCAAGCCGGTCGGCATGGCCAATGGCCTCGACGAGATCCGGCGCTACGCGGCCATCGGCAACCAGGAGAAGTGCACCCCGCAGGGCGGGCTCGAGGAGTCCCGCGATCTCTGGGACGCCTACACCCGCCACGTCCACCGGTTCCTCTCGCCGGAGATCCTCGACGGCAGCAAGAAGCTGCGGGTCGTGATCGACGCGTCCAATGGCATGGCCGGGGAGATGGTGCCGAAGGTGTTCGCTGGGGTGAAGGGCCTCGAGATCGTCAAGCTGAACTTCGAGACCGACGGCACGTTCAAGCACGAGCCGAATCCATTGGTGGAAGCGAATCTGGCCGAACTGCAGGAAGTCGTCCGCAAGAAGAAGGCCCACGTCGGGATCTGCTTCGATGGCGACGCCGATCGCTGCGTGGCCGTCGACGAAACCGGGGCGACCATCGGCTGCGATCTGCTGACGGCCTGGCTGGCCGGAGGATTCTTGGCCGACGATCCGGGTTCGGCGATCGTGTACGACCTGCGGAGCAGCAAGTCGCTGCCCGAGATGGTGACGGAGGCAGGCGGCCGCCCGGTGGAAGGCCGCGTCGGACACGTCTTCATGAAGCAGGTCATGGCCGAGGAGTCGGCCGTCTTTGGCGGCGAGCTCAGCGGGCACTTCTACTTCCGCGACAACTTCAACGCCGACAGCGGGGCGATCGCCTTCGCCTGCGTGGTCAGCCGGCTCGCGGCCGAGAAGGGCAAACTTTCGAAGCTCATCGCCCCGGCCCAGCGTTACGTGCAGTCCGGCGAGATCAACTTCGAAGTCGAAGACAAGGACGAGGCGATGGCCGCCCTGGAAGAGGCGTGGCCGGACGCCGAGGTCAAGCACCTCGACGGCGTCACCATCGACTGCGGCGAGTGGTGGTGCAATGTGCGGCCGAGCAACACCGAACCGCTGCTGCGGCTGAACCTGGAAGGCCCGGACGCGGGCACGGTTGAAGGCCTGGTGGCCGAGGTGAGCGAAGTGCTCGGCGGGAAACGCGTCGCGCACTGAGTCCGCCGCGCCGGGCTCACTCGCCCGGGATGTAGCTGATGACGCCTTCCCACGGGCTGGACGCGGTGGCGTACTTGCGCATCGGAATGCGTCCGGCCCGGTAGCCCAGGTAGCCGGCGTCGCAGGCCATGCGCATGGCCGCGGCCATGGCCACGGGGTCCTTGGCGTGGGCGATGCCGGTGTTGAGCAGGACGCCGTCGGCGCCGAGTTCCATCGCCAGTGACACGTCGCTCGGCGTGCCGACGCCCGCGTCCACGATCACCGGATAGTCGGGCTGGCCGCCGTGCGCCGGGTCCTTCAGCAGTTCCAGGATCAACGCGATGTTGGCCGGGTTGGCGATGCCGCGGCCGGAGCCGATGGGCGAGCCCGCGGGCATGACGCTGGTCGCGCCGGCGTCGCGCAGGCGCACCGCGGCGATCGGATCGTCACTCGAGTAGCAGAGCACGGTGAAGCCGTCGGCCACGAGTTCGGCGCACGCTTGCAATGTGCCCACCGGGTCCGGCAAGAGCGTGGTGCGGTCGCCGAGGACTTCCAGCTTCACCCAATCGCGCCCCGGGTTGCCAAGTTGGTCGAGCAGTTCGCGGCCCAGCCGGGCGACGCGCACCGCATCGTCGGCGGTGAAGCATCCGGCGGTGTTGGGCAGGATCGTGTACCGGTCGAGGTCGAGGGCATCGAGCAGCGAGCGACCTTCGGAGTCCACCAAGCGTTCGCGGCGCACGGCCACGGTGACCGCGTCGGCCCCCGAGCAATCGAGTGCGCGCTGCATGGTCGGCGGGTCGGCGTACTTGCCCGTGCCGACCACGAGGCGGCTCTTGAGCGTGAACGGCCCCAGGGGGAGCGGGGCGATGCTGGTCGGGTCGGCCTGGGTGGTCACGAGCGGTTCCGGGTGCAAGAGGTCGGGGCGAGAAGGAGGCGTCGAGCGGGGGGCCGGCTGGGCGGCGGCAATGGCGGTGGCGGTCGCGGCGGTCAGCGGGGCGTCCGGAGCCGAGGCGTGGGTGATCGGGGCGTGGCCGGTCGGGGCGTGGGTGGCCAGGGCGGCGGGCCCAGCCGGGCCGCGGTGATGCGTCCCGGGCCATTCCAAAGGAGTGATCGCCGAGCGTTCGGGCCGTCCGATGGATCGAGGCCCCGCCCGGGGGTTTCAGCCGCCGCCGACGAAGGTCACGATCTCCACCACGTCGCCAGGGCCGACTTGATGGTCCGGGTGATCCCGAAACGGGACGACCGTCCGATTGACCTCAACGGCGCACGGGGGGGCGATCCCGACGCGAACCAGCAGTTCGGCGACGGTGCAGTGGTTTTCGATGGCGAGTTCCTCGCCGTTGACGGTAATCATGGCGCGAGCATCATACATGTCGGGGCTGGCCGGGCCGTCAACCGCACTCTGTTGTGGCCGGCGATGGGGCTGCGGGGTGCAATTGGGGGGTTTCCGAAGGCTGGGCGAGCGTGTCGGAGAGATCCGATCAGGTGCGCGTCGTACAGCGATGGTATTATCAGACCTCGATGGGGGTTCCGGGGGCTTTGAGTGGACGGGGTTGGAGGCCGCCGCGATCGGATGCCGATGCGGGCGGCGGCGTGGAGTCTGGTTTCCGTTCGTGGTGACGGTGCCGTGGACTGACTTCGTGCCGGCTCAGACCCGGAGTGCCCGACCGATGGCCATCGACCCTCCCTTCGATCCTGCGTGCGGAAACCACTGGCTCATGATGGCCAGTCCGCAGGCGACGACCGAGCTTCGCAACGATCACTTCAACGCGATGCTCTGCCCCCAGGGGCTCGAAGTACCACCCGTTGAGATGCTGCGTGGCTGGTTGGCGGCGGCCGACGCCTGGGGCCGATGCACCGGCGGCGCGATCGGATCGGTCTCCGAACCGATGTACCGCGAGTGGAAGCGGGCCGGGGAGAGCCTCCGCCGCATGCTCGATGCGTACGGCGAGATGGTGTCCGAAGCCGAAATCCGGGGACACGCCCCGTGCCGACTGAACTTTGCCACCCTCGACCGGATGATTGTCGCGGCGATGGAGTGGCAGGATCTCGAGACCGAACGGGATCTGGACCGGACGCCGTTGACCTGATCCTCGTCTCCCAGCCGCGGGGTGACCCGGCCGACCGGGGCGTTGGGCCGCGTTGACAGTCCCGTTCTCAGGACTACACTGGCCGGTCCTCCCGATGGGGAGGAGCCCGCGGAACCCGTGTTCCGGACCGGGCTGACCTTCTTCGACACCCCGACGCCCGGCTGCCCGCCGCGTGAACGAGATGCCCCGATGGTTCCTGCCCTCCGCACGTCCCGAGCTCGCAAGCGCAAGCGTCGCAGCCACCTGAAGATCAAGCCCGTGCACACCGTGATCTGCCCGATCAGCGGTATGCCCAAGCTGCCGCACGCAGCGTGCCCGGAGAGCGGCTACGTCCGCCCGGGGCTGCAGATCGAGTCGAAGAAGAACGACTGACGGGCGCCGCAATGCGGATCGGCCTTGACGTCACGGGCGGCGACCACGCCCCCGATTGCAATCTCGATGGCGCCGTGGCGGCGCTCGAGTCGCTCCTGGACTCCGATCGGCTCGTGCTGGTCGGCGATGAGGAATCGATTCGCGCTGGCTTGGCCGAGCGTTCGGTGGATGACCCACGGGTCGATGTCTACCACGCGCCCGACGTGATCGGCATGGGGGAGTCCCCGGTCGAGGCCGTCCGCGGCAAGCCAAACAGCTCCATCGTCGCATTGTCCGAGTTGGGATCCGCCCGAAAGTGCGGCACCCGCGGCTTCGACGAACCCCTCGACGCCATCTTGTCCGCCGGCAACACCGGGGCCTGCGTGACCGCGGCCCAGATGAACATGCGCCGGTTGGACAACGTGATCCGCCCGGGCATCGCCGTCACCGTGCCTACCTTCGCCGGTCCGGTCGTGCTGATCGACGTCGGGGCCAACATCAAGCCCACGCCCGATCACCTGGCGCAGTACGGCGTCATGGGCGAGGTCTACGCCCGCACGATTCTCGGCGTCGAGCGGCCACGCGTGGCCATCATGAACATCGGCGGGGAAGAGGCCAAGGGCACTTCAGAGATGAAGCGGGCCCGGGACATTCTTCGGGCCGACGACGCGATCGAGTTCATCGGCAACATCGAGGGCCGCGGCGTCTTTGACGGCGAAGCCGACGTGGTGATCACCGATGGCGTGGTCGGCAACGTCATGCTCAAGCTGGCCGAGGGCCTCAGTGCCGGGATCTTCAAGGCCATCGGCCGCGAGGTCGCCCGCATCGATCCCGACCTGGCCCGGCGCTTCGAGCCCGTCGTCCGCGAGATCTATCGCCAACACGACTACCACGAGTACGGCGCCGCGCCGCTGCTCGGCGTCAAGGGCATCTGCTTGATCAGCCACGGCTCGAGCCAGTCGCGAGCGATCGGCAATGCAATCCTGAAGGCCCGCCAGTACCTGGACGGCCACATCAACGAGAAGATCAGCGAACGGCTGCATCTGGTGGGAGAATCGGGTTCATGACCAGGACCCAGATCCCTGCCCGTCCCGGAGCCATCGGTGTCCGGCTGGCCGGTTCCGGCTCAGCCGCGCCCAAGCGCGTCGTGACCAACGATGAACTCTCGCGTTTCGTCGACACCTCGCACGAGTGGATTTTGCAGCGAACCGGCATTGAACGCCGCCACTTCTGCACGCCCGGCGAAGAGGATGCATTCACCCTCGCTCGCGATGCGGTGCAGGGAGCGCTCGATACCGCGGGGATCGCGGCCAGCGAACTGGACCTGGTGATCAATGCGTCGGTGACGCAGGAGATGGTCTGCCCGTCGAATGCATGCCGGGTGGCCGCCGCCATCGGCGCGGTACCGGCCGCGGCCTTCGACTTGTGCGCCGCCTGCAGCGGCCTGGTCTACGGCATGAACATCGCCGACACCATGATTCGTGGCGGCCAGGCCCGCACCGTGGCGGTGGTGGGCGTGGATGCACTGTCGAACGTGATCGACTTCGACGACCGCACGGTGGCGATTCTTTTCGGCGACGGCGCCGGCTCGGTCGTCCTGACCGCCGACGAATCCGACCCCACACGCGGCTGCATCTTCCAGTCCATGGGTTCCGACGGCCGCGAGTGGCATTCGCTCTACATGCCGCGCCGCCCGGAAGACGTGCCCGCCGATCACGACGACCATCCCGCCCGGCTCGGATGCCTGCGCATGAACGGCCGCGAGGTCTTCAAGTTCGCGGTGACCAAGTTCCGTGCGGTGATCGAAGAAGCCCTGGAGGCGACCGGACTCGGCGTTGACGACGTGGCCCAGTTCGTGTGCCACCAGTCGAACATCCGCATCATCGAGGCGGCGATCGAGAAGGTCGGCCTGCCCCGCGACAAGGTGCACGTCAACATCGACGAGTACGGCAACACCTCGGCGGGCTCCGTCGGACTGGTGTTCGATGAATTGAACCGCGCCGGCAAGGTCAAGGAAGGCGACCACGTCGTCTTTGTCGCGTTCGGCGCCGGGCTGACGTGGGCCAGCAGCGTCTGGCGCATCTAAGCCACCCCGCCGGGGACGACGGGCACTCGCACAGGCAGTGGCACGGACGCGAGAACGCCGTGCGCTCGCCGGACGGGCGTCCGGCGCGTTCCACCCGCGCGACTCCCGTGCCCCGCATTTCGCCCGGCATTTCGCCCCCGATTTCATGGAGTGCTTCGATGTCTGATTCGAGCGACCGTTCCATCGTGGTTGTCTGTCCCGGCCAGGGAGCCCAGGCCGTCGGCATGGGCCGGGCGTGGGCGACGAATTCCCCTGAGGCCAAGGCAGTCTTCGACGAAGCCGACGCGATCCTTGGCGATCGCCTGGGGGCCACGCTTTCGAGCCTGTGCTTCGATGGCCCGGCCGAACGGCTCGACCGCACCGATGCCAGCCAGCCGGCGATCTTCACCGCGTCCGTGGCCGCCTGGCGCGGCCTGCAGAGCGCGACGGCCGAGCACGGCGGACTGGCCGGGCAGGCGATGGTGGCCACCGCGGGCCTGAGTCTGGGCGAGTACACCGCCCTCCATTTGGCCGGGGTCTTCGATTTCGCCACCGGTCTGCGGCTGGTGGCCGAGCGGGGCCGGCTCATGCAGGCGGCGGCCGATGAGGTCGGCGGGGGGATGGTGGCCCTGATCGGGGCGACCGATGCCGAGGCTGAATCGGTGGCCGCCGACGCGGCCGAGGGCGAGGTTCTGGTCCCGGCGAACTACAACGCTCCGGGGCAGGTCGTCCTGTCCGGGGCGGCCACGGCCTGCGATCGAGCGGCCGCACTGGCCCAGGAACGCGGATTTCGGGCCACGGTGCTGACCGTCGCCGGCGCCTTCCACAGCCCCCTGATGCAGCCGGCGGCCGATCGGATGGCCGAGGCCATGTCCGATATCGACTTCGCCGATCCCGCGGTCCCCGTCTGGTCCAATGTGACGGCCGAACCGCATGTGGCGGGAAACGTGGAACTTCTTCGCCAGCGACTCGTCGAACAAATCACGCACCCGGTGCGTTGGTCCCAGAGTTGTGTGGATCTGCCATCCGGCGAAGCCATCGACTACCATGAAGTCGCCCCTGGAGCGGTGCTCCGGGGACTCATGCGACGCATCGATCGAAGCAGAAAGGTCGCCAGCCATGACGAGCCCGACAGCAAGCTCAGCCCCCGTACGACGCCGGCCTGAGCCGAGCAGCACGATTTCCCGAATTCTGCGGCCCGTGGCCGCCACCGTTCTGCTGGCCGGCCTCGCCGTGACCGGCGGGTGCGGCGGCGACGACCAGGTCGTCCAGGCTCCGCCTCCGCCGCCGCCCCCGGCCCCGGTGGTGGACAACACGCCGCGCGTCTTGACCGTGGACAACCTCATGGCCGAGATGGGCGTGAGCGACAAGGTTCTCATGTCGGAGTCGAACGCTCCGGCCTCCACCGAGAGCCGCCGGGCGGTCCTCGAGTTCTTCGACGCCTTCGTGCGTTCGCAGGACACCCGCGTCGCCCCCTTGCTCGCCGAAGGCGATCGCCCGTTCCTCGACCTGATGGTCGACCTCGGAACGTGGGAGCCGGTGACGTCTTCGATCGAGTCCGTGACGCTCGTGGCCGGCACCTCGCCGGAGAGCCGTCCCGCGATCCTCGGCATGTTCGTCCGCGACGGCGAAGACGAGTACCAGATGTGGTACTACGACATCGAAGCCGGCCAACCCACGTTCGAAGCCGCGCCGACGCCGCCCGGCATCGTGAGCGAGCTGTCCGGTCTCGAGTCTGAATACATCGCCCAGTGGCATGACATTCTCACCGCCGAGATGGAGCTGGCCAGCCAGCCGGACGCCGAGTTCATCAAGCTCGACGTCAACCTCGACGAAGAGAGCGGCGAAACCTCGGCCGGCCCGTCGGCCAATACGCCGTCGCCTGGCGGCGGTGGTGGCGGTCGCCGGCACACGCCCACGCGTCAGCGTCGTCCCCCTGGTGTGCCGTACTGATTCCACGTACTGCGGTATGTGGAAACGGAGCTCGCGCCATGACGTGGTCGAGCCCGGCGAGCGGAAAGCGTTCGTTCCACGGACGAGCGTGATCCGGCCCGAAATTGCATCGATTGAAGCGGTCCGGCATCCTCGCCGGGCCGCTTTTTCGTTGGGGATCCGTCGCGCGCGTCCCCGGTTGCGGTTGGCGGCCGAGCGGGGGGTGTTCCGCGGTTGACAGACCTCTTCAGGCCCGCGACAGTGCTTCGCCGGCGGGGCGTGTGGTGCACCGCGGCGACGGCGAGCGTGCATCGTCGGCCGTTCGCCGTTCTTCACTCGGCCCGCATTCTGGCCACCGCCCGTTCACGTCCCGTCGACGTCTCGCCCCCGACCCGCACACGAGAGGCTTTCCCATCGATACCCGCGTTGCCATCGTCACCGGAGCCAGCCGTGGCATCGGCCGAGCGATCGCCCAACGTCTGGCCGCCGACGGATGCCACGTCGTCCTGGTCAGCCGTTCCGAGGGACCCCTTGAAGCACTCCGCGCAGAGCTCGAAGCCGCCGGCCACTCGGCCGAGGTTCGCACGTGCGACGTCGGCGATGCCGCGGCAATGAGCGGACTCGTGGAGGGCGTTGCTTCGGACTGCGGCCGCCTTGATGTCCTCGTGAACAACGCCGGCATCACCCGGGACGGATTGATCCTCCGAATGAGCGACGAGGACTTCGACGAGGTGATCCAGGTCAACCTGCGGTCGGCCTTCGTCGCCGCCCGGGCCGCCGCCCGCCCGATGATGAAGGGCCGCTTCGGGCGGATCATCTCCATCGGTTCGATTACGGGCATCATCGGCAACGCCGGGCAGGCGAACTACGCCGCGGCCAAGGCCGGCCTCATCGGCATGACCAAGACCATTGCCCGGGAACTGGCCAGCAAGGGTGTGACGGCGAACGTCGTCGCCCCTGGTTTCGTCGAGACCGACATGGTCCGCGAGCTGCCGGAAGCCGTCCGCGCGGAGGCCGTCAAGCGGGTTCCGCTGCGACGAATGGGCCGCCCGGAAGAAATCGCCGCGGCGGTGTCCTTCCTGGCGTCCGAGGATGGGGCCTACGTGACCGGCCAGACGCTCGTCGTGGACGGCGGGATGGCCATGTGACACCAGTCAATCGGGCTGCTTCCGCCCGTGGCCTGAGTGGCCAGCGGGCGGTGCACCCGGCCGCGGGGATCGTCCCCGCATTGTCCGGTCCGAGAAGGATCGGTATATTCGCGAACATTCCCGTGGGAGGGGGGCCGGTCGGCCTTTCGGACCCACGGTTGCAGGAGCCATGCCGTGACGGAAAGTGAGATCGAGGCCAAGGTCATCGACATCGTGTCGGAGCAGATGGGGGTCGACAAGACCGAAATCACCCGGGACACGAACTTCGCCAACGACCTGAACGCCGACAGCCTCGACACCGTCGAGCTGGTGATGGAGTTCGAGGACGAGTTTGATACGTCCATCCCCGACGACGAAGCGGAGAAGATCCAGACCGTCGGCCAGGCGATCACCTTCATCGCCTCGCACGCCAATTCCTGACGCATTCGCGGCAGGTGGCCGCACCGGCACGCGACGTTGTGGCCACGGTCTCTCGGGACCGTTGGCCTGACGTGGCGCGGGTCGGTGCCGTCCGTGTCGCGATCCTGGGTCCCCCGACGCAATGAGTGCACCAGATTCCGCCCGCGTGGTCATCACCGGCCTAGGCGTCATCACCGACATCGGTCACGACGTCGCCAGTACCTGGACGGCCATGAAAGCCGGCGAGTCCGGTATCGGTCCGATCACCGCGTTCGAACAGAACGACGAGTGGGTCGCACGGATCGCCGGTGAAGTCAGCGACTGGGACCCCGAGGGCCTGCTTGGCCGTCGCGAAAGTCGCAAGATGGACCGCTTCTGTCTGCTGGCCATGCAGGCGGCAGAAGAGGCCACCGCCGACTGTGGCATAGATTTCCACGCCGGCGACGCCACGCGCCGCGGGGTGGTGATCGGTTCTGGCGTCGGCGGCATCATCACCATCGAAGAAGCCCTGCGCAAGCTGGCCACCGCCGGCCCGAGCCGGGTGAACCCGTTCGTGGTGCCCAAGCTCATGGTCAACGCGGCGGCCGGCAACGTGTCGATCCGGCACAACCTCCGCGGCGTCAACTCCGCGGTGGCCACCGCCTGTGCAACCGGCGGCCACGCCATCGGCACCGCGTACCACCTGATTCAGCGGGGTGACGCGGACGTCATCGTGGCCGGCGGCAGTGAGGCGGCCGTTTCGCCGCTGTGCATCTCGTCCTTCTCGGCGATGAAGGCACTGAGCACCCGGAACGATGAGCCCGAGCGGGCGTCGCGTCCGTTCGACCGCGACCGCGATGGCTTCGTGATGGGCGAGGGGGCCGGGATCCTGGTCTGCGAATCGCTGGCCCACGCCAAGGCCCGCGGCGCGCACATCCACGCGGAAGTCGTCGGCTTCGGCACCAGTGGCGACGCCCAGCACATCGCCGCCCCGGACGCCGAGGGCGTCGGAGCGCGGGCGGCCATGACGTCGGCCCTCCAGGATGCCGGGCTTGAGCCCACGGCCATCGACTACATCAACGCCCACGGCACGAGCACCCCCCTGGGGGACGCGGCCGAGGTGGCGGCGGTGCACCATGTCTTTGGCGACCACGCCAAGAAGCTCTGCATGAGTTCGACCAAGTCGATGACCGGACACGCCCTGGGGGCGGCCGGTGGCATCGAATCCATCGCCGTCATCAAGGCGCTCGTGGAGGGGGTCGTGCCGCCCACGATCAACCTCGAGCATCCCGACGAGGGCTTCGACCTGGACTTCGTGGCCAACGAGGCCCAGGAGCGGCCGGTGAAGTACGGCATCAACAACTCCTTCGGCTTTGGCGGCCACAACGTCAGCGTCATCTTCAGCCGCTTCGAGGGCTGAAGCAGGCGTCGCGCCGGCGGCCGCGGCCGCGGACGTCCGGGAGCCCTGGATGGCCTGCGTGGCCCGGATGGCGGGGGTCGTTCGCTGAGCCGCATGGTCAGCCGTTCTGCCGTCCCAGATGGCCCGCCGCTCCACGTGCCCCGCCGGCCCGCTCGGCGGCGTTTCTGACGCCGTTTCGCATGCCGGGGGCAGGTCCCGCGAATTGCCCGCGATCCCGGCGAAGCCAATGCGGCCGCAGGGGCCCCCGAGGCCCGGCCGCGTGCTAGACTTGCCGCCCCGAATCCTGTCCCGACGCTCCCGCGAGCGCGATCGGCGACCAACCCCCGGAGCGAGCCGTGGCTGCCACTTTCCGCTGCACGATCATCACCCCGACCGAGGCCTTCTTTGAGGCGGACGTCACGTACGTCAGCCTTCCGTCCTGGGACGGGCAGATGGGCGTGATGGCCGGGCGAAGTCCGGCGCTCGTGAAGCTGGGCATCGGCACGCTCCGCGTCCAGGCCCCGGGTTCTGGCGACGAGTTCTTCGTCGTCGACGGCGGCTTCGCCCAGATGTCGGCCGACACGTTGACGATCCTCACCGAGCGAGCGGAGCGAGCCAGCGAGATCGACGCGGCCGGTGCCGCCGGTGAACTCGAGCAGGCCAATGCCGACGCGATCGGTGGCGGCATCGATCGGGATGAAGCCGAAGCGGCCCAGGCCCGTGCGCGCTCTCGCCTCGCCGCCGCCCGCGGCTGATCCAGACCCACGCCGTCGACGAGCGAGTCGGATCGTCTGGACGACGGCCAGGTCGAGGCCAAAGCTCCGGCCAGAACTGCGGCCAGAAGGACGGCCAGAACTGCGGCAAGTACTGCGGCCAGAAGGACGGCCGGTACCGCGGCCAGAACGGCGGCCAGAACCACCGCTCGCTCGACATCCATTCCACCAAGACGTCCCACGTGCGTGCGATCCGGTCGGATCTCGCGCATTCGTTGCGTTCTCGGGCTCGTCGGCCCGCGAATTCTTGCTGGATCACGTTGACGTCGCGTGCCGGGCGCGTTCTGGCGACAGGAGGCCCCGCGCGACCTGATACAGTTGGGCGATGCAGGGAAACGAGCCGGATGCAGTGGTTGAAGACGTCGCCCCCACGACCGATGGTGGTGCGACCGATGTCGACTCTCCCGAGATCGAGGTGAGCGCTGATCCGCCGCCGCGCCGTGGCCGGCGCCGGCGAGGCGCTGCGGGGAAGCGGGGCAGTGGTCCCGCCGCACACGAGGCGGGGGGCGACGACGACCCGACGAACGAAGCGGCCGGTGCGGCCGACGAGACGGACGGGACCGACCAGGATGCCGCCGCCGACGACGCGGGCGACGTTGACGCGAAGGGCGGGTCGGATGCTGACGCCGCCGCCGCGGAAACCGAAACCGAATCCGAAACGGTCGAGGATGCCGGCGGCGCTGCCGGTCGGGCCGCCGACGCCCCGTGTCGCTACCAGTCGCTCACGACGCTGGTGGAAGCGTTGCTTTTCTCCAGCGACCGGCCGCTGACCGAAGCGCGGATGGCCGACCTGGTCGGACTCACGGGCCCCAAGCGGGCGGCTCGGATCCGTGGAGCGTTGGCGGAACTGGATTCCGCCTGCCGGGCGACGGGCCGGAGTTTCCGGCCGCGAAAGATCGCCGGCGGGTGGCAGTTGCTGACCGTTCCGGTCCTCGGACCGCTCATGGCCCGGCTCCATCGCGACCGACAAGAGCGCCGGCTCTCACCGGCCGCCCTCGAGACGCTTTCGATCGTTGCGTACCGCCAGCCCGTCGTGCGGGCCGAGCTTGAAGCGATCCGCGGCGTGGCCTGCGGCGAAGTCCTCCGCAGCCTGATGGAAAAGCGTTTGATCCGCGTGGTCGGCCGCGCTGAAGAGCTCGGACGGCCGCTGCTCTACGGGACCACGCGTCAGTTCCTGGAAGTGTTCGGCCTTGGTTCGCTCGACGAACTTCCGGACGTCGTCGGCCTCGAACGCCGGCCCTCGACCGTGCTGCGCAAGGACACGCCGGCCGGCGAAGCGGGCGACTCCGACAGCCCGGCCAGCCAGCCCGCGGACGCCGCGGCGGGTGCGACTGACCGTGGTGCGACTGACGCATCGACTGGCGCATCGACCGACGCATCGACCGACGATTCAACCGACGATTCGACCGAGGAAGCCGCCGGCACGATGACCGACGCGGCCGCAACGGTGGACGGTGACTCGGCTGCGACGGGAGCGTCCGCCGACACCGGAGAGGGCGACGCGACCGCATCTCTCCGTGCCGCCGACGCCGACGACGCCTCCGACGACGATGCAATGGCCGCCGCGGATTCTGCCGGGCCCACTTCAACCACGGTGACCGAATGATGTCGAACCACCCGCCCCGCGTTCTGTGCTCGCCGTCGTCTTCGGGCTCAGCATCTCCGTCGCCCATGCAACGATCGTGGTCGCCGATCGCCCGCCGCGCCTCGGCGGCGATGCTCCGCATCGCGGCCTTCGGCCTGGTGATGGCCGTCGTGCTCGGGTCAACCGGATGCGGCGGGTACTCGGTCGACGTCGCCGCGGTGTATCCCGGGTTTGGAACCGCTCGTTTCGTGGACGCCGCGGCGGTGCCCACCGGATCGCAGCCGGTCGCTGGCGCCACCGTCACGCTCGTTCGCGACCCCGGTGAATTGCGCGAGGAGACCATCGGGACCGTTCGGACGGCCGCCGACGGCCGAGCCAACTTGCCGGTGCAATCCTTCGGCGCTGGCTGGCTGGAAGAGCGGTGGCTTGCACGCGTGGTCGCTCCCGGCTTTGACAACGTCGAGGCGTTTCTGACGCTGCCCCGTTCGTCGAAGAACCAGGTGCTGCTGATCGAGATGTCCGAGGGCACCAGCATCACACCTCGGAACGATGATCCGTGGGAGCAGTACTTGGAATTCCGCGGCAACTGATTCGGTGTCCACCGCTCCGGACAGCGTGCCTTGTTCCCAAGGTGGCTCGCCGGGCCGCTCGGGCCGTGCCCACACTTGGGCTGGGAGCCCGCCTCGGACGCCGGCCTCGGACGCCGGCCTCGACGCCGGCCTCGAACGCCGGCCTCGAACACCTGAGAGGCGCCCCGAAGCCGTCTCGGCTTCCGCTGACGGGCCGCCGGTAGAATGCTCCGGCGAACGGCCGGAACGCTCTGGTCCCGCGCGTCCTCGATCCTCCTGCCCGAGCCGCTCCGCGTGACCACGACCGATGCCCAGTTGAGTCCCACCGGTCGGCCGCGGCGACGCGTGCACCCCGGGGCCAACTTCCTCGTGTACTGCCTGATCGCGATCCTCATCGCCGTCGTGGCGATGAACACCGGTCAGAACTTGCTCTTCTGGGTCTTTGGGGTGATGGCCGCGGCGATCGTGGTCAGCGGCATCGTGTCGGGCGCGACCATGATGGGATTGGCCGTTCGCCGCCTTCCGAATGGCCGGGCGGTGGCCGGCGAACCGCTGGTGATCCGGTACGCGGTGACCAACCGCAGTCGCTTTCTGCCCGCTTTCGGTGTCGAGTTCGCCGAAGTGCCGCACCGCGCACCCGGGGCGTGGTCGAAACTGGCGAGCACGAGCCCGGCCTGGCTGATGCACGCCGGACCCCGCGAAACCCTGCACGCGGAAGGTGTGTTGCATCCGCATCGCCGCGGCATCGCGGTACTTGACCGCGTGCAAATGAGCAGTGCGTTTCCGTTCGGGTTGCTGCGCAAGAGCATCAGTGTCTCCCGTCCCCAGCAACTCTTGATCCTCCCGCGGACGCATCCGATGCGCGCCGGCGTACTCCGTGATCTCGCGCCCCGGGGCGCCGCCGGCTCGCGCATGAGCCGCCGGGCCGGCTCCGGCGATGACTTCTTCGGGCTCCGCGACCACCGACCGGGCGACGGCTTGCGGCAGGTCGCCTGGAAGCGAACGGCCCACCGTGATCAACTGCTGGTCATTGAACGCACCCGGCCGGATCCGCCGCGCATCCGAGTGGCCGTGAACTTGACGGTGCCAACGGGCGACCTCGGCGTGCAAGCGAACGAACCGGTGTCCGCCTCGGACCTGGAAGAAGCGGCGATCAGCTTGGCCGCATCCATCATTCTGGCCGCCGACGTCGAGGGCTTCGAAGTGGGCTTGACGATCCTCGGCTTGCCCGGGAACTCCATCCCGGTCCGGCAGACGGGCCGCCACCGCGACCGACTGCTCTCCGAATTGGCCCGCATCGACTTGGACCTTCCGCGGACCGGGCAAGTCGAGTTGCCGTCCATGGACCGGGAAGGCGCCGGGCTCGTGGTGGTGCATCCGGCCCGCATCGAGGCCGGCATCGTCCCAGCTGGGGCCCGGCACTTCAGTGCCCGGCAGTTCGATCGGCTGGTCGATCCGGACGGCCGGGCGGTGGTCGGCGACACGGTGCGATCGATTCGTGTCGGTCCGGCTCCGGGCGTGAGCCGAGCGGTCGCCGGCGGCCTGGCATCCGGTCCGCTTTCGTCGGCGGCCGCCCCATGAATGAACTGCGGCGCTTTCCGTTTGCGTGCTTTTGCCTGACGCTCATCTCGATCGCGGGCTTCTGTTTCGTCTTCGGCCGCATCGAACTGCTGGCCATCGCGGGCCTCCTCGCCTTGATCAGTTGGTACGTCACCGAAGGGCCACGCGGCCGAACGATCCCGCGCTGGGTCAGCAACGTTCTGGTCGTGGTCTTTCTCGTCAACATGTTCTTCGACGCCCGATCGAACGTCGGCGATCTGCCGCAGGTGCTCGGACGGTTCACCGTTTGGCTGCTGCTGGTCAAGCTGTACGAGCGGCGGACGGCCCGCGACCACGGGCAACTCTTGGGTCTGTCGCTGCTGCTGATGCTGATTGGCTGCGCGGAAATGCCGCCGCCGCTTGGATTCGGCATCCTGTTGTTGGTCTACGCGGGCGTGGGCACGTACTGCTTGCTGCTTTTTCAGCTCTACGCCGCCCACGAACGCGTGCACGACGTGCGGCAGCAGCGCGGCATCGTTGGGGTTGTGGCGACCCGGCCCACCATCGGCCGGCGCGTCGGCCCGCATCTCCGGCGACTCGCCGTGGGCGTTGGCCTGGGCACGGTGGCGGTCAGCGTGCTGATCTTCATCCTCTTCCCCCGCGACCTTGGGCGTGGCGCGTTCGTCGGCCGCGGATTCGGAGGCGAAGAATCGCATCTGCGGGGCTTCGGCCGCGAGGTCACCCTCGGCGACAGCACTCGGATCAGTGACTCGCCGCGGATCCTCTTTCGGGCCCGTGTTCTGTCGTCGGACCGGGGCCTTGGTGGTCCCGGCACCACGTTCCTGCTTCGGGCATCGGCGCTGGAGGTCTACGAGGATCGCAAGTGGAAGGTGGTACGGAGTGGGACCGTTCCGCTTGAATTGCCACGGGGCCAAGAAGTTCCCCTCACCCAGAGTTTCGATGGCGCACCGCCGCCGCCGAATCCACCACTGACCCGACTGCGCTTCAGTTTCAATCGCGCCACCGACACCATCCTGCACTTGGGCGCGCCCTGGAGCGTGAAGCTCGACGGCGTCACCGGAAGCCGGCGCATCCGCATCCGCAACGCAACCCGTGAAGTTCGGCTTGCCGGCGGGGGTGAGACATCCGGGTATGAGATCTCGTCGGTCGTGAACCCCGATGCCCGGGCCATCGCCGCGGTGGCTGGCACGTCGGTCGAACTTTTTCCGATCGGGGGCGAGTTTCGCAATCGCAACCGTCCGATCGCCTCGGCGATTCGGCGCGAGGCCCAGAACATCTTGTTGCGGCGGGGGATCCCGGTCCGGCCCGAGGGAACCGAATGGGCCCGGCAGGTCGCCAACGCCTTTCAAGAACACCTGACCGGCGGACAGTTCACGTACACCCTGGATCGCACGGATCAACGTTTGCCGAGTTCAGGGGCGGCCTCCGATCCGATCGTCCACTTCCTGACCGACTCCCGCGCGGGACACTGCGAGTATTTCGCGTCGGCCCATGCCGCCCTGTGCCAGTCGATCGGCGTTCACGCTCGCATGGTCCTCGGGTTCGCGGCGAGCGAATTTGACCCGGCCAACGACCAGTACATCGTGCGGGCCAACCACGCCCACGCGTGGACCGAAGTCGGGATGCCCGGCGATACGTGGGTGACGTACGACCCGACACCGGCTTCGGTGACCGCCCCGACACTGGCCGGCGATCAGAACGGCTTCGCGAACCGAGCCAATGCGATTTTCGCCCAGGTGGAAGGGACTTGGAGCGACCGGTTCGTGGGCTACGATCCGAATTTGCAACAGGACATTTACAGTGCCCTGGAATCCGCCAGCACCGCAACGCTCGGACGATGGTGGGCACGGGTGCGACAGTGGGCGTCCGACGTGAACCGAGCGTTCTACTTCGGCCCGGCCGGTTACGTCTGGCTGGGCATCGTCGGCCTGGCCGGCGTGATTGCCGTGCTCGCCGCGGCTCGGTGGATTCGCCGGCGACGACGCATTCGACGCGGTCTGAACCGTGGCCGGGGCGACGGGGCGCCGACGGAGCGGGCGATCCGTGGGCTCGCGTTCTACTTCGACATGTTGGACGTGCTGCAGCGGGCGGGGTTGGACAAGCCCGACTGGCAGCCACCACTCGAATTTTCCCGCCGGGTCGCGGAACGTCGGCCTGAACTGGCCAGGCCGGTTCGCGAACTGGCCGAACGGTACTACCGCGGACGCTTTGGCGGCGACCTGCCCGATGACGCGGAGATCCGCGAGCTCCGGCAGCGCGTCGGCACGTTGGCCGCCGATTTGGGCGTCCGCGCGTGAGCGGGCCGGAGCCGAACATGGACGACGCCGCCTACGCCGAGGCCCTCCAACGACGCTTGGATCGGGACGAGCCGCTCGACTTGGCCGAGCACGACGCGCAGCTCACCGGCTTGCTCGACGGACTCGCCCCCGGCTCGCGCGTGCTCGACCTTGGGTGCGGCGGCGGGCGACTGCTGGTTCCGTTGGCCGCGGCCGGGCATCAACTGACCGGGCTTGACCACGATGCCGACGCGCTCGCCGATTGCCGGGCGTCGCTCGCCGCGCTCGGGCCCGGGGCGGCCCAGGCCACGTTGATCGAGGGCAAGCTGCCTGATCCGGCCAGCTGGCCGGAAGGTCCCTTCGACGCGGTGCTCTGCCTCGGCCACACGTTCATGCTGCTGCCGGAACCGGGCGACGCGGTGGCGTTCCTGCGGGCCGCGGGCGAGCGCTTGGACGGCGGGGCGGGTTCGGACGCCGCAATTTGGCTCGATGACCTGCCCGGGATGCTCTGGCCGCTCCTGGTGACCGGCGACTGGATCGAGGGCGTTTCCGACGACGGGGAAGCGCAGCTCCTGTGGGAACGCCGCGATGCGGTGATGGCCCTTCGGCGGGACCAGCAGGTACGGCCGGACGACTGGACGATCGGAACATCGGACGTGCGATGGAGGCTGTGGACCGACGGCATGTTCGAGCTCGCGGCGTCGGCCGCCGGCTTATCGGCTCCGGAGCCGCGGGCCAGTGAATGCTTGATGATTCTGCGGGCCGGGAAGGGTTGATCCGCCGGCCGTTCTACCGCGTCGTCCTCGATGGGCCGGGCTGAGCATCCGATCTCCTTGTTGTACCGCGCCGGATGCGTTCGGATTGACGAACGCGCCCGCACCGCGCGGTCGAGGGGATGAAGACATGCCGGCCAAACGATCACGAACCATCCGGTGGCGAAGCTGCCTTGAGGACATCCACGCTCGCGGCGGCGCCATTGACGTGGCCATCGCCCGAGACACCGATGACGGTCCGGTGCAGCAACTGGTCTGGCGCGTCAGCCTTCTCGGACTCGATACCGAGACCATGACCATCGAAGAGCCCGCGACCATGGGCACGCCGATTCGGCTCAAGGATGGCGTGGACCTCGTCGGCATCATGAGCGTCGGCCAGAACCGGTGGACGTTCAAGACCCGGAACCTCGGCCGGACCGAAGCGAATCTGAACGCGTACCGGACGGTGCGCGCGTATCGCCTCGCCATGCCCGACCACGTCGTGCGCTGCCAGCGCCGCGACTTCTTCCGACTCTCGGTGGCCGGACTTGATCTGCCGACGGTCGAGGCATGGCCGCTGCTCGACGCGTCGAGCGTGGTCGTGGCCGAACAGGCGGTCATGCTCGCGGCCAAGCGGGCCGAGGAAGGCCACACGGTGGCCCCGGTCAACTTCGAGGATCCGGGACTGCGTCCCGAGCTGGGGCCGAAGTTCACCGGCACGATTCTGAACCTGGGCGGCGGTGGAATGGGACTGCGGATTCCGCCGGAGCACGCCCGTTCGGTTGCTCGCCACCGTCAGTTCTGGATGCGCATCTCGATGCCCGAATCCATGCCGACGCCGATCCTGGCCAGCGCCAAGGTCGCCCACACGCACATGCAAAATGACCAGTCGGTCTACGCCGGGCTGCAGTTCGACTTCAGCCAGCACAAGGACTACCAGAAGTTCGTCGTCGACCAGATCTGCAAGTTCGTGGTGCAGCAGCAGCGACTGCAGCTCCAGCGCCGGGCCGAACTCGGCGAGCCGCAGACCGAAGGCGACGACGGAGACTGGTTCGAGCAGCGCGAGGCCGCCTGAGGGGAAGCGGCTTCGGGGCGGGGGGCCGGGCAGCGGAGTGCGGTGCGCGGGGGAGCGAAGTGCGACGCGACGCGGCGCGACGGGGCACGTCTCGCACGGTCAAGCACGGCCAGCCGGATTCGCAGGGCCGCTTGGACGGGGCTCACATTGCTCGAACGGCCCGCGCGGCCCGCGCGGCTCGGGCGGCACACGCGGCTCACGCGGCTCGAACGGCCCGCGCGGCCCACGGGTCCCGCCAGCGATCGTGGGCTCGCGCCTCAGTTGGGCAGCGAGTCAATCGTGCCCTGCTCGAGTGGCTGCACTTCCACCCGACGCTTGCGGCGTCGCCGTTCGGGTACCAGGTCGCGCATCGACTCGAGTTTTCCGTAGCAAAGGAATCGATCGCCGGCCTCGATGACTCGATCATCGCGCGGATTCGAGGTCACGGTCGAGCCGCGATGCAGCGTCAGGGCGCTCACGTCGCGTTCGCGAAGGCCGGACGTCCCGAGCGTGGTGCCGACCATCGGTGAACCATCGGGAATGTGAATTTCGGCCACGCCGTATCCCTTGGACACGGTGAGCCGCTGCCGAATGTCGAGTTCCGGAAAGTTGATCTGGGCGGCGATGAAGTCGATGATCGCCCCAGCGACATCAAGTTCCGTCGCCCCTTCAATACCTTCGAGGCCGGGCGATGAGTTGACCTCCATCACCAACGGCCCGTCGGCGGCTTCCAGCATGTCCACGCCGGCCACGCGGAGGCCCATGATCTGCGCGGCCCGCACGGCGGTGGATTCGAACTCCGGCGTGAGTTCGATCGGTTCGGCCACGCCGCCGCGGTGCACGTTGCTGCGGAATTCCGTGCCCTGCGCCACGCGGCGCATCGCGGCCACGACCCGGTCGCCAACCACGAACGCCCGCACGTCGCGCCCGCGGCTCTCGGCCACGAATCGCTGCAACAACACGTTCTGTCGGGCGCTTTGCAGCGTCTCGATGATCGCTTCTGCCACCTTGGGACTCTCGGCCAGGATCACGCCGACGCCCTGGGTGCCCTCCAGCAGCTTGATGACGACGGGGGTCCCGCCGACGCGTTCGATCGCCGGCAGGATGTCCCGCCGGCCGCGCACAAACGCGGTTCGGGGAATGCCGATGTCATGCCGCGAAAGAATTTGCAGCGAGCGCAGCTTGTCGCGGGAGTTGACGATGCCGGCCGACGTGTTGGGCGTGTAGACGTCCATCTGCTCAAACTGCCGTACCACGGCGGTGCCGAAGTACGTGATCGACGCCCCGATGCGAGGAATGATCGCGTCGTAGTCTTCGATCTCGCGCTGCCGGTGGAACAGGTCGGGCGTGCGCTTGTCGAGGCTGATTTCGAAGCGCAGCGTGTTCAGGACGTCGACATCATGGCCGCGATCGGCCGCCGCTTGGACCAAGCGACGGGTGCTGTAGCAATCCGGAGCGGTCGAGAGAATGGCGAGGTTCATGGCGGGCGGTCCGGAAGGATGGTCGGCGGCAGGAGGGGCGCGGCCGCGGGAGGGTACGCCGTTCTGCCGGCGGCCGCGCGCGGCCATTGATTTTCCGCTCCCGGATGGGCGCCGCGGGCTTCACGGGCGCGGACTGACGTCCGCTGGCGCGGCCGACGATGGGTCGGCGGCCCGGGTGGCCACCCGCCGAAGAACTGCGGTTTTGTCGTCGGATTCCTGGACTTCGTCCCACGGATCGCTGTCGGCCACGATGCCGCCGCCCGCCCCGTAGTCGAGCCGCATGCGGGGGGTGGTCTGGCTCGCTGCGCCAGACTCCCGCGTCACCGCGATCGTGCGAATCGCGACGTTGAGTTGCACCGCACCGTCATCCCCGATCCAACCGATCGCCCCGCAGTAGGCGCCGCGTCGCACGGGCTCGATGCCGTCGATGTGCCGCATCGCCTGGATCTTGGGAGCGCCGGTCACCGAACCCGGCGGAAACGTCGCGGCCAGGACGCCGGCGACATCGACGTCGGCCCGAAGACGACCGGTCACGTCGGCCACGCCGTGGTGCACGGTTTCGTGGGTTTCAACGTGGCGCGGGCGATCGACGCGGACGGTTCCGGGTTCGCAGATTCGGCCGAGGTCATTCCGCATCAAGTCGATGATCATGACGAGTTCGGCCGCGTCCTTCTCGCTGGCCAGGAGCTCGCGGGCCACGTCCGCGCTGGCGTCTTCGCCGGCGGCGGCGGGACGCGTGCCTTTGATCGGCCGGCTGAGGATGCGCTGCCGCCGAGCATCGATTTCCAGGAAGAGTTCGGGGCTCATGGACACAAGTCCGCGTCCATCGGGGCCTTCAAGCAACGCGCCGTATCGCGGCCGGGCGGCCCGCATGGCGGCGGCGGCCACCGCCCGGAGGTCGCCGGTGAAGTCCGCCGTCCAACGGCGCGTGATGTTGGCCTGGAAGAAGTCGCCGCGGGCGATCGCCGCACGGGTCTCGGCGACCGCGGCCGCGTGGTCGGCATCGTCCAGACTCGGTGTCATGCCGTCGAGATCGATGGTGTACGGCCGGGCGGCCACCGGCGGGCCATGGAGGACGTCGACGAGTTCGGGGTCGGGCGATCCGAGCGTCCACCAACGTCGATTGTCGTGGTCGTAGGCGAACCCGGACGTCACCCGGGCCAGGAGCAGATCAGGCCACTGTCGATCGTTCGCCGCGCTGCCGCCGTCGGCCGCCGGTTCCAGCCGTCGCCCGAGGTCGTAGCTGAGGGCGGCAATCCAGCCGGCCAGAGGTTCGCGGCCCGGCGCCCCGCACCACGGTGGCCGGTCCGCCGAGTTGGCGTCTGGCTCCGCATCCACATTGGTGTCCGCGTTGTAGTTCGTGCCGCCGGTACCGCCGCCCGTGCCGCCATCGGCGCTGAGGTCTGCAGCATCGCCCACGGCGCCGCTCGAGCCGCCACCCGCCCGCGCCGTCGACGGCTGCAGGCTCGCCCGGAGCTGGTCGACGGCCGGCTCGTGTGCGTCCATTCGGATCGCCCGTACGTCGTCTGGCTCGGCCAGCAACGACCAGCGGGCCCGCGGACCGTCACCGGAACTGAGCATCGCGGCCAGCCGGCGGTCGGGCGGCCAGGCCGCGAGTACGTCAATCGGAGGGCGTGGCGGGAACGTGGCGAGAATCCTCGGGCGGGGGGAACGGACGACGAGTCTACGCCGGCGGACCGGTCCGGACCGCCTCCGTCCGATTCGCGCTTCGGCGGTCACCGGACCTCAGGTGGGTCCGACTTGGGGGGCGTTCCAACCCGGCCAGACCGCATGACCGGACCCACAGCGGGTCGGAAAGGCCGTGCCCCGACGCCCAGACCCGCGGCCGGGCGGCGTCCGGCGCATCCTTGAGATGGCCGAAAAGCACGCCTGCGTCGTCGCCTGGGGCGTCGCACGATGCCTCTTTGCCTTCCGGAGCTTCAGACATGTCCCGCGCCGCCGCTGTCGATCACCGCGTTTCCGCCGCCTCCCATCCGCCCGTCTTCGCGTTCGGTCGCCAACGAACGGACGGTGATGGATCGATGCGCGAGCTCCTGGGCGGCAAAGGGGCCAACCTCGCCGAGATGAGCACGATCGGTCTGCCCGTCCCGCCGGGCTTCACGATCACCACCGAACAATGCGCGGTCTTCGAAGCCACGGGAACCGTCCCGCCGGAACTGATGGACGCGGTGCGGGTCGGCATCGCCGGCATCGAATCGGAAACCGGCCGCGGCTTCGGTTCGCCGTCGGCCCCGCTCTTGGTGTCGGTGCGTTCCGGTGCGGCCGTCAGCATGCCCGGCATTATGTACACCGTCCTGAACCTCGGCCTGAACGACGCGGCGGTCGAGGGCCTGGCTGCCCAAGTCGGCGACCACCGGTTTCCCCTCGACGCCTACCGGCGGCTGATCAACATGTTCGGCGACGTCGTCATGGGCGTCGAGCACGAACACTTCGAGCGCGAGCTGGCCCGCATCAAGCGCGAGCGCGGGGCGGCCGACGATACGGACCTGGATGCGGCCGGCTTGGCCCAGGTCGCCGCCGCGTACGCCGCGGTCTACCGCGAGCACGCCGGGCATCCGTTTCCGCAGGATCCGATGGTCCAGTTGCAGCACGCCATTGAGGCCGTCTTCCGTTCCTGGAATGCTCCGCGGGCGCGGACCTATCGCCGCATCAACGAGATCCGCGGCCTTCGTGGGACGGCGGTCACGGTGCAGGCGATGGTCTTTGGCAATCGCGGCGAGACGAGCGGCACCGGGGTCGCCTTCACCCGCGATCCGTCGACCGGTGAAAACGTCTTCTACGGCGAGTTCCTCGTCAACGCCCAGGGCGAGGACGTCGTCGCCGGCATCCGGACGCCGCGTCCGTTGGCCGACATGCAGCAGTGGAATCCCGCCGTGCACGCCGAGCTGGTGGCCGTGAAGGACCGGCTCGAGCAGCACCAGGGGGACATGCAGGACCTCGAATTCACCGTCGAAGACGGCACGCTCTACGTGCTGCAAACCCGGACCGGCAAACGCACCGGGCCGGCCGCCGTCCGCATCGCCGTCGAGATGGTGGCCGAGGGACTCATCGATCGTGCCGATGCCCTGCGCCGCATTCCCGCCGGCGATCTGACGCAATTGCTCCTGCCGAGTTTCACGCCCGAGGCCCTGGCCACCGCCGAGGTCGTGGCCACCGGATTGCCCGCTTCGCCCGGCGCGGCCACCGGCAAGCCGGCATTCACCGCCGCCGAGGCCACCGACCGCACGCTGGCCGGCGAGTCCGTGATCCTGGTCCGCCGCGATACCAGTCCGGAAGACGTCGAAGGCATGCACCATGCGGTTGGCATCCTGACGTCGACCGGCGGAATGACGTCGCACGCAGCCGTCGTGGCCCGCGGCTGGGGCACGTGCTGCGTGGCCGGGGCGGGCGCGCTGGCCATCGACGCGGACGCCCGCACCTTCTCGGTCGACGGCCGCACCGTCACCGCCGACGACGTCATTTCGATCGACGGCTCCACCGGCCACGTGATGCTCGGCGCGCTCGAACGCCGCGATCCCGAACTCTCCGGCGACTTCACGACGATCATGGAGTGGGCCGACGCGGTGCGCCGCCTCGGCGTGCGAACAAATGCCGACACCCCGGCCGACGCCCAGCGCGCCCGCGACTTCGGCGCCGCCGGCATCGGCCTGTGCCGGACCGAACACATGTTCTTCGAGGGCGATCGCATCACCGCCATGCGCCGCATGATCCTGGCCGAAACGCGGGAGCAGCGGGTCGCGGCCCTGGCCGACCTGGGGCCGTTCCAGCGCGAAGACTTTGGCGGCATCTTCACGGCCATGGACGGCTTTCCGGTCACCGTGCGTTTGCTCGACCCGCCGCTGCACGAGTTCCTGCCGCACGACGCCCAGAGCCAGCAGGACGTGGCCGATGTCCTGGGCGTGCCGATTGAGCGCGTGGCCGCTCGCGTGGCCGCACTCCACGAGTCCAATCCGATGTTGGGCCACCGTGGGTGCCGCCTCGCGGTCACGTACCCCGAGATCCTTGACATGCAGGTGCGGGCGATCGTGGAAGCGATGATCGACTGCCTCCGGCGCGGGGCGAACGCCCGGCCGGAGATCATGATTCCGCTGGTGGGCACGCGGGCTGAACTGGCCATGTTGCGCGAGCGGACCGAACGGATGATCGTGCAGGTGCGGGCCGAGCAGGGCTGGGCCGAGCCGTTGGACATTCCCATCGGCACGATGATCGAGATCCCGCGGGCCGCCCTCACCGCCGCGTCGATCGCCGAAGTCGCCGACTTCTTCAGCTTCGGAACCAACGACCTGACGCAATTGACCTACGGCTTCAGCCGCGACGACATCAACGGATTCCTGCCCGACTACCTGGAGCACGAAATCCTGGAGCGCGACCCGTTCCAGACGATCGACGTCGACGGCGTCGGCCAGCTCGTGACGATGGCGTGCGAGGCCGGCCGGGCGACCCGGGGCGACCTCAAGCTTGGCATTTGCGGCGAACACGGCGGCGACCCGGCGTCGATCCGCTATTTCCACGCCGCGGGTTTGGACTACGTGAGTTGCTCGCCCTTCCGCGTGCCGATCGCCCGGCTGGTGGCGGCTCAGATCGAGTTGGAGTCCGGCGCCTCGTCCTGATCGGGCAGGGGTTCGGTTCCGCCCACTCCGGCGCGGAGCATGCTCGGCTGGATGAGCAGGCCCAGGCCGACGATCGGGCCCATGATGCTGACGCAGCACATGCCGAGCAGCAGGGCGTTGCCGCCCTCATCGTGCCGGCCGACGAACCAGCCCGAGGCCAGGATGGCGACGTACGCGGTGATCCAGGCGGCCGCCTGGCTGCGGTAGCGCCGGCGGGCATTGGGCAGGTCGCGCAGGGCGTACCAGCCGCCGATCGCCGCCGGGATCGGCATGAACCAGGTCAACAGCACGAAGAGCACGATCGGCCAGGGGACGGTCAGCGGCGACCCGGGAATCCCGGCGACGTCGCCCGCGCCTCGAGGGCCGGGGGCGGCGAACAGCGGCGCGGCGATGGCCAGGCTGGCGACGACGGGCAGGATGCGGCGGAGGGCCGGGTGGGGCATGCCGAGAGGGTATGCCGGCCGGGGCGACCGCGTGGGCGGTCATGGCGGGAGCCGCGTCGCGGGCGGTGCCGCGCGGTTGGACGGGCGAGGGGGCGACCTGGCGGCCGGGTGGGACGGCGGACTGCGGGGCGACCCGAGCGGCGGCTCGACACGGCGGCCCGAGCGTCCAGATCCGTCAGCCGTTCTGACGCTGCATGGCGGCGATCACCTCGGGAACCGCGGCCCGGGCCCGATGCACGGTGGCGGCCAGAGCTTCGACTTCTTCGAGCAGGGCCATGGTGAGGCCCTGACCGCGAACGTGATCTTCCATCGCCCCGGCCGAAGAGGCCAGTTCGTCGCACGAGACGTTCGCCGCGACGCCGCGGATGACGTGGGCCGCGCGGGCGACGGCATCGGCGTCGGCCGCGTCCATGGCCGCTCGCAGGTCGTCGATCATGGATTCGGCGTTCGACTCAAAGCGTTCCAGCACCTTGGCGGCCAGCGACGCATCGTCGAGGCAGCGGGAGAGGAGCGAGTCGGATTCGAAGACGTCAGACGGATCGGACATGGCGCGGACTCCGGGAGGGACACTCGTCCCCGTCCGTCATCGGCGCGGATTCCGGCCGTCTGAGGTGGAATTGGCTGCTTGGGCGATTCACCGGCTCGGGCCAGGTGCTTTCGGACGTTGGCCGTCGGGCGTGGGCTGCGTACTCCGCGCTCGCCCGGTGTCCCGCGACGCCGCCCCGATCAACGTTGCGTTCCGAGCTGACCCGGCTGATCCGGCTGATCCGGCTGACCCGGTTCGCCGGGTGCACGCGACCGACCCGGTTCGCCCGGTTGACGCGACTGACGCGGCTGACCCGGCCTTGGGCCTCAGCCCGCCTCAGCCCGCGGGTGGGCATCGTCGTACGCCTGCCGCATGCGACTCGTGGACAGGTGCGTGTACACCTGCGTCGTGCTCAACGACTGGTGTCCGAGCAGCTCCTGCACCGAACGCAGGTCCGCGCCGTTGTCGAGCAGGTGCGTGGCGAAGCTGTGCCGCAGGGTGTGGGGGCTGATGTCCGGATCCAGGCCGGCAATCTGCAGGTACTTGGAGACCTTGCGACGCACCGAACGCGTCGAGAGCCGGCCGCCGTGCTTGTTGATGAACAGCGGGGCGTCGGCCTCGGGCAGGTCGGTCTTGCCGCGCGGGTCGGCCAGCAGCATCTCGCGGTAGTGGGCGATGGCCTTGAGGGCGTGCGTGCCGAGGGGGACCAAGCGTTCGCGGCGTCCCTTGCCGCGGACGATCATCGCCTGCTCGTCCACGTCGATGTCGGCGCGGTTGATGCCGACGAGTTCGCTCACGCGGATGCCGGTCGAGTAGAGGGTTTCGAGGATCGCACGGTCGCGGGCGCCGAGCAGTTCGCCGGCGTCGGGGGCCGAGAGCAGGCGTTCGACCTGGTCGACGTCGATGGCCTTGGGCAGCCGCTTGTTCTGCCGCGGCGTGCGGATCAGCAGCATCGGGTTGCCGTCGATGTGGCTGCTCTTCTCGAGCCAGCGGTAGAAGCTGCGGAGGGTCGCGATCTTGCGGGCCAGCGTTGCGGCCGAGTAGTCGTGCTCATCGAGCCGCGTCAGGAAGCCACGGATGATCGTGGTGTCCGCGGCCAGCATGAGGCCGGTCAGTGAGTCCTTGGTGGGCGAAGCGGTTTCGCCTTCGGGCCGATTGGCGGGGGCGTACGTGCCGGCGTAGATCTCGCCCTCACGCTCCAGATCCAGGGCGATGCCCGTCGACTCGGACAGATGCTCGGTGTACTGCCGAAGGTCGACGCCGTAGCACCGGGCGGTGTACGGGCTGAAGTGGCGATCGTCGAGCAAGTAGCTCAGGAAGGCCTCGACGATCGCAAGCTTGTCGCTGGTGGTGCTCATCGGTCGCTCTGGGCTCGCCATCTTCGGCGGCGGGATGCCCCGGTGGGGGGCGGTTGGATCCGTCGCCATCGTGGCGACGGGGAAACCCGGAAGGGGTCGACGACCGCAAGCGGTCTTAGGGGCGGCCGACGCTTTCGCGGTGCACAGAGATCCGCAGATCACCGCTGAGGATCGGCTTCGATTCGATCTGGACGCCGGGCAGGGCGGTCCAGGCGAGCTGGCGCCGGATGACCCGGGCGACTTCGGCCGGCATGGTGCCGGCCAGGACGCTCGCGTCCATTTGGGCGGCGGTGGCCACCCGGCCTTCTGAACCGCATCGCACCGTCCAGGATTCCTGGCCATTGTCGGCGATGATCCGCAAACCGTTCTGGGAGCCGCGAACGTCGGCATCGAACGTCGGACTTTGGATCGCGGGATCAGGCATCTTGAAGCTCGGGTGGGTCTTCGGTTCGTTCATCGCCCAGTCCCTCCACCGGCGAGCCGGGTCGATCCACGTTCGTCCATCGCCTGGATCATCGTCTCGAGGAGTCGATGGGCGGCGAATTGCGTGAATCGATCGATGCTCACGAGGTAGAGATCCGGCCCGTAGGCCTGATCCGGGGCATGTCTGGCATCGGCATAGTGGCGGAGCGACTTGAGCGTCCGATGATTCGACGCGTCGAAGACGGCAGCGGCAGAAATGACGCCACCGGCCTGTTCGCTCGGGTCGGGGGCGACGGCTCCGGGCCGCATGGCGACCGCGGCGGCAACCCCGGCGCTGGCGGCGGGGGCATCGCGGCGGTGCAGCTCGAGGGCCAGGCCCAGCACCATCGGGCGGTAGGGGTTCCACGTGCTGACGGTGCCCACGACCAAGCCGTCGAGGTTCAGGACCCGGCAGATCGCCTGGGCCTCGTGTTCCGACGAGACGCGCCGCAGATTGAGTTCCCGCATCGCGTTGATCACGCGATTGACGGGGACGGCGTCGACGCCATCGATGCGCTGCACCTCGCCGTGGATGGCGTCGGCGATCTTCAGGGAGTCGGCGACCGTCGTGCCGGATTCGTTGATGACCGGGGCGACGCCGTAGAGCACGCTCCCCGACCACGGCGCTTCCAGGGCCACCGGATCGCGAAGAACGTCATCGTGGACGCAGCCGCCAAAGACGAGCCCGGCCAAGGTCAGGAGCGCGAGGACGATGCCGCGGTCGAGCGAGCGGCGACGCATCGGGTGGTGGAGCGAGCCAATCATGGAGGCGGCATCCGGTTCGAGTTGTCTTCCGTGGCCGTCATGCGCCGGTCGTTGGCGGCACCGATGCCGCCGCCACCTGAGGCCACCGACGAGCGATCGCCGAGCAAGGTCCGGGCGCTCTCGATGGCCCAGAGGTTGTCGGCCCCGCTTCGGTCACTGGTGAAGAAGACGCTGCCGTCGGCGGCCCAGGCCGGGAACATGTTGGCCGTTCGGCCACGCGTGAGCTGCACGCGCTGTTCACCGTCGACTCCGATCACCCAGATGTCGGCATCGAGCGGACGGCCGGGACGGGCGAGTTCGGTTTCGGGGACGGCGGAGAAGGCGATCGAGCGGGCGTCCGGCGACCACGTCGGATGCATGCAGGCGGCATTGGCCGCACTGACGATCTCGATGGGATTCGATGGGCCGCTGGCGTCGAACTCGATCATCCACACGCCAAAGAGTCGGCTGCCGCGTTGGCGCGCCCGCTGGAACACGATGGCCGGCCGGGCCGGATCGGGGCTCCACTCGGGGAACATGCCGTGGGCGATGAAGGACTGCTGACCGGACGCACGGTCGTACATCCAGATTTCCCACCGGCCCGTCCGGGCGGGTTGGCGGCAGTACGCGATGCGCGTGCCGTCGGGGGAGTAGCTCGGGTGGTAGCTCGGATCGGGGTCGTCGGTAATGCGCGTCACCGGGCCGCCGGTCACCGACGTCTCGTAGATGTCGTAGTTGCCTTCGCGATCGCTGGCGAAGGCGATCATCGTGCCATCCGGGCTGAAGGCGGGCATCGTGTCGTCGGACGGATCACGCGTGACTTGCCGCGAACGCCGCTGGCCGATCGCTCGGACGTAGATGTCGCCGGTGACCGTGTGTTCGGTGGTGGTGTAGGCGATCGCGGTGCCGTCGGCACTGATCGTCGGCATGATCGAGTGGCCGAGTTCGGTGGTCGTGATCTGGATCAGTGACGCGGAGCCATCGGTTCGGGCGGCGTCCCGGGGCAGTCCATCGGCGAGGTGGCCGTAGACCATGGCGGCGTCGGCAAACCGGGTGCTGCGGGTGTCATTGCCGGGCCGAAGGGACGGATCGACCGGCTGGCGGATCGGGTCGGCGAATCGAACGTCGCCGGCGGGGACATCGACGGCGGTCGTCTGGTCCCAGCCGACGGTTGTGGCGGAGCCGCCTGGCGGCGTGCCCCGGCGGTTCCAGTGCTCCGGCTGGCTGGCCGCGAGGGCGGCGGCTCGGCTGGCCCGGAGGTTGGCGTTCGGGTCGGCGTTTGTCCCGTGGTCCGGGCGACCGCTGGTCCCGCTGGTTCCGTTCGCCAAGGCGTCACCCGGATAATCAGACTCCGGGGTCGGAACATCGCGCCGGGTCACGACCTGGGAATGGCCGCGTTCCCAGCCATCGTTGAGGACGACCGGGCCCACGCGGGTTCCGCGTTCGGACTCCATGGGACTGCGGCTGCTCCAGGTTGAGCCGCTCCACGTCCGCGTGCAGCCTCCGGCTGGGCCGAGCAACAGGGCGGCCAGCCCGAGGGTGACGGCGGGGGCAAGGGGCCGTCGCAAGGTGGAGGAGTCGATCATGCCGGAATCTCCGAGTGCCGCGAGCGAGAACGAGACGTTCATCACGTGCCGGCTCCGGGGGGGAGGGGGGCGAGGTCATCGGCGGGTCCCGTGGGGGAGCCGCCCGCAAGGGTGATTCGTCCGGGCGATGGCACTCGGGACAACCCGACGGCGACTCACATTATCGGACATGAGGCGGCCATCGCATGAGCGATCATCCCGATGGACTCGGACGTGTCCGATGCAGGGCAGATCGGAGCTGATGGGCCGGAATCGGGGCTGAAGCGATCTTCGGCCGGTGTGTGTCGGCCTTCCGGGGCCGATCCCTGCACAGGTCGGCCCGGAACTGCGTCATCCGCCAGACGGCGGAGCGGATCGGCTGCAGGGCGAGCATCCTGCGCATCGTGCTGACGCCTGGCGTCGGCCAACCGCGGGCAACGTCGGCCAACGTCGGCCGATTCGGCGCGACGCGGCGAGATGGGCAAATGCCGAGCGGGGCCGATGCGGGGTGGGGCGGGCTGGGCTGAGCTTGGCTGAGCTGGGCTGGTCTGAGCTGGGCCGAGTTGAGCTGGGCCGAGTTGGGCTGGGCTGGGCCGATGCGGGCCGACCGGGGCCGAGCCGACCGGAGCCGGGGCCGAGCCGGATTCGCGGCGGATCACCCGGCGATGGGCGCTCTGGCCGGACGCCGCAACGCCGAGCGGCACGGAATGGGGATCGCGTTCCGACGGCGTTTCCCCAGCGAAACCGGCTCCGAGCCGAGCTTCCGATGGACGCGGGCGGACGGTGGCGGCAGCGAATCGGGGGGGCCCTATACTGGCCGACTTGGCGCGCGGAGATGGCGCGGCCGTCTCGGTGGAGGTTCGGAAGCTTGGCACGGTGCCTCTTCCGCGCTGACGCCGGCTTCATCAAGCACTCCATGACTGCCTCGAATTCTCCGCATGCCACACCGTCGACCGCGTAGCTCAGTCGGTAGAGCAACCGCCTTTTAAGCGGTAGGTCCTGGGTTCGAGCCCCAGCGCGGTCATGTGCCCGAATCGTGAAGCGTCGCCTCCGGCGAACGCGGGTCCAGGGAAGGAAGTCCGTCGTCGAATCCATGCTGATTTTGCACGCCAACTGGGTCGAGGGTCGTCTCTGCTTTTGGGCCGAAGACGTCTCCCGAGCGCCGGCTCCGACCATCATCGATACCGATGATGTCGTGGTCGACGACGTCGAACTTCCGGACGCGGAAAGCGCGGACGCTGTTCTCGCCGGCGAAGACGGCGGTGGCTCGGCCATCGCGGTCCGGCCGACGGTGGCGGTGGAGACGGAACCCGGGGCGATCCATGGATTCGCAGCGCCGGCCGACGAAGTGCGCGCGGCCCTCGCGGGACTGCTCGATCCGCCGCTCGGATCGCTTCACATGGAGACCGTCAGCGCGCGGCTCCGCTTGCCGTGCACCGGTGAACACGCGGGGCCCAGCGATCGGCTCCTCGCCCTCCGCGGTGGGGACGCGCCGGATCCCGACACGATCCGTCCGGTCGACGTCCCGGCCGTCGCGGTTGAGGATCACCTGGCCATCGACGTCATTCTGCGACTCGAATCGATCGAGGACCGGACGGATGAGGCCGGCGTGGTGCTCGGTTCGTCGTTGCCCTGGTGGTTCGCGATCGCCCGGCTGGCCCAAGACCTGCTGGCTGCCCAACGCTTCATTCCTTCCATCGAGCAACGTCCCGGTACGCCGCCGCGGGCCATTTGGCAGCCGTGGCTGCACGACGACTCCGCCCGCGACCGCGCCGGGTTCCTCGTTGCCGCCATGCCGCCGTTGGTCCGGGCCATCATGGATCGCTCGGGCGGCCGGCCGTGGACCATCCTCGATGACGCCCTGCGGGTGATGATCGATGCCCGCGTCCGCCAGGTGCTGATCCGTGACGACTACGCCGATGCCCTTGATGGCCGCGACGTGGGCGAGGATCCCCACGTGGCCTGGCTCAGTGGACTCCTGCACGATGACGCCGACGTCCCGCGCCAGGACGAAGACGCCGTCGAGCTCATTCGCGGCATCTCCGACTGGCTTGGCGTCCTGACGCCGCCGTCGTCTTCCGGTGGGCTGCGGTTGGTGCTCCAGTTGTTGGAGCCGCCGGGCGAACTGCCCGAAGACCTCGCCCCGTCGGACGAGTCCGCGGTCTGGCGCCTCGAGTGCGCATTGGCCACCGACGACGCCGAAATCGAAGCCGAACGACTGTGGAACGATCCCGGCGAGGCTGCGGCCCTGCTCGGCGCCGGCGAGCGTCACCCGGAAGAGGTGCTGGTGGCCGAGCTCGGCCGTGCCGCCCGCGTCTTCACGCCGCTCGAAGCCCTGCTTTCCGAAACGCACCCGTCGGCCTTGAGCCTCGACACGGCATCGGCCCACAAGCTGCTGGCCGACTACGCCTCGTTGCTCCGGGAATCTGGCATCGAGGTCCGCGGACCGGACTGGTGGGGGAGCGAATCGGCCCGACTCACCGCCCGGCTGGAAATCATGCCCTCCGGTGGCAGCGTCGGCGGCGGCGAAACGCAGCCCGAACTTGGCCTGTCTTCGTTGGTGCACTTCCGTTGGCGGATCGCCATCGGCGATCGCGTCCTCACGGCCGAAGACGTGCAAGCCTTGGCCGATCGGTCGGGCGGCGACACGTCGCTCGTTCGTCTGCGTGGCCGCTGGGTTGAACTGCGGCGGGAAGAAGTCGAAGAAGCCCAACGCACGCTCGAAGCCGGCGGCGAAGGCGAAATGAGTTTGCTCGAAGCGGTGCGTTTGCTCGGTGGCGGCGGCAGCGGTCTGCCGGTGCAAGGCATCGACGCGAGCGGCTGGATCGCCGACCTGCTTGAGGGCACGGTCGATACGAGCCGCATGCCCAGCCTCGAACAACCCAAGGGATTCCTTGGTGAGCTGCGTCCGTACCAGGCGGCCGGGCTGAGCTGGATGGCGTTCCTCGATCGTCTCGGACTCGGCGGATGCTTGGCCGACGACATGGGTCTCGGCAAGACGATTCAGCTCATCGCGCTGTTGCAGCACGAACGCGAGCGTCTCGGCCATTCGCCCGGGCCCACGCTGCTCATCGTGCCAACCAGTGTGGTCAGCAACTGGCGCCGCGAAATCAAGCGTTTCGCCCCGGCGCTCCGTGTGCACATTCAGCACGGTCCGGATCGCCCGCTCGGCGACCGATTCCTCGAGATCGCCGTTGAGTCGGACGTCGTCATCACGACGTACACGCTCATCAGCCGCGACCGCGACACGTTGATGCAGATCGAGCTGCACCGCGTGGTGTTGGACGAAGCGCAGTACATCAAGAACCCGCCGACCAAGCAGACGGCAACGATTCGCGGCCTTCGCACGACGCGCCGGATCGCCCTGACCGGTACGCCGGTTGAGAACCGGTTGAGCGAACTCTGGTCGATCATGGAGTTCTGCAACCCCGGTTACCTCGGGCCACAAGGCGACTTCCGTCGGCAATTCGCGCTGCCCATTGAGCGTCACCGCGACCGCCGAAAGGCCGAACAACTCCGCACGCTTGTGCGGCCGTTCATCCTGCGCCGCGTGAAGACCGATCCCACGGTCATCGATGACCTCCCCGATTGCGTCACGACGCGCGAGTACGCCGTCCTTACGCCCGAGCAAGCCAAGGCCTACGAACAGGCCGTGGACGACATGCTCGGCGAGGTCGGCCGCGCCGAGGGCATCAAGCGTCGCGGGCTCGTGTTGGCCACGCTCGTCAAGCTCAAGCAGATCTGCAACCACCCGGCCCAGGTCGGAGCGACGGCCACGAGCATGCCGCCGCCGGGCGAGATCGTGGCCCGCAGCGGCAAGTGCCAGCGCATTCTCTCGATGATGGAAGAACTGGTGGCCGCCGGCGACAGCGCCCTCGTGTTCACGCAGTTCCGCCGTATGGGCGACATGCTCGTGTCGATGTTGCGACACGAACTCGACACCGAAGTGCTGTTCCTGCACGGCGGCACGCCGGCCGGCAAGCGTCAAGAGATGGTCGACCGCTTCCAGGCCGAACATGGGGCGCCGCCGATTTTCGTCTTGAGCCTCCGGGCCGGCGGTATCGGCCTCAACCTCACGAAGGCCAACCACGTCTTCCACTTCGACCGTTGGTGGAATCCGGCCGTCGAGAATCAGGCGACCGACCGTGCCTTCCGTATCGGTCAGACCCGAACCGTGCAGGTGCACAAGTTCATCTGCGAAGGCACGCTCGAGGAACGCATCGACCGCATGATCGAACGCAAGACCGAACTGGCCGAGAACATCATCGGAGCCGGGGAAGACTGGCTGACTGAATTGTCGACGATGCAGCTCCGCGACCTGCTGATGCTTCGCAATGGATCGGTGGAGGACGGGCCGTGAGCACCGAACCCACGCCCCAGGATGGAATCCCCGAGGATTCGGCGCCCGCCGAGCCGGCGGCCAAGGCCGCGAGCCCCAGCGATGCGGCGCCCGCAGATTCGGCGTCCACGCCGGCCACCCCGGCCGACGGTTCGTCCACTCCGGCCGCCGATTCCGCGGCGTCCACGGACGGGAACGCGGCGCCCGCGCCCGCGCCCGCACCTGCGGCGGATGGCACCGGCGAAGCGCCGGCATCCGGCGAAGCCCCGGCGGCGGGCGGTGAACATCCGGGGGCGCCGCCTCCGGGCGGATCGACCGCGCCGGAGATCATTCGGCCCCCGCGGCGCGTGCGCCACGGTCTGAAACTTCGCGGCCGAGAAGCGCCACGGATCACCAGCGATCTGGCCATGCGGATGTTGAGCTTGGTCGAGCGCCAGGTCACCGACCCGGTCGAAGCGGCCGAGGGTTTCAAGTACGCCCGGGCCGGGCAGACCGTCACGTTGGAGATGCCGCCTGGCGGTCCCGTTTCGAAGGTACAGGGCCACCGGGCCCGTGGTTACCGCGTGACCATGCGGATCGATGCCTGGTCGCAGGACCGGCGCGACGCGGTCGCGGGGGCGATGGCGTCCGAGGCGGCCACGCTGGCCGCACTGCTCGACGATCGCCTGCCCGAACAGCTCGACGAAATGCTCGCCCGGCTCGGCCTGACGCTGCTGCCCACGGAGCTCGAACTCAGCTGCGACTGCGAGCGTTTCCCCGGCTGCCGGCACGTCCTCGCCGTCGGCATGCTCGTGGCCGAACGGCTCGAAGAGAATCCGCTGCTGGCCTTGGCCATGCGGGAGATGCCCGCCGATCGCCTGCTCGATCGCCTGCGCCAGATTCGGGCGATGGAATCGCGTGGACTCGTGTCGGCCCACCCGGAACCGGATGTGCCGCAGGCCCGCGAAGAACCGGCACCGTTGGCCGAGAGCGTCCGCGACTTCTGGCGTCCGGGCGCCGGACGGATCGATCTGGCCGCCAGCGCGTCCGCCGGTTCCACCGATCACGCCTTGCTGCGGCGTCTGGGCGGCTCGCCCCTGGGCGGCAAGTTCCCGCTCGTCGGCCTGCTGGCCAGCATCTACGACTCGGTGTCCGATGAAGCCCGCAGCCTGGAAGACGCCATGGACGCGTGGCCACTGGCCATCGGTGGCGCGGTGGCCGACGACGCCGACGACGAAGGAAGCGTGGCGTACGGCGACGTCGACACCGCTGCGGCTTCGGCCCCGGCGACCGATGTGTCGGGTGCGGCGGATGCGAAGGATGTGGTGGGCGACGCGGCCGATGCAGATGCCGCCGACGACGCTCCCTCAGCCCCGGCAAGCCCGCCCAAGCCCAAGGCCAAAGCCAAGGCCAAGGCGAAAGCCAAGGCACGCCCGCGGGCAACGGGCACTGGCTGACGCGCATCCGGCGCGCCGCCGCCGCTTCCGCCGCCGGCGAATCAGAATTCGATGTCGAGGTCTTCGTCCAGCTCGTCGGCAAAGTCCGGGGCGGGGCGTGGAGCCGAAGCCACCGGTGGGGCGGCCCGGGGTGCGGCCGCCTGCGGGTTCTTCGATGCCGATCCGGCAACCCCCGCGGCGACGTCACGGGTGGTGGTCGAACGCGCCGTGGTGCCACCGGACGTGCTCCCCGGCGTGCGACCGCCGGGGCCCGCGGTCAGGCCACCCGTCGTCAGGCCATCCGTCGTCAAGCCATCCGTCGCCGAGCCACCCGTCGCCGGGCGAGCGGCGACCGGCGGATCCCACGCCCGGCCGCTCGCCGCGGTGATCGGGATCGACTCGCTGCCGCCGCCGGGCGTCGGCCGCTTCAGTGAGGTCGGGGCGTGCAGCTCGGCCGACGAAGATGTGACGCGCGACGCGCCATGGCCCGCCGCGCGAGTGCTCAACCGGCGGCCGTCGCCGTATCCGCGGCTCGCACCAGCTCCAGGTCCGCCGCCGGCCCCAGCCCCGCCCCCGGCCCCGGCCCCAGACTCAGCTCCGGCCCGGTAGGCGGCCGGCGATGCGGATGGGCTGTACGGCGTCCGCCACGATGGCGAATCGGCGGCCGAAAGTGGGGCGGCATTTCGGGACGGACGCCCGTCGCCGGTCGCCTGGATCTCTCGGTCGTGATCCACCATCGACTGCGTCGACGATCGATTCCGCTCATTGATCGATTCGAGTGAAGCGGTGGACGAGCTGAGTTCCGCCAAGTGATCGGTCTGGGCGTGGCAGTGATCGGAGATGTCGCCGAGGAGCTCGTTGACCTTGACGGTGTCGCCGGCGATCGTGCGCAGCGCGGTCTCCACCCGATTCGCCACCGCCACGCCCTTGCGGGCCCGGTCGGTGGAGGCATCGATCATGCCGCCGGTATTGCGGGCGGCTTCAGCGCAACGGGCGGCAAGATTGCGAACTTCTTCGGCCACGACCGCGAATCCCTTGCCGGCTTCGCCCGCACGGGCCGCTTCAACCGCGGCGTTGAGGGCCAGCAAGTTCGTTTGGAACGCGATCTCGTCGATGACCGCGATGATCTTGGTGATCTCGCCGCTCGATGATTCAATTTCCCCCATCGCCCTGACCAGTTCATCCCGGTCGGACTGCGCCTGGTCGGCGACGGAACGGCTCGAGGACGAGATGCTCGACGCTTCAGCCGCGAGCGCCCGGTTCCCGCTGGTGCACTCGGTGAGTTCGCCGATCAGCCGGCGAACGACGAGCAAGCTCGCGGACTCTTCGGTGGTGTTCTCGACCAGGGATCGCACATCGTTGGTGACGGCCATGGCGACCCGTTGGACTTCGTCGGCCTTCGTACAGGCGGCGGATGCTTCTTGGGCGTCGGATTCCAGCCGGCGATTCAGCCGCTCGGCGATGGCCTTGCTGGTCACGTCGGGGCCGTCGCTGAAGCGAGGGCGTTCGGCGACGAGTTCGGCGAGGACATGCGAGGCCGCCGATGTCAGGCGTCCGCCGATGACCCATGCGGCCGCGGCACTGCCAAACGCCGCCCCAACGATCCAGAGCGGTTGGGCCCCGGTCAGGAGCATGCCGGCCAGGGCGGGTGCGGTCGCCGCAGCGCAGAGCACTCGGCCGGTCAGTCGGGGATCTTGGACCTGGGACATGCGCTGGCTCCTCGAGGCGGGGCGGAACTCGAGCGGCGGCGCGGTCGAATGCGGCGTCGGAAGCTCCGTGGTGTCCCGGGAACATCGACCGGATGAGGGAGTCGAATGAGGCGCGAGCGCTGGAGCAGCCATGTCGGCCGAACCCGCGCAACGAAAAGCCTGTCCCGCGGAGCGTTGGCCGCGGGACAGGCGCGAAGTCTGCGCAACTGATTGACGTCGCCCACCATCAGCGATGGGCGGGGGCCCTCGATCGGCGTTTACGCCATCCGTCGGCGGGCCGCACCCACCGCGGCGAGGCCGGCGAAGCCCATCCACACCGCACCCGGGATCGGCACGATGGCGAACTGGAACCCGAAGTGGTCGGGCTGGCAGTAGCCGCCGGGGTTGAAGTCGCCGGTCAGGGCGACGTCCCAGCCTTCGGCCGTCCACGTGAGGAACTGGAATCCCTCGATGCCCGCGCGGTGGCCGGCTTGCCAGAAGTGCATGTCGCCCGACTCGCCGACTTCCAGATCGGTCCAGCCGAACGCGTCGCCCTTCTCGCGCTTGTCCCAGTCGAAACGACCGAGGGCGAGCGGATCATCGCCCCCGCGGATGCCGAGCTTCTCGCCCGGATCGTTGACCAGGAAGTCCGCGTCGCCGTCGACCCAGCTCATGAAGCCAAGGCGGGCGTTGAAGCCGCGGAACTTGCCGCTCTCGGTCTCTTCGTCGACCAGGGCAAAGAACCCGAGGCTGTCGTTGAGGCCATCGCCGGTCGAATCGACCTCGGCGGCCAGAAGCGTCACCACACCGTTGGTGTCGATGCCGTCGGCCTGCAGTTGGGCGTGGATGCCACGCAGCGGGTTGTTGCGAAGCACCGCGCTGTCGGCGGTGCTGAGCCCGACCCCGGAGAACTGTCCGGCATTGAGGATCGTCGAGTCGCCGAGACCATCGATGCGGACCGGGGCCGCGTGGGCGGCGCCGGCGATCAACAGGGCGGACGTGAAGATGGCGGCACGGCTGGCGATGGTCATCGGACGTTCTCGGGGGTCGGATCTTGGATGGGAACGGCGACGGCGAATGCCGGCACCGCCCGAGCGAGGCTTGGAATCAAGAACATGCCTCGTTGTCGGCCGCAGGCCAGCCGCGGCCCACAAGTCCAAGGCCAGTGCGCCGGTCTGTGCGGGCGCCGGCGTCAATCCAGGTGGGCTCGGGAGTTCGGCGAACGCCGGGCCCGGTCCGGAAACGCGCGCGGCATGCTGGACAACGTCCGAAAGGGTGATGGGCGCACGGGGCGACGTGCGCTCGATCAACGTCCGAAAAGGGCGACCGCCGCGAACCGCAATGCCCGGGCGCCCACGCGGCCGCTGCGCACCATGGCAAGGAGGTTGGCCGTCGACAAAAACGACCACCGGCTGCCGCGCCCAAAGGACGCCGCAGCCGGTGGTGGTTCAATCAGGGGGTTGGAAGGTCGGCGCTCAGTCGTCGTCCATCCGTTCCAGCAGATCGGTGACGGCGGCGCGAAGCTGCTCGTCGTCGCCGGCGACCTCGGCCTCCGGCGTCTGCGGCACGATCAAGTCGGGCACCGCGCCGTTGAGCTCCATGTCGCGATCCGTTCCGTCGTCCACGAACCAGCCGCGGAAAGGCAGGCGAACGCTCGTGCCGTCGATCAGGCCGAACCCGCCGGTCGAGATCACGCTGCCGTGGGTCGGCATGCCGACGAGGGTGCCGCGGTTGAACGTCTTGAACGCGTGGCTGATGATCTCGGCGTTGGAGTAGCTCTTCTCATTGCACAGCAGGTTCATGGGCATGCCGTAGCGCTGGATGAAGAGGCGGTCCTGCGGGTAGTGGCCCTTGACCTCCCAGTCCGCCCCGCGGGGGACGGTATAGGAGTGCGACTGCACCATGATGGACGAGAGCACGCGGTCGGTGGTCCAGCCACCGCCGTTGTTGCGCACGTCCAGCAGCAGGCCATCCCGGCCGTCGGCCGCGGCGAACAGATCCCGCTCGAAGATGTCGAGCGAAGGCTGGTTCATGCCCTGCATGTGGATGTAGCCGAGCCGGCCGTCCGACCATTCGTGGACCAGATCCTTGTTGCGCTGGACCCAGGCCCGGTAGGCCAGGCCGTTGATCGCGCCACCACTGGTCGGCACCATCAACAGTTCCAGGTCCATGGTCTGTTCGTCGCCGTCGATCTCCATCGTGCGCCGCACGCCGATGACCGTTTCGTCGCCGACGCGGCCGCGGAGCAGGCTGGCCACGGTGTCCGTGGGACCGAAGTCACGTCCATCGACGGACGTGATGACGTCGCCGATGGCCAGGGCCATGGGGCCCTTGGACGCGGGCGACTCGGGCATGATCGAGACGACTTCAAAGCCGCCGTCGACCGGGGTGTAGGTCGCGCCCAGCCGGCCGCGGGGCTCGCGGAGCGGCGTGGCCACGTCGGACGGTGAACGGATGCCCATGTGCGAGGCGTTGAGTTCGCCGATGAAGCGGTTGGCCACCCAGTTGAACTCGCTGGCCGTGGTCGCGCCGCGGGCCAGATCGTGGTACTCGCGGGTGAGCCGCGACCAGTTCACGCCGTGCATCGTCGGGTGGTAGAAGCCTTCGCCGAGGCCGCGGGCCGCCTCGAGGAACTTCTGGCTCGACTGCTCGTTGAGGTCGACGAGGATCCGGTCGCTGAAGCTCGCGGTCTCGCGGCCGCCGGCCTTCGGCGGCATGGTCTGGGCCTGGCCGCCGGAAACGACCACGACCTTGGAGCCGTTCAGGTTGGAGCCGATGATGCGTCCGCCGCCGCCCAGGGCGGTGCGGCCGGAGCCGTCCCAGTTCACCGAGTGGAGGCCGGAGGCCAAACCGCTCGCGCTGAAGACGATCTTGTCGCCGCCCGGCATGAGCAGGGCTTGCGACTCGTTGCCTTCGATCCGGGTGATCCGGCGAAGGCGGAGGTAGGCGGACTCGAGGTCTTCGACGGTGAAGGGGGCGTCGGCTTCGTCGGCGTCGGCGTTCTTCTCGTCGTCCTTCGCATCGTCGTCGGCATCATCATCGTTGCCGGCCGACGGCTTCAGCGGCTTGCGACCCTTGGCCAGCTTGCCGAGGCGTTCGAAGTACGCATCGCGGTCCGGGCCGGCGAGCGACTCGAATTCGCGGGCCAGCGGCACCATCCAGACGTCGAACTGCTCGTTGACGCGTTCGCTGACGAAGGCGAGCAACTTGGAGTCGGCGGACCAGGAGGGGCTGCCGTCGTTGTCGGGGTGGCGGGTGATGTTGATCGGCTCGAACGACCCGTCCACCGCGTGGATGTGGATGTCGCGGTTGAAGTCGAGGTCCGACTGGGTCACCGCGATGTAGCGGCTGCAGGGGCTCCAGACGCCGGAACTGCCGGCATCCCAGTGCTCGGTGAGGTTGCTGACTTCGCCGGTGGCGAGGTCCTTGATGTGCAGATTGCCGCGGATGCCGCGGAAGAGCAGGTGCTTGCCGTCGGGCGAAGGGGCCGCGCCGCGGTCATTGCTCAGCCGCTTGACCACCGGCTCGATGGTGAACTCGATCGCGTCGCGCCAACGCTTGGGGTCGAGGGCGGGATCGTCTTCGTCCTTGGCGTCGTCATCCTTGGCCGTGTCGTCGCCGTCGGACGCGTCGTTGTCGTCATCGTCGCTGGCTGCGTCGGGCGCGGCCGTGCGATTCGCGGCGAACGGGACTTCCTCGCCGCCGAAGTCCATCGTGCCGTCGAGGCTGCCATTGCGGACGGTGCCGGTGAAGCTGGCCTGCATGCCGCCGTCGACGTCGAAGGTCAGGCTGATGGCGCCAGTGTCCGAGTTGTAGGTGCCGGTGATGGACGCGCTGGCCACGTCGGTTTGGAGCGTGCCGCGGACCAGGCCATCGGGGCCGCCTTCGAGTTCCATCGTGAAGTCCAGCGGACCGACGCCGGGGGCGTCCACGCGGCCAGACCAGGTGCCGGTGATCGGGTCGGCGTCGGCGGCGGCGTTCTCGCCGTCTCCATCGCCGCCCGCGTCGCCGTCGCCCTCGGCATCGTCGGCCTCGTCCTCTTCGACGGTGCGGCCGGTCATGCGGTCGAAGGCATCCTTCACTTCCCCGCGGGTGCGGGCGACGGAGGCGGCGTAGATCGAATCGGTGCCGTCGCGGTCACTGGTGAAGTAGAGGTGCAGGCCGTCCGGGCTCCACACCACGTCGCCCTCGCGGGCGTGGGTCTTGGTGACGCGGCGGGCCTCGCCATCGGCGCCCATCTCGCGGACGAAGACTTCGCCGTAGGCGACCATGGCCATCATCGTGCCATCGGGGCTGAGGGCGGCATCGGAGACGTTCCGGCCGACGGCCACGAAGGTCTGGCGGTCGCGGACGTCGTCGATCGCGGTGATCGCGATCTTCTTGGCCGACGGGCGACGGGCTGACATGTCCATCACGTACAGGTCCTGCCAGCTCATGAGGACGGCGGTGGAGCCGTCGGCCGAGAGGTCCCAGTCGTGGATGTCGGTGCCGTCGAAGTCGGTGAGCTTGCGGGCTCGGGTCTCCGGCTGGCCGACGTTGCGGCGGTACAGGTTGACCGATCGATCGGCCCGGTCGGACAGGTACAGGACGGTGTCGTCGTCCATCCACCGGGCCTTGCCGTCGTTGCCTTCCCACTCGGTGAGCCGGGTGAAGTCCTCACCGGCGGCGTCGGCGATCCAGACGTCCTGGTTCTCGGCCCCTCGGTAGTGGCGCCGCTCCCAGCCGTCGAAGTAGCCGGCCCGGGCGAACATGATGCGCTCGCCGTCGGGGCTGGCCACGGGGTGCACGCCAAAGGCGCCGTGGACGTGGTGGATCGGGCCGCCGTCGGGGCTGACCTTGTACGGCCGGCCGTCGCGGTAGACGTCCGAATCGAGGCGGCCGCTGAAGAGGATCATCTCTTCGCCGTCGACCTCGGCCCAGTCGGTGATCGTCGCGGTGGCGTCCAGATCGGTGACCCGCTGCAGATCGGTGCCATCGGCCCGCATCGTCCAGATGTTGTTGTAGCCGTCGCGGTTGCTGTTGAAGGCGATGCGCTCGCCGTCCGGGCTCCAGGTGCTGCGGGTTTCGTCGGCCGGATGGCTGGTGAGCCGCATGGCCCGGCCGCCGTCGGTGCCGACGGACCACAGGTCGCCTCGCCAACTGAAGACGACGGTGGAGCCATCGGGGCTGATCGATGGGTGGCGGGGCAGGGTGACGTTGCCTTCCTGGGCCACCGCGGCGGAGGCCAAGAGGGCCACGCCCAGGCCGGCGGGCACGAGGCGGGAAAGGGGCGATTCGAACATCGGGGACTCCGGGGCAAGCATTCGGCGGATCGGCCGGGATCGGGCCGGGAGGGGGGCACGGCGTGCGCGCAACCGCTGCGCGGAGCGCGAAGGATCGCGCCGCCCGTGCGGGTTGTTCCGTCCGGGCGGCCCGGGGTTGCGAGGTCCGGCTGGGGGGACTGGGGCGATCTGGCCATCCCGCGCCGAATGCGCAGGCAGGTCCGCAAGGATTCACGGCCGGGATCCGAAGGCCGGTCTGCAAGTGCTTGTCTGGGCTGCCGATAGCCACGTGGCGTCAAGGAGGGCGCACGCTCATGGACAAGTCAAAGGCTGCGGTGGACCGGGTACGCCCGATCCTTCAAGCAATGGAACGTTCGATCGATGCGGCCCGGAGGCGCCGCACCGACGGTGATGAGACCGAGGAGGGCCCC
Source organism: Phycisphaerales bacterium (assembly GCA_045106735.1). GTDB lineage: Bacteria > Planctomycetota > Phycisphaerae > Phycisphaerales > SM1A02 > JBGCEZ01. Next base: position 71,184 of record JBGCEZ010000040.1, on the reverse strand, counting down.
GTCCGCGACGAGGGCCCGGACGAGGTTCGCGGGGCCGTGGACCCCGAAACCGCCGCTCGGATGCGGGCCCGGCCCAAGCGTCCTCGGGGGTTCGATGACGTCATCCCGGCCCGGCCGACGGGTGCGGGTGGGGCCGGTACGCCGATTGGTGGCGGGGATCCGGATCGGGACTGAGGGTCGCCCAGGCGGCACGACCCGACCCCGCGCGACGCCGATCTGGGCGTCGCGGGTTCGGCGATGCGTCGCCCGATTCGACCCTTGAACGTCGGGCCAGCCTCTCGGAGGCAGCCCGTCAACGCGGAGCCCGGCAGGGCAGGAGAGCTCGGACATGTGGAACCCATTCGCCAAGGACGCGGCCGCTGACGGAGAAGCGCCGCTCGTGCCTCCAGCCCCCGGCGTGCTGCCTCCGACCCACGGGGCGGCCGACCTTCGGATTCCGGTGGACGGGACGGCCGACGCGTCGGTCGAAGTTCCGGTGCCGGCGGCCGTCGGCGGCGCGGACGCGCCGGTCGAGGCGTCGCCCCGCAGCCGGATCGCCGATGTGCAACTGGTCGAAGGCATTGCCGTCGCCACCATCACGGTGACCGAACTGTCGCACGACAGCGGGGCCCACCAGTTGGCCGACCTGCTGATGGAGTTGTCGGAGACGACGGCCACGGACTTCGTCCTTGACCTGCAGTCGGTGCAGTTCATGGACAGTGCGTGCCTCGGCTGTCTGGTGGAGGCGTTGAACCGCCTCGCCGTGGGCGGCGGACAAATCGCGTTGGCCAACGGCAACCACTCGGTGCAGTACCTCTTCCGGCTCACGCGGCTCGATCGAGTCTTCGCCGTGTGCTCGGATGTGATGACGGCCATCGACACGCTGAAGAAGCGCCGGGCGGCGTAGGGCCCAAGGCGAACGCGCGGCGCCGGCCGCCATCTGGACGAACTGAACACGCCCCCCTCGATCGCGATGCGATCGGGGGGGTGTTTTCAATTCGGGGGCCGACGTGGGCGGCGGAGGACGGGTGGAGTCGCGGCCGGCGTCAGGGAGAAGCACGTCGTACTTGCGCGGCGTGCGCGGCCTCCGCGCAAGTACGACCGTTCGCGTCCAGACCACGACGCACGACGCTGGTTCATGACGCGTTCCCCGGATCCACGCAGTTGAGCGCCCGTGTCGCGACTCGGCGGGGTCGCGGGTGTTCATGTGGGTGGCCGCACTCGAGGCAGGGGCGGGGGGACGGACGCCCCGATGATGGCGTCATCGTCCATGGGTCGTGGAACGCCCCGGAGATCAGATGGCCGCATCCCACGCACCGGCCGCGCTCGCGCCGCGACCACGCACGCCCGGCTCGATGGCCGGCGCGCCCCAGCACCATGAGGGTCGCGGCGAACGCGGTGTTGGCCATCCACCCGGCGAAGATCGGCCGGTACGCGTGGACGTCTTCGATCAGCTCGCCATGGTGGGCGAACGACGGCCGGATCCAGATCCCACCTTGCACGGGAGGATCGTCGGGATGCAGCCGGCGCCGCTGCAGCGATCGGAATGGCAGTCCGGTCCGCACGGTCTCCGTCGCGTACCAGGGCGGGGGGGCGATCGTGATGGACACGTCAAGCCCCGGCTGCCGCGAGAAGAGGCCGCCCTCGTCACCGAAGTGCCATTGCTGGCCGGTCCAGTTGGCGAACGCGATCGGGGCGACCGACAGGAGGAGCGTCAGCAACGTCGACGCGAGCGCCCATCGGAAGAGCTGCCGCCGGGCGGTGATCGTTCGGGCGAGTGGTCGGAAGGATGTGTGCACGTCGAGCCCCGGCGCGGGGTGGGCGAGCCCCGCGTCTCCGGAGCCTGTTCGGGCGAACCGCGTGTGCGGATCCGGGCCTCGTCGCTATTCGGGTGAACGCCTGGTTCACCGGTTTGGTCACTGGCCGACGGCGGCGGTGGCGTCGCCCCCGGCGATCGTCGTGCTACTGATACCGCTCAACCCGCTGCGACAGGCCGCTCACCCCGGCTGAGGTTTCGGCGGCGACCGCGGCCAGCTCTTCGGCGTCGGCGGCCGAACGCTGAGCGACGTCTTCGATCTCGCGGGTGCGGGTGTCGATGTCGGCGATGCCCTGGCGCTGCAGATCGAGCTGGGCGACGGCGACGTTCAGCATCTCCATCGCCTCGGAGTTGACTTGGCTGATCTGTTCGAACGTCGCAACGACGGAGTCGGCCACATGAGAGGCATCGGACGTGCGCGTGATCGACGCGTCGATCAAGTCGCTGGTCTGGCGGGCGGCATCGGACGAACGTTGGGCGAGCGCCCGAACTTCGTCGGCCACCACCGCGAATCCCTTGCCCGCTTCGCCCGCCCGGGCCGCTTCGACCGCGGCGTTCAGAGCGAGCAGATTGGTCTGGAAGGCGATCTCGTCGATGACCCGAATGACGGTGGCCATCTCGTGGCTCGAGGCGGTGATGCCGTCCATGGCCGATCCGAGGCGGGTGACCTCGCGGCGGCCTTCTTCGGCCGCCCGATTGGCGTCGACCGATCGGGAGGACGCTTCCTCCATGGCGGTGGATGTTCGGCGGCTCGCCTCGGTTGTCTCCACCGCGGCCTCGGCGATCTGCACGATCGCGCCCGCCTGCGCGGACGCATGGTCGGCCAATCGGTGGCCGGCTTCGGAAACGGTGCGGGCACTTTCGGCCAGCTGGCCCGATGAAGTCTGGATCGACTGCACGAGGTTCGTGCGGTCGTCGAGCATCTGATTCATGCTTTGGGCGAGGATGCCTGTCTCGTCCGACGCGTGTTCGTTCAGCCGAAGCGACAGGTCGTTGTCGTGCACCATGATGCCCTGCATCGCACTGATCGTGCGGCGGAGTGGCTTGACGACCGTCCGGAAGATCGCCACGACCACGGCCAGGGCCAGCCCCACGGAGCCCGCGGTGATCCAGAACATCATGGACGACGCGGTGGCCGCCGTGGCCTCGGCGTTCCGAGCACTGGAGGCCATGTCGCTCTGGAGCGAGTCGGAGACGCGTTGCCAGCGGTCGGTGAAGAGCGGGCCGATCACGTCAAGCTGACTGAGGACGAGTTGGTTGCGTTCGTCGACAAGGATTTTGATGCGGTCGATGCCGTCTTCGATGGAAGTCAAGGATGCAAGGATCGAGTCGACCTTTGCGCCGTAGAGCGCGGACTCCTCGAGTGACTTTCGCGTGACGTTCAGTTCTTCGGCGACGCGTTCGTACGAGGCTTGGTCCCCGTCTTGAATGAATCGCTCCGCGTAGAAGCGGGCGAGCATCAACTTCTCCATGGCGTGGCCGAGCGTGATCGCGGCGGCCGAGTCAGGAGCGGCGTCGAGCTGATTGTGGATCTCAAGACGCGCCGAACGGCCGGCCTCCAAAGCCACGCCGTCGCGCAGTTCATTGCGCTCCGGAATGATGGCCCGGAGGCGGTCGAACATGGCGAGGTACACGTCAAAGTCTTGGGAGATCGACTCCAAGTGCGCGCGCCGTTCGGTGTCCTGGAAGCTCGATTCGCATTCGCCGATCGCTTTGCGGTGGGCGTCGGCCCATTCGTCGAAGGACGCGAGCGATGCCTCGTCGTTCTCGATGAGGTAGTCCTTCACCATCATCCGCATCATCGCGGCGGAGAATGCGGCGTTCTTCCCGACGGAAAGATCGTGACTCATCTCCGTCAGATTGGACAGGCGTTTGGCGTTCTGGGTCATGGCCATGCGTCCCACGATCGTGGCGGCAAAAGTCGTGACCACGAGGCAGGCCGTGCCCAGCAGCGTCCGTTGAGCGATTCCGAGCGTGGGCATTGGCGAGACCTCCGGATGGTTGGAATCGGCCCCCCTCGGTGCACGCTTCAGCGGAATCAAGCTCAATCGACGGCGGTCGGCGCCCGGACGTCGGGCGGATCGCAAATGCGTGGTGAGGGCGCACCGTCTGCCGGACGAAACGTCCCAATCGTGCACGGAAAGAGCGTCAGACCCGCGCGGCCACGACGGTCTGGCCGGGGACCGACCCACCGGCAATGGACGAAGGCACGATCGATTGCGTGTTGTCACGCGCATTCAGAAACACAACCGCGGGGCGTTCCAGTGGTGGAACGCCCCGCGGAGCAGTGGGCAAAGAGCGGCGCGTCGATCCGGCGTTGGCCGGACCGGACTTACTCCGCCGCGTCGGCGGCGGGAGCGGCCTTCTTGTTGCCGGCCTTGGCCCGGGCGGCAATCATCTGGTCATAGGACTCGACGTGCTTGATGCCGCGGCGCTGGTCGCGGAGGCGACGGGACTTGCCCACGCGGTCGCGCAGGTAGTACAGCTTGGCCCGGCGGGCATCGCCACGGCGGACGACATCGATCTGGGCCACGCGGGGCGAGTGCAGCGGGAAGATGCGCTCGACGCCTTCGTTGGCCACGATGCGGCGGACGGTGAGCATGCGGTTGATGCCGCGACCCTTCTCGGCGATCAGCACGCCCTGAAAGATCTGGATGCGTTCCTTCTCGCCTTCAATGATCCGCACGTGCACGTTGAGCGTGTCACCCACGGAGAAGGGGGGGAAGTCGTCCGAGCCCTTGAGTTGGTCGGCGACGACCGCTTCGACAATGGCACCAGTGTTCATGACTGTCATCCTTGCGGAGCGGTGGGCCGCTCTCGTTCGTCCCCCGGCGTGCGACCCCGTGGTCGATCACGCGGGGGGTTCCTGCCCAGCCAGTGCCCGCGACCATTCGCCGGAACCGGGGTGAGACGTGCGACGTGGATCCCCGCATCGAGTGGCGGGCCCAGGGGTCGCGGATGGTGGAAACGCGTGCCGGCACGTGCCGGGGCGTTCCGTGGGGCTCAGGCCCCGTCGTTGTCTTCGAGCAGTTCGGGCCGCCGGGCCCGGGTCCGCTCGATCATCTGTTCCGCCCGCCACCGGTCGACCGCAGCGTGGTCACCCGAGAGCAGGACGTCCGGCACCGACTGGTCTTCCCAGACGCGGGGCCGCGTGAAGTGCGGGCAGTCCAGCAATCGCCCGGAGGCGAGCGGGGTCCCGCGTGCGTCGGTCAGATTCCGCTCGGAGAACGAGTCCTCCGCGGCGGAATCCTGGTGGCCGAGGGCTCCGGGGAGCAAACGAACCACCGCATCGGTCAGCACCAAGGCCGGGAGCTCGCCGCCGCTGAGGACGTAATCCCCGACGGAGATCTCCTCGGGGGCGAGCCGGTCGACGACCCGTTCGTCGATGCCCTCGTAGTGGCCGGCGATGATCAACAGCCGAGGCTCCGCCGCCAGCTCCTCGACCAGGGATTGGTCGAGCGGGCGGCCTTGGGGCGAGGTGAGAATCCGGCGCGTCGGTCGTGGGTCAAGCCCTTCGACGTGTCGCACGCAATCCCACAGGGGCTGGCACATCATCACCATGCCGGGGCCGCCGCCGAACGGGCGGTCGTCCACCTTCCGGTGCCGGTTGTCGGTGTGTTCACGGATGTCATGGGCGTGCAGCTCGGCCACACCTGACGTTCCGGCCCGGCCGACGATCGATTCGCCGAGGACCGCCCGCACCATGGCGGGGAAGAGCGTCAGGATGTCGATGCGCAGGCCACCCGTCCCATCGGATTCAGTGGACACACCAGGGAGTCCGTGATCAGTCCGCCGCCGGAAGCTTCTTGCCCGGCGTGGGATCGATGTCGTGCTTCTTGAGCATGTCGCGCACCGTCTGGCTCGGCTGGGCGCCAACGCTCAGCCAGTAGTTGACGCGCTCTTCCTTGATCTCGTACTGGCGACCTTCGGCGGCGACCGGGTCGTACCAGCCGATCTCTTCGATCGCGCGGCCGTCGACGGGCGAACGCTTGTCCATGACGCAGATGCGGTAGAAGGGGCGGTGCGTGCGGCCAAGCCGCTTCAGACGAAGGACCACCATTGTGGAACCCTCCAAGTCAGTCGTCGTCGGCCTGGGCCCGGTGCCACGTGGCGACCGGGGCCTGATCGGTCGTGGGGCCCGTTCCGCGGTCCGGGGGCTGGAATCGATGATCCCAGGCGGACTCGGCGGAATGCCGTGCGACCGGTCTTCAGCCGGTGAGTCGAGCCGAGCAGGATAGCAGGTGCCGAGGCAGCGGCAAGCGGGGCGGGTCGGAGCCGTGGCCGGGCCTGGGAGAGCGTTGGTCCGGGGCCGACGATCCGGCCTCGGGAGTCTTCGGATGGCGTTCTGACGACGCCCGGGTGGCCGGCGGCCGGCGGCGGGCGGCCCGGGGTGGCCCGGGGTGGCACAGGGGTGGCCTCGGGCGGCCTCGGCCGGCCCTCAGATCGGCAGCGGCGGGGGCGCGATCAGTCCCGAAGCCATGTTCGCGAGTCCGTCGGTCACAAAGCGCCCGATCGAGAACAGGAAGCCGAAGGCCCCGGTGAAGAAGGCGACGGCCAGGACGGCAAAGCCGGCCATCTGGGCGTTGGGGTGCTGGAGCAAGCGTTCGTAGCCGGGGCTGAACGAGGCGAGGATCACGCTGCCGTCGAAGGGCGGGACCGGAATCAGGTTGAACAGGCCGAGCACGATGTTCAGCACTCCGCCAATTCGGAAGAAGATTTCCAGATTGTCCAGCGCCTGATTCGACGTCCCCCTGAATCCTTGGATGGAGAGCACGACGATCAGGCCGACGATCGCGATGCCGGCCAGGCCAAAGTTCATGGCTGGTCCCGCGCCGGCGACCTTGGCGTCGCCGATTCGACCCTCGCGGAAATTCATCGGCTGCACCGGCATCGCGCCCCACGCGATCCCGACGATGGCGAACACCAGAAGGGAGAACGGGCCCATGTGGACGAGCGGATTCCATGTCATGTGGCCGAGCCGGTGCGGCGTGTCATCGCCTTGCCGCAGGGCAGCCCAGCCGTGGGCGAGCTCGTGCATGCAGATCGAGAAGATGACCCACACGATCCAGCCAAAGAGCAGGACGTATTCGCCGCCCTGAAAAAGGTCCGCCATCCACCAGCCTGAGCCCATCGGCAGCATCCTTTGACGAACGGGGTGTCCGCGGCCGCGATTCGGCTGGCGGAAAGTCATGGGCTGGGTCGGATTCGAACCGACGTCGTATCGATTATGAGTCGACGGCTCTGGACCGCTGAGCTACCAGCCCGATTGGGAGTCCGGGCATGGTACCGAGGCTTCAGAACCCGCGGCGGGCCGGGTTCGTCATGAGGTTGTCGCGCCCGGGCACGATCAGGTCGGCGATCTCGACGGCTTCCTTGAACGACTCCATCGCCGTCTCCACGTCCACGCAGCCCGGCAAGACCTTGCCCTGCTCGGCGTGCTCGCAGGTGGCCACCGCGTCGCCGCTCAGCAGGACGGTTTGCACCGGCATGGGCAGCAGGATGCCGCACGTTCCGGGACTGACGCCGGGCAGGGGGAAGAGGTCGATCCCCGGAGCGATCTTGTCGGGCGCATCTTTGCACCGCTCGAGCACGTCCAGGTGGGTGCGGGCGAGCTTCTCGGTTTCCGGGTCGCCGGTGTCGCGGGCCGCTTCGAACTGATGGCGAAGCGCCTCGCCGGCGGACTGCATCTCGGGTTCGTGCACCAGCCACGTCGCCTGCTCAAAGGCGAGGATGCCGCGGTAGTGATCGGCGGTGAACGTTGTCACGAACACGTGCGTGATGTCGGTGTGCTTGACCGGAGAGCGTTCACTGAGCCGCGCGGCCATCGCCTGCGACGGCAGGCCAGGGTTGACGATCATCCGAACGTCGCCGGCGGTCACCAACGTGCAAGTCGCGTGTCCCGTGCGAACGGGGGTCGACTCTTCCCAGAGCGGATGGGCGCTCAGGGTGCCGATGGAAATGATGCGGGCGTCAAGGGAAGCCATGGATCTCACTCGTGAAGCAGGGGGCGTGGTCGAAAGGGGCAAGGCTCGCGCGGCCAGTTGGCCGGCCGCCGGAACGTCAGTCGATCAGCATGTCGCGGCGGTAGCGCCCAACCGGGTTGTCGGGATCGGCGGCCTTCTCTCGCAGGCGTTCCAACACGAGCGGCGGCACAAACGCGGCCAGTCCGTCGAGGTCGGCCCCCAGGGCGGCAACCTGCCGGATGAGGCTGGAACTCGTGAACGCGAAACGCTCGCCGGTCAGGACGAAGGCCGTCTCGATGTCCGCGACCTGCCGGTTGGTGATGGCCAACTGGCTCTCAATCGTCAGATCCGAGACGTTCCGGATCCCGCGCAGAATGGCCGCGGCACCGACGGAGCTCGCGAAGTCGACGGTCAGTCTTTCGTAGCGTTCGGCGCGGACCGGGGCGCCGTTCGGCGTCTCCTCCATCATTCCGGTCAGCAGCGTATTGGCCATGTCGAGGCGTTCCTCAGGGCTGAAGAGCGCTTGCTTTTCCGGGTTGATCCCGATGCCGACGACGATCTCGTCGAACAGCCGGCGGGCTCGGGCGATCACGTCGAGGTGCCCGAGGGTCATCGGGTCGAAGGAGCCCGGGTAGATCGCCAAGTGGTGCATGCGGTGAACGCCATCGGGAACGATTGAAAGAACGGGGCCGCGGGGTGCGGCCGCCAGACGAGGGTACCCCGCCGGCCGCGGTCCGGGAATCTTGCGGTCACCGGCCCCCCGGCGATGGGTCGATTGCCCAGCCCGCGCAGGCGGACGCGGGCGCCCGGCCCCGCGGAGCATGGAGTCGACGGAGGGGCATCTGAATCGGACAGTCTGGGTGTTCGGGTGGACGAACCCCCTGGATCGGTTTCGAGTCGGTATGCCTCCCCGACCGGAACCACGACGATAGGACGCGGGCCCGCATACGGATGTGCGGGCCCGCGTTCGTCATTTGGAGGCGCGTCAACGTTGAAGCGGTACGGCGCTGGCTCAGAGCGCCGCGGCGGCCGGGAAGTCCACCTCGGTGCGGTTCACGTGGTTGAACAGCGACGTGAACGTACCGGCGGCGATCTGGCCGATCACCTCGATCACCGCGGCATCGTCGTAGCCCGCGCCGCGGAATGCAGCGAGGTCGTCGTCGGACACGTTGCCATTGGTCGACAAGATGGCCCGCGTGAACGCCGAGAGCGCGGCGTGTCGATCGTCGGACGGGTTGCCGCGGCGAATCGAAAGCACTTGCTCATCGTTGAAGCCGGCGCCCGCGGCCATGACCGAGTGGGCGGCCAGGCAATAGTCGCATTCGGCGTGCTGGGCAATCGTGAGCGCGACGATCTCGTGTTCCTTCTCGGTCAGCGCGCCGGCCATCGTGCCACCGACGAATCCAAGGAAGGCTTTGAGCACGGACGGGTGCGCGGCCAGGTGCTTGAAGATGTTGATCTGCTTGTCCTTGAGCGGACCATTGAGCAGATCGGCGCCCGGGCCGGAATCGGACGCGGGATCGACGGCAGACATTCGGGGCATCGAAGGAACCTCAGGATCGAGTCGGGAACACGAACGCGGAACGGCGCGGGCTCGGTGGGCTCAGGCGTCGGCCAGATGATCGAGGCCGGCGGCCCGCAGGATCCCGCGGAAGTTGTCGGAGAACACGAAGTTCTCGTCGGGAAAAATCGCGCCGGCTCGGTTCTGATCCACATGGCTGAAGAGCAGATTGATCGTGCCGATGGGCTCGAACGTATCGCTGCCCGCCCGGCGACAGGTCACCGTGCCGCGGCAGCTCGCGCCCTGTTCGTCCATGCGTTCGACGTCGGCCGCGTACTGGAGTTGATCGCCAGGCCGCGCTTCGTGGTCGAGCTCGGCCGACGCGATCTTGGCCAGAATGACCTTCTCGCGGAATCGGCTCGCCGCCCCGACCAAAATGCCCGCGGTTTGCGCCATCCCCTCGATGATGAGGGACGCCGGCATCACCGGCTCGGCCGCGCGGGCGGTTTCGCCCTCGCCGTCGGCGGCAAAGTGATCGTGGAGATGCTCTTCGGCCAGCGAGACGTTCTTGATGGCGACCATGCGCTGGCCGTCGACGAACTCGGTGATCCGGTCAATCCACATCCAGCGCATGGGCGCACAACTCCGGGTCAGTCACGCCGCCCAAGCGGGGCGGCGCGGCGGCGGGCCTGCGGACTCAGGCCTTGGCCATCGCCCCGAGCTTTCGATCGACGAATTCGACGATCGAGCCGACGGTGATCAGCGCGGCCACGTTGTTGATGTCGCGGTCGCTCTCGAACGCGGAGAAGTCAACGTGCGGCATGCGCTCGCGGAGCATGTCCATGCCCTCGTCGGTGAACTTGCCACCGGCGATCCACGCGGGATTCTCGAGCAGGTTTTCGGGGAAGAGCTCGCCCTGTTCAATCTTGAACGGGCGGTCATCCGTGCTGAAGGTCCGCTCCAGCTTGAACTGGATGTCGAGGAAGTCGATGGACTCGGCCTCGAGGTCGCGGGTGAGGCTGGCCTCAATGGTCACCTCGTCGTCGTCTACTCCGAGGGCTTCCATCAACACGTCGTCGCGGATGCGTTCGAAGATCTCGTCCCGGCTCATCGCCATGGGCACCACTCCTAGCTGATCCCCTCCGGCGGCCGACGTGGCCGGATCGAAACGGGACAGAAACACTCGGATCGACCCTCCACGTCCGGCGACGGGCGAACGGCAAGGCGTTCAACCGGGGCGGACCGGAGCCCGTGGACTCCCGGCGCCGGATCCGTCCGGCGAGGGGGGTGGGGCATGGCGGGTGTTGAATCGCGGGCAGCGTTATCGGCTGGCCGTGACCGGTCGCATGGTAAACCGGCCCGAGGCTGCTGTCTCGCCGCTGGCCGAAGCGGTTGCGGGATCGGGGGCGCTTCCCCCGTCGGCGGGCTCGGCTGGGCTGGTGCCGGTCCCGACGGCGGCCGGGCGGAGCCGGCAGGTCCCATTGCACTCGACAGCCCCGTCATCCCCGCGCTTGCGGACGGTGATTTCGACGACGAGGGCATCCCCGGGCCGGACCATCGCCCCGTATTTGACGTTCCGGACCCGCCCCAGCACCAGCCGGGGGCCGCCAGGGCGGTCCAGCAGCGTTCGGGCCGCCTGGACCATGGATTCGAGCATGAAGACCCCGGGAAGAATCGGGTAGCCCGGGAAATGATCCTGGAGGTATTCCTCGGCCGCGGTGACCTGCTTGAGGGTCACAATGCGGTCGGGGCCAGTTTCCAGCACGCGGTCGACGAGGCTGAAGTGCATGGCCGGAAGGTAGCAGGGACCGGCCGGGGCGGGGGACCGGCGGGGGACTGGCGGGCGACTGGCGGGCGACCGGCGGTCGACGAGCGGGCGACTGGCGGATGGTCCTTTGGGCGGCTGGCATCGGATGCCCCGCGCGACTATCCTGCTCGCCCCTCGGACCGGGTCGGTCGCCAGCCGGCGAAGCCCCGATTTCCGGTCAATTCCGCCCCATTCCGGCCCTCGGAATGGGCTCCGGCCCGTCCACCGCCCTCTGTTCATAAGGAACGACACGACCATGGCCTCCACTGGAACCGTCATCCAGGTCATCGGATCGACCTTCGACGCGCAGTTCCCCGAAGGTGATCTGCCCGAGATCTACAACGCGGTGGAGTGCTCGATCACTTCCGAAGGTGAGACGCTGCGGCTGGTCGGCGAAGTCGCCCGCCACCTCGGCGGCGGCCAGGTCCGCTGCGTGGCCCTCGCCTCGACCGATGGTCTGTCGCGCGGCACCGAGTGCACCGACCTCGGCGGACCGGTCTCCGTGCCGGTCGGCGAGAAGGTCCTCGGACGCGTGTTCAACCTGCTCGGCGAGCCGATCGATGAGCGTGGCGAGCTGGAAGGCCTTGAACGTCGGCCGATCCACCGCAGTCCTCCCGAGTTCCGCGAGCTGAACCCGAAGACGGAAGTCCTCGAGACCGGCATCAAGGTGATTGACCTTCTGTGCCCGTTCGTCCGCGGCGGCAAGATCGGCCTCTTCGGCGGGGCCGGCGTGGGCAAGACCGTGATCATCCAGGAGATGATCGCGCGTGTGGCCCGTGAGTTCGGCGGCTACTCCGTATTCTGCGGCGTCGGCGAACGCACCCGTGAGGGCAACGACCTCTGGCTGGAAATGCAAGAGGCCGAGTACACCGACGACCAGGGCAACACGTCGCACGTGCTCGACAAGGTGGCGATGGTCTTCGGCCAGATGAATGAGCCCCCGGGTGCGCGTCTCCGCGTCGCCCTGGCCGGCCTCACCATGGCCGAAGAGTTCCGCGATGCGTCGGGCAAGGAAACCCTGATGTTCGTGGACAACGTGTTCCGGTTCACCCAGGCCGGCTCGGAAGTGTCGGCCCTCCTCGGCCGCATGCCGTCGGCCGTGGGTTACCAGCCGACGCTCTCCACCGAGATGGGTGAGCTGCAGGAACGCATTACCTCGACCGACAAGGGTGCGATCACCTCGGTGCAGGCGATTTACGTGCCGGCCGACGATATGACCGACCCGGCTCCGGCCACCGCGTTCAGCCACTTGGATGCGTTCGTGGTCCTCGAACGCTCGATCGCCGAGAAGGGCATCTACCCCGCGGTGGACCCCATCGGTTCGACGAGTCGTATCCTCGAGCCCGCGACCCTGGGCGAGCGGCACTACGGCGTGAGCCGCAAGGTGCAGAACATCCTGCAGCGCTACCGCGACCTGCAGGACATCATCGCCATCCTCGGCGTGGACGAACTCTCGGAAGAGGACAAGCTGATCGTGGGCCGCGCCCGCAAGATCGAACGCTTCCTGAGCCAGCCGTTCTTCACCGCCGAAGTGTTCACCGGCTTCCCCGGTATCTACACCAAGCTTGAGGACACCATCGAGTCCTTCGACCGTCTCTGCGACGGCGAGGGCGATGACCTCCCCGAGTCGGCGTTCATGTACGTCGGCACGTTGGAAGATGCCCGCACCAAGGCCGAGCGCATGGCGGCGGAAGCGGCCAAGTAAATCGCGGCGAGCTTCGCGGCGAACATGACTGCATGACTGCATGACTGATTGATGCAGCCCCCGTCGGACGTGTCCGGCGGGGGCTGTTCATTGGACGTGTGCCCCGAAACCGCCGCCCGTACCGTTTGATCAACGAGGTGGCCTTCGACTCCGCGACGTCCGCGGGCGCCGCCTCCCGTCCGGCGCTGCCCCGATGCACGGGGCTGACCCATGGAGCCCTCGCGCCGAGGCGACGTGGCGGCCTGATCGCGGCCGCCGGCGTCGAGTACGACCGGCAGGTGCGCCATGTCGTCGATCACGTCCGTTCAGCCTCGCTTCTTGCACATTCACCGGGTCAACCGGCACCGGAGATCGGTGCGACGCCGAAGATTGCGTCGCCTGTCCCTGGTGCGAACCCTCCTCGCCGGCCTCGTCGTCAGTCTGTCGATGCTCGTCATCGGGGTGACGGCCTGCGGCGTGTCGCTTCCCAAGTGGACCGGCGGGGCGTGCAAAGCCGCCCTCGGTGCGACGACCGGGGCCCTCGTGGTCACCGTCGTCGACCGGGCTCGATTCAACGGCAGCGTGCGGATCGGTGGCGGGCCGGGCCGCGGTGGGGGGCTGGGGTCGGCGGGAACTTCCTCGATCGTGATCCGGCGCTCGGAGCGGCCGGTGGCGTTCCGCGTGGTCACGGGCTCGACGTACGCACTCGGGCTCGCGATGCGCGGGTTTGCCGCCGCCGAACTCTGGGGGGTGGTGCGGTCATGGTGAACACGAAGCTGATGGGCAGAATTCGTTGGGCGCGTCGTGATCTGCGCCGGGCCGCGACCGCGGCCGCGGACTGGTGGGCGGATCGATCGGGGTACCGGCACGTGCCGCGGCGTTCGCGCTGGCCGCGGCGCGATGCCACGCTCTCGTGGCGATCCCCGGTTCTTCGGTCTTGCCGCCGCGAGGCCAACCCGGTGCGTCGATGCCTCCGTATCTGCTGGCGACGGGCCTTGCTGTGGGTGGCGTTGGCCGAATGCACCTCATGGCTGCTGCTCCGCTGGGCCTGCTGGCTCGAGCCGCTGTTCGTGCCGCCCTCGGGCTACGAGTCGCTTGCAAGCTTGTTCGTCGTCGGAATGATTGTGATCTGGTGCGGTGCCGCCGCACTCCAGGTTGGGACAAGCTCCGCGATCCCTCGGTGCCGTCATCTGACCGAGACCGGCCCGGCGCCGAAGTTCGAGCGAGCGTTCGTCCGCGTCGTGCTTCATCCAGAAGGATGGCGACGTTTGCATTTCCGAATCCTGCTCCCGGCCGGGCATCCGTGGGTGAACAAGCAGAGCCTGCGCCCCAATGTGGTCAACGTACGGTGCTGGCTGCCTGCTTCACTGGGACACGAGGAGCTCGAGGCATTCCTCGGGCATCCGATTCCGGTGCGGGATCGGCGGCATCGTTCGGGCCACGTACTCGGCGTCCGTCCGCCGACGGGTCGATTTCCGCTTTCGCGCCGGCGTATTCCGTAGGCCGGCGGTGCCTGGATCGGTCACGCGGCAGTCCGTTGCGGGAGAGCCGGAACGCTCGTGCGTTGCGCATTCAGTGAATCGATCGCCCGCACGCAGTCGGTCGGTCGGTCGGTCGGGCGGTCGGGCGCGCTGGATGGTATGCGCTCATGAGCCGCCCACGCGTCGTTCGCTATGTTGGTGACCACGGAGATCGCCATGGTTGGAACAATTGAACATATTCATGTCGCGGACGCCGAAGGCGGTACGCCCCGGCCCGTCCAGGAGGCCGAGGCCCTCGCGGGACTGGGGCTGGCCGGTGATCGCCTGGTCAACGCCGCCGGTGACGGTGGAACGGTCCCGGCCCACAAGCAGCTCACGTTGATCGAGGCCGAGGCGATCGAGGCGGCGGCTCGCGATCACGACCTGTCGATCCCGCTGGGCGCTGACCGGCGCAACATCATGGTCCGAGGCGTGGCCCTGAATCACCTCGTCGGCCAGACCTTCCGGGTTGGCGGGGCGGTCGTTCGCGGCAAAGAACTGTGCGAGCCGTGTGCGTACCTGGAGCGGACTACCGGCATCAAGGGCATCGTGAAATCGCTGATCCACCGGGGCGGCCTGCGCTGCGAAGTTGTGTCGGGCGGCACCGTGCGGGTCGGCGAGTCGATCGGCGAGCGGGTCGACGGGTAAACCGTCCGGCGGGCGGCGTCCAGGCACGACTTCGCCTTCGATCGGGGCCGTGGCGATGGTACGCTCAGGGGGTCGCCCGTCCGTGGCGACGTCTCGCCGTCGCCCACGGCGTCCCCGGAGAAGCTCCCGATGTCGCTTGCGTCCCGTCAGCATCGCCGTGTTCGGCGTTCACCGCTCGTCACCACCGCCGCGGCCATCACCGGGCTTGGCCTCCTGGCCGCCGCCGGTTCCCACGTCTCGGGATACCAGGCCGCGCCCGCCGCCGAGGCTCCGCCAACCTACTTGGGCGGCCCGGGCTTCGACTACAGCACGGTCCCGCCGCCGCACGAGCAGACGGTCAACAATCTGAATGTCCGCGGCGTGGGACTGGCCGAGGCGATTGGCCTGGCCATCGCGGCGGTGCAAGGCGATGGCGAGACCGCGGTGGCCAGTGATGCCCGCTTCATCCGTCGCACCGATCCGCTCGACGCCATCATGGTGCTGGTCTACCACGGCGATTCCGCCACGCGCGTGATTCTGGATGCGGATACGGGTGCCGTGATCAGCCAGCTTGACACGCCGCGACTGCCCGGGCGACCCGTCCAGGGGGAGCCGACGGTCTTGGCCGGCGGCACGCAGTACTGGGAACTCGTGGCCGGCGAAGGCGACCCGGCGCCGAACGAACAGTCCAATGTGCGCATGCAGTACACCGGCTACCTGCTCGATGGATCGATCTGGGAGTCCACCGATGACTTCGGCCGGCCGCTGACGCATCCGCTTGGCAGCCTCCTTCCGGGTTGGAAGGCGGGCATGGCCGACATGAAGCCCGGAGCGATTCGCAAGCTGGTGATTCCGCCGGAACAAGCGCTCGGGAGCTTTGGCAGCCCGCCGTCCATTCCGCCGAATGCCGCCCTCGTGGTCGACGTGGAGTTGCTGCGCATCGTCGACTACCGCACCGTGCCCGAGCAATTGCCGGGCATCGCCGTGGAGGGCGAACCGCAGGGCGAGGCCGGAGAACTGCAGTGGTGGGTGCTGGCGGCAAGCGATGATCGAAAGCCGGAATCGCTCGACGTGATCGTCGACGTCCATGTGACCACGTACCTGACCGACGGCACCGAAGTGACCAACACCCGCGGGCCGAACACGAGCGGAAAGCCGCTCCGCGTGTCGCTGCGTCGGTGGCTCAACGGTCCGTCCGAGGGGGTCATGGGCATGAGCATCGGCGAGTCGCGCAAGCTCATCGTTCCGTCCAAGCTGGCGTACGGCACCAAGGCCCGCGGCGGGGTACCGGCCGGCGCGACGTTGATCATGGACATCGAACTCGTGGACATTCTTGACCGCTGACCCAGCGTTGGCGAGGAGCTCGGACCGTGGGACGCTGGCTGCGACGGCTCATGATTTCCCTGGCGTTGACGGTGGTGATCGCGATCATCGCGTTGGTTCTGCTGCGCCGGGCACTCGGTCCGCCGCAGTGGTATGCGCCGCCCAAGGGCGCCGAGGCCGAGGCCCTGGCCGAGAAAGTCGAATACAGCGTGGTGGAAGTGCTGCACCGTGTCCGCGAGCCCGGCGAGCCCTGGTCGGTGCGGGTGACGGACGCGGAAGCCAATGCATGGCTCAGCGAGCGACTGCCGGAGTGGGCGCGCCAGCAGGGGGCGGACGCGTGGCCGGCCGCGCTCCGGCCGCCGCAGGTGCAGTGCGCCGGCGAGCAGCTCACGGTGGCGATGGTCGCCGGGCGCGGGCCAGTCAATGTTTCGGCCACCGCGGTGCTCGGCCTGGCCGGGCCGAAAATCGTGGACGTGCCGGAGCTGACGGTGGTTTCGGTCGACGTCGGGCGCGGGCCGTTCGGCGCGTCGGCGCTCAAGGAACTCGCCGCCATCACCGGTGACGATGCTGCCGCCGAGGTGGCCGACGATCCGGCCGCCTGGTTGAATCGGCGCCTCCAGGACTGGCTCGATGCCGGGGCGTACCTGCGACTGGTCGACGGGCGTGAAGTCGGGCTCCGCGACGTTCGCTTCGACGAGGGCGCGATGGTGTTGACCTTCGTGACCCGCTGAAGCCGGAGCGTTTCGAGAAAAACGTCCGATCGGGCGGAGCTGCGGCGGCCGGGGCACGTATCCTCAGGGACGGCTGTTTCTGTGCACCGCGCGCCACCTGACCGGTCTTCGGTCCCACGGCGCCATGTCTCATCGGTCCGGCAGCCGCCGCGTGGGGTCCGTCCTCCGCGTGTCAATCCAAGCACGTTCGCGGCGGCTCTGGTCGCGGCGGGGTGTTCTTTCCGGAGGTCAGTCATGTCCCTCATTGTCCCGCTGCCGCGTTCTGCGGTTGGCTGTCGTGCGCGCACGAAGAATTGCCCGATCGTTGCCGTCGGACTTGCACTCGGGTTGTTCCTTGGGTGGGGCAACGCATCGGCGCACGCCCAGACGGATGTCGGCGGTCCGATCGAAGGCGATGTCGTGTGGACCCTGGACGGCTCGCCCTGGCGGGTCTTGGAAGATGTTGAGATTCAGCCGGGTGCGTCGCTGACGGTCGAAGCAGGGGTGACGGTTGCCGTGGCCGACGGACGTTCGATTTCCGTCGGGATGGAAGGTCCCGCGGCCAGTCGATTGGTCATGCGCGGAACGGCTGATGTGCCGGTGCGCGTGCTGAATCTCGACGCTGCCTGGGGTGCGATCCGGTTCGGGCCGTGGGCAGAGGATGCGATCGCCAAAGGGATTGTCCCCGTGGGCGGTTCCTACCTGAGTTACGTCAACCTTGAGGGGGGCGGGATCAACGCGTCCGCGGCGATCGAAGTCGAATCGGCGAGCGTCGTGTTGCACCGCCTGGTGATGGCCGGTTCAGCCAGCCGGGCCATTGCCGCCACGTTTAGCGATGGCGACGCCGATTCCGTGACGATCGCCGAGTCGATCTTCGGACAGTTCAGCAACACCCTTGAAGGCGGCGTGATTCGCATCGAAGGTGGTCGAGGGCACGTCATCGAACGGGCCTGGCTTCAGTTTTACCGCGGCGGAAACGGTGGAGGCATGTGGGTCCGCGGAGACGACGTGGCGATCCGCGATTCGACGTTCGGGGGTTTCAACGGTGGTGCCCGCGAACATGGTGGCGGGGTCCATATCGGCGGCCATGGCCTCACGATCGCCGGCAGCATCTTTTCGTCGAACGTGGCGACCCGTGGCGGGGGATTGTCCATCCAGGATGCCTCGGACGTCTTGGTCGCCGGAAACTCGTTCGTCTCCAATGAGGCGGCCTTTGGTGCGGCCGTGTACGTCACGGCTTCCACGAACGTGGTCCTGGGGCGCAACTCGTTTCAGATCAATGGCGCGGTTCCGGGACCTCCGGGCGGCTTCGGGTCTTCTCGCGGAGCGGGGATTCTGGTGGAGGCGCACGGCACGATCGTCGAAGAAAACTCGTTCTCGACGTCCATCGGCGGCGGCTCCGGAGTCGGTGGTCATGTGACGATCGACGCGGACGATGTCATTGTGCGAGACAACTGGTTTTTCTCCGGCTCGTCCGGGCGGGGAGGTGCGATCGCGATCACCGGCGATCGCGCCCGAATCGTCGGCAACTCGATGTACCTCAGTGCGACGTCCCAGGACGGTGGGGCGGTCACGCTTGACGGAGCCGACGCCGTGTTCATCGGCAACGAGATGATTGACAACCGGGCAGCGGCAGATGGTGGAGCGGTTCACATCGGACCGTCAGGCCTCCGGGCTCGGTTCATCGGGAACACGATCGAGGGCAACAGTGCTCCGCGCGGTGGCGGCGTGTTCGCGATGGCGAGCGAGGTGTCGTTCGCGGGATCGGCGGGAAGTGTGAACCGGATTGCTGGCAATGACGGAGACTTCGGCTCGGGGATCTACTTCGCTCCCGTTGGCGGGGCGAAGGTCGGCCTTGATGCGACAACGGTGTGTTGGGGAACCGACGATCCGAGGTTGATCGCCGCGTCGATCTTCGATGCCGACGACGATCCGGCCTCGGGTGCGGTCGATGCATCGAATCCGGTCACGGATCCCGACTGCGTTTCGAGTGCGTGTGAGGCCGACATTGACGGCAACGGGGCGGTGGACACCGGCGACCTCTTCATCGTGCTCGGGAACTTTGGCGCGTGTGGTGCAGGGAGCTGCCCGGCGGATCTGGATGCTTCCGGCGCCGTCGACGCCAACGATCTGGTGTTGGTGCTCGCGGCGTTCGGGACGTGTGGATGACGCGGGGCGGGACTCGATTGGCGAAACGGGACCAGCCAGTCGAATCGTCTCACTGGCGTATCCACAACTGGCTCGATGCGGCGCGGCGTGCGTCGTTCGTGCCGGCGGATTGGGTGCACATGCCTTGATCCGTCGAGATCCGGCGACCCGCGATCGGTGAACCGATCGCCGCCGGAAACACGGGGACTGCGTGCCGGCGTGTCCGGGACGCGAACGATGGCGACGTGGCGGAGGTTCCGAAGGGGAGCTCCGCCACGCGTCATGTGATCTGGGGTTTCGGCCGCATCCGGAGAACGTCCGGGCGAAAAAAAAGACCGGATGGGCCCCCACGGCCATCCGGTCCGAAGCGACTCGAAGGATCGAATCACCACGCATTGGAGCGTTGCCTGAGGCCGAAGCATCGAGGCGCACGCATCAAACATCAGGGTGTCGAACGAAACCGAAAGCCCTGCACCAACCGATGGCCGAAGCCAACGCTCGCATGCAGCCCGACCCCCGTCGGATTCGGTCTCGATGTGCCAGGGACACCCGCGACGTGCACGAATATTAAGTGGGTCTGGGCCAATCGCAAAGGAAAATTGCCCGGGTTGCATGATCTCGGGAATCTTTTTGGACCAATCGCTTCCGGGCCCGCCAATGCGGTCAACGCGGGTGGGCTGGCCGGTCGACGCGGGATTCACGCGCGATGCAAGCACGATTTCGCGCGGCATGTTCGCTCGCGGACAGGTGGGTGGCAGTCGAGCCTGCCGTCCTTCCGGCAGCACAACGGCGGGATGCCCGAATCGGCGTATTGTGCCCCACACGGGGCACCCGACCGGCGGTTTGGCGGTGGTGGCCCACGCTCGGGAGGCATCCCACGGAGAGAATGGCACCCGCATGGATCTGGCCCCACACGAACGTGCCCCCGGCGACCCGGAGGTCGCCGAACGCGTCTTTGCCGGTTGGGCCCGGCCGGTGATCGACGTCGCGGCGGCGTGCCTGGACCGCTTGACCGCCGAAGAGTCCGCCAACCTGGCGCACGGAGCCGACGTTGACGCAACCGACGCGGCCAGCGCCAACGCTGCCGAGGGCACCGCCCACGCCAACGCCAACGGCGCCAGGCCGCTGGACCTGCGACGAACCGTCGTTGTCGTCCCCGGTCGCCGATCGGGGCGTCTTTTGGATCGCGCGTTGTTGGAACGGGCGGGCAACCGGCCGGTGCTGCCGCCTCGAATCGTGACGCCTGGCGTCTTGGTGCAGCTGGTCCGAGACATCGCCGGCCTCGCGCCCATCCCCTCGGCGACCGAACGCCTGTTGGTGTGGCTGGAAGCACTGATCGCGGCTGCTCCCGGCGATCGGGCCTTCCTGCTCGGCACCCGCGGTGATTCGGCCGACACCTCGACCCCGGGTGCCGCGTCGCCTGGTCCCGCCAGCGGCGAGGCCGCGAGCATCGATCGCCTGGCCGCCGCTCGACGCCTGGATCGACTCGTCAATGATCTCGCCGCGGGCGGCCGACGTCCCGCTGACGTCCCCGTCCATCTGGACGAAGAAGGGCTCGCCGAGGAAGCCGAAGCCTGGGCCGCCGTCGCCCGAATCGACGACTGGCGGCGGAATCGCTTGGCCGCCGCCGGGCTCGGGGATGCGGGTGGCGCGGATGTGCTCGCCTTGCCGACGGACGAGCGCCCACCGTTGACCCAGGCCGCCGACCGCGTGGACGCCGTTGTGCTCGTGGCAATTCCCGAGCTGTCGGCCACGCAGGCCCACGCCATTCGCTGGCTGGCCTCCGGCGGGGCCAGGATCCAGTCCATCATTCGCGGTGAATCGTCCGACGGCGACCGTTTCGATGCCCTCGGCCAGCCGATTCCGGAACGCTGGGCCGCGCGACCGGTGGCCCCTTCGGACGATGCCCTGGTGATCGCCGAGCGACCGGCGGACGTCACCGATGTTGTGGTCGATCTGTTGGCCGAGCACGCCGCCGATCAGCCAGCCGATGACGTGGTGATTGGCCTCGCCGATCCCAGTCTGGCGCCGCTGATGCGGTTGTCGGCCCGGGCCGCCGGCATCCATGTCCACGACGCGGCCGGCGTGCCCCTCGCCGCCCGTCCGGCCGTCCGCCTCTTGCAACTGGCTGGCCGCTGGCTCCGGGAGCCGGACGCCGAGGTTCTGGCCGAGCTCGCCCGTTTGCCGCGTTTCGAGGCGATCGCGGCGCATCGGGCCAACGCCCAAGCCGGAACCCAAGCCGGAGCCCAAGCCGGAAGCGAAGCCCCGGCGACCGGTCGCGACTCGGCCGAGGACGCGGCAGCCCGGGACTTGCCGGCCGAGGTTGATCGATGGCTGCGCCGCACGTGCACGCGATTGATCACCGGCGAGACGCCGATGGGCTCCGCCGTGCGGGGGGCGGTCGACACGTTGGACGATCTCGTCGGCGTGCTTCGGGGGCCGCCGCGTTCCTTTGCCGACTGGGGGCCGGAACTTGGCCACGTCTTGGCCCGGGCGAATGCCGATCGCAACGTGGCCCCGGTCTTGGCCGGCGGCGCCGTCGCCGAACCGCCCGACGATGAAGCGGACTGGCTCCGACTCGCGGCGATCGCTGAGGATGCCGCGGTGACGCCGACCGACTTCGGCGGATCGGTCAGTGGTTCGGCCGCCCTCGACCTCTGGCTGCATCTTGCCGCCGATGAGCGACGGCCGCGGCGACCGGTGCGCGAGGCGGTGGACATGCTCGGCTGGCTCGAACTTCCGACCGATCCCGCGGCGATCATCGTGCTTGCCGGCGTGCACGATCGGGCAATACCCGGCCGATCGGCCACGGATCCACTGTTGCCCGACCGACTGCGCACCGAGCTCGGCCTCCCCGACGACATGGCGCGGCTCGGCCGCGATGCCTGGGTCATGTCGGCGTCGCTCCGCGGGCGCCGCGTCGCCCGTGTCGTGGCCGGCCGCCTGGACGCCGAGGGCGGAGCGCACATTCCCTCTCGACTGCTGCTCCGCGTTCCCGACCGCGCGTTGCCCGGGCGGCTTCGTTCACTGGTCTCCGCGGACGACATGCGTTCGCCGTCGCCCTCATTGGCGGGCGGCAGCGGGGACGCCTTTGGCCGGCCGTCGATCGAACAATTGCTGGGCCCCGATGCGGGCACGGCCGAACTCATGGACGCCATGCGGGTCACGGATTTCAGCACGTACCTTCGGTGCGGCTACCGCTTCTTGCTGCAACGCGGCTTGCAGCTTCGGCCGCCGGAAGACGACCCTCGCGAACTTGGGCCGCGCGAGTTTGGCACGCTCTTGCACGATGCCCTGGCCCGTTTCGCCGGCGATCATGAGTCACGAGATCTGGCCGACGAAGCGTCGATTCGGCGCGCTCTGCGCCGCCAGCTGGAACGCGCGGTCGCCGAACGCATCGGTCCGCGCCCGCGTCCGGCGGTGCGCGTGCAGATTGAGCGAGCCGGCCGGCGCCTGGACGCGTTCGCCACCGTTCAGGCGACCATCCGGGCGGAGGGCTGGAGCATCATCGCGGCGGAAATTCCGCTGCGCGGGGCGGCGATCACCGGACCGGACATGAAGCCGATGGCCATTCGCGGCACCATCGACCGAATCGACCGGCACGCCAATGGCGCGTGGCGGATCATCGACTACAAAGCCGGTGACGCGCCGAAAGATCCGAGGGCCCAGCATCTCATCGGCGGGCGACGGGCCAAAACGCTCGAGTGGCG
This sequence comes from Phycisphaerales bacterium, assembly GCA_045106735.1. GTDB lineage: Bacteria > Planctomycetota > Phycisphaerae > Phycisphaerales > SM1A02 > JBGCEZ01. The sequence continues at coordinate 48,396 of JBGCEZ010000040.1, read as the reverse complement.
AGATCTGCAGTTGCCGTTGTACCGCCGGCTCGCCCGCGGACGCCTCTTTCCCGGCCACGAAGATGACGCGAAGCACTGGTTCGCCGCCCATCCGGCGAACATCGATGGTCCCGTCGACGTCGGATACATCGTCCTGCCGGCGTCGGCCGAGGACACGGGGTGGCGGGCGGCGGACTTCACCGACGACGAAGTGGACGACGCGATGGACCGCGCCCGACAGATCGTGGCCGCGATCCGCGCTGGCGTGTTTGACCCGGCCCCGGCCGCGGCGATCACCAGCGACTTCGACGACTGGGCATGGATGTGCCACGCCGCGGTCGACGTATTCGGCGGCCCCGGGAACCCGGATGACCTGGCCGAAGATCCCGCCTTCGCGGGAGCTGACGCATGAGCGGTGCCGGCAGCGAGATCGGCCGGCCGGACTCACCGCACCGCCGAATCATGGCGTCGGCGGGAAGCGGCAAGACGTGGCGCCTGACGCTGCGTTATCTGGAATTGCTGTCCTCGGGGGCGGATGTCAACTCGCTTGTGGCGGCGACGTTTACCCGGGCGGCGGCGGGGGAGATGCGCGATCGCGTCCTGCAGCGGCTCTGCGATGCGGCCATGGATCCCGCGGCCGCCGCGGAGCTGGCCCGTGCCCTCGAACACCATCCCACCTTGCCGCCGGCCGAAGGCTCCGGCCGGACCTGGCCGCCGCACGCCGCGTCCGCCTTGGCCGTCGCCCGTTCGCCCGCCGCCTTGGTTCGGCGGGTGGCCGACGACATCCACCGGCTGCAGATCCAAACCCTCGACGGATTCTTCGCCTCGATCGTGCAGGCCTTTGCCGTGGAACTCGGCCTGCCCCCGTCGCCGCGCATCGCCGACGAAACGGAGATCGCTCGGCTGCGCCGCGCCGCCATCGCGTCATTGCTCGAGCCGGTCGATGCTCCGCGAGCCGCCGCCGGTTCCGAGGCAGGGGCGGCCGATGCCCGCGAAGCGGCGGAGGTCGCCAGTTTGCTGCGCCGGTTGACCAACGATCGTCCACGAATGTCGGTGGACCGGCTGCTGGGCGAGCGGATTGAACAGGCGTACGACCTGTGGCGAGAGTCGGACCCGGCGGGCTGGACACTTCCGGTACCGGCCGACGTCGACGACGCGGCGGTCGCGTCCGCCCTCGCCGCACTTCGAGGGGCTTCCGCCAGCGCGGCCGAAAAATCGCCGAGCGCCAAGCCCGCTCTGAGTCTGGCCGACGCGTTCGAAGCCGCCGTGAGCGCGGGCGGCACGTCCGGGCTGCAGGCTCTGCTCAAGACCGGCTTGCCCAAGAAGGTCGCCGAGGGCGACGAGACCTTCCGCCAGAAGCCGATTCCACCCGAGCTCGTCGACGCCACCCGAACGTTGATGACCCGAATCGCCCACGTCTGTATGGCCGCGTTGGCCGAGGAATCGCGGGCCATCGGCGAACTGGCGGCTCGCTTCCACATCGCCCAGCAACGGATCAAGCGGGCCGCAGGCGTGGTCACGTTCGACGACCTCGTTGGCTCGATCATCCGGGCGTTGGACGACGGCGACGATGTGACGGGCAATGCGGAACGACTTGCATGGCGACTCGACGCACGGCTCGACCACATGTTGCTCGACGAGTTCCAGGACACCAGCCTGCAGCAATGGCACGGATTGCAGCCGGTGGTCGAGCGACTGGTGGAGGATGCCTCGGCCGCGCGGTCGCTCTTCGTCGTCGGCGACGTCAAACAGTCGATCTACGGCTGGCGCGGCGGCAAGCCGCAGATTCTGGCCGGATTGCCGTCGCTCATTCTGCCGGGCGCCGAGTCGGCCATCATCGATGAACCGTTGGCTCGAAGTTGGCGCAGTCGGCCGGCGATCATTGAATTCGTCAACCGCGTGTGTGGCACGCTGCCGGACAACCCGGCGATTGCGTCGCCGGCTTCGGCCCGGGCGGCGGAAGACTGGCACGCCGACTGGATCGAACACGCGTCCGCGCCGCCGCTGGCCAACACGTCCGGCTACGCCGAGTTGTTCGTTGGTCGCCCGGCGAACAAGGAAAGCGGCGAGTCGGCGAAGGATGCCCTCGTCGATTCGACGATCAATCGGGTCGCCCACTGGCATCGGAGGCATCCGTCGCGCACGATCGGGATTCTGGTGCGGAGCGGCGGGCTCGGAGCTCGGCTGCGGGCCGGTTTACGGGCCATCGGCATCGACCCGGCATTGCCGGGCGGCCGGCCGGTCGTGGACGATCCGGCGGTGACCGCGGTGCTGAGCCTCTTGCATCTGGCCGACCATCCCGGCGACACGGGCGCATTCGCCCACGTGTGGACGTCGCCGGTCGCGGCGGCACTGGAATTGGAACCGGTGGATCTTCGGGATCGCCGTGCGACGCAGCGGGCGGCGGCGCGGCTTTCTCGCCGGGTGCGTGGCTGGATCGCCGAGTCAGGGCTGGCCGCTCAGGTCGGCGACGTGGTGGATCGCCTGGTGCCGGTGTGCGATGCGTCGCAGGTGCGCCGCTTGCGCCGGGTGGCCGAACGGGCGGCCGAATGGTCAGGCGAAGGCGGTGGGGTGGCCACGCTCGGCCGGCGGCCATCGGAGTTTGTCGATCGGATGCGCCGGTTCACGTTGGATGATCCGTCCGACGCGCCGGTCCAGATCATGACGGTGCACGCGTCCAAGGGATTGGAGTTCGATTTCGTGGTGGTGCCGGTCGCCGAAACCGAGCGTCTGTACCGCAGCCATCATCGCGGGCCGCGTGGATTCCGCGATGCCCCCGTCGGGCCGGTCACGCTCGCCCACGTGCACGTTCCCAAAGCGATCGCCGCCGCCGGCTTTGGACCGGCCGACGTCGAACGCCTCGAAACGGCCGACGCGGAAGTCGCCCGCGAGTCGCTCTCGATTCTGTACGTCGCGATGACGCGGGCCCGCGCCGGCCTGTCGGTCGTGGTGCCGGCGCCCAAGGTCGCCAAGGACGCGCGAACTGGTTTCGACGACACGGTGTCCGGCGTGCTGTGCGGCGGCGTGATCGGGGCCGACGTACCGGAGCCCGCGGGCGTGGCGTGGAAGACGGGCGACGAAGCACGGATGCATGCGTCACTCGATGCGGAAACCCAAGGGACACCGGATGCGGACGGATCGCCCGCCAGTCCGGACGTGGGTGACGGGTCTCCAAGCGAACGGGCTGAACTGGCTGAACGGGCCGAACTGGTCGAACGGACCGAACGGGCCGAACGGACCGAACGGACCGAACGGACCGAACTGGCCGAACTGGCCGAATCAGGCGAAGTGGCCGAATCGGGCCAGCCGCGCTGGCCGCGCGATCCGAGTGAATCGACGGAACCGGGCGAGCCGTCCGCGTTGGCTGTCCGCGCGCCGCGATTCCGCCTGCTCGGTCCGCGGCGTCCACGGGCGACCGACGGGGCCGCGGCCTCGACGCATGCCGCCGCCACGGTGCCACTGGCCAGGCGTCTGTATCCGGCCGATCAGACGCCGCGGGTGCGGGGGACGGTCATCCACGCCCTCCTCGAACAAGTCATGTGGTTGGAAGACTTTTCGGCCAGCGACGCGGATCTTCTGGCCGTCGCCCGGCGGGCGGCCCCGCGGGCGGACGCAGCCTTGCTCGCGCGGTGCATCGCCGACTTTCGGGCCGTGCTCGAGCGTCCGGGCATCGCGGCGGAGCTTCGGGCCGGCGACCGGGATCGGACCAGCATGGAGGCCCAGAACGAGCGGCCGTGGATTCGCATGTACGAAGAGGGTGTCCAGCGAGGCTTCATCGATCGTGTTGAGATCGACCGTTCGGTCGACCCGCCGGTGGTGACGGTCGTCGACTGGAAGACCGATCCGGTCGCCGAAGAAGGAGGAGGGGACTGCAGAGCCATCGCCCGGGCCGACGCCAGCGCGGCCACGAATCGACCAGGCCAACTCGGCTTGTTCGAGACAGCCGATGGTTCCCGGCCTGGTGAAGCGGGTGGGACTCGCGATGTTCCTCTGGCGGGTGAGGCTCGCGGGACGGCCGAACGTTCCGGGACCGCCGACCCTGCCCGCGGCTCTGATTCGGGATCCGAGCCGGTCCACGGCGCGGCGTCCGGTCAAGCGACCTCGGGGCCGCCGACCCTTGCGCACCACGTCGAGCGCTACGCGCTGCAGGTCGAGGCGTACCGGGCGGTCATGGTCGCGGCAGAGCCGGAGGCTGACGTTCGGATTCGACTGGCCTTCACCGAGCCCGGCCTCGTTGTCGAGCTCGATGCCGCCGGTGGCTTTCGGCGGCTCTGATCATCGTCGGCTGGGGTGTTGCCGTCTCCACGCGCCAGGAGCACCTTGCCCGGGGATATCCCGAATGCCGATGGGCCTCAGGTCAGCCTTGCCTCGAACGCACCCCGTCGGCGGTCCACGCCCGGCCCGTCCGGCTCCCCGGCTCCCCGGCTCCCCGGCTCCCCGGCCTCCCGGCCTCCCGGCCATCCCGGCCATCCCGGGCCATCCCGGGCCTCCTGGCCACCCGGCCACCTCGCCCCTCCCGGCACTCCCCGGCCGCCGGCCCGTCCTCCCCGAATCCGCCTGAGTCGGTTCCCCCGCGGAACCGCTGCCCGACCGGGTCCCGTGCTACCATGCCGGGCCTTGAGTACGCGGCGAGTTCGGGACCCGGTCGGTCTCCGTTCGATCTCCCGCGTCGGCATCGCGGCCATTGGCCGTGCGACCCTTCGGAGCCTGCGTTCGCCATGCCAGAGCTGACCCTCAACGGCCGGACCTGCTCGTTCGAGTCGGGACAGAACATCCTCCAGGTCGCCCTGGACAACGGCATCGAAGTCCCGCACTACTGCTGGCATCCGAGCCTTTCGGTGGTCGCCAATTGCCGGATCTGCCTGGCCGAGGTGTGGGCCCCGAATCCGCGGAACGGCGGCAAGCTCGAGCCCATGCCCAAACTTGTCCCGACCTGCCAGACCATGGCGTCGGAAGGGCAGGTCGTCTACACGGACAGCCCCAAGGCCATCGGCAACCAGAAGGCGGTCATGGAGTACCTGCTGATCAACCACCCGGTTGATTGCCCGGTCTGCGACCAAGCCGGCGAATGCCACCTGCAGGATTACTCGTACCAGTACGGACGGTCGCAGGCCCGCTTCCAAGAACAGAAGATCAAGCAGCCGAAGAAGGACATCGGTCCGCACGTGATGCTCTACAGCGACCGCTGCATCATGTGCACGCGGTGCGTTCGCTTCACCCGCGAGATCACCGAGACCGGCGAGTTGATGGTCGACGGCCGCGGCGCGTACGAGCAGATCGACATCTTCCCCGGCAAGCCGCTCGACAACCCGCTCTCGGGCAACGTGATCGACCTGTGTCCGGTGGGTGCGCTCCTCGACAAGGACTTCCTCTTCCAGCAGCGCGTCTGGCTGCTGAAGAAGACGCCTTCGATCGACGGGCTCACGTCGAGCGGCGACAACATTTCGGTCCACCACAACGATGGCACCGTGTACCGCATCAAGCCGCGGCACAACGAAGACGTCAATGGCCACTGGATCACCGACGAAGTCCGCTACGGCTGGAAGCACGTTCACAGCAACGACCGGTTCGTGATGCCCCTGGTTCGTGGGGCGGAACCGTTCGGCATGGACCATGCCCGCGAGGCCTGGGACGCTGCCTACGCGGCGACGAACGCCCGGCTCGCCGGCACCACCGATGCCGCGGCCAAGCGGGTCATGGTCATGGTCAGCCCCATGCTTTCGTGCGAAGACGCCTACTGGCTGGCCACGTGGGCCCGAAGCCTGCCCGGCGACGTCACGTTTGCCGTCGGTCCCGTGCCGACGATGGGCGAGGACCAGGTCTTTGCCGATGGTTTCACGCTGCGGGCCGAGAAGGCTCCCAACGCCCGAGGCGTGCGGCGGGTCCTCAAGGCGATGGGCGGTTCGATCGAGTACGACGCGGCCGTCCGCGACATGGCCTCAGGCGGCTACGACGCCGTTGTGCTGTCGGGCAACTACCCCAGCGACTGGGCCACCGAGCCGCTGACGAACGCCATCCCCGACGATGCCTTCGTCGTCCTGATCGACACGCTCACCGGGCCGCTGCTCGAGCGGGCCGATGTGGTGCTCCCCTCGGCGACCTGGATGGAAAAGTCCGGCACGTTCGAGAACGCCGACGGCATCATCCAGGCCTTCGATCGGGCGATCGATCCGATCGACTACTGCAAGGGTGAAGCGCAGCTCGCCATCGACCTGATGGCCGCCCGATTGGGCGAGGCGCCGGCGGCGTACAACCCCGCGAACACCCGCCAGCAGATGGTGGGGGAGCTGGGCCTCTCCGAGTTCGCGTCCATCACGACGCGGCGGGAGGATGAAGCGGTCGTGTTGAGCGACATGGAACTCGTGGAACTCTGAGGTCCGTGCCGGGCCCCGCGGCCAGTGGCCGGGAACGTCGATGCGGGAATTTGATTCAGACACGCTGAGTTGGGCTGCATTGTTGGCCCAATGCTCTGACTTCGCCAAGGCTTCGGCCGCGTGGGGCGAGAGCGGCGACGAAGGGCGATGGCGCACATCAACCGCGCCGATCATCGCACTGCAGTCGACTACGTTCGCGTTGCATCAGTTGTCGCGCGTGGAAGAAGCCGAGCGACCACTCGCCCGTGACAAGGCTGAGATGACGATCCGGCGTGAAGTCGGGGCGATCGACGCCGCGTGGCGCGGTATCCCGATGCCGGCGGAATTGCTCGCACTCCAAGATGAAGCGCGGACCGCGCTCGAGCGTTCGAACTACGTCGACGCCGTTGAATTGGTGTGGACGGGCGAAGAGCCGTTCGAGGTTCCGGCCGGCCTTGCCCGCATCGTCGACGCCATCGAGTGTGGCAGAGAGCCTCGGGCTGGAACGCTGCTCGTTGCCCAACCGGGGACACTGATCATGCCAGGCAGCCCGGTCGCCTGGTGGAACGAGCGACCGTGGCCGGACGTCAACGGGGCGTTCGATGCCTTGGAGCCCATCGAGACCGATCGGCCGCGGCAGATCTACCGTCAGCTGAATGCGGTCGGGCGAATCTTCGGAGACAGCGTGCGACCGATCTGGTCCGAGCCGGATGCCGGCATGCCGTTGCTCGTCCCACTTCTGGATCGCGGGCGCACGGTGGGGCGGTTCACCGTCGATCCCGAGCACTGGGCCGAGCAACAACGCGCGGCGATGGATGCGGGGCCGAATGGCTGTATTCCGGTCGTCGAGTGGGACGGCATGACGGGCATGACGGGCATGGGGGACCATGCCTCGCCGATGGTCGAGACGGAGATCCCGCCGAACGCCGGACCGGGGGCGCCGGCCGATCGCGCGATGGACGTGGCGGCGGGTACGAATCCCGGCATCGCTGGTCTTCGTGCCGACGAAGGTTTCCGCCGCTGACATCCGATCGGGGCGTGGCCCGCGGTGGTCAGCCGTCGCTCTCGCGGGGGTCTCGTGTGGTCCGCGGTGGTCAACCGACTGTTGGCCAATTGTCAGCCAGTCGTCGGCCAGTCGTCAGCCCGTAGCCAGCCCGTAGTCAGTCCGACGCCAACCCGACGCAAGCCTCACATCAACGCGGCACTGGCCGAAAACCGGCCAGCCAAGCGCTCCGATGGCGGCTCCGGCGGCCGCTTCGGCGATGGGCGGCTGCGGCTCTCCCGCTCGTCGGTGGGCATCGCGGTCGCGATACACTGCATGCATGCCCCACGTTCATCCGTCCGCAATTGTCGATCCATCCGCTGAACTCGCGGATGACGTGCACGTTGGCCCCGGCGCGGTCGTTGGCGCCGGTGTGCGCATCGCGTCCGGAACCCGCCTCATCGGACAATGCTGGATCGAAGGTCCGACGGAAATCGGAACCGGCAACCTCATTTACCCCAATGTGTCGATCGGTCTCGCCCCGCAATCGCTGAGCTACGACCCCTCGACGCCCGGCCGTGGCGTGGTGATCGGCGACGACAACGTCATGCGTGAAGGGGTGACCGTCCACCGGGCGATGACCGACGACGGGCCGACGACCATCGGCAGCCGCAACTTTCTCATGAGCAGCGTGCACGTCGGTCACGATTGCCGCGTGGCCGATCGCATCGTGATGGCGTCGGGGGCGGTGCTCGCCGGTCATGTCATCGTCGAACCGGCCGTCACCTTCGGCGGGCTCAGCGGGATTCATCAGTTCTGCCGCGTCGGCCGAGGGGCGATGATCGGCGGCGGGACCGTTTCGACCAAGGACGTTCCGATGTACTGGACGGTCACCGCGAACACCTTCGCGGGGGCGGTCAATCTCGTGGGGATGCGCCGCGCGGGGATGGATCGCCGGGAGATCGATCTGGCCCGGTGGGTTTTTCGTCGCCTGAACCGGGAAGGACTGGCCGGCGTCAACGCCATCGAGGGACTGCGGGACCGAGAGGACGAACCGCTCGTGGCCGAGTATCTCAACTGGCTCAAGGATTCGAAGCGCGGCTGGATTTCCAACCGCAAGCGAGCGAGCCGGGGGACGGCTTGAGCGTTCGCCCCCCGTGCGATGACGCGGATCCCGGCGCAGCCCGTGATCCCGGCGCAGCCCGTGATCCCAGCGCAGCCCGTGATCCCAGCGCAGCCCGCGATCCCGGCGCATCCCGCGATCCGGGCGCAGCCTGCGACCTCCGCGCCTCGGACGCCGCCGATGCGCACCTGCGGATCCATGTGCTTGGCACCGGTTCGCGCGGCAACGCCTCCATCATCAGTTGGGCGGGCGTCGATCGGACCCATGCGATCATGGTCGACGCCGGATTCAGTCCGCGTGAGACCGGGCGCCGGTTGGCCGCATCCGGGTGCGGGATGGAGCTCGGCGACCTCGACGGCATCGTCGTGACGCATCCGGATCGCGACCACTTGCACACCGGATGGGCAGCGGGGGCTCCGCGGTACGACCTTCCGGTCTACCTTCACCGGGGGCACCGACAGCGGGCGGTACACCACGGATTTGACGGTCGATCCATCCGTCTGTTCGACGGAGCGTTCTCCCTGGGATCAGGCGCGGCGGCCATGGACATCGACCCGATTCCGATGCCGCACGATCAACTCGGATCGCTCGCATTCGTTTTCCGCGTGGGCGACGCTCGCGTCGGATGGGCCACCGACCTGGGACGCATGCCGCCGGACCTGCCCCGACGTTTTGCCGGCATCCACGTGTTGGCGATCGAGTCGAACTACGACCCGCACCTGCAGGCCGCCAGCGATCGGCCTGCGTTTCTCAAGCAGCGAATCATGGGCGGCTCGGGGCACTTGTCCAACGAAGAATCCGCCCGGGCCGCACGACGGATCGCCGAGTCCGCTCCCGTCGCCCACATCGTGCTGCTGCACCTCTCGCAGCAGTGCAATTGCCCGCAGACGGTCCGCGGAACCTGGGAGCGGCTGACGCCGGAACTCGCCGACCGCTTGGTCATCACCGCTCAGGATCGCCCGGCGCCGCCGGTGACCATCGGCGATCGCGAACTGGCGACCGCGCCGCTGGGCCTGATCGATGACCAGGGCGATTCGGTGCCGGCCAACGCGTCCGCGTCTCGGCCGCGGCACGCGGAACAGCGGATGCTCTTCGATGTGTGAGACTCCTTCGATTACCGTCCCCGTGGCCGACGTCTCGATTCAATTCCACGACCTCGGGCGGGCGGCGTACGCGGAAACGTTCGAGCAGCAACGGGCGCGGCAGGCCGAGGTGATCGCCGCCCGTGACTCGGGCGGGCCGATGCACATCATGTTCGTCGAGCACGATCCCCCGGTGGTCACGGTGAGCCGGCGGAAGGGGGCCGCGGATCATCTGGTCGCGTCGCCCGAGCAGTTCGCCGCCGCCGGCGTCCAGGTCGAAGCGACGGATCGCGGGGGCGATGTCACCTACCACGGCCCCGGTCAACTCGTGGCGTATCCGATCCTGGACCTCAACGCGTTCGGCTTGCGGCTCCACGGTTACATGCGATTGCTCGAGGAAGCCGTCATCGACACGATCGCCGCGTTCGGGGTGACTGGCGTGCGCGACGAAGGGGCGACCGGCGTCTGGGTGCCGGGAGCGGGCGACGTGGCCACTGGCCGTCTGGCGACGGGCGACGTGGCCGCGGCCACGGCCGGGAAGATCGCGGCCATGGGCGTCCGGGTCTCGCGCTGGGTCAGCATGCACGGGCTCGCATTGAACGTCGCCCCGAACCTTGAGCACTTCGCATTGATCGTGCCGTGCGGTCTGCACGGACGGCGCGTGACCAGCCTGGCCGCCGAGTGTGCAGCGGCCGGATCACCGGTGCCGTCGATGGATGCGGTGAAAGCGTCACTGCTTGCGGCGCTGGCGGATCAACTGCGAGCCGCGCGCGAGGCATCTCGCGGCGAATCCGATGCGGCGGCGGAGTGAGTGGGCGTGGAGATCGCGGCCGGATCCGTCGAACCGATCGCGTGCTGGCCGTGATCGCTGTGATCGCGATGATCGGCTTGTCGCGGAGGATCGAGCCGAGGGCTCAAAGCAGCGGCGTCGCGATCCGAGACCATTGCCGAAGGGCCTGCTCGATCGAATTCGGCCGATTGAGCGGGAGTTCGTCCCACGCACGGACGGCGTCGTTGATTGGCGCCGTGGCGACATCAAGGCGGTGGGCGGTTTCGGGATCGACCGAGACGAACACGAGTTCGCGATTGATCCAAAAGCTCCGTGCATCGAAGTTGCCGGAGCCGAACATGCGAATATCGTCGTCGATCGCAATGAACTTGGCGTGGAGGTATCCGGAGGGCAGGACTTCAACTTGTGCGCCGAGCGTGCGCAGGTCGGCGAGGTATCCGAAGGCGGCGTATCGGGCGATTCGGGGACGGATCGTGCCGGGAACCTGAATACGGACGTCGACGCCGCGGAGCAAGGCGAGCCGGAGCGAACTGAGGATCGGGTCGGTGGGAACGAAGTATGGCGTGACGATCCGAATGTGGCTCTGGGCGGCGTCGATCAGTGTGTGGACGACATCTTCAAGTCGGGCGGCCTCGGCGTGCGGGCCGGTCGGAATGACATGCAGCCGTCGAGATGAAGCGATCTTGCCCGGTCCGTTGCGATGGGGGCGCGGCTCGAGAACTTCGTCTGCCACGTCAGAACTTGTGTGACCAGGGTTCGGGACGCGTGGACGGTCATAAGATGCCTCGTTCGCCGCGGCCCGCCAGTCAGAATTGAAGACATCGCGCAGGGCCAGCACCACCGGGCCGGAAACCTGTACCGACAACTCGAGCCAATTCGGATCGAGGCTCGACGCGTGCGATGCACGTCGTCGGTCGTCCATGTTCTGACTGCCGACGATTGCCGTTCGCCCGTCGAACACGGCCAGTTTCCGGTGGTTGCGCAGGTCCAAGCGGCGCACCGGCCAGAGTCGGTAGGGCACCATCGACATGCGGCGGATCTGCACGCCGTGCTGTTCGAGAGCAGGGCGATGGTGCAGAAAGAGCGCGTGCGATGCCGCCGCATCGACCAGCAGGCGGCAGTCGATCCCGCGATCCGCGGCACGAATCAGGGCTTCGCGTATCTGCGTCCCCATTTCGTCATTGGCGACGATGAAGTACTCGAGGTCGACCGAAGACGTGGCCGAAGCGATGCCCGCAATCACCGCGTCGACGGTGGGGACGCCGGGGTCGAGTGGCTCGAACGCCGACCACGGGTGCGCGGCCCCGCCAGGGATCTGAGCAATGAGTGCGTCGAGGCGCGCCGTCAATGCCTGGACATCAGCCGACTTCGGCGGAGGCCCTGGCCCATCGGGCGATGGCGATGCGAACGTCCTCGCGCGTCGGAGGGTGCGCGTGCGGGCGTGGAAGACATAGCTCGCGGCACCGATCACGGGCAGAAGCGCGACCACCAGGAGCCATGCATGGGCTTCACCGGCCGTCCGGCGGCGGGGAATGATCGCGGCCATGACCAACCACACCACAAGGTGAACGCCGAAGATCGTCAGCGTGCTGGCCATGGATCAGGTCCCAGGGATGGAGATCGCCAGTTCGGCGTTCACGCCCGTCGCACTCGGTCGCTCGGACGCCCGTTCAGCCGGGGTGATTCCGCATGAAGTCCGCCACGTGGGCGAATCGGCCGTCGAGGAAACGGCGGAGGACCCCGTCGATCTCCATCTCGTCCATCGCCACGGCCATGCAGCCGAGCCATTCGTCGCGTTCTTGCTCGCCGATGGGGAAGGGGGCATGGCGCATGCGCAGCCGTGGGTGTCCGAACTCCTCCATGTAGAGCTGCGGTCCGCCAAGCCAGCCACACAAGAACTTGAAGAGTCGGTCGCGGGCGTTCGCCAGGTCGGCCGGGTGCAGGGCTCGGATGACCCGGTAGGCCTCGTCGGTGTCCATCCGATCGTAGAACCGGTCGGTCAGCTCGCGCACGCGATCCTCGCCGCCCAACTCGGAGAACGGCGTGCGGTCTGGACCGATCGGCTGATCGTCGTCACCGGGCGAAGCAGGCGTGATCGGCAGCACGGTGGAACTCCTCGCCGCCAGAAGGCGGTGGTGGGACTGCGATGATTGAGGGACGGTCGCCGAGGGACGGCCGCCGAAAGACGGTTGCCGGGAGGCGTTGCCCGGCAGAGAAATGCGACCGTCCGGGGCAGGCAATGGGCCGGCCCCGGGCGGTCGCACGGGTTTCATGCACGTGCCGCGTTGGTCGGCGGCGTCCAGCGCGGCCGCGCGGGTCAGGTCCCGGGCTGGGTGCGCTCAATCCGTCGACGGCGGCGAAACGAACTCAGAGGTCGAGTTCTTCGAGCACGTCCTGGGTGATGTCCAGGCCCGACGGGGCCAAGACCGCGGTCCGCATCCGCATGCTCAGCGACACCGCGCGGGGATCTTCTTCCGAGAACGGCTCGGTGAAGGGGATCGCCCGCAGCACCAGGTTGATGTCCTTCGTGTCGGCAACGACGTCGACCGCGGCGGTGAGCTGCTGGTAAGCGACCTTCAGGGCTTCGGCTTCGAGCCGGTCTCCCTTGGCCCGGGCTTCCTGCTGCCACTGCTGGAATTCCTGCTGGGCCTGCTGGTACGCGGCGTAGGCCTCGTCGAGTTGGGGACGGTCGGCCTCGCTCTCGGGGTTCAGGCGGCTGGCCGTGTCGGCGATCGCCTGCAGCCGGCCTTCAAACTCGACTTGCTGGGCCTGAAGTTCTTCTCGCAGGGCAATGCGCTGGTCCTCAACCGTCTCACTCTTCATGAGCAGGCTGATGATCTTGCGGTCGTCGACGGTCGCCAGGGACATGGCGCGGTGGTGGACGGACTCGCCCCAGCTCAGGTGCCCGTCGCGGTTGCGGACGGTGAGCTCATCGGCGGCATCCGCTTCGTCGCCGGTCGGGGTGAGGATCAGGCCCTCGGCCGGACCGAGATCGGCCATCCAGGCGGCGGCGCGAGCCATCGCAGTGGAGCCGGCACCGCCGGCGAGGACAATGACGTTGAGCAGCAATGAGAGGCCGATCAGGCCGTGCAGCAGGAATCGTTCGGGTCGGGCCATGGATCGGTCTCCGGGCTGGGCTGGATAGAAAGAAGCGTGGGAGTGGGCGACCGGCGGACGGCGAATTCGCCGTGGTTCGGGCGCCATGATTCAGCATGATTCAGCATGATTCAGCGTGATCCGGCATGACTCAGCATGATTCAAATGTTGCAGCGGTCAGGTGTGGGCCAATCCGAAGGTGAAAAACGGACGTTCGCCGTTTGCCGCCCAAGCGTCCGCCGCTGCGGTGCGGGACGTTGCCCACTGGCCGCCGGGGCGCTGGGGTTTGGGCACCGAGGGCCACATGCATGACCCAGCGGGGGAGCGGGCATTCCACGGTCCCCGATCCTTGTACGGCCGTCGGCGGCCAAAGATCCAGATTCTGGCCGCCGGTGCCGGAATCGCGGCGCGGCCCGTTCGCGCTCATTCGTCGGCTTCGAGCACCGCCATGAAGGCTTCCTGGGGGATGTTGACCGAGCCGACGGTCTTCATCCGCTTCTTGCCTTCCTTCTGCTTCTCGAGCAGCTTGCGCTTGCGGCTGATGTCGCCGCCGTAGCACTTGGCCGTCACGTTCTTTCGCATCGCCTTGATGGTCTCGCGGGCAATGACCTTGCCGCCGATGGCCGCCTGCAGCGGAATCTCGAACTGGTGCCGATCGATCTGCTTGCGGAGTTTCTGCAGGATGAGGCGACCGCGTTTGTCCGCGGTGTCCTTGTGGCAGATCAGGCTCAGGGCTTCAACCACCTCGCCATTGATCAGGATGTTCACCTTGGCCAAGCGGTCACTGCGGTTGCCGATGATCTCGTAGTCCATCGTGCCGTAGCCGCGGGTGATCGACTTCAACTTGTCGTAGAAGTCGTAGATGATTTCGGCCAGCGGCAACTCGTACGTCAGGATCTGGCGGCCTTCACTGAGGTACTGCTGCGATTGGAAGATGCCACGCCGCCCGTCGCAGAGCTGCATCAGGTCGCCGATGTTCTCGTTCGGGCAGATGATTTCGATCTTCACGATCGGCTCGCGAATCTCCGTGATCATTCCGGCGTCCGGAAGGTCGGCGGGGTTGTGGATCTCCCGCATCGTGCCGTCGGTCATGACGACTTCGTAGCTGACCGTCGGCGCGGTCTGGACGATCTCGACCTTGCCTTCGCGTTCGAGTCGTTCCTGCACGATCTCCATGTGCAGCAGGCCCAGGAAGCCGCACCGGAATCCAAAGCCGAGGGCCTCGGAGTGATTGACCTCGAACGTGAAGCTCGCGTCGTTGAGGCTGAGCTTTTCGATCGCCTCGCGCAGCGATTCAAAGTCGCCCTTCTTGCCGCCATCGCCCAGGCTCGAAGGATAGAAATCGCAGAACACCATCTGCTGCGGCTCTTCGTAGCCGGGAAGGGCTTCGGCCGCCGGGTCGCCGTCAAGGGTGATGGTGTCACCGACGCGCACGTCGCCGAGCGTCTTGATCGCCGCGACCATGTAGCCCACGTCGGCCGGACCCATCGACTTCATCTTCTCGGGGTGGGGCGTGTAGCGGCCGAGTTCGGTGATGGTGAACGTGTTGCCGGTCCCCATCATGCGGATGCGATCGCCGATGTTCAGGTGCCCGTCGAAGAGGCGGAAGTACACGACGACCCCGCGGTACTCGTCGTAGTGGCTGTCGAAGATGAGCGCCCGGGTCTGCTTCACGACGGGCTCGCGCGGCGCCGGCAGCTTTTCGCAGATCGCGTCGAGCAGTTCAACGATGCCCTTGCCGCTCTTGGCCGAGCAGTAGATGCAGTCTTCCGCCGGCAGGCCGAGGACTTGCTCGATCTCCATCGCGACCTTGTCGGGGTCAGCGGCGGGCAGGTCGATCTTGTTGACGACGGGGATCAACTCAAGGTCCTGGGCCACCGCGAGGTACGCGTTGGCCACGGTCTGGGCTTCGACGCCCTGGGTCGAGTCGACGACAAGCAGGGCACCCTCGCACGCGGTCAGGGCCCGGCTCACCTCGTAGGCGAAGTCGACGTGGCCCGGCGTGTCGATGAAGTTGAGGATGTACTCCTCGCCCTCGAAGGTATGGCGCACGGTCACCGCCGACGCCTTGATCGTGATCCCGCGCTCCCGCTCGAGGTCCATCGAGTCGAGCATCTGGGCGCGCGCCTCACGGGCCGTAACCGCCTTGGTCATTTGCAGGAGGCGGTCGGCCAGCGTGCTCTTGCCGTGGTCGATGTGGGCGATGATCGAGAAGTTGCGGATGGGCATCGGTGGCAGTCGGCCCCGGGGTCCCGGTGGGCCTTCAGGGGGCCGCGGGAGGGGATGGTGACGGGTCAGGAGCCCTGGCGGCGGCGATCGCGCCGGACCGGATGCGGTCCTTCGAGGGCAAGCCGACGATTGTAGCCGTCCGCCACGTTCAAGTCCGATGGCCGTCGGGGCAGCCTGAACGGTCGCCTGCGTCTATTTCCGAGTGCGCTTGGCCCGGTCGTCGGGCTCGCCCCCGGGCTTGTCCCCAGGCTCGTCCCCGGCCGCCCGCTGGGCCGCGGTCCGAAAAGCGTCCTCCGCGGGGCGGCGGGGCGGGGGAGCGGCGGGGGGCGGCGGTTCGCCGGACGTGCATGCCGCTGAGGACAGAAGGGCGTCGGACGTTGGGAGTCGCCGGTCAGGCCGGTCGGCGGACGACGCTCAGGTGCCCGGTCACCGGATGGTCCCGCTCGACGCGGATGATCGTCGGACGCCGGCCCTCGAGTTCGAACTGGGCCAGGGCCGTCGTGCGATCCAGGTACGGCAAGCTGTGAGCGAACCGGCCGGTTGTTTGGAGCTGGTAGTCGTGGCCGGGCGCACATTCGGTACTGAAGCCAAAGAGCCCCCCGGGCCGCAGCAGCGCGTGGATCATCGGGAAGACGTCATCAACGTCGCCGACGTAGATCAGGACGTCCCCGGCCAGGATCAGATCGAACTGCTCGCCGCGTTCGATGGCCGCGCGGAGCCACGGCCGGATGCCCATCGCCTCCACCTCGGTGTACGGCTCGCGGTTCCGGCACAGCTCGATCATTTCGGTCGACACGTCGACGCCCACGCAGCGGGCCGCGCAATCGGCGAACGCCGCGCCGGTCAGTCCCGTCCCGCAGCCAAGGTCCAGGATGTCGAGTGAGTGGGGCCGAGAAATGGAGACTTGCACTTCGTCCACAAGGGCTCGGAGCTGCTCCGGCACGCGGTACCCGAGTCCTTCGACCAGGTGCCGTTCGAATCGCGTGGCGTAGCGATCGAAGAGCGCGGCAACGTAGGACTCCGGTGCGGCCCGTGGAACTTCACCGGCCAAGGCAGAGTGCATGTGACGGGACTCATCGTCCGACGGATCTTGCTCGATGGCCACGCCAAAGGCGCTGCGTGCTTCGTTGATGTGGCCGAGGTGGGCGAGCGAGAATCCGAGCGCGGCCCAGGTTCTCGGGTCCGTCGACCGTGCCTGCAAGGCGTGGCGGTAGGCGCGGGCGGCATCGGCAAAGCGATCCTGCGCGTACCGGGCATGGCCAAGATTGCGCATGGCGTCCATGTCAGCCGGATTTGCTTCCAGGGCCATCGAGAACTGCCGGACCGCGCGGTCCCAGCGTTCCAATGCGCAGTACACCTCGCCAAGCTCGCGGAGGTGCTCATTGGTCGGCTGATCGCGGACGACGGATTCGAGTTGCACCGCCGCCCCCGCGTGGTCGCCGCGCTGGGCGAGCAGCAGGCCGTAGAGATGCCGGGCTTCCACGAACGACGCGTCGGCTTCCATGACTTGGGTGTAGAGCTCTGCCGCCTGGCCCAGGTGGCCGTCCTCGTGGAGTCGGGTGGCCAGCATGAAGATCGCCACCAGGTTCTCCGAACGCAGGCTGCCCGTCTCCGGGCGAGGCCCGCGGGCGAGGAACGTCTTGGCGGTTCGTCGCTCCGGAGAGTCGTTTGCCGGGGCCGTCGACGGATCGGACGCGGGCTTGGGCGGGGCCGACGTGGACATGGCCGATTGGGGGATCGTCGGCATGACCCGGTTCACGAGGTCTTCTGATTCTGCGGGGCCGAACGGTCGTACTGGCTTGTTGGTCGTGGCCATGAGCGTTGCACTCCGCGGTCGGCATGATGAGCGAGGGGCCAGGGATACGATCGCTGACCCGCTGGTGGGGTATCGATCGCCTGGGCCTTCGCCGTCCACTTCGCGGGAGGCGCAATCGGATGCGGGTCCGAAAATACTCGGGATGCTGAGCGTCAGAGGCGGCGCAGGCGATGCGCGGCTCGACAGAATCGCATCAGTCGCCGCGCCAGAATCGCGGGGTGAACAGCACGACGATGGCAAAGAACTCGAGACGGCCGAGGACCATCAAGAGGCTCAGCACGTACTTGCTCGGTCCGCTGAACCAACCGAAGTTGTCGGTGGGGCCGACGAAACCAAGGCCCGGTCCGACGTTGGCGATGCAGGCCAGCGATGCGGTCAGTGACGTCGTCACGTCGGCCCGTTCGTCGCCGCTTTCCAGCAGCCCGATGGCCGCGGCGCCGCCAATCAGCACCACGACAAAGCCAATCAAGAACGTCAGGACGGCGATCTTCATCTGCGGATCGATCGTCGCCCCGCCCACGCGCAGCGGGCGCACGACGTCCGGCCGAAAGGCTTTTTCGAGTTCGGCGGCCATGATCTTGATGGCCACCCAGAAGCGCACGACCTTGATGCCGCCGGCCGTCGATCCGGCGCATCCGCCGATGAACATGAGCCCCACGAGCAGGATCTGGGACAGGGTGGACCAGGCCTCATAGTCGCCGATGCCGAATCCGGTGCCGGTGTGCATGCTCGCGGTGGCGAACGATGCGTGCCGCAGCGCGGTTCCGAAGGTCCCCTCGACGGTCTCGCCGTTGGTCAATTGGATCGTGCGGCCCATCAGCCCGGGCATCAGCAGAAGGATGACGCCGAGCTTGCTGATCAGGTAAACGCGCAGTTCAACGTCTCGCCAGATCGGCTTCCACCGGCCCTTGGTCGCGTGGTAGTAGAGGGCGAAATTCAGACCGGCGGCCAGCATGAAGACCATGGCCACGAGATCGATCCCCAGGCTGTTCCAGTGGCCGAGCGACGCGTCGCGGGTGGACAAACCGCCGGTCGAGAGCGTGCTGAACGCGTGGCAGGTGGCGTCGAACCACGACATGCCGAAGACCCGGTAGCCGATCAGGCACGCGGCGGTCAGGCCGAGGTACAGCAACCAGAGGATCCGGCTGGTTTCGCCGATGTGCGGTTTCACGCCTTCGTGCCGCGGTCCCGGAGCTTCCACGCGGAAGAGCCGTTTGCCGCCAGTGCCGAGACTCGGGAGCACGGCCACGAAGAGCACGACGATGCCCAGCCCCCCGAGCCAGTGCGTGATCGAGCGCCAGAGCAGCAGGCTCGCGGGCAGTTCTCCGATCGCCGACAGCACCGTCGCCCCGGTGGTGGTCAGGCCGCTGATCGATTCGAAGTAGCAGTCGGCAAAGGAGTGAAACGGATGATCGGCCGACAAACCGCGGTGCAGTTCCGACCACAGCCGGTAGGGCAGGGCGGCCAAAGCGCCGCCGATCACCCACGTCAGGCCGACGAGCAGTAACGCTTCGCGGCGTCCCAGCCGACGCGTGCACCCACGCGTGGCGAAACGGCAACCGCCGCCGATGATCGCGCCAACCACCGCCGAAATGCCCATCGCCGCGGCCGACGCGATTTCGTTCGCGCCGCCATCAAAGAATCGGTACTGCGCCAGGCCGAAGATGGCCAGCCCGACGAAGCCGACGGCCAGGGCGAGCAGGAGGAGTCCGAGTTGGTTGACGACGAAGCGGTGGTTCACTCGGGAATCTCGACCGCAAAGATCGCTTCCAACCGGGCGGCGGATTCCTTGCCGTGCCGGCCCGCGACCATCACTTCGTCGTTCTTCGCGAACACGTCGTCGGCCCCCGGTACGAATGCTTCGCCATCGCGGCTGATTGCCGCGACCACCCAGTCGGGACTGAGCGGCAGGTCTCGCAGGGCCCGGCCCACCACCGGCGAATCGGCCTGGACGCGGACTTGCAACACATCCACGTTGCCCTGGGCGAGCGAGCCGAGCGGGCGAACGTCGCGGGCGTCGAGCAGGGCTTCAAGTTCTTCGCCGGCGGCCTGGCGTGTGCAGAATGCGTGGTCGACGCCAATATCGAAGACGACGTCGAGGTACTTCAGCTTCTGAACGACGGTGACCACCCGGTCAACGCCGCGGGTCTTGGCCAGCACGCCGGCGATGATGTTCGCTTCGTCAGAGTCGAGCAGGCTGATGAAGATGTCGGCGTTGGCGAGGTTCTCTTCGTCGAAGACGCCGCGGTCGGTGGGGTCGGCATTGATGACCGTGACCCAGTCGAGTTTCTCGGCCAGTTCCTCGGCGCGGACCCGATCGGTCTCAAACAGGCGGATCGAAAAGCGGCGGTCCCGCAGCGAGCGGCACAGCCAGACGGCCATGGGCGGGCCGCCCATGATGACGACGCGGCGTCGCGGGAGCTTCTCGTTGCGGAATCGTTTGCACGCGTCGGCGAAGACTTCTTGGTTGCCGACGAGGATGATCGAATCGCCTTCCACCACCACACTGTGGGCCGCGGGCACGAAGGCTTCTTCGCGCCGGCGAATCAGGGCCAGACGGGCGCCCGGGGGCATGCGGACATCAACCAAGCGTTGGCCGATCGCCGAGCCGCCGCCGGCGAGGAACTCTTGCATCTCGATGCGGCCGCGTCCGAAATTCTCAATGGCCATCGCCCCGGGGTTGCGCAGGGTTCGGGCGATCGCCGCCGCCGTGGCGAACTCCGGACAGATCAACTTGTCGATGCCGAGGCCGGCGGTGTAGTCCAGCTTCTTGTGCTGAAAGAACGCGCCGCGGTGCACGCGGGCCACGGACCGCCGGGCACCGAGCTGGCGTCCGACCGCCGCGCACAGCAGGTTCACTTCGTCTTGATCCGTCGCGGCCAGGAGCAGATCCGCCCCGGCGACGCCGGCCATGCTCAAGACGTCGGCCTGGGCGGCGTTTCCCAGCACCGTGGCCACGTCCATGTCGTCTTCGATGCGCCGCAGGCGTTCGGCATCCGTGTCGATGACGGTGATCGACGCACTTCCGGTGGACAGGATTTCCGCCGCGTGTGATCCGATCTCGCCGGCACCGCAGATGACAATGTTCATGCGATGCTCGTGCCAGACTCGGGCGGGATTCGGGCGGCGACGCACCCGAAGAAGAAGAACAGGTGCCCGGCCGGGAGCGTCGGGCGCCCGCAGTGTCGCGGCGGGGCGGCGGGGGAGCAAGCGGCCAACGACAACGGCCGCCCGCCCCGATGCAACGGGACGGGCGGCCGCGGTGGGTCGAATGGGCAGTCGTGGTTGCCAGCCGTCGCCAGCCGTCGCCAATCGTCGCCACTCGTCGCCGGAATTCGGCGAGCGGCGAGACGAAACGATCAGGCCATTTCGATCAGCATCGTGACCGAGTTGCCGCCGCCAAGGCAGAGGCTGGCCACGCCGGTCTTGCCGCCGGTTCGCTTGAGCTGGTGCACCAGCGTGGTCAGGACGCGAGCGCCGGACGCGCCGATCGGGTGCCCAAGGGCCACGCCGCCACCGCACACATTGAGCTTGTCCTCGCCGATGCCGACGTGCTGGATGTTCTCGAGCACCTGGGCGGCGAACGCCTCGTTGAGCTCCACCAGATCGACGTCGGCCGGGCCGATGCCGTTGCGTTCGAAGATCGCCTGAAGGCCAAGGGCCGGGGCGTGGAAGATGTCCTTGGGGGCGACGCCGGAGGTGTAGTAGTCCTTGATCCGGGCGATCGGGGCCGCGCCGATGGCCGCCGCCTTCTCCTCGCTGGCCACGATCACCGCGGCGGCGCCGTCGCTGATCTGCGACGCATTGCCGGCGGTGACCGAACCTTCCTTGCCGAATGCCGGGCGCAGCCGGGCCAGGCCCTCGGCCGTCGAATCGCCGCGGATGCCTTCGTCCCGCGACACGCCGCCGGCGGCCGAGGGATCCTTGCGGTTGCCGACCTGCTCACCGGTCAGCGGCGCGATTTCGGCGTCAAACCAGCCGTTTTCGGTGGCCGCGGCGGCTCGCTGGTGCGACTGGGCGGCGTAGCGATCCTGCTCTTCGCGGCTGATCTTGCCGGATTCGGCGATGTGATCGGCCGCGCAGCCCATGGCCCACTTCTCGAACGCGCAGGTCAGGCCGTCGAACTGCATGTGGTCGACGAGGGCACCGTCGCCGAACTTGAGCCCGCCGCGGACGCTGGCCATGTGCGGGGCGGCGGACATGTTTTCCATGCCGCCGGCCACGACCAGATCGTTGTCGCCAGCCTTGATCGACTGGGCCGCGAGCATCACCGCCTGCAGGCCGGAGCCGCAGACCTTGTTGATCGTCTGGGCGCTGAGCGTGTGCGGAAGGCCGGCGCCGAGTCCGGCTTGCCGGGCCGGGTTCTGACCCAGGCCCGCCTGCAGCACGCAGCCCATGATGCACTCGTCGACGTGGTCGGCGGCGGCCGGAACGTCGGCCAGAACGGCCTTGATCGCGTGGGCCCCGAGGACCGGCGACGAAACGCGGGTGAAGCCTCCGAGGAAGCGGCCGATGGGGGTGCGGCGGGCAGCGAGGATCACGGGAGCGGCCATGGAGGGTCCTTCCGGGCAAATGCGGGCAAGTGGGGCGGCCCGCGGTGACGGGCGATCGCCGGGTTCATTCGTCGATTGCGGGCCCCGGGAGCCGCCGAACGGTGGGCGGCGGGAGCAATCGGGGGGGCGAGTATAGTGCCGGTCCGAGCGGTGGCGATCCGGTGGAGACGCCCTGAAACGCGCCGCGCCTCCCCGAAACGCCCCAAGGATCCCCGCACGATGGCCGACGCCGCCGACTCCAGCTCCGCCCGCCCCTCGGACGCCCCCGGCGGCTCGGGCCCGCTCGAACCCCATGCGGCCGTGGTCCGTCCGATGTACACGCGGGACAACCTCACCAGCCTCCAGAGCCACATCCTCTCGGAAGAGCAGAAGTACCCCGGGGCAACCGGCGACTTCTCGTGGATCCTGTCGGCCATCGCCCTCGCCGGCAAGACCATCGCCAACAAGGTGCGGCGGGCCCGCATCGAGGATGTCCTCGGCGACCACGGCGACACGAACGTGCAGGGCGAGCAGCAGCAGAAGCTCGACATCATCGCCAACGAGATCATCGTGCGGTGCTTGGGCGAGCGGGCCAACATCGCGGTGCTGGCCAGCGAGGAAGAAGACGAACCGATGGTCCTGCGTTCGCGGGACGACGGTGGACGCTACTGCGTGCTCTTTGACCCGCTGGATGGCTCGTCGAATCTCAACTACGGCGTCGGCGTGGGCACGATTTTCAGTGTGTTGCGGAACGATCGCCGCAAGCCGCGTGACGTACCGCACTACCTGCAGCCCGGCTGGCGGCAGGCCGCGGCCGGCTACGTGCTGTACGGCTCGTCGACCGTGTTCGTGCTGACCACGGGCAATGGCGTCGACATGTTCGTGCTCGATCAGTCCATCGGGGCATTCGTCCTCGTGGCCGGCGGGCTCCGCATTCCGTCGGGCCACAAGGTGTATTCGGTCAACGAGGCGTACACGAGTTCGTTCCCCGAGCCGTACCAGGCATTCCTGCGGCAGTGCCACGAGCAAGGCTGGTCGAGCCGGTACATCGGGTCGATGGTGGCCGACATCCACCGCACGCTTCTGCAGGGCGGGGTGTTCCTGTACCCGCCGACGAAGTCGCATCCGGGCGGCAAGCTTCGCACGATGTACGAGGCCAATCCGATGGCGATGATCGTCGAGCAAGCCGGTGGCAAGGCGTTCGCCGGCACCGAGCGGATCCTCGACATTCGGCCCGAAGCCCTGCACGAGCGGACCAGCGTGGTCATGGGGGCGGCCGAGCACGTGGACCAGATGATGGGCTTCTTGAAAGCCGACTGAGCCGGCCGCCGGCCGGGCGTGCATCGGGCGGTCGGGCCGGTTACCCTTGGCCCCCTGCGCCGGCGACGGTGTTCGGTGCCTGTCAGGCATCGGCCGCCGGCCAGTTCCGACCTTCGTCCCCCGAGCCTGAGTCGAACCAATGACCACCCTCGCTCCGAGCGACACCGCCACCATCCTCGCCCGCGACACCAACCAGGCCCTCGGCATCGGCGAGTTCGCCTGCCGCTTCATGGCGCGGGAATTCGGGGAGCCGTCTGAGGCGGTCAAGGACCAGACCATTCGGTTCTTCACCGACGCGACGCTGTGCGGCCTCTCGGCCCTGGCCCTGGGCACCAACGCCCCGGTGCTCCTGCGATCCGAGGCCCTGACGTACGGCCACGCCGGCGGCGCGACCGTGTTCGGGTCGACCACGCCGGTGCGGCCCGAGAAGGCCATCGTGGCCAACGCTTCGGCCGTGCGTGAGTGGGACAGCAACGGCACGAACTTCGGCTACAACCCCGAGCTCGGGCACACCGCCGGCGAATTCGGCCACAACGACTTCTACGCGGTGCCGATCGCCGCGGCCCAGATGACCGGGGCCAGCGGCGACGATGCCCTCCGCGGCATGATCCTGCTCGACGAGATCCGCGGTCGTCTGGCCGAGGTCTTCAGCCTCAAGACCTACAAGATCGACCACGTCGTCCACGGGGCCATTGCGTCGGCCGCGACCTGGGGCGCGATGACCGGGGCCACCCCGGAGCAGATCGAGTCGGCCATCGGCATGTTCGTCGCCCACCACATCCCGTGGCGGGCGATCCGGGCCGGCAAGCAGCTCAGCGATTCCAAGGGTGCGAGTGCGGCGATCAGCACCGAAGCCGCCATCGTGGCCATGGAACGCTCCAAGGCTGGCTTCCTCGGCCCGCGCGACATCTTCCGCAACCCCGAGGCGTTCTGGCGGCAGTTCGAGCCGACCAATGGCGACTGCCCCTTCGATCTGGTGCTGAGCCACTCGGGCGACGACTTCGCCGTCATGGGCATGCACTTCAAGCTCGGCCTGTACGAACACCAGTCGGCGGGGGCCCTGCAGGGGCTCGTCGACCTGATCCGGAAGGATCCGGCCCTCCTGGCCAGCCCGGAGGCCATCAAGGCGATCACGATCGTCGCCTACGAGCCGGCCTTCGGCATCATTGGCGACCCGGCCAAGCGGGATCCGCGAACGCGGCAGTCCGCCGACCACTCGATGGTCTACATCGTCTCGACCAAGCTCCGGAAGGCGATCGAGCTGGCCGCGAGCACGGGCAGCACCACGCTCGGGCCCGGCAACGACGACTACTGGAAGACCCTCATGCTCGGGCCGGACGACTATTCGGCCGCGGCGATCGACCACCCGGTCACCCGCAAGCTCATGCAGCTCATCACGTTCGAGCATGGTGGCCAGGAGTACGACGATCGGTACCCCGATGGCATCCCGACGTCGATCCGGATCACCGCCGACGATGGCCGCGAGAGCGACAGCGGGCTGGTCATGTATCCTTCGGGCCACGCCCGGAACGACACCGCCGACCTCGACGGGATCCTGGCGTCGAAGTTCGATCTGCTCGGATCGCTGGCCCTGGACGACCCGCGTCCGGTCATCGACCGTATGAACGGCATTGCCGATGTGCCGGCCGGACAGCTCGGTTCGCTGTTCGAGTTCACCCTCAAGGACCGCGGCCCGTTCGAGTGAGTTCGATCCCGCCGGCCCCCGGACATTCGGTCCCGGCCGGAGAGGCGAGGAAAGCCAAGACCATGGACGACAGTTCCCCCATCCAGCATCGGCGTCACCCCGGCGCGAACCGGCCCATCTTCGGGCGGGGTCGTACTCGGTTGGTGGCCGCCGGATTGGCGGCCGTGATGGCCGCGCTCGCCGGCGTTTCTGCGGCCGCGCCGCCGGAGGCCGCTTCGGCCGACGACGTGCGCGAGTTGCGTGAGATGCTCGAGCGGATCAACGAGGACAATGCCGATCTCCGGCGTTCGATCGATGGTTTGCGGGCCCGCGAGGACGCCGATTGGCTGACCGAGGCCCGCGCCGCCGACATTCGCGCGATGGTGACCGACGTCGTCAACGACGCCGACCAGCGCAGCAGCCTGCAATCGAGCGGTTTCCTCGCCGGTTGGGACGGGGCGTTCTTCCTGCAGGATCCGGACGGCAATTTCCGGTTGCAGTTCGACGGCCACGCCCAGGTTCGATTCATCTTCAACCACATTCAAGAAGAGCGGCTCGACAGCGTTCGGTCCGGCTTCGAAGTCACCCGCACCAAGTTCACCCTGAGCGGTCACGTGCTGGGCCCGGACCTGGAGTACCTGCTGCGGACCGACGCCACGCGGAACGAACCGGGACTCGTGACCGGCCTGTTCTACTTGCGTGACTACTGGTTCCGGTACCGACTCGACAACGAGTGGTCCGTCCGCGCCGGTCAGTTCAAGCTGCCGTTCAACCGCGAAGAGATGGTGTCCAGTCAGTACCAGCTCGCGATTGAACGTTCGCTCGTGAACGAATCGCTCAACATCGGTCGTTCGCAGGGCATCGAGCTCGCGTGGAACGGTCCGAACGATCGTTGGAGCCTGGCCATCAGTGATGGTTCGGCCGACGAAATCGGTGGCACGAGCCCCCTCGGCATCGTCAACTCCAACCCCCGCGTGAACACCGCCGCCTTGCAGGCTGGCGTGGAGTGGGCCGTTGCCTCGCGCTGGGAGCGGTTGCTCGCCGGTGAGTGGAATCAGTTCCGCGACTTCACAAGCCCTCCGGGCGAGCAGTTCGCGATGCTCTTTGGCGTCGGCGGACACGCGATGCAAACCGAGACCAATGGCGCTCCGTCGGCCGGTCGGAACGAGCAGAGTTGGGCCGGTCTCACCGCCGACCTTTCGGTGGAGTGGGGCGGGGCGAACATGTTCGGCTCGTTCATCTGGCAGTACGTCGACAACGGCGGCTTCGGCCAGATCAACATCATCGGCGGCGTGATCCAGGGCGGCTTCTACGTGGCTCCGCGGCACGAGCTGTTCGCTCGCTGGGAGTACGGCCAGTTCAAGATCGACGGCAGCGGCTTCCCCGACATCCACGTGCTGACCACCGGTTGGAACTGGTACATCGACGGACACGACGCCAAGTTCACCCTCGACCTCGGCATCGCCGCCGACGAGGTGAACCAGATCTGGGATTCGGACATCGCCGGATACCGCACCGATCAGCCCGGTGACGAGTACCAGTTCGTCTTCCGATCTCAGTTCCAGTTGCTGTTCTAAGGAGCCACGGCATGTTCCAACGCTCCAAGACAGACCATGGACGGTCCTCCCGAGGCTTCCGGGGGGCCATGGCCGCCGGGTGGCGCCGCGTGACCGTCGCTGCCGCGACGATCGCTCCGGTCGTGGCCGTGGCGATCGCGGTCGGTGCGGCGGCGGCTCCCGCCAGCGCGGTCTCGGCCAATGCGGACGTGGCCGGCGGCGGTGAAACGCTTGACCTGACGCAGCTGCGGCAGGAGATCGAACGCGCCCGGACCGAAGGCGACCAACTGCGACGCGAATTCCGCGACCTCCGCGATGCCGGCTGGGAGCAGCGTTCATCGGATCGTCGCTCGGCCGAGATTTCGGCCCTCGTCGCCGGCGTGGTTGCCGACGTCGACGCGCGGACCAGTTTGCTCTCGGCGGGATACGTGGCCGGATGGGACGGCGGATTCTTTCTGCAGGATCCCGAAGGCCGGTTTCGCCTGAACCTCGGCGTTCTGGCCCAGACCCGGTACATCCTGAACCATGTGGAACGCGGCCTCAGCGACCGCGTGCGGGACGGCTTCGAAATCTCGCGGGCCGAACTTTCGTTGTCCGGGCATATCTTCACGCCCGACCTCGACTTCATGGTCCGAACTGATCCGACGCGGAACCAGCGGTTCTTCGGGAACGGGTCATCCGCCGCCAACTTGCCGACCGGATTGTTCTATCTGAAGGACTTCTGGGTTCGGTACCGCTTCGCCGAGAATTGGCGGGTGCGCTTCGGTCAGTTCAAGCTTCCCTTCAACCGCGAAGAGTTGGTCGAACCGGGCCGTGGTCTGGCCGTCGAACGCTCGCTGTTGAACGAAGGCCTGAACATCGGCCGCTCTCAGGGCATCGAGATCCAGTGGGAAGGCGAGACCGAGCGGGCTCGCTTCTCGATGAACGACGGTCCGACCGATGACCTGGCGTCGTCCAACCGCGTCGGTCTCGTGGACGAAGAACCCCGCATCAACAGCAACGCTTTGCGGCAGGACTTCGAGTACGCCTTCGCCGGTCGATACGAAATGCTGCTCGCGGGTGACTGGAATCAATTCCACGACTTCACGAGCCCGATGACCGATGACTTTGGCATGCTGTTTGGCATCGCCGGTCACGTCAGCGAAACCGACAGCGATGGCAACCCTTCCGGTGGTCGCAATGAAGTCCGCTGGTACGGGGCCGCGGCCGATCTGTCCGTCGAATTCGGCGGGGCGAACATCTTTGGCTCGTTCATCTACCAATACGTCGACTCGCCGGGTTCGCAGTTCGAGTTCTACGGGGCGATGATCCAGGGCGGTTGGTACCTCACGCCGGAGCACGAGTTCTTCGGCCGCTGGGAATGGGGCCAGACCGAGGGTGTCCAGCAGGCCGACCTGAACATGTTCTTCGCCGGTTGGAATTGGTACGTCGACGGACACGATGCGAAGTTCACCATGGACTTCGGCTTCGCCGAGAGCATCATCGACTTCGTGTGGGCCAGTGATCTGGCCGGCGTGCGACAGGACCAGCGCGGCGATGAGCACCAGTGGGTCTTCCGCAGCCAGTTCCAGTTGATGTTCTGATGGCGGCCGCTCGCTTCGGGTACGTCATCGTGTACGTGGCCGACGTCGATGCCGCGGTGGCTTTTCACCGGGCGGCCTTCGGGTTCGAGCTGCGGATGCGGCACGAATCGGGGCAGTACTCCGAACTCGCAACCGGTGAGACGACCCTGGCCTTCGCCGGCCACGAACTGGGCGCAGCGAACTTCCCCGGCGGCTATCGAGCGGGGGACGACGGCGACGCACCGCTCGGGGCCGAGCTTGCCTTCGTGGTCGACGACGTCTCGCACGCGGTGGACGCGGCGCTCGCGGCCGGAGCGTCATTGCTTCGCGCGGCCGAAGAGAAGCCCTGGGGCCAGACCGTCGCCTACGTGCGCGGGCCAGAAGGTTCGCTGATTGAGTTGTGTACGCCGATGGCGGGATGAGCGGCGGGATCGGTCCTGCCGTTTCGCCAGCGCTCTGGGGCAACCGACGCCGCTCAGCTCGGGCGATCGTCAGTCCGGCGATCCCCAGTCCTGGCGACCGTCAGCCCTTGCGGCCGTAGTCGGCGGGGATGTCGCCCCAGGCTTTGGTCGACCAGAAGTGCACCGGCGGCGGCGTGTCGCGGGCCGCGAGCCACGCGTCGGCTGCATCGCACAGCACCCGCAGCGCCGGGTCGGCTCGGTCCCAGCGGACCTTCGATCGGTGGTGGCCGCGTTCGACCCAGCCCATGGCCGTCCGCGAGTCGCTGTAGATCGGGCCGGGATGCTCGCCGCGCTCGAGTCGCTGGGCGGCGTCGACGATGGCCAGGTACTCGGCCAGGTTGTTCGTGCCGCCGTCGTACGGTCCTTCGCTGAAGACCACGTCACCGGTGGCCAGGTCGACGCCCCGGTAGTCCATCGGGCCTGGGTTGCCGCGGCAGCCGCCGTCCACCGAGATGCCAGCTTCGGGGCGCGGGCCCTCGTCGGCCGCCGCCTTGCCGCGACGGGTTCGCGTGCCTCCACTGGCGGACGGCGCCGCGCCGCGCGGTCCGTCGGCCGAGCCGCCGATCCACGCCTCGGCTTCGCCCGGCGACGGGAAGCTCTTGAACTCCGCGCCGCTGAAGCCCTTGGTCTGCCGTTGGCATTCCGCCCAGGTGGTGTAGACGCCGGGCGTGCGGCCGCGGCGAACGGCGTAGAACTTCTTCTTGGTGGCCATGGGGTACTCGGGGCGATCAGTCGCGAATGACGATCACGCTCTCCGGCCGGACCAGCAGTTCGTAGATCCGTTCGACGTCGTCGTTGAGCATCCGGACGCATCCCATCGAACGTTGCTTGCCGATGGAGGCGGGATCGATCGTGCCGTGGATCCCGTAGCCATTGATGTCGGCCAAATGCGGCTCCGCGCCTTCGATGCCGATCCAGAACTCGCCGATCGGGTTGTCGGGATTCGACGCATCAAAGCGTTCGCCGGTGAGCGGGTTCGTCCATTCCGGATCGCGGAGCTTGGAGCGGGCCCGCACGCGGAAGGTGCCGGTCGGCGTCTTGTTGAATTCGCCGAGTCCCACGGGGTACGAACGGACGTAGACCGGGTCCGACGGATCGCCCATCCAGACGTCCATCCGGTAGTCGGTCTTGTCCACGACCACGTGGAACGGGCCGGTGGGAATCTTCATCCGCTGGCCTTGTCGGATGCGGTTGGGATTCGAGATGCCATTGATCCGGGCGATCAACTCCCACTCGACTTTCCAGCCGTGCTTGCGGGGCAGGGTGGAGAGGTACTCGCCGTCCTGCAGTCGATGTTCCACCGAGTACGGATCGCCGCGGAAGACTTCCGGGCTGAAGACCATGCGATCGGCCAGGTTCGCGAGTTGGCCGCGCACGAAGTCCGCGTCCTGGGCACGCAGGCGGCCCGAGTCGAGCAGGCGGCTCAGCGCGAGCCGTGCGGCCACGGGATCGTTGGGGATCAGGTCGATGCCGGCCTGGGCTTCGTGCACCGCGGCAATTTGATCCGCGGTGGACGTCGTATTGACCGGCTGACGGGGCGGGTTGAGGTCTGGGGTGGCCGGCGGGGCGGTGGTCGTGCCCTCGCGGTCGTTGCGGCGGGCCGCGGCAGCTGCGTCGCGCGCGCGAGAATCGTTCTGTCGGCGGATGCGTTCGGCGTCCGCGTCGGCTGCTCGCCGAGCTTCGGACTCGGCGCGGGCGGCCGCTGCGTCCGGCTCAATCACCATGCGGTCATTGGGCGGGGCAGTTCCACCGAAGGTTCGTTCGGGGGTGGCGGCGGGCGACGAGGCCGAGCCGCCGCCGGTCGTCGAGCGGGCGTCGCCGGCTGACTCGCCCGACGGTCCGAGCACCAAGGCCACGGGGCTTCGGTCGGCGTCTGCCGCCGCATTCGGGTCGCCGGTGGCAATTTGCTCGGGCGTCGGAGCGGGCATGCGACCCGGCCAAAACCACCAGATCACGGCGCCGGTGACGGCCGCCGCGCCAACGACGCCGGCGGCAAATCGCAGGCGACCGCGGTTGGACCGTCGGTACATGTTCGATCGGGTGCGGGCGGCACCCACATTCTGGCTCGGGAGGGCCATCCATGTTTCCTCGCGAGGGGAGCGAAAACGTCCGCTGGGAAGCCGCGTCCCACGGATCTCCAACAGTGTACGCGGTGCGCGGAACTCCAGTCTCCGCCGCTGGTTCGGCACGGTTCGTCCACGAAGCATCGGCGGCGGGTGCACGCGTCCGGGGGGAGGGTGACCACGCGCGAGCGCAGGATCGGCAGCAATCCCGGGGGAGGACTCGGGCGGGCGGGAGCGGGGCCGGCCTGACTGGGCCCGTCCGATGACGTCCAGCCGACGACTTCGAGCCGACGACTTTCAGCCGACGACCTTCAGCCGATGACGTCCAGCCGACGACCTTCAGATCACGCCCAGCCGATGACATCCGCCAACTGGCGTTCAGCCTCTGGGCCGGTGCACCGAGCCGCGTCAGCCCGTGAGCCGGCGTTCCGTCACCACCGTGTGGACGGCGATGTCGTGGTCCTCGGCCGGGACCTCGTCGACGATCTGGCGGTCAAAGACGATCCCGACGCGAGGGACGCCGGGCCGGAGCCTCTCCATGAACCGGTCGTAGTAGCCGCCGCCGCGTCCGAGCCGATGGCCGGCCACGTCGTAGGCCAGGGCCGGCACCACGATCAGGTCGATGGCGTCGGGCACCACCGGACGGCCGTCGCGGGGCGAGCGGATCGATTTGGGATCGGTTTCCATCGCGTGGTCGTCAAAGCTGCGCACCTCGACCGGCTGCATGTCGCGCCGCTCCCAGTCCACCCGCGGCAAGCAGACGGTCTGGCCGTTCTGGAAACACTGGACGGCGGCCGGCAGCACATCGATCTCGGTGGCCAGCGGCATGTAGAGCATGACGGTGCCCGCGCCGCGGACGGCCGGCATCGCGTTCAGCCGGCGGCACGCGGCGATCGACGCATCGCGCCGTTCTTGCGGGTCAATGTCGGCAAGTCGGCTGCGAACCGTGCGACGGAGCCGCTTCTTCACTTCGCGAATGTCGACCTCGGGCATGGGCGGAGCCTGCAGGGTTGGGCGTGGCGGGTCCGGGACGGGCGAGACGGGAACGTCGGGCGCTCTCGGCGGGCCGTGTCTCTCGTGGATCGGCACGCTGGCCAGCTGGGAATCAGTTTCCCGCCGTGGATCCTATCCGCGTCGCGGTGGCCAGCGGTTTCGGGGCACGATCTCCCAGTGGGCAGGCTTCCGCCGCGGTCCCGCCCCGGCAAGCGTCAGGTCGACGACTTGGCCGCGTCGGCCGCCCGGCGCACCGAGCTGTTGCGATCCCGCAGGTGCATCGGGATCTCGCGGGTGGCCCCGGAGCGGACGGCCGAGAGGGCCGCGTCGATCGACTCGATCATTTCGCGGCTCTTGGGGGCCCGGCACATGTGCATGGCCGCGTGGGCGAGGCTGATTCGCGATTCGGGCATGCCGGTGCGTTCGACGATCTGCCAGGTCGCGGCGGCCAGGGACGCGGCCGACGGATCGGCCACGCCCACGTCTTCGGCGGCGAAAATCGCGATCCGCCGGGCCAGGAAGCGGGGGTCCTCGCCGCCCTCCAGCATCCGGGCCAGCCAGTGCAGCGTGCCGTCCTCGTCGCCGGCCCGCATCGACTTGATGAAGGCGCTGGCCAGGTCGTAGTGCTCGTCGGGATTGCCGCCGTGCCGCAGGGCCTTGGACTGGATGGACTCGGCGGCCAGGTCGGCGGTGATGTGCACCGACGCTCCCGGGCTGGAGACGACCGCGACTTCCAGGGCGGTGAGGGCCCGCCGGGCATCGCCGCCGGCCCGGACGGCCCAGAGGTCGACCGCCTCGTCGTCGAGGGTGACGGTGCGGCCCGGAAAGGCCCGGGGATCGGCGGCCGCGCGGCGGATCAGATCCGACAGGGCGTCCGCGTCCAGGGACTCGAGCATGAAGACCGTGGACCGGCTGACGAGGGCCGGATTGACCATGAACCACGGGTTCTCGGTGGTGGCCCCGATCAGGACGATGACCCCGCGTTCAACGTCGTGCAGCAGGACATCCTGCTGGCTGCGGCTGAATCGGTGGATCTCGTCCAGGAAGAGAATCGTCCCCGGTCCGCCGGTTTCGACCCGGGCCAGGGCCCCCTGCAGAATCTGCCGGATGTCCTTCACGCCGACCATGGCCGCGTGGGCCCGCTCGAAGCGGCGGCCGGTTTCGGCGGCGATCACTTCGGCGATCGTGGTTTTGCCGGTGCCCGGGGGGCCAGCCAGGATGATCGAGGTCAGACGATCGGCGGCCACCAGGCGGCGCAAGAGCGTGCCTTGGCCCACCAGGGCGGTCTGTCCGACCACCTCATCGAGGGTCCGGGGCCGCAGCCGGGCGGCCAGGGGCCGGGCCGCGTCCCGGTGTCCGGTCCGCTGATCGCTCCACAGATCTTCCATGGCCGCGATTCTATCGGTCCCGCGTGGGCTGCACGGCGCGGGTTTGCCTCCGCCGCCGGCTCGACTTCACGCTCTCGCCCTGGATTGACGATACTTTCCGGAACTCGCGAACCTGCGTCGTCCCCAGAGCGTTCTGGTGGCGGCGTCCGGATCGTCCGCTCGCCGCGCCCGCCCGTCCGCCGGAACGTCATCCGGTCGCCCAAGGATCCTCGCCCCATGTGTGGAATCGTCGCCTACATCGGTCGCAAGCCCGCCCGAAACCTGCTGCTCGAAGGTCTGAAACGACTCGAGTACCGCGGATACGACTCGGCCGGACTCGGCATGATCGACAGCTCCAAGGCGCTCCAGGTCTGCCGTTCGGCCGGCCGCGTCCGGGTGCTGGAAGATCTGCTGGAAACCAAGTCGGACTTCGAGGGGACGGTGGGCATCGCCCACACCCGTTGGGCCACCCACGGCGAGCCGAACGATTCCAACGCCCACCCCCATACCGACGGTGACGGCGGCAGCGGCATCGCGATCGTGCACAACGGCATCATCGAGAACCACGCGTCGATCAAGCAGTGGCTGATTGAGAAGGGCCACACCTTCAGCAGCGACACCGACACGGAAGTCCTGGCCAGCCTGATCGGTGAGCTGTACGAAGGCGACCTCGAAGCCGCAGTGCAGGCGGCGCTGCGCGAGGTCACCGGCGCGTACGCGATCGCCGTGATCTGTGAGCAGGAGCCCGACGTGCTCGTGGTGGCCCGCAAGGGTTCGCCGCTGATGGTCGGCGTCGGCAAGGACGAGTACGTCGTCGCGTCCGATCAGAGCGCGATCGTCGCCCACACGACGCAGGCCTTCACGCTCGAAGACTACACCGTCGCCAAGCTGACCCGCGACAGCTTCCGCACGACCACGATCGACAACATCGAGATCACCCCGGCGATTCGGGAACTCGAAGTCGACTTGGGCGCGATTGAGCTCGGCGAGTACGAGCACTACATGCTCAAGGAGATCTTTGAGCAGCCCGACGCCATGCGGATGACGCTCAAGGGACGCGTTGACACGCGCGAGGGGCAAGTTGTCCTCGGCGGAATCTCGCAGTTCGCCCGTGACCTGGTGAAAGCGAGGCGGATCATCTTCATCGGTCAGGGCACCGCCCTCCACGCGGCGATGATCGGCGAGTACCTCTGCGAGGACCTGGCCAAGATTCCCAGCGAAGTCGAGTTCGCCAGCGAGTTCCGCTACCGCAACCCGATCATCGAAGAAGGCACCGTGGTGGTGGCGATCAGCCAGTCGGGCGAGACCGCCGACACGATGGCGGCCCTGGAAGAAGCTCGCCAGCGTGGAGCCCTGACCCTCGGCCTCGTCAACGTGGTCGGTTCGTCGATCAGCCGGCAGACGGACGCCGGCGTGTACCTGCGCGTCGGCCCGGAAATCGGCGTGGCCAGCACGAAGGCGTTCATCGGCCAGGTCATGGTGGCGACGCTGCTCGCCACGTTCATCGGCCGGCGCCGCTTCCTGTCGGCCGACTACGTCTCGGAGCTGCTGTCCCAGATGCAGCGGCTGCCCGAGCACGTCGAGACGGTGCTCAAGCAGTCCGACACGATCCGCGACGCGATCCGGCCGTACATGGAACGCGAGAACTGGCTGTTCCTCGGACGCGGGACCAACTACCCGGTGGCCCTGGAAGGAGCGCTGAAGCTCAAGGAAATCAGCTACATCCACGCCGAGGGCATGCCCGCGGCGGAGATGAAGCACGGGCCGATCGCCCTGATCGACGAGGGCATGCCGGTCGTGTTCGTCGCCACCCGCGGCAGCCAGTATGAGAAGGTCATCTCGAACATCGAAGAAGTGCGCAGCCGCGGCGGCCACGTCATTGCGGTGGCCACCGAGGGCGACGAACAGATCCGCGCCCTGTGCGAGGAAGTCTTCTACGTACCCGACGTTCCGGAGCCGCTGCAGCCGATGCTGACCGTCGTGCCGCTGCAATTGATCGCGTACCACGCGGCGGTGCTCCGTGGCAAGGACGTCGACAAGCCGCGGAACCTGGCCAAGAGCGTCACCGTCGAGTAGTCGTGGCGGCGGCGGCGTCGCGGGGTGTCGGCAATCGCGCCGTTGATGTGGCGCGACGTGATGCTGGCTGCCGTGGTGCGGCCTGCTTCTGGGCCACGCGCTTCTGGTTCACGGGCTCCCGCAATCGAACGCGCTCAATCGTGAAACGGGCTGACTCGCCCCGAACCGTCGAGGCGGTCGAGGCCGACGGTGCCGGTGGGCTGCGGCGAACCGCTCAACGCTGATCCGGTGGGTCGTGGTCTGGCGTCGCGCGAGCGAGCAGCGAGAGGGACAGGGCCGTCCGCCGACGGATGCCCGTCGTTCGCTCGGTGACCAGGGCGGCGATGAGCAATCCCAGCGCGATGGTCGCCGGCATCTGACCGCTGCTGGCCAAGAGCGCGGTGAGTCCGACTTGCACCGGCATCGCGGTGGCCATGCCGGTGGCCAAGGCCAACGGCACGATCATGGCCGGCGGGGGAACCGGCGGCGTGGGCAACTCGGCCGCGTGCGTTCCGGCGTGCGTCTCGAGGTCCGGCGGCGGCTCGGCATCGCGGCCGTCGTTCGCGTCGGCATCGTCCGGCAACGGCGGAAGCAGCGGCGGGTTCGGTTGCCGCAGCACCATCGCCAACCAAGCGCCGGCCCATCGACCGTCTCCGGCGGCCAGGATCAGCACCACCGTGCCAAGGATCGAGAGGTCGGCCATGACGTCCACCCGCACGACGGCCAGGGCGGCGGCGCTGGCCACGCCGGCGGCGAGCCATCGGTCGGGCTCGAGCCAACGCGGACGTCCGGCGTTGGGCGCGGCGCTCGATGCCGGCGGGCGCGATGCGCGGACCACGGCCGCGGCGGCGACCGCGATGAGGACGGCGGTGATGGCTCCGGCGATCTGCGCGAAGCCGCGTCCCGGCAACGCCTCGGGCGTGATCCACGCGGCCGCGAGCAGGCCAACGACGGTGGCCCCGGCAGAGACCGTCCCGGCGAGCACCATCCGCTGCCGGCCGCCGGGGACGACGCGATCGGCGAGCCAGCCATCGACGCCGTGCAGCAACGTGGGGCCGCATCCGGCGACGAGGCCCGCGCCCAAGCACGCCGCGGGATCCCCGCCGAGGACGCGGGCGGTGAGCGCGGCGATGACCGCGGGAATGAGCGAACTGAGGGCGCCCACGTGGATCATCGTCGAGCGACTGGGCAGCCGATCGGAGGCCGCGTGGAGGTCGACGGGGGACGCGGCGTCCATCGGTCGACGTCGGCGCCACGTGGACCCGGCGATCGCCGCAATGGCGAGGAGTGCAGCGGCGACGAAGAGTGGCCGCCGGGCGGCGGCGGCAGCGTCGATCTCGGCCCGCAAGACGGCGGATCGCGGGACCGCGGTCGATGGGGGGGCGGCGCCTGGACTGATGCCTGGACTGATGCCGATACCGGTGCCTGGACCGACGCCTGGACCGGCGTCTGGAGAGGTGCTCGGCGGGACGTTCGGCCGGACGTCGTTGGCACCGGCAATCGAGCCCGCGATTCCGCCCACGGGCGAATCAGGCTCGGCGTTGGTCTCCGCGGCGCGATCCACGCCCGCGGGTCCCGGGCTCGTCCGCGGGCGCGTCAGCACCGATGCGGCCAGTCGCTCGGCCAGGAAGCGGCGCTCGATCTCCGCCAATTCGCGGCGTTGGC
Source organism: Phycisphaerales bacterium (assembly GCA_045106735.1). Classification (GTDB taxonomy): domain Bacteria; phylum Planctomycetota; class Phycisphaerae; order Phycisphaerales; family SM1A02; genus JBGCEZ01. The sequence goes on along the minus strand of JBGCEZ010000040.1, from coordinate 11,688 downwards.
CCGCCGCTCCGTCCAGCCAGGCTTCCCACTGAGGTCCGGCGATCCTTCCGCCAACGCCCGGTCCCATCAGAACGCCGGCCAGCAATCCCGCACTGACCGCGCGGTGCCGGACGCCGGCTCCGCGGAGCAGGCCGGCAATGCCGGCGGTGGCCAGCAACAAGACGCAGATGAAGACCGCGGTACCCACGGCCGGAGTCTACGGATCACGCGCGGTCAGCGTGGCCGGGCTACCCTCAGTTTGTCGATGGACTGAACGGCGGACTCGCGCGTCGCCGATGGGCCGAACCGGCCCGCCCCCCGGAGCCAACACGCATGATTGCAACTTCCTCGTTCGTTCGGCGTCGCGGGACGAAGCTGCTGGCCGCCGTCATCGGCTTGCTCGTGGCCGGACCGGCGATCGCGCAGGCGACGGCTCCGGCCCGGCCCGGCGATGCGAGCCCGCGCGAGCAAGCCGTCGAGCACGCGTTGGCCGTCATGCCCGAATCCGTCGGCCGAGTGGTCATCGTCCCGAACCTCAGCGCGACGGCCGGCACGCTCAACGAACTGCTGGCCGGCATGAATCGCGCCCAATTGTTGCTCGGGGCCGACCCGGTGGATCAGTTGATGGGGCTGCTCGGCTTTTCCCGCCACGTCGACCGCTTCGGCAGCATCATGATCGGCTGGATTGAGCCGGAATCGCTTGCTGCCGACGCGGCCGACGCCCCGGATGCGAACGCTCGGCCGGCGGCCCGCCCCGGGCGCCGGGTCGTCGCGGCGGTGCCGAGCCGCGATCCGGAAGCATTCCTGGCGACGAACTTCGCGCCCGGCACCGCGCCGGGCACCGTCGTCGACACCGGCGGCCGCGTCCTCCACGCCCGGGTCACCGAGCGGCATGTGGTGTTGTCCGCGAGCGCGATGGACGGCCTGGTACCGATGGGGCTCGACCGAGCCCGCGCCCGACGCGCGGCCTGGCCGCCATCGACGTCCGAGATGCTGCGCGGCGACGACATTGTGCTGGTGGGACTGCCGCGTGGGCTGACGGGATCCGAATCGCCGATCCTCGGCGCGATCGATCTGCTCCTGCGGCGCGGGGCGATCGTCGGTCCCGGCGGAGCCGTGGTCGAGACGCTCGCCGGCGTGGCCGGCGCCGCATTCGATCCGTCGACGGGTCCGATCGCCACCGAGGCCGATCAGATCGCGATGAGCGTGCGATTCGATCCGCTGGCCCTGATCCTCCGCGGCGCGATCACCTGGCGCGATGCAGGCGCGGCCGCTCCGAACACCGCTCCGAACACCGCTCCGAATGCTGCTCCGAATGCCAATGCACCGGCCGGACGCGAGCCCGATCCACTGCAATTGCTCTCGGCCGACGCCGGCTTGATCGTCGCGGGCTGGGATCGCCACGATCCTGCGGCCCGTGCATCCATGGACCGCTTGCTGGGCGGGTTCGGCTGGTCGACGACCGATGGGTGGCCGGGCGTTGACGCGGTCGCGATGCGGCTGCCGGTGCACCGCGGCGGATTCCCGGGCGGGTTGTTGGCCGGCACCACGATGATGGCCCGTGGGTCCGCCGCGGCGGCCCGGGCAAATGCGACCGGCCCGTGGCTCACGCTGCCCGGCTGGGCGCTCACCACTTCGAAAGCGGCGGATGAAGAACCCGGGGCGTGGAATCTGCGCCGCGTCCCCGGGCCAGATGGCCCGACGCCCGGCGGCACCATGGTGATGCTGGGATTGGCGGGACCGCGAGGACTCGTTGGCACGGTGGCGCCGGGCCCGGGCACCGGCGAACGCAGCACGATGCTCGCCCGCGTCCGCACGCCGGCGGACGGGCCGGATGCCTTGGCCGGCGCTGAGGCGATGTTGGCCGCGGCGCCGGGCTACGCCGACGATCCGATCGCCGACTTGATGCTGACCATGATGGCGCGTCGCCCGCATCTGGCGGCTTTCCTCGATGTCGCCGGCATTTCGCAGTGGGTGGCCGAGGCGTCACGGGAGCAGCCCTTGCTCGGGCGGATCGACCCGATCGCCGGAGAGCAGCCGCCGATCGGCATCGGCATCGCCGGACACACCAAGGGAGCCGATGGCACCGCCATCATTCCCGCGCCGCTCGCGGTCATTGCCTTCGACGCACTCGCGGCCGAAGGCCTTGGGTTGCTCGGACAATTGACCGGCTCGCCGGACGCCGCCGATGTCGCCCCGGGCGGTGTTTCCGATGACTTTGATGACTTTGATGACTCTGGTCACTCTGGAAAGGCGGGCGACGTCCGCGATCCGGCCAACGGTGGGGCCGTCCGTCCATGACCGCCCGTCCCGCCAAGACGTGGCGTGTCGGGCCCGACGATGTGCGCACGCTCGAACGTCCGCTCGTGATGGGCATCGTGAACGCGACGCCGGACAGTTTTTCCGACGGCGGGACGCATGTGAATCCGGACGTGGCGATCGACGCCGGCCGCGCGATGCTCGCCGCCGGCGCGGACATCATTGACGTCGGCGGCGAATCCACGCGTCCGGGCGCCGAGCGCGTCGATGCCGACGAACAAATCCGGCGCACGCTGCCCATCGTCGCTGGCATCGCGCGGAGCATCGACCATCGTCCCGGCGGCCCGCTGATTTCGATTGACACGACGCTGGCCGCGGTGGCGGCGGCCGCGGTCGACGCCGGAGCGGGGATCATCAACGACGTTTCGGCTGGGGTCGACGATCCGGCAGTCTTCACGCTCGCCGCCGAGCGACGATGCGCGCTGGTTCTGATGCATCGGGCCCGCCGGCCGGAAGACGATCAATACAGCGATCGCTACACCGACGCGCCGGGCTACGCATGTGTCGATGCCGATGTCGCGGCGTGGTTGGCCGCTCGGATTTCCGTCGCCGTCAACGCAGGCTGTGACGCAGAACAACTCGCGGTCGATCCGGGCTTCGGATTCGGCAAGTCGGTCGCCGACAACTACGCATTGATCGCCGGCACCGCGGTCGAAGCATTGGGGCGTCCGGTCCTCCACGGCTCGAGTCGCAAGAGTTTCATCGGGGCGGTGACCGGCAGGTCTGAGCCGCGCGATCGCGGCGCGGGGTCGTTGGCCGCGGCCTTGGCCCACGTCGACCGCGGCGCGAACCTCCTGCGGGTCCACGATGTCGCTTCAATGGTCGACGCGCTGGCCGTCCGCGAGGCCGTCCGGGCTGCGAGCCGCACCGAGCAGACTGAGGCAGCGAGGCTCGCGGACCGCCGCCGACGGCCCGCCGCCGAGTCGTCTTGAAGCCAGACGGCCGGAGCTGGATCGCCCGCCGCCCGCTCGCTGCTGGTTGACCGGATCGCCCACCCGTCGCCCACCCGTCGCCCACCCGTCGCCCGCCCGTCGCCCGCGCGTCGCCCGCGCGTCGCCCGCTCGATGCTAGTTGACCGGATCGCCCACCTGTCGCCCGCCCGTCGCCGGCTGCATCAACCGTTTCCGGCCTCACATCGGCCGCGGCCGCAATCGGGCTGAACGTGGTGGTTGCCGACGCTCGCATCCGCCCGCCCGGAGCCCGGCCGGCGTACCATGCCCGCGTTCGCCCCGATTCGATTCTGGCCCGTGCCGGAGCCGGACCGAGGGCCCGACCCAGAAACCCTTCCCGTTCCCGACCGGAGCCGTCAAGCCATGGCCAGCGAAGCAGTGATCGAGTTCACCGACGACAACTTCGACTCGGAGGTGCTTGGCGCGTCCGAGCCCGTGATGGTCGACTTCTGGGCCGAGTGGTGTGGCCCATGCAAGGCCCTCGGGCCGGTCGTCGATGAGGTCGCCGATGAGCTGTCCGGCAAGGCCCGCGTCGGCAAGCTCGACACGGACGCCAACCAGCAGATCGCGGCGAAGTTCAGCATCATGTCGATCCCGACGATGCTCTTCTTCAAGGACGGCGAGCTCAAGGACCGGATGAGCGGCTACAGCGGCAACGCCAAGGCCGAGATGATCGAGAAGCTCAACGCCCTGATGGACTGAGTGGTGCTCGGCCGTCCGTCCTCGACCGGTCCCACGCGTCGCCGCCCGCCGGGCCGACCCTGGCCAAGTCGAATGGGACGATCGGGCAGCCGATGACCGGACGCCGGGCGGAAATTTCCGCCTCCTGGCCGTACCATGCGGCCATGCATGACCCGAAGACTCGTCGCACGGTGGCCGCCACGGTCACCGTGCTTTCGTGCGCCCTGGCCTTGGCCTTCGCCCCGGTCAGCCAGGGGGCGGCCGCTCCGGCTTCCGTCGCCCAGGACGCCGGGGACGCCGTGCCCGCCGCGGGGCCCGTCACCATCGAAGACCTGATGCTGCTGCGGCGCGTCAGTTCCATCGACGTTTCTCTGGACGGCCGCCGGGCGGTGATGGCCGTTTCGGGGCCCGAGTGGCGGGAGCTCGGTCCGACGGAGCTTCCGAGCCGATCCACCGCGGCAGGCTACGCCTCGCATCTGCACCTGATCGACGTCGATGCCGCCAGCGGTTCGGCCACGGTGCGCCGGCTCACTGGCGGACGCGGCGCGTCGGATTCGTCGCCGGAAATCGATCCCAGTGGTCGCGTGGTTGCCTTCCTTCGGCGGGGGGCCACCGATCCGTGGTGGGATGGATCGGCGGATCCCGGCGGCCCGGCCGGCGACCATCCATCGATGGGCGCCCAGGTCTGGATCATGCCACTCGATGGCGGGGAAGCCCGGCAGCTCACGTGGTTCCGTCGCGGTTGCCGCCGCATCAGTTGGTCGCCCGATGGGACGCAGCTGCTCCTCACCGTCACGCGGCCGGTGGACGCGATCGCCGGCGTGCCGCCGTGGGCGACGACGCGCCCGGGCCGCTCCGATCAGCAACGTCCCGGTCAAGGCGATGGCACCGACGCCGCCGGACCGGGCGACAGTCGCTCGGCCATGCGGGATTGGCTCGACGCCGGCGAAGCCGATGGCGATCCGCGGGCGACGACCCGCGTCAACTTCCAGGGCGAGACCGGGCCGGCCGGGCCGATTTCCATTCCCCAGCCGGCCATCGTTCCAATCGATGTTGACGCCCTCGTGCGCGGCGACGGTCCGGCCTCACGGCGACGGCAAGGCATCGCTTCGATGTCCGTGAACGGTGGCGTTCAGTGGCCGATGAGCGGATTCCGCGAGGGCCGCAGTCCGTCGTGGAGCCCCGACGGGAAGACGCTCTACGTGTCCACCCCGGTCGATCCCGGCCAGCATCCCGATGAGCCGCGCGAGTGGGGGATCGCGAGCGTCCCAGTCGACGGCGGCCCGGTGTCGATGCGGGTGTCGGTCGACGGCTGGACCTTCGACCGTCCGGTCCGACGCGACGATCGACGGATTGCCTTCACCGGCTCGCAGACCGATTTTCCCGCCGATCGCCAGAGTCACCTGGCCGTGGCCCGCATCGCCGACGACGGCCCCGCGCTGACCTCGGCCGCGGACCTTCAGTGGTTGACCGACGAAGGCGGCTTCGACCGGTCGATCCGCGCGTTCGACTGGGACGGTACGTCGGCAATGTTCACCGCGGCCTTCGGTGGCGGCTTCCCTCTGTGCAGCACCGGGTTCGGGATGCTGCGGCCCTCGATCGTGGTGGGAGACCGCGATGGCCGGCCCGTCGGCGTCCACGCGTTCAACCGCGGCGGCGGCACGATCATGTGGGCCGAAACGAGCGCCCACAATCCGTGCATCGTCCGGGCCCGGATCGGCAACCGCGAGATTGAGGTCGTCGACCTGAATCCGTGGGTTGCCGACCGAGTGGTCAGCCTCCCGGAGTTTCGGCCGGTGGAGCGTCCCGATGGGACCGCGGTCGACGCCTGGGTCATGCGGCCGGCGAAAGAGCTGGCCGGCCGTGCACCAATCGTCTTGCAGATCCACGGTGGCCCGAGCGCGATGTGGGGCCCCGGCGAGGTGACGATGTGGCACGAGTTTCAGGTGCTCTGCGGTTGGGGCTACGGCGTGGTGTACGCCAATCCGCGCGGCAGCGGCGGATATGGCTTTGCGTTTCAGCACGCCAACACCCAGGACTGGGGCGAGGGGCCGGGCGGCGATGTCCTGGCGGCGCTCGATGAGGTCGTCAACGACGATTGGGTGGACCGTGACCGTCTCTTCGTGACCGGCGGCAGCTACGGCGGATACCTGGTGGCTTGGATTGTGGGCAATGACCAGCGGTTCTCCGCCGCCGTCGCCCAGCGCGGGGTCTACCACCTCAGTACGTTCTACGGCGAAGGCAATGCGTGGCGATTGCTCGAAGCCGAGATGGGTGGCAAGCCGTGGGAAGACCGGCTCGAAGCGGTCCTGCGGCGCGAGAGTCCGTTCACCTACGTGGATCGCATCCGCACGCCCTTGCTCATCATGCACGGCGACAATGACCTGCGGACCGGCGTCAGCCAGTCGGAAATGCTGTACCGAGCCCTGGCCGACCTCGGACGGCCGGTGGAATACGTGCGGTACCCGGACACGTCGCACGGTCTGTCTCGCACCGGTCCGCCCAAGCGGCGCATGGACCGCTTGGCCCGCATCGTTGAGTTCTTCGAGCGGCACGCTGGTCGTTGACCGGCCGTGCGCCGCGGCCTCCGCCGGAGCCAGCTGGGGCAGCCAAATGCGGGAGCCGTGGCGGCCGGAGCCAGAAAAAGTGAAGCCCGGCGCGTGAGCGCCGGGCTTCGACGATCCCCACATCACGCTCGTCGTCCCCATTGACGAGTCGGAGCGGTGGGGATGCGCTGGGGTCCGAGGGTTGGCGAGATGCGGCCAACCGGTGTTCAGGAGACGGGCCTGAACCTCAGGAGGAGGTCCGAGATCCAGGCCCGCGAGGAGCCTTCAGGAGTCCGGTCCACCCGGCCGGACAGATTTGGCCGGGGGGACCGAACGAGGAGTCGCGGTCATCGGTTTGGCGTCGCCGTTCTGACCGCCCGAGTGGCGAAGGAGACGCAGCCAAACCGAAAGCGGGCGCCGGAGCAGGATCGGCTGAGTCGATGCCGATCGCGGAGGAAGAGGTGAATGGAGTGCGACGGCACCACCGATCCTGAAGGTCTTCCGGACGCCCGAATGTGACCGGAACCGAAATTCCGGTCACGGGCTGGTTGCTGGACCGTGTCGCTGGCCAACCCGCAACGAGGTTGTACGTCCCGTTTGGAGGTCACCGAAAAAGTGCTTCACAAACGCTCGGGCCGGCGTTTTGGCCGCGGGGGCGAAAAAAGGCACCCCCGCGGAAAGTCGCGGCGTTTTCGGCGCACGATGGTGCATCTGGGGTTTGAACCCGTAAGCTGGGCAACTTGTCCCGGCGACGGGAAGGAACAATCCCGAGCGGCCTGCGCGTTCGGGGCTTCGGCTTGCGTGGGGTCGGGGCTGGGCCGGTAGGATTCCATTGGGATCCCGCCGCCTCGCGAAGGGCGATGGCTTGGGATCGCCAAGGAAGGGTCGGGTCACCGGAACCGTCGGATGGACGGGTGGCGAGCACGGACCGAATCGTTCAGCCCGGCTGCAGCGAATCGGAACCTCGGGTGCAACCGAGGCAAGAGGCCGACAGCCTCCGACCCGTGCTCGACCGCGCCGTTCGCGCTCGCTGGGCACTCGCCTGGCACGAGCCCATCGAATCCGGACCCATGGGGAATTGACGTGATCGAACGATCGAGTGTGGCGATCCTGGTCCAAACCTCCACGTCGTGGGGGCGTGAGTTGGTCGAGGGCATTGCGGAATACGTTCAGGAACACGGTCCGTGGATCGTGTTCGTCGAGCCGCGCGGGCTGCTCGAGCGGCTTTCGGTCCCGGAGACGTGGCGCGGCGATGGCATCATCGCCCGAATCGACCGGCCTGAGCTGTACCAGCAGATCGTGGAGCTGGGCGTGCCGGCGGTCAATGTGTCGTGGTCCAGCGTGGATCCGACGCATGTGCCGAGCGTCCGCGTCGACGACGAGGCGTGCGGCGAGCTCGCGGCCGATCACCTGGTGGACGCGGGCCTGCGGAGCTTCGGGTACGTCGGGCAGCGATCCCGGTCGGTCTTCATGAACGAGCGGCTCTTCGACGGCTTCAGCGGTCGGTTGGCCCGCTCCGGGTTCGCCGCCCGGGCCTACGCCGATCGGGAGACCGCCTCGCGCCTGAGCGCGATGCCGTTCCGCGAAGAACTTGAGCACCTGGCTGGCTGGCTGAAGGGATTCGGCGAACCCGTCGGACTCTTGGCCTTTGGCGACGCCGAGGCCCGGCTGATCGTGCAGGCCTGCGAACTCGTCGGCCTCCGGGTCCCGGAAGACGTGGCCATCGTCGGGTCCGAACAAGATGCCCTCATGAGCTCGCTCTGCGGCATGGGCATCTCTTCGGTCAACCTCAACGGGCAATCGGTCGGCTACCGAGCCGCGGCGATGCTCGATGACATGATGAACGGCCGGCCGCTGACGAATCGAATGGTCCGCATTCCTCCCGCCGGCGTGGTCGGACGGGAGTCGACCGACGGCACGGCGGTCAAGGATGAACTGGTGCGCGAAGCACTGGTCTTCATCCGCGACCACATTGCCGAGCCGATTCGGGTGCGCGACCTGGCCCAGCGTCTTGGCGTGGCCCGACGAACCCTCGAGAGCCGGTTCCGCAATGCCATCGGCCGGAGTCCGGGCGAGGCGATTCGGCGGCTGCGGGTGGAGAAGGCCGCTCGCCTCCTCGCCGACACCCAACTTCCGCTCGGGAAGGTGGCCGAACGGTGCGGATACGCCGAACCGCGGCTGCTCACCGCCCACTTCCGGCAGATTCATGAGATGACGCCAACCGCCTATCGCAAGTTGCGTCGGCAAGGCGGACCTTCGGCGGGTGCGGGCGACCCGGATGCGATCCGCACCGTCGCGCCGGAGGCTCGGCCGATGCCGGAGATCACGACGGTGCCGTCTACTTCGACGTCCACCTTCGCCTCGCCGGCCCCTTCGCCTTCGCCCGCGGCTCCGTTCCCGGGGCGCGACCCGGTGGCGGGCGGCACGCCAGTCGGCAGTACGCCAGCGAGTCCGGCCAGCCCCATGCACCCGTCGACCACGTCCGAATACGGGCGGGCCCGTCCGGCGTCCGATCGGCCGTCGGATCGGCCGATGGAGCGTTCCGGTGAAGTCGAGCATCGCATGCCGGATCCGGACGCGGCTCGCGCTTTGGAGGCGGGGGAGGCCCCGACCATTGAAACCGAGGGCGTACCGCTGAAGGCTCGCAAGGCCAAGCCGCGAGCGAGTTTCAGCTTGCCGCCACGCCCGGGCGAGGGAGACTGATGGAGCTGTCTGATCGAGCTGTCTGATCGAACTGTCTGATCGAGCTGGCGGATCGAGCCATCCGATCGGACTGGCTGGTGAACCCGAGCTGGTCATCGAGTTGGTCATCGAGTTGACGTCGCATGTGGGCCCCGGGACCGCCCGGGTCGTCCCGCCAAAGCGTCGATTGACGAGCTCGTCGCCGACTGGACTTGAACCTTTGGCCGCGGCAGCTATCCTGTCGCTCCGGCCTTCGCCCGAACGCCTTCGCCTCGGCGAGATGTGCGAGCGAACCAGCCGACAATTCGATCCCATGGGGCCGTAGCTCAGTTGGGAGAGCGCTTGTATGGCATACAAGAGGTCGTCGGTTCGATCCCGATCGGCTCCACTTTGACAAGAACCCCAAGTTCAGCATCCCGCTGGACTTGGGGTTTTTCGATGGGCTCACCGTGTCCCCGGTGGGGCGTCACCGTCGGTCGCTATCGGACGTCTTCGGACGCGGGGGCGGCACGTTTTCGACACAGTCGTGGCGGTCGTGGGGGCGGTGGCCCCCGGATCGGCCCCGGGCGTGGCCTCCGGCGTGGTCCCCGGACCGGCTCGCGCATCGGTCCCCGGCCCGTTGGCCCCGGCTGGTTCCGGCCGATCCGCCGGATCCGCGCGGGCGGCGACCTGCCGCGGGGTGGGTGCCCCGGGTGCCGCGTGCTCCAGTTGCCGTGCAGGGTGGGTGAGACCCGAGTCGAACCGGCACGATCCGGCGGCTCGAGCCGGTCGACGTCCTCGACGGGTTGCTTGGTCGCGTTGAACGTTTCATCCGGTTGTCCGATCTCACCGCTCTACCCGGAGTTCCCAGCGGGTCGTGCGTTCACGTTGGCTTCGGTACGGCAGCAGTTTTCGTGATCCTCGCTCAAGCATCCGCCGACGCGATGGGGGGATTCTGCCCATGGCTCGCGGGGTCGTTGTTCCGCCCGTTGGCCGGTCGTTCGACCCTGGATCCTCAGCAATCGAACTGACTCTTGCCCATCGAGCCCTGAGGGGGGATCGCAATGAAGTTTGGACCGAAACGACGCATCGCGGCGGACGCCAACCCGAATCAATTGACCGTTGCGGATGCCGACGCCCGCGAGCTCACGGATCTCCGGGGCATCGTCGCGGCGTTGGATCGATCGCAAGCTCGCATTGAATTCGAGGTCGACGGCACGATCCTGCGGGCGAACGAAAACTTCCTGAAGACCCTGGGGTACCGAGCTCAGGACGTTGAGCGGAAGCATCACCGCATGTTCGTCGACCCGGCGTACGCGAAGAGTCCTGCGTACGCGAAGTTCTGGGACGAGCTGGCGAGCGGAACGTTTCAATCCTCCGAGTTCCAGCGCTTCGGCCGGAACAACAAGGAAGTCTGGATCCGGGCGACGTACAACCCGGTCGTGGACGCGGACGGCAAGGTCACCAAGGTGATCAAGTTTGCCTCCGACATCACGCAGAAGAAGAAGGCGGCCATCGATGCCGTCAATCGCACCCAGGCGACGATCGAGTTCACGCCCGATGGGACCATCGTCACCGCGAACGCGAACTTCAGCGCCGCGATGGGATACTCGCTCGACGAGATCCGTGGCAAGCACCACCGCATGTTCTGCGAACCGGATTGGGTGAATTCAGAGGACTACGAGGCGTTCTGGACCGCACTGGGAAACGGACAGTTTCAGCAAGGGCAGTACCAACGTGTGGCGGCGGAGGGGCGGGAGGTCTTGCTTCAGGCAACCTACAACCCGGAATTCGACGAGCGAGGCAACGTCGAGAAGGTGGTCAAGTACGCGACCGACATCACGGCAGAAATCGCCGCACGAGAGCAGACGGCATCGGTCGCGAAGTTCATCGCCCACAACATGCGTGAAATGGACCAGGCGATCAGCGAGATCACGCGAAACGTGACGCGCACGGCCGGCATTTCAACCCAGGCCGACACGGATGCCCAGCAAGCAGCCGAGATCGTGGAGCGCCTCAACTCCAACAGTGATTCGATCGACTCGGTCGTCTCGATGATCCGCGACCTGGCGGAGCAGACGAACCTCCTCGCCCTCAATGCGACGATCGAAGCGGCCCGGGCCGGTGACGCAGGCAAGGGGTTCGCGGTGGTGGCTAACGAGGTCAAAGAGCTCGCTAAGGAGACCGCCCGCGCCACCGAGGACATTGCCTCGCGAATCGAGACCATTCAGTCCGACAGCTCGGAAGCCGTTACCGCCATCGACGGAATCGGAACGATCATCAACCGGATCAACGACATCCAGGGGACGATCGCCAGCGCGGTGGAAGAGCAGACGGCCACCACCAACGAGATGGCGAAGAACATCGCAGACGCCAGCGTAGGGACGTCCGAGATCGTGGAATCACTCGAAGGACTTTCCGTGGCCAACGGCGAGCACGCCTCGAGCGTGGCTGAGATCAAGGGATCCACGGAGAAGCTAGCCCTTGCGACTGTGGAGCTCAGCGGTGTGGTTCGCGAGTTCCGATACTGAGCGGGACTTGGGTGATTCAAC
>JBGCEZ010000004.1:0-111258 GCA_045106735.1 Phycisphaerales bacterium | reverse complement strand
CGGCCGCATTCCGCGCGGCGTGTTGCTCGTGGGCCCTCCCGGCTGCGGCAAGACGCTCTTGGCCAAGGCCATCGCCGGCGAAGCGGACGCTCCGTTCTTCTCGATCAGCGGCTCGGACTTCGTGGAGATGTTTGTGGGCGTCGGCGCGAGCCGCGTGCGCGACCTCTTCAAGCAGGCCAAGGAAAACAGCCCCTGCATCATCTTCCTGGATGAGATTGATGCGGTCGGCCGGCGCCGCGGCGGCGGATTCACCACCGGCGGCCACGACGAACGTGAGCAAACCCTCAACGCCATCCTCGTCGAGATGGATGGCTTCGAAGCCACCGATCAGATCATCGTCATCGCGGCGACGAATCGGGCCGACGTGCTCGATCCGGCGCTCACCCGCCCCGGCCGCTTCGACCGATCGGTCGACGTGACCTTGCCGGACATCGTCGGCCGTCGCCAAATCTTGGAGGTGCACTCCCGCAAGGTGCAGCTCAGTCCGAACGTCGACCTCGTCCAGACGGCCCGCGGCACGCCGATGTTCAGCGGGGCCGAGCTCGCCGCGCTCATGAACGAAGCGGCGATCCTGGCCACCATGGGCGGCAAGGACTTCATCGAGCAGGCCGACCTTGAGGAAGCCCGCGACAAGATCCGTTACGGCCGGGCCCGCAAGAGCCGCAAGATCGAGCAACAGGAACGTGTCGCCACCGCGTACCACGAGGCTGGCCATGCCGTCATCCAGTGGTTGCTGGAAGACGCCGACCCCCTGCACAAGGTCACGATCATTCCGCGCGGACAGGCGATGGGAGCAACCTTCAGCCTTCCCGAGAAGGACCGGTACGGGTACGGCAAGAAGTTCATCGACGCCACGATGCGGGTGCTCTGCGGTGGCCGCATCGCCGAGCAACGCAAGACGAGCGACATCTCCAGCGGCGCGTCCATGGACATCAAGATGGGCACGCAATACGCGCGTCACATGATCTTGGAATGGGGCATGTCGGAACGTCTCGGCTTCGTGAACTACTCGGGCGAAGACTCGCGCGAGATGTACATGCCGGACAAGGATTACTCGGACGAGACGGCCCGCATCATCGACGAAGAGATTCGCTCGCTCGTCGATGAAGCCTACACCGACGCCGAATCGATCCTGACCAAGCACTGGGACAAGGTCGTGGCCATGGCCGAAGCGCTGCTCAAGTACGAGACGCTCGACCGCAAGGACATCGACCGCATCATGAACGGCGAGCGGCTGGACAAGCCGACCGTCGCTGAGTTGCTGGCCCGCGAGACCGCGGCCGTGGCCGAGCCGGAGCCTGAATCGCCCCGTCAGCCTGAATCGGACGTCGACGACGAACCGGCCGGCGGCATGATGCCCAGCCCGGCCTGAGCCGGAAACGCATCCCTCTCTGACCACCCGACGCGGCGGCGCCCCCACACACGGGCGCCGCCGCGTTTCGTTTGGTTCCGAGGCGACGATTCCGCTGGAGCCTTGACCCGCCCGCCGGGTTGGGTAGCTTCAGAGGGAACCGAGGGATGGGCCGACGCGGCTGACCGGCCGTCGACCATCCCTCGGGACCCGCACCCTGGGGGGTGAGGCGTCCGCACCGTCGGGCGCGGGAGTCCTCGCACCATGTTCGATCGTGCTCGATCGCTTCGTCCGCGTCATCGGAACGGCTCGGTTTCTGGTGAGCTCGCATCCGACGGATGGCCCCGCCGGTTCGCGGCGGCGCCACCGAACGGCGCCGGCAGCACCGGCACCGGCACCGCCACCGCGGACGACACCCACGCCCACACCCACGCCCACACCCGACCAACGCTCGCCATCCCAACGACGGCCATGTCGCTGGTGCTTGCGCTGGGAACCGCGGCGTCCACGGCGCCGATCGCCGCCGCCGACGACGCCCCCACGCCTGCGCCACTCGGCACGGTGACGCCGGTGGTCGAGTCCGCTCCGACCGAATCGATCATGATCGCGTACGAAGGTCCGGGGTCATGGAAGGCGATCTTGGATCAGGTGGCTGCGCACGTCACGACCTCGGGCGACGCGGACATCGTCGTGATCGTCGACAGCGCCGACGAACGGGATGAAGCGCTCTCCTTCATGAGCGGCGCCGGGGCGGTCATGGAACGCGTCCGACCGATCATCCTCGAGACCGACTCGATCTGGATCCGCGACTACGGTCCGCGTCCCGCCCTGGAGTCAGGCATCCGCGTGTTCGCCGACGGGGTGTACAACCGCCCCCGCCCGGCCGATGACGCGTTTGCCGCGGCATGGGCGTCCACGACCGGGTCCATTCGGTACGAACTGCCGCTCATCTTGGGCGGCGGGAACCTCGTCGCCTTTCCGGGCGGCGCGGCCCGCGCGACCAACGCGCTCCTGGCCGAAAATCCTGACCTGACGCCCGGCGGCATCAACGGCCTGCTGAACAGCTTGCTTGGCGTCGTCCCGCTCATCGGCCCGACCTTGCCGGAGTCGATCGACCCGACCGCCCATATCAACACGTGGATGATGCCCATTGAATCGGCCGTGGTCGTCAGCGAGTGGCCGGAGAATCCGGGGAGCCCGCAGGCCATTGTGTGCGAGAACGCGGCGGCCCAGCTCGCGGCCGAGGGGCGCACCGTCGTCCGAACCCCCGCTCGCTTCGACGGCGGCGTGCACTACACCTACACGAACGCCCTCATTTGCAATGACCTGGTGTTGATCCCTGCGTACGGCGGCGGCGTCCCCGACACCTTCAACGCCGAAGCCGCCGCGGCGTGGGGCGCGGTGGCCAGTGGCCGGACGGTGATTCCGATCGAGATTGATCCGTTGGCCGCGGCCGGGGGCGGCCTGCACACCGTCAGCCTCAACCTGCCGGCCTGGACCGGCGGCGAAGCCCCACGCGTCCGCGTGCAAACGCCTGTCCCGGGCACAATGCTGACGCCGGGCGAGACGATCGACATCACGTGGATCACCGATGACGACGAGGGCGTGGTCGCGCTCAACATCTTCGCATCGGTCGACGGCGGCCAGACGTTCAACTACTTGATCGACGTCGGAACCCCAGACGACGGACACACCACCTGGACGGTGCCACCGGTGTTCAGCCTGGACGCTCGAATTCGTGTCACCGCCCGCGACGCCGACGGAAACGCGAGTTCTGACCTGACCGATGGCCCGCTGCAGATCGGCATGCCGCCACTCGAAGGCGACATCAACGGCGACGGACAAGTGAACTTCACCGACTTGGTGACCATGCTCGGCGTCTGGGGACCATGCCCGGCGTGCCCCTTCTGCCCCGCGGATCTCGATGGCGACTGCCTGGTGGGATTCAGCGACCTCGTCCGGCTGCTGACGAATCTGAGCTGAAGGGCGAGCGACGGCGCCGACGATTCGCCGTGGCCTCAGGAGAGTGCGGGCCCGTGGTGCGTCGTGCGTGGCCCGTGATACGTCGTGCGTCGTGCGTCGACCGCGTTGTCGGCCGTGCGTTGGAGCTGTCCCAAGGATGGCACGCGACCTTCATCCCGCCGCCGGGAGCAATTCCTGCCACGCCCGTTCAGTCGCCCCACTCACTCACTCGCCCATCGTCGCCCTCTTCATTTCGCCTGTTCACTGGCCTGTTCACTCGCCCGTTCAGTCGCCTCGCATTCACTCGCAAGGCCCCCACTGCGCAAGCAGGCTGAGCAGGTCCGCCGTGCCGACCATGTCGTCGCCGTCCAGATCGGCGCTGCACGCTCCGGCGCACGGCCCCCACTGGCCCAGAAGCGATGCCAGGTCGCTGAAGCCAACGGTGCCATCGACGTCGAGATCGGCCGAGCACGTGACACAGCGGTCCGGCACGCCGTCACCATTCGCGTCGGCCACGGCCCCGGCGGCGATGTCGCAGGCATCGGGAATGCCGTTGGCGTCGCAGTCGAGGAGCGTTCCGTCGACGAGGTCCGCGGCGTCAGCCACGCCATTGCCATTGCAATCACGGTCGCCGAGCCGGACGTACCACACGTCTTGCCCGCCGGTGTACGTCGTCGCACAGATCAGGTCCGCCCCGACAAGGTCGCTGCGGAGCTGGTAGTAGTCGCCGATCTTGTTCTGCTGCGGCCAGCCCACATGGCTGTTCCATTCCGGTCCGATCGGCACGCTCGGGGTCCATGTCTCGCCGCCGTCCGATGAACTGCAGAAGCGGAGTTGGTTGAGTTCCGGGGCTTCAAACGACGCCGACTGCACGTACACCACGTCGATTCGGCCGTTCGGGGCAACGTCCATCGTGCCCATCCAGTTCCAATTGAGGTCGCCCTCGGCGTCGTCATTGATTCGCATGGCGTTGCTCCAGGTGTCGCCGCCATCGATCGACCGCACCATGCGAATCTCGAGCGGATCATCGCTGTTGAACGGCGCGATCGTGCCGAGCACGTAGATCCAGCCGTTTCGCGGGCCGCCGGATCCATCGATCGCGACTTCCACCTGACCGAGCAATCCGCTGGGATTGGGACCGGTCGCCGTCACCACCCGCCCGTCAAGGGGCAACTGACGGACGCGGTCAAACTGCGGGCCCGGACCCAGAGCCCACGGCTGCGGCGAACGAACGATGCGAATGTCGCCGGAATTGGTGTTCTGTCGGCCGACGACGTGGAACGCACCGTCCGGACCGACCGCACAGGTGCCGAAGATTGGACGCGCATTCTCCTGGAACCCGTACGGAACGGGCTCGGACAGGGTCATGCCACCATCGAGCGAACGATTCACCTGCCCCGGCTGGAACGGATTGCCGAACCAGTTCCATGCTTGGTAGAGGCCGCCGAACCCGGGACCGGGATTTTGGTCGACGGCGATCCATGCTTTGTCGCCACCGAACGCGAACGTCTTGTCGGGCCACGTCTGTCCACCGTCGGACGAAACGAAGACGTCGCAGAAGAACTCATTGCCGGCGGTGACCTGCAGGCTCAGGTAGTAGAAGCGGCCATCGGGCGCCGCTTCCAAAACGGGATCCGAGCGAAAGATGCCCGGCTCGATGATCGACTGCTCACTCCAGGTCCGGCCGCCATCGTTGCTCCAGGCGAACCCGGCCTGCCGAAAGTTCGACTCGATCGTGTCGAACTGCCGCCATCCCACCGCCATGCGATTCGGAGCGAGCGGATCCACCGCGATGGACGGCTCATTCGCCGCATCGCCGAGGATGTCGAGCCCGTCGGCGTCGATGTTGACCTGGACGCTGGTGAACTCGCCGAAAACGACCGAGTCAGCAATCGCCCGCGACATCGGCCGCGGCCGCAAGACCGAGTCCGGAGCCCGGGTTTCGTGCCGACGCTCGAGGGCTCCGGTCTTGCCGGTGGTCGGAGGCGGGGTCTTGATTGCGGCGGTGGTCGCGGGCGCGGTGGCGACCCCGGATGCGACTCCGGATGCGACCCCGGATGCGGCCCCGGATGCGGCCCCGGATGCGACTCCGGCGGCGGCCCCGGCAGCCAAGGTCGCAATGCAAGCGAAGGCAAGCCCCAACCCGCCGGAAGGACCGGCCAGTCGGCTGGCGGTGGACAGAGCGAAGCATCGAGGCATGGAGGTTCTCCGGGGACGGTGAGACGGCCGGGAACCCAGCCTCTTCGCCATCATGCCGGACGGCGGGACCGATGCACAGGTGCAAACTTGAATTTCACCGTCGTGTCGGCCGCCACCTCAACCGCCGCGGACGAGCGCGGCCACGAGCGTTGCGCCCCCGATCCCGACCAAGCCAGCCAGGGTGGCGAGGGCAATCTTGATCGCCGAGTACGGACGTTCGCCTTGAACCTCACCGGTCATGGCGTTGACCACGACCTGAAAGGATCGGTCTCGGTACTTGTAGACGAGCAGCCAGACGGGCAGCAACACGTGCTTGTAAGTGATCGGGTCGTACGAGGACTGAACGACTTCGACCCGTTGCTCGTCTCCGCCAATGCGGCGACGCACGTCGTGCAGCAAGGCCGCATCGATGCGGGTGCGGGCTCGACCGAATCCCGGTTCGAGTTCGACGTCGTAGGTCTGGGCCAGAAAGCCGGCCATGACCTGCCGATTGAACGGGAGCATCTGGTCCAGCGGCCACGGCTCGAGGGACGTGACCAACTTCTGGTGCACGCCGTCGGCGGCGACGATCAAAACGTCATCGAAAAAGCGCTCGAACTCGCCGGAAACGCGGCGCCAGCGCGTGCGCCGTTCACGTCGCTTGTTCTTGCCGCTGCCAACAGTGACGTAGTAGTGGTCGCCGCGTTGACCGCGGAAGTGCGTTCCGGTGTGGCTGTCGAAGGTCCAGTACGGCAAGTAGACGCCGCGGAATTTCCCGGTCGCCCCCCGCCGCTTGAACTCCGTCGGCGCGAACCACCGTGAACCGACCCACGACGCCAGGGACTTGCCCGCCCGTCGTTCGTCGACCCCAAATGGGAGGACGCCGTCCACCGGTACCCGCTCGGGGGCCGCGTGGGCCGCCGTCCGCTGCACCGGCGAGCCACAGAACGCGCACTCGCTTGAACTCAGGGTGCCGGGGAATTGCACACTTCCGCCGCACGCGGAACAACGCACTTCGTTGAGGTCGTTGGCGGAGTCGCCCGCGCCCGAACCATGTCCGCCGGATCGATCTCCCTCAGCTTCGCGCGACTTCGACGCCGCCTCAGCTCGCATCGCGCGCTGGCGTTCCAGTTCCGCCGCGTAGTCTTGCTCGCGCACGGCATCCAGCGCTTCGGTCTCCACCGTGCGCGTGGCCCCGCAGAACGGGCACTGCATCGCCTGTTCGCCGATGTGAAATTCCAGATCCGCGCCGCACCGTTCGCACGGGAAGATCCGGCCGCGGTCGTCGTCGATGCGCTGGCCCGCTCCATCCGTCCGCCCCCATTCGGGCGTGGGATATGCCGGCGGCGGCGGGGGTGAAGTCGGCTCGACTTCGTCCATCGTGCCGGTTCCACCGGCCGCGCCGGGGTCCACGGACACGGGCGGCCTCGGCGGCGGCGGAGGCGGCACCGGAGGCCCGGACGCGGACCGGCCACCCCGATCACCCGACCAAGGGGGCGGAGTGGGAGGCGTCGGTGGCGGAGGGGGTGAACCGGGCCCGGACATCGCGAGCATTTCCTGGAAGGGTCGAAGGACAGTGATCGGCCGGCGGCAAGGTCCCGCCGGGCCGGCCGACGAATCAGCCTGCCGGCGGCGGCGGAGGGGGCGGCGGCGGCGCGGACGCGGCGAATGCGGCGGCGAGCTGCGGGACCTGCCCGGCGGGCGCCCAGCCGGCCATGCCGGCGGTCCACACCATCGTGCTGGCGGTGAGGCGGCCCTGCTGAATCATCGACATCATCTGACCCGCGCCGAACGGACCTTGCGTCGCGCCGCCCGCGGCCACGTGCCACGCAACTGGCGGCGGAGGCGGCGGCGGCGGGACGGCCCCGGCCATGCCCGCACCCATTCCGGCCCCCATGGCCGGCCCGGCCATCGGCTGACCGACCATGCCGCCGAGCGGATTGCCGCCCATCATGCGACTGGCCATCGCCAGGCCCATGCCGAGCCCCATGCCTTCGGCCGCTCCCCCGCCGGCCGGGTTGTTGGCCGCCGCGGTCATCGCCTGACCCATCTGGTACTGCTGGAACGCGTTCATGTCGCCAATGACGCCCATGCTGCTGCGCGTGTCCATCGCCTTCTCGACTTCTTCGGGCAGCGAGATGTTGACGATGAAGAGTCCAGGAATTTCCAGGCCGTACTCGTCGTCCACCCGCTTCTCGACTTCGGCCCGGACCCGAGCGGCGAGGGCGGAATAGTTCGACGCGAGATCCAGCGCGGCAATCTGCGACTCACCGACGACCGAAGCAAAGCTCTCAGCGACGATGGAACGCAGCAGCTCGGTGACCTCTTCGGCCTCGAACGAACCGTCGGTTCCCACCAGTTCGGTCAGCAGGGCTTCGGGATTGCTCGCCCGCAGCGTGTACGTACCGAACGCGCGCAGCCGGATCGGCCCGAAGTCCGGATCGCGGAGCATGATCGGATTGGGCGTGCCCCACTTCAGATCGGTCAACTGCCGAGTCGAAACGAAGTAGACCTCGCTCTTGATCGGGCTGTCAAAGCCGTACTTCCAGCCCGCAAGCGTGGACAGCAGCGGCAAGTTGCCGGTTCGCAGTTCGTGCGTGCCGGGCATGAACACATCGGCAAGCTGCCCTTGGTGGACAAAGACCGCGACCTGTCCTGGCCGCACGATCAGCTTGGCCCCTTGCTTGATCTGGTTGCGGAACCGCGGGAACCGCCAGACGAGTGTGTGCTGCGAGTCATCGATCCACTCGACAATGTCAATCAGTTCGGTGCGCAGTCGGTCCAGCAATCCCATGGCGTCGTCTCCTATCGGTTGGGACGCACATGCTAGCACGAGCGGCCACGATCAAGGACCCCGTTCGTCGCGGCGAAATGGCCGCCGAGCAGAATTGGGGCGTGTCTCACCGGAACTGGCGGAACCGGCCCGTAGCGTGCAGCGACCGGGGGGCACGTTCGCATCGGCCGGCGATGTGAAGGCCCGCCGCCTTCCACCGGGGAACTTGCCATGCAGCGATCGCCCGCGCCCGAAACTGGATCCATACCTGAATCCCATTCTGAATCGTCGCCTGATTCATGGCCTGATTCATCGCCCGAATCATGGCCCGAATCATGGCTCGACTCGTCAGCCGTACGCCCAGTTTCACCGTCAGTTTCACCGTCAGCGTCAACGTCACCTCCAATCGCATCACTTCCCGCATCCGTGCGCTACTCGAAGCCACGTCGGTCCGTGACCCGTGGATGGGCCGCGCTCATCGCGAGCGCGGGGTGTGTCCTCCCCGTCGTTTCTGCCGGTGCCGCGGCCCCCGTCGCGGTGGCGTCGTCCGAAACACGATTCGGCATCGATGTCTTTGGCGACGAGATCCCCGAGACCATCGTCCTTGTGCGCCATCCCCAAGAGTGGTCCGTCGCCATCGAGTCCGCGCCGCCGCGGTCGTTCGCGTCGAACGCCCTCTGGTCCGCCGGCGCCCACGCGGCCTCGGCGGCAGTTGTCGGTCCGGACGTCGATGGCGACGGGGTCCGGGAGCTCTTCATCCCCGGACATTCGGCCGAGGGAATCGCGGTTCTCGCGGCGGTGGATGTCGTCGACGCCCAGGTGGTGGCGGTGCTGCCACGGCTGTCGGCCACCGGCGACCTGAGCGATTGGATTGCCGCCGACGTTGATGGCAACGGCATCGTCGACATGCCCGACCTCCTGAACCTGCTCGATGGCCTGGGCCATCGGACGACTCCGCACGTTGATTTGGAGACGCGCATCGCGTTGGTCCTCGACCATTGGGGCGCGCAGGCCGGCGACATCGCGCCTTCCCTGGGCGAAGCGCCTCTGCAATGCGGCGACGGCCCAAGCTGCGTCCCCGGTCCGTGTCCGGCGTGCATTGGCGGGGTGTGCTGCCGGCGTCCCGACGGCACGGTGTGCGGCATCTGCCTGGACGGCGGCGGCTCGCACCATGGCGGCGGCAACCAGACGCAGGCCAAGGAATCGCCCGATGGCCGTGGTCCGGGTGGCGAGAATGGTGGGGCCGGCGGCGCATTCGGCGGCTTGATTCCGGCGGCGACCGTTCCTGGCGATCCGCCGTGCCCGCGCGTCGTCCGCAGCCGGGGCGGCGATCAACCGGACCCCGCCACGGTCGCCATCGGGGAGACCATTCCGTTGCAGTTGATTGATGCGGGCGCGTGCCCGGTCCGCGTGCAGATCGCCGGTCCCGCGTGCTTTGTGTCCGACTCGGGGGCATGCACGGGCACCGTCCACCACACCGGCGACGGCCCACTCCCGGCGATCCGCGTGACCGGATGCGGGTCCATCACCATCGCCACCGATACCGCGTGCGCCTGCGATCCGGCCGAGTCGCCGCTTGTCCTCCAGGCGTACGGCATCGACCTGCACGTCGACTCCGACAACAACGATGGCCGTCGGCCGCCGCGCCGGACGCCCGAGGAGAACGCCGCCGAGGAAGCCGTTCCGGGCAAGATCATCTTCGTGACCAATGCCGACCGGGACCGAGACGGCATCCCGGCTTGGGCCGACGGCATGGACCGGATCATGCATCCGGCCGGCACGCAGGAAGAGCTCTTCCGCGTCCCGCTCACGCTGCGGCTCCCGGATCCAAGCGTCAAGGGTTGGCGCGTGCGATTTGCGTACGACGCGTCGGACCCGGCCGCGGTGGAAACCGTGCCGCGCGCAAGCTACGAAGGCGCCGCCGCGCCGGCCGGAACGTTCCGTCTGTGGCTGGACGGATCCGGAGACGGAACCCGACCGGTGCTCAACCACCGCTCCGTACGCGACGGCGGCGACTTCGTCCGGCCCGGCCAATGGATCGACGGATCACGTTTCGCCCGCGCCCGGTCGGCCCGGCTGTGGCTGCAAGCCGTCAACCCCACCGCCGATCTGAACGACGCGGCGTCGGTGCACATCGACGTGGAAATCGAGTTTCTTCGCGCGTTCCCGGTTGTTCCCGGAAAAGCGGTCGATCCGACGTGTCGACGGGATCGGGTGCGCGTGGTCGCCGTCGGACTGACGTTGCACGACCTCAGCGACTGGGGCGTGGCACTGGCCGGCGGGGATCCATTCCTGGTGCATTCAGATCTGACGCAGGCGCCGAGCAGCGGCGGGCCGCTGTCCGGCCCAGTGGCGGGCGCGATTGCCGACGCCACATCGATCTGCTTGGTGCGGGCGACTCCCGCGCTCGACTTGGAAGCACTCGGCGTTTCGCTCCGGGTGGAGTTTCCCAACCCGGGCGGATTCACCGCGTCGGCTGAACTCGTGGGCCGGCTGGCCCCGATCGCCTCGTCCACACCCGGCACGCTCGTCCTTCCGCGGGTCCCCGAGCCGGATCCATCGGCCACCACCGCCCGCAGCGCGTTCGGCTCTGGATTCGCCCTGTACGTGCCGCCGCTGGGCATCGCCGAGTCGGCCGGCCTCGATGCCCCTGGCCTGATCCTCCCTTGTGACGCGGAAGGTCCATCCAATCCCCCGGGCTGCGCCCCACTGTCGTTCACCGTGGTCGGGGCCGACGGCAGCCCGCTTGGCGCGGCCGACTTTCGTCTGCGGCAGCCCCCCTTGGTCCTGGTGCACGGCATCATGTCCCAGGCGGCCGCGTGGTTGGACTCGCCGATGAGCCGGTGGGACGACCGAATCGTGGAACGGACGGACTGGTCGACGGATCAAGACGTCGGCCGCTTGGACGCCCACGTGGGGTTTGAGGAAAATCTCGGCCAGGTGAGTTGGTCGATTGAGCGGGCGATCCGCCGCGCCCGGGCCGGCGCGTTCCCGGGCGCCCCGCCCTCCGTGCGTTACGCCGCGACCCGGGCCGACGTCGTGGCCCACAGCCAAGGCGGACAAATCGCTCGCTGGTACGCGGCCGACTTCCCCGATGGCATGACCCTTGATCGCGGTGGCGATTGGGGATCGCAGACCATCAGGCGCTTCGCTGGCCCGCCGACGATCAATGAAGGCCGCGTCGCGTTCCGCCGCCCCGACAACTGGGGCGCCGGGCCGATCAATCGACTCATCACCATCGGCAGCCCCTTCCGAGGAACGCCGCTCGCCGCGGCCGCGGCCGGCACGTTCGTGCCCTCGCCCGCGGCGCTGCGAAACCTCGTCGCCTGGCGAAACGCGGCCGTCGGCCCCATGCCCCACGGCCTGGCCGCGGTGCTCTGGCCGGACGGACCAGATGGACTCTACGTGGCGCCATCGTGCCTCAGTGACCTCGGCACCGGCAGCGCGGCGATGGTCGCGCTGCGACCGGATCCCGCGGGCTCGGCTCGCTATCCGTCGGGCCACCGATCCGTCCAGTGGGTCGGCGTGGCCACGCGGGTCACGTCGAGCGATCTGAACGCGACCATCCCGGGCCTGAACCTCTCGGTCGGGCGGACCATGTGGCTGGCCAAGTTGGTCCGGACCTCGGGCGCGGTACCGCCACGCCTCCAGAGCATTCTGTCATTCGTGTGGCACACGCTGGCCAGCGAAGGGGAGCACGATTCGGCCGTTCCGGTGGCCTCGCAACTCGACGAACGCCGGAGCGCCCCGCGATTCGGCAACCGCATCCTGCTGGACGGCATCGCCCACTCCCGGCTGCTGGTCCCCTACGAACTCACGCAGCTTGGATCGACGCGGGTCGATGCCGCGGTGCGTTCGCTGCTGCGGGCCCCGCGCGATGGCGCATTCATTGACGCAAATCAGCGTGATCCGGACGGGCGGGTTCGATTCGGGCCATTGGGCGCGTCCAGCGAATCCTGAAGCGGCCGACTGCAGTCGGAGGGCGTCCCCGGTCGATGGAATCAATGGTTCCGTCGGCCGGGGCCCTCTCAGCCCGTTGAAAAACCTCGCCTCGTCCTGAGCACGATCCTTCCGCCCCTCGCGTGGTCGCCGAATCTCGGCGCAATCGAGTGGAAGTGACTTCGATTCGGCTCCGCGCGAGGGACGGAAGCGTCGCCCGCAGAACGAGACGGGCTTCTACAGCGGACTGCTATGCTTGACGAGGCCTGCCTGGCCCCGCCGCCCCAACGCCCCCATCGCTCGAGACCGCCCGCCATGCCCACGTACATCTATCAAGTGATCACCGACGACGATTCCGGCGAGATCTTTGAGGTCGTTCAGCCCATGAGCGACGACGCGTTGACCGAGCATCCCGAGACGGGCGAACCGGTCCGCCGCATTCCGGCCGTTCCGACCATCCTCGGGAATTGGTCGGACCACGCGACGAACCAGAAGCTGTCGGACAAGAATCTTGACCGGCTCGGCTTCACCAAGTATCAAAAGGCAGGCGACGGCAAGTACGAGAAGCGTGCCGGCTCCGGGCCGAACGTCATCAGTGCGGACGATTGATTCGTGACTGATCAGTGATCGGCGGCGTGGAGCTTCGGTGCGCCACGGCCTTGCCGATCGATGATCACATCTGTTCCGCTTTCTTCCAGGGGTATCAAGACATGTCGATTTCCACCGCTCACCGCCCGTCGCTCGCGACGGCGGTGCTCGCTGCTGCATTGTTCGCCAACGCCGCTCGAGCGGCTGAAGATGACCAGTCCGACCGGAGTGGGTTCACTGGCTTTTCCGTCGTCGAGCTGTCCGAAGAGCTCGGGGCGCCGGATGGTCTTGCGACCTATCGGATCATCGCCCACTTCGGCGATCCGTCCATCCGCGTCGTCGGGGCCGGAGCGGGATCCGGAGTACGTGAACACTTCGTCGTGGTCACGTCCGATCCCGAAGGACTGCGGAACTTCGGCGGCATCTTGTCCGGCTCAGATCTTGAGGACTTCCCGGGCATGCCGTACTCCGATCCGTGGGACTCCTGGGTCACGATCGACGACGTCGAGTTCTACCCACAATTGGTGAGATTTTACGCGGGTTTCCTGGGCGGAGTCTATCCCGCCATCAAGGGAAACGCACTTTGGGAGACGTCGGGAGGCTGGATCATCAATCAGTTTCAAACCCCGTACGACTCCACCGACGTCCCGCTCGCCCAGTTCACGATCGCGGATGGTGCATCGCTCCATGTCCAGCTCCTGGTGTACTGGGACGCCGATCCTGGAGACGTTGTGAAAAACAAGATTCGATGGAGCAACGCTGATCAGCCGTTCGAACGCGAGGCCCCAAGTTGTGCTCGTTCGGACATCGACGGTGATGGCATCGTTGGACTCACCGACGTGCTCGCAATTGTTGGAGCATGGGGCGATCGCAATGCCGGCTGGCAGCCAATCGGTCACACTGGATCGATCTTCTCCGAGATTCAAGGATGCTCCCTCGAATTGCCTCCCGTGCTCCGCGAGCGGCCAGTCGGCACAGGAAGCATCAAGATCGTGCGTTCATCCGAACTCGGCGGAAGTTCGATCGACTTCACCCATGAAGTCGAAATCGCCGCGCCGCCCGGGACGTCGGCGACGACGTTCACGACGAACACGAATGTGTCCTTGCTGGCGTCGACCGATTGTCCCGTCGGCACGCCCGCACGAGGCTGGACCGAACTCGACTCCGGATACGACTTTCGGATCGACCTGCCGACAGAGTTTCAATGGATGGGTGCCGGTACGACCGGGGTCATGCACGGACTCTGGCGAGTCAACCCAGACGGGTCACTGGGGAAGCTCATCGCCGGCGACGGCACGAAACAGACCGGCGTTCTGGAGCCTGGCCGATACTCCCTGCGATCCGTCGGCGACTTGGAGGTCGGAGAACGCACTGTCAGCCAAGACGCGATGTTCGAGAGCACGCTCGCATTGCTCGATCCAGAAGGTCCGGGCAACGGTGCCGCATGGCGAGACATCGATGGCGACGGTCAAGTCGGCATTGAAGATCTCTTGGCGGTGCTGGGAACGTGGGGACCCGCCTGTCCGGAGTGAATCACCGGCTCCCGACACCCGGGTTCGAGCAGCCCCACTCCGGGCCAGCTGCGTCTGCGTCGAGACGGCCAGAACGACACGATCGCGGCGTCGAGGGCAGCGGCCTCCGCGTGGCCGCCGCGTCGTCGTGGACCGACCGATTCGTAGACATCGCCGCGCCACGCGAGCGATCACGCCGAAACGACCGAATGGAAACGCAGATCACGACTCGCCGAGCAACTTCTTCCGCCGCAGGATGTGGTGGTAGTGCTGCGCGAACCGGTGCGCCTCGTCGCGAATCGCCTGGCAGAGCTTGAGCCCCAGGTGTTCGCGGCCGAGGCGGATCGGATCGGTCCGCTCCTGCACGTAGATCAGTTCTTCTTTCTTGGCCAGACTGATCACCATCGGTGGCTTGATCGCCAGCGTCGCAAAGGCCTCCATGGCGGCGTGAAGCTGACCCAGTCCGCCGTCGATCAGAATCACGTCGGGGTACAGCTCATCTCCGGTCCCCGCATCCCGGTACCGGCGGCTGACGACTTCGCGGATGGCCATGTAGTCATCGTTGTCGACGGTCCGAATCTTGTAGCGTCGGTAGCCTTCCTTGAACGGGCGACCGTCGATGAAGCACACTTTGCTTCCCACCGTCTCGCCGCCCTGCAAGTGCGCGATGTCGATGGCTTCCATGCCGCGGACCGGAAGGGTCAGCCCCAACGCTCGCTGCAATGCGACGAGGGCTTCCGACGGATCGCCGGTGAAGACGGTGACCTCGGGCTGCCAATCCGTCTCCAGACTCTTCGCCCGCTTCTCACGTTCATCGAGGCGTTCGATTGCTTTGATCTGATCACGAAGGACGGCGGCACGCTCGAAACGGAGGGCCTTGGACGCCGCTTCCATATCTTGTTCCAACTCGCGCAGCATGGCGGACCGCTTGGACGCGAGAAAGCGCGTGAAGCGATCGATGTCTTCGCGGTACACGGCCTTCGAAACCTTGTTCGCGCACGGGGCCGAACATTGATCGATCGCGTGCAGCAGGCACGGACGGAATCGCTCGTTCTTGGGGTTGCCGTCGACGATGTCGAGCGTGCAGGTGCGGTACTTGAAGACGCGCTGCAGCAACTGCACCGCATCGCGCAGTGAACCGGCACTGGTGAACGGGCCAAACACCTTCGCCCCGCGGTACTGCTCGTCGGCCGGATTCCGGGTGACGAAGACGCCGGGAAAGTCGTCGCGCATCGTCACGACGAGGTACGGGAACGTCTTGTCGTCGACCAGCAGGCTGTTGAAGCGCGGCCGAATGTCCTTGACCAGGCGCGACTCCATCAGGAGCGCTTCCCACTCGCCCTCGCACGGAATGAAGTCGAACTCCGCGACGTAGTCGAGCATCGGCTGCTTCTTGGGGCCGAGGTCCGCGGACTTCACGAAGTACGAGCTGACCCGATTCCGAAGGCTGCCCGCCTTGCCGACGTAGATGACCGTCCCGGCGGCATCCTTCATGAGGTACACGCCGGGCCGGGCCGGCAACTTCCGCGCGGTGGCCGAAAGCCGGGCGAGCACCGCGGACTGGCCCTCCGGATCGTCCGGGGCGACGAGGGCGCTGCGACGCCACGGCCCCGTGTCGTCCTCGGGGGAAGACGGCTCGACGGGCTCGATGGGCTCGACGGAGTCGACGGGCTCGCGGGGCACCGCGGGCTCATCAGCCCCAGCTCCCCCGTCCGGGCGGGCCGAGAACTCAGACCCAGATTCGGAAGCATCGGCCATCGACTGATCCTATCCCCGCCAGTGACACAACCACTACCAGAGCCCGAACGTCCGAATTCGGCCCCGCGGCCGCACCATCGGACCTCCCAGGGCCACACAAACAGCATCATGTTCTATTCGTTCAGACCCCCTCGATTCCCGCAATGGCCCATGACGACATAGAATTCCAACCTCCGGGGAATAGCCTCATCGGTGCCGCCGTTGAGTCACCGGAACCCAAGTAGGTGCTGGACCATGGTCGGTCCGCCACCGTTTCACGCCGACGACCCCGATCGACCGTTCGGGGATCGCCCAAAGGAGATCACCCGATGAAGTTCGTTTCCACCTTGGCCGCCGCCGCCCTCTGCTTCACCCTCGTTGGTTGCGAGACCACCGACTCCAGCTCCAGCATCGCCGCCCCGGGCGCCGTTGCCGGTGAGTGCTGTGGTGGTGCTTGTGACGCCAGCTGCAGCGCCGACAAGGTCGCCCCCGCGGCCGTCTCTGAGGGTTCCTGCTGTGGCAGCTGCTCCTCCGACGTCGCCCCCGCCGCCGTCAGCGAAGCCGCCTGCGGCTCGACCTGCAGCGATATGGTTGCTCCCGCCGCCGTCAGCGAAGCCGCTTGTGGCTCGACCTGCAGCGACATGGTTGCCCCCGCTGCCGTCAGCGAGAAGAGCTGCGGCTCCAGCTGCAGCGACATGGTTGCTCCCGCCGCCATGAGCGAAGGCTGCTCGTCGGCCAAGAGCTGCCCGATCACCGGCTGATTCGCCGGGATCGCCGGCCATCCTCATTCAGAGGACTGGCCCGACCAGATGACGAACGCCCGTCCGGCTTGTCCGGGCGGGCGTTGTCTATGGTCCCGGGCCACGCAGGCTTGATTGCCGCAGTTGAAGCCTCGCCCGGCGACGGCTACGATGGCCGCCCCGGTTTGAGCAACCGGCGGACCGGGGACGGTCCGCGCGCATCGCTCCAGTCGGGGGTTCGCCGATGGCGAGCGGGAGACTTTCCCGCTGCGGCATTTCGGTGCCTCGCCCACCTTCGGGACGTTGGCCGTCCGCCTCGTCCGCCGAGAATTTGATCCACAAGCGCCCTTTGGCGGACCTGTGTTCCAGGCTCGTCCCCTCCGCCGGTGTCGCTGCACGAAAGGCCCAGTGCCATGTCCGAACAGTCCGCATCACTCGTCAAGGACCTCATCGAAGCAGGTATCCACTTCGGCCAACGCCGGAGCAACTGGAACCCGCGGATGAAGCAGTACATCTACGGCGAGCGGAACAAGATCCACATCATCGACATCCGGCAGACGGTGAAGGGCCTGCTCCTGGCCTCCCGCTTCGTCGAGAAGGTCGTGTCCAGCGGCAAGGACGTCTGCTTCGTCGGCACCAAGCGCCAGGCGCAGGGCGCGCTCGAGCAGTACGCCCGCGACGTGCAGATGCCTTTCGTCACCGAGCGTTGGCTCGGCGGCACGTTGACGAACTTCCGCACCATTCGCGAACGCCTCAAGCGACTCGAAGAGCTCGAGGCGCTGGTCGAGTCGGGTGAGATCGAGACGTACTCGAAGAAGATGACCTCGCAGCTGCTCCGCGAGAAGCGAAAGATCACGCGGAACCTCGATGGCATCCGCACGATGAACAAGCTTCCGGGCGCGCTCGTCGTCGTCGACGTCACCCGCGAGAGCAACGCCCTCCGCGAAGCTCGCAGTCTCGGCATCCCCACGATCTGCCTCATCGACACCGATGGCGATCC
Organism: Phycisphaerales bacterium; assembly: GCA_045106735.1. Lineage (GTDB taxonomy): Bacteria > Planctomycetota > Phycisphaerae > Phycisphaerales > SM1A02 > JBGCEZ01. The sequence continues at coordinate 93,479 of JBGCEZ010000004.1, read as the reverse complement.
GGAAATGGTCGACATCCCGATCCCGGGCAATGACGACTCCATGCGGTCGATCGAAGTGATCATCCGCAACCTCTGCGAAGCGGTCACCCGCGGCAAGCAGGGCCGGAGCGCCAACACCAAGGGCGATGAGGGTGGCGAAGGCGGCGAAGACGGTGGCCGCAAGCGTTCGCGCCGGGCCCAGTTCAGCTCCGACGCCCCGGCCGAGCCGGCGGCCCCGGAAGCTGCCGCCGAAGCCGCGGCTCCTGCGGGCGATGCCCCGGCCGCGGCCCCCGCGACGGGCGCCTGATTGCCTCCGGACGACTCGTCGTCCGAACCGACCGAACGGTGATCCCCGCCGCGCCTCGCCGCGCGGCGGGGAACCACCTTCCCCGACCGACCCGACGGGGCGCGATCGCCGCCCCCGCGCATTCCGGCGAGAACCGGCCGTTGCCGATTCATCGCCACCGAGACTCAGTGAGCCTGACCCGCCCGTTGAGAGATTCTGGCCCGCCCTGAGCCAGACTTCTTCAGCGGGCCCAGGCTCCCCCCGACGCATGGAGACGACAGAGGTGAGCTTCACCGCTAAGGACGTGATGGCCCTCCGGCAGAAGACCGGCATGGGCATGATGGACTGCAAGAAGGCCCTGACGGAGAACGATGGCGATGCCGCCGCCGCCGTCGAGTGGCTGCGTGAGCGGATGAAGGGCAAGATGGAGGAGCGCACCGAGCGCGCCACCGGAGAAGGTCGCATCGGCATCGCGGTGGACGGCTCCAAGGCGTCCATCATCGAGGTCCAGACCGAGACCGACTTCACCGCCCGCAACGAGAAGTTCGTCGAGATGGTTGACGACATCGTCCAGATGACGATGGCCCAGCCGGCCGGCGACGTCTCCACCGACGACGCGATGGACAAGCGCATCGACGATGTTCGCCTGACCACCCGCGAGAACATGTCGCTCACCCGCGGCATGCGGGTCGATGGCGGCAGCTTCGGTTCGTACGTGCACCACGACGGCAAGCGCGGCGTGCTGCTCCAGCTCGACGGCGAAGCGCCGGACGACGTGAAGCGCGGCATCTGCCAGCACATCGTGGCGATGGACCCCAAGGGCATCAGCGAAGCCGACGTCGACGCGACGGTCATCGAGGAAGTCCGGGCCGAGGCCATCCAAGAGGCCAAGGACACGGGCAAGCCCGAGGAGATCGCCGGCAAGATCGCCGAAGGCCGGGTCAAGAAGTACCTCGCCGAGAACACGCTGCTCAACCAGAAGTACGTGCTCGACGAATCGAAGTCGGTTCAGGAGACCCTCCCCAGCGGCGTGTCGGTGAAGCAGTTCATCCGTTACACGCTGGGCGGCTGAGGCCGATCCGGTGGCCAGGCGAGGCGGATCACGCGGCTCCAACCGCGGACGACGCACGCCGGCGGGACGCTCCGGCGCCTCGCGGTCGCCGGGCATCGACATCGGTGAACAACTGAAGCAGGCGGTCGCGCTCATGGAGCGCGGCCGCCTTCTTGATGCGCAGTCCATCGCCGATGACCTCAAGCGGGCGGCCCCTCGCAACCCGAATGTGCACCAACTGCTCGGCATGATCGCCGGCCGGCGCCACCGTTTCGGCGACGCCATCACGCACTTCCAAGCCCTTCGTGATCTGGTCCCCGCCGATCCCATGGCCCAATGCCGGGTGGGCACCGCCTGCATGCACGCCGGCCAGTTCGCCGACGCGGTCGACGCCTTCGCCGCGGCCCTGGAACTCCGCCCCGGTTTCGCCGATGCGATCCGCGGCCAGGCAGAACTGCGCGAGCGCGATGGCGACGCGGCCGATGGACTGCGGGTGCTCGCCCCCCTGCTCGCCGACCCGATGCACGCGGGCGAACCGGCCACGATTCTGCTCCACGCCCAACTGCTCGCGGCGTCCGGCGATCACGCGGGCGCGGCCGAGATCGTTGCCGCGACCACCACCCCGCACGCCCCGTCGCTGCCCGCGCCGTTCCTCCGCAAGCTGCACTTCGTCCGCGGCCGCTCACTCGACAAGGTCGGCAGCGACCAAGTGGATGCCGCGGCCGCGTCCTGGACCGCGGCGAACGCCGTCGGCGCCATGCCCTTCGACCCCGCGGCCTACGACGCCCAGATCGACGCGATCATCGAGACGTTCTCCGCCGAACGATTGGCCCGCACCGCGGCGGCCGGGCCGGACGCCCCCGAACGCCGCTCCCGCGCCCTGAGCGACGCCCCGATTCTGGTCGTCGGCCTGCCCCGCAGCGGTTCGACCCTCGTCGAGCAGATTCTCGACGCCCACCCCGCGGCCCACGGCACCGGCGAATCAACCGCCATGCCGGAAGTCATGGCCGACCTCACGCGGGCCACCGGCGCGGCGCAGCCGTTCCCCGCCTGGTGGGCGGACGCAAGCGACGCGCAGCTGACCGGAGCCGGCGCGGCCTACGTGCAGCGACTCGAAGCGTTCCGTCCGGACGACCGTGCGGCCCGCGCGGGGATCACCCGGCTCATCGACAAGAACCTGCTGAACCTGTCCCTGGTCGGGGCGATCGCCGAGATGCTTCCCGCCGCCCGCTTCGTCATCTGCCGGCGCGATCCAATCGACAACGGCTTTTCGATCTGGGTCAACGACCTGGCCCCGGTCGGCTTCCCGTGGTCGGGCGACTTGGCCGCCATCGGCCACGTCTCGGTCGCCGCCGCGCGGCTGGCCGAGCACTGGACGCGCGTCCTTCCTGACCGCGTGCGCCTGCTGGACTACGAGACGATGGTCGACGCGCCGGAAGCGAGCAGCCGTGAGCTGCTCGAGTTCGCCGGGCTCGACTGGGACGATCGCGTGCTGAAGTTCTACGAGACCGGGCGCGCGGTGACGACGCTTTCGTACGACCAGGTGCGCAAGCCGATCTACCGCTCATCCGTCCGGCGCAGCGACCGGTATCGCGAACACCTGCAGCCGATGGTTGCGGTGCTCGAGCGCGGGGGCTTGCTGCCGGCGGGGACGTAGCGACGGGCGGCGGGCGACGGGCTGGGCTCGGGCGGGCTGCGCCGGAGTGCCTTGACGGATCTGGCCCCGGTTGGTGCATGCTGATCCGCCTTCAGGCTGTCGGCCCGAACATCGATCGCGAGAACGCTGCACGAATGCGCTTTAATCTATGCGGATTATTGTCGCATAGTTCTTGACGATCCGCCGACGCCGCGTTTCAATTTTGCCCGCAGCGGTCGCGTGTACGCAGACTCCGCCGGCGACGGGGACATCACCAACTTGCTCCACGCGGTCGCCGCATTCGGCTGGTGCCCCGGATGCTCGCGACACCCGAGACCGTGCAGGGTTCTTTCTCGACGTTCGGTTCTGATCCGATTGCGCTCGAGGCCTGCCTCGAAGCCATCGCCGCCCAGGACGGAGGAAGCTGATGCATCCCAAGACTTTCGCGACACGTTGTCGCCCGCTGCAGTCCGCGGCGCTTGCGACGTTCCTCCTCATCACGCCGGCGGCAACCGCCACCGTCATCGAGTACAGCCCGCTCGACGAGGCCGAACTCGCGTGGGAAGCCGCCGTCGGTGACTGGCAGACGATCGACTTCACCGATCTCGAGGAAGGCGACATCCTCACCGATCAGTACCGCGAGGAGTTCGGCGTCGTCTTCGAGACGGCCCCGTTTTCCAGCGTCGTCAACGAAGCCAGCGGATTCCTTCACGACGGATTCGGATTCACCATCACCACCATCAACTTTCCCAATCTTGGCGGCATCATCACCTTCGAAACGCCGATGCAGGCGATCGCCATCGACCACCCGGGCACGTTTTTCGTCAAACTCACCCTCGCCGACGGAACGGTCTTCGAATCATTCCCCGGGCTGGGCGGATTGGACCGATTCAGCGGCTGGACATCGGACGTGCCGATCGTGCAAGCGGAGTTCGGTGACTTCGACGGCTCGTTCAACGTCGACGACCTGCGACTGGTTCCAGTTCCGGGGCCAGCAAGCATCGCCGTGTTGGGAGTCGCGGCAGCGATGGGTCCTCGGCGCCGTCGGTCACGGCACGGGACGGGAGACCCCTGAATCGAGTCCCGCTCACGACCGTGCGGTGCACCGTTGGAACGTCGGCGATGGAGCCATCGCCGTGACCAGGGCATCTGCTCTCGGGCTGGACGCGATCATGCGGCCGCCCGACTCCGCACCCCATCTTCACGTCCGATTCGGACCTTGGCCGGCCCGTCATGCCGAACCGGCAGGCGCGGCCGCCGCGCGCGGCGCGAAGTGTCAGCCGCCATCGAGCGCCCTCCGCCCTCACACGCTCTCAGACCCGATTCGGCCGACGAAACAACGACGGAGGCAATCCGATTGATGAAGCGGGAAACGGGGCGCGGCCTGACGTCATGCCGCACCGCCCCGACTCCGACTCGTCGCATGACCCGAAAGGATTGTCACCCATGTCATTCGCCTCCGCCCTGTCGTCGCTCGTCCGCCGCGCGTCCCTGCAGCCGGATCGCCGCAACCACGATGAGACCAATGCCGACCCACCAGGCCATCCAGGACATCCAGGACATCCGCAGGACGGCCCGCCGCCGTCGCCCGCGGCGGATGTTCCGGACCGGCCGCCGGCTGATCCCGCTCATGCGCATGCCGATGCCCATGCTCCTGCCCATGCCCACCACACGTCGAACGACGACGCGGCCCTCGACGCGTACTCCAACGCGGTGATGAGCGTCGTCGAGCGGGCCGGGCCCGCGGTCATCGGGCTCAACGGCATACCCGGCACGCCCGGTCAGCCAGCCGCCGATGCGGGTCGTCGCCGCCGCCGGGGAAGTGCTCCCGGCCGCGGCGACGGGCCGCCGAACGGTGGTTCCGGCTCGGGCGTCATCATTGGCTCCGGCGGCCTGGCCCTGACCAACAGCCACGTGGTGGCCGGGCGCTCGCGTCTGCTCGCCCTGACGAATGAAGGCGACCGCATTGAGGCCGAAGTCCTCGGCGACGATCCGTCGACCGACCTCGCCCTGGTGCGCATTGCGTCGGCCGATCTGCCGTGGGTGGACCTCGCGCCCGAGTCCCCGCAACCCGGCCAGCTCGCGATCGCCCTCGGGAGTCCGCTCGGTCTGCACGCGACCGTGTCGGCCGGCATCGTCAGCGCCCTGGGCCGATCACTGCGTGGCCAGGACGGCCGCCTGATCGACGACGTCATCCAGCACACCGCGCCGATCAATCCGGGCAACTCCGGCGGGCCGCTGCTCGATTCCTCCGGGCGCGTGATCGGCATCAACACGGCCATCATTGCCGGAGCCCAAGGCCTGGGTTTCGCGGTGCCGGCGACGACGGCCAACCGGGTGCGGGAAGAACTCGCCGCCCACGGCCGCGTCCGCCGGCTCGAACTCGGCTTCGCCGGCGGCACCGTTCGCGTGCCGCCGCACGTCGCCCGGGCCACGGGCACGTTGAACGACGCGGGCATCGAAGTGGCCCAGGTGCTTCCCGGATCGCCGGCGGCCAGCGCTGGTCTTCGGCCCGGCGACCTGATCGCCGAAATCGGCGGACGCATCGTCGGGGGCGTGGACGACGTGCACCGGCTGCTCGGCCGGCTCGATCCCGGGCGCGTGCATGAGATTCCGCTGACGATCATTCGCGCCGGCCAGCGCGAGGAACGCACCATCGCCGCCCGGCCGGCCCCGCCACTGCAGTAGGTTTCGCCGCGTGCCGGCACCACGCCATTGACCCACACGACGCACACGGCCCGGGCCCCTTGGGTGACCCGGGCCGTGTTGCGCGCGGTTGGACCCATGCCGCCCCGCCCTGGCAGTTCGTACAGTGGAGTCGCGGGACGCGTGTTCACCCGGTGCGGTGGACCGGGCCGCCGGCAAGATGTCGGGGCGGATGCCGATCGCAACGCCGGCATCACTCTCCCCGGCAACATCGCGCACGCACCGGGGGAGGTCGGCCAATGCCACCACGAACGATCCGACCGCTGTCGCTCACCATCGTGGCGTGGCTTTTTCTCTTGGATGGTTTCGGCAGCGTATTGGGAATGATCCACGGATTGGCGAATCAGCGTGTCTGGCTGAGTCTGGGCCTGCTTGGGATCCCCGTGGGCTTCGGCCTCATGCGATATCGGTCCGGCTGGCGTACGTGCGCCCTGGCGCTCTTGTGGCTCGAATTCCTGGCGATTCCCGTGTTCTTGATCGTGCTTGCCAGTCAGAACGGTCGACCGTACGTTCAGTTCTGGGGCTACCGGCAGGAGCTTGACTCGACCGCGCCGCTGTACTTCATGTTGCCGCTGGTCTTCCTCTTCGCCCTCTGGCAGTACCGCGTGCTGACGCGGCCAGACATCCGCCGACGGTTTCGACGGTTCTCGGGACTGGGCTGAATCGCAACGGCGGACGGCGGCGCGCACACCGATCGCCCGCAGCACCGAATCGCCACGATCGCCGCGATCGCCGCGATCACGAGCGCCCCCACCGCATCCCGGAGCTTCCATTGCCCATCACGTTTCGAACCGCCACCGCCGATGACCTGCCCACACTGATCGCCATGCTGGCCGACGATGCCCTCGGCCAAACGCGGGAGACGACGACGGGCGCGGACGATGTCGCCTACCGCGCCGCCTTCGACGCGATCGACCGCGACCCGAATCACGCGCTCCTGCTCGCCGAAACGGACGGGGCGATCGCCGGCATGCTGCAATGGACGCTCGTGCCCGGACTCACCTACTGCGGCGGGTGGCGCGGGATGATCGAAGGCGTGCGGGTGGACGCGAACCTCCGTGGCCACGGCGTCGGCCATGCCCTGATCGCGGAGGCGATCGAGCGTTTTCGCGAGGCCGGCTGCCGGCTCGTCCAGCTCACGACGGACAAACGGCGCCCGGATGCGATCCGCTTCTACGAGGACCTCGGATTCACACCGTCGCACGAAGGCATGAAGCTGCACTTGCCGGTCGTCGAGGCAGCGGCCGAAGGCGGCTGAGCCGGGCCGGCGCGAATGAGCGCGGGACGGCGCGGGGTCGGCGCGGGGTCGGCGCGGATGGGCAATCGCCGGCGGGCACCGGCCGATAGGCAATCGCAGACGGCCATCCTTGGCAAGAATCAGCCAATGAGCAGCCGCCGGCCGGCAACGCTGCTCGGCCAATCGCGCCCGATCCGGCCGCACAAGCGCACAACCGCACCCGCGAAAAAGTTTGAACGCCAACTGTCAGATCCAGCCACTTCGGCCGAATCCCATGCGGAGTCGACGGATGGAGCTTTGTTCCGTCCGCCACGCCCATGATCGGTTGATCGGCCCACTCCGCGGGCCGCGTCGGATCCTGGATCGATTGACGGCGGGGACCGGACCCCTCGTCGTCTTCACTCTTTCGATCCGGCCCGGCGCGGCCTGGGCCGGCCCACGCTCGCGCGAGCACGGTCAATCCTGCAGCGCGGCCACATCGACAAAGTGATCCAACGCTTCCGGGTTCCGCAGCGCATCGCGATTCTTCACCGGACGACCGTGGATCACGTCCCGCACCGCGAGTTCAACCTTCTTCATGCTGATCGTGTACGGCACGTCCGGCACGGCGATGATCTTCGCCGGCACGTGACGCGGCGAACACTCACGGCGGATCAACTTGGCGATGCGCCGTTCGAGTTCGGGCGAGAGTTCGTGCCCCTCGGCCATCACCACGAACAGGATCACGCGTTGGTCGCCGTCCCACTCCTGGCCGACGACCAGGCAGTCGGCGATCTCCTCCAGCGGCTCGACCTGGCGGTAGATTTCCGCCGTCCCCATCCGCACGCCGCCCGGGTTCAGGGTGGCGTCGGAACGCCCGAAGATGTGCACCCCGCCTCGCTTGTTGATCGAGATGAAGTCGCCGTGGCACCAAGTGCCATCGAATCGATCAAAGTACGCGGCCTGGTACTTGGCCCCGTCCTCGTCGCCCCAGAACTTGATCGGCATGGACGGGAAGGCCGACGTACAGACGAGCTCGCCCGTCTCGCCGACCACCGGCTTGCCGTCCTCATTCCAGGCGTGCACGTCCATGCCCAAGAATCGGCACTGGATCTCGCCGCGGTAGACCGGCAACATCGGATTGCCGCCGACGAAGCACCCGTTCAAATCCGTGCCGCCGGAGATGCTCGCCACCTGCACGTCGGACTTGAATGCACGGTACAGCCAGTCGAAACTTTCTTCGGCCAGCGGCGATCCGGTGGAGAGAATGGACCGCAGCCGGCTGAGATCGAATGACTGCTGCGGGGTCACGCCCGCCTTCTCCAGGGCGGCGAAGTACTTCGCGCTGCTGCCAAAGACGTCGATCCGCTCGGCCTCGGCCAATCGCGGCAGCGCGGAAGCGTCCGGATGGAAGGGCGAACCGTCAAAGAGCACGATCGTGGCCCCGGTGCCCAGGGCGGCGACCAGCCAATTCCACATCATCCACCCGCAGGTCGTGAAGTAGAAAATGCGTTCGCCCTCGTGCAGGTCGACGTGGAGCAGGTGTTCCTTGAGTTGATTGAGCAGGATGCCGCCGGCCGATTGGACGATGCACTTGGGCAGCCCGGTCGTGCCGGACGAATACATGATGTACAGCGGGTGATCGAAGGGCAGCCGCTCGAAGGCGAGTTCCGCCCCGGCGTGCGGCTCGACCACATCGGCCAGATGGCGGGCTCCGGGCAGGACGCTGAGATCCGCCCGCGGCTCGAGGTACGGCACCACGATCACCTGCGGCGGATCGGCCAAGCCTTCCAGGATGCCGGCGACCTTTTCGCGCGAGTCAAACTTCTTGCCGCCGTACGAGTATCCGTCGGCGGTAAAGAGCACCGCCGGCTCGATGCGGGCGAACCGGTCAAGCACGCCCTTGACGCCGAAATCGGGCGAGCAGCTCGACCAGATCGCGCCAACACTCGTGGCCGCCAGCATGGCAATCACCGTGCCCGGGAGGTTCGGCATGAACCCGGCCACCCGATCGCCCGGCCCCACGCCCATCTCGCGCAGGGCGGCGGCGAGTTCGGCCACGCGCCGGCGAAGTTCATCGCGCGAAATCGCCGTCGACTCCGCTTCGTGTTCCCCGCGAAACACGATCGCGTCTTCGTCGCCGGTGAACCGCAGCAGATGCTCGGCAAAGTTGATCCGCGCGCCGCCGAACCACTCGGCCCCCGGGAGCCGCTCGGGATCGTCCAACACCGGACCGTCGCCACGGTCGCCGATCGCGTCGATCATCTCCCAGACCAGGGCCCAGAAGGCCGAAGGATCGTTGCAGCTCCACCGCCACAGGGCGTCGTAGTCGTCGATCGGTTGGCCGGTCCGCTTGGCCGCCCGCTGCATGAACCAGTGCATGCGCGACGCCCGCACCCGTTCGGGCGAGGGGGTCCAGAGGGGCTGGTCGGGGGCGTCGGCCATCGGCGGGGACTCCGTCACGTAGGGAAAGCCGGAAGCTTCCGAGGGGGGAACCCGAAGGGGAATCCGGGGCCGCCCACTATCGCGGAGGGTGCCGCGGCCGTCCACCGGGGTCGAACGCGAACCGGCGGCCGATGGGATGGCGAGATGGCCGCCGCGCGACCGCCGCGGACGACGCCGACCCTGACCCCGACACCGACACCGACGCCGACGCCAACGCGACCACCCTCAGTGCCCGGCCGGCCGCCCGCCCTTCCGTGGATCGCTGACCGCCCGGCGCGTCCCGTCCTGCACCACGATCAACTGGACGACGCCGACGTCGCCGCGGAGGCCAACGGTGTGGCCGAGGGCCGCAAGTTCGGCCTCCGGAATCGAGCCCTCCCCACCGGCATCCCAGCGCCGCTCGAATTGCAGCGTGTCCGGCAGCCATTGGTGGTGCATCCGCGGGCGTTCGACGGCGTCGGCCGGTTCGAATCCGTGGTCGAGCACATTGAGCATCACCTGAAGCGTCCCAGTGATGATCCGCGGCCCGCCGGACGCCCCGGCCACGAGTTCGACCGCTCCGTCGGCATCAAGCACGATCGTCGGGGACATGCTGGAAAGCGGGCGCTGGCCGGGCCGCGGCAGGTTGCGCTCCGACTGCCGCAGGCCGTAGGCGTTGACTTCGCCGGCCACCGCGGTGAAGTCGTCCATCTCATTGTTGAGGACGAATCCGTAGCCGGCGACGGCCAACATCGACCCGTACTCCATGTTGATCGTCTCGGTGCAGGCCACGGCCATCCCGCTCGCGTCCACCACCGAGAGGTGGCTGGTGCCGCTGTCCATGGGCGGCGGAGCGGCGCTGCCGTACGCGCTCGTCGGCTGCGTGCGTTCGGGATCGATCCGGCGGGCGAGCAGGTCGAGGTACTCGGGCCCGAGCAACGCATCGACGGGCACGTCGACGAAGTCCGGATCGGCGAGCCACTCGGCCCGATCGGCGAAGGCGTGCTTGAGGGACTCCGTCAGCACATGCAGGCGCGGCGGGCTGCCCCACGCGCCGCCGGCCACGTCCACCGCATCGCGGCGGGCCACGCGTTCCAGCAGGCCGAGGGTCTGGATCATGGCGACGCCCCCGCTCGACGGGGGCGGCATGGCCAGCACGGTGCGGCCGCGGTATGTCCCGCGCACCGGCTCCAGGTCCCGTGGCTGGTAGGCGGCCAGGTCTTCGGCGGTGAGGGCGCCGCCGCGCGGGGCGATGGCGGCGACGATGGCCGCGGCCACCGGGCCGGCGTAGAAACCGCTCGCCCCCTCGGCGGCAATGCGTTCGAGCACGCGAGCCTGCGGCGCGTTGGTCAGCGGCGCGCCGACCTGAATCTCGCCGAGTCCGGTCAACTGCCCGCGAATCCAGGCCGCGTCGTCCAAGTGCTGCGGGGCGGCGGCGAGCCGCGACTCGAGCCCGCGGGCGGCCGAAACGTGACTGGCGTCGGCCAGCCAACCGTCGCGGGCGATGGCGATCGCCGGGGCCAGGACGTCGGCCCGCGGCAGGGTGCCCCACCGGTCGAGGGCGAGCAACAGCCCGCTCACCGTGCCGGGCACGCCGACCGCGGTCGCCCCGTTGCGGCTGGGATTGCCGGGGATCCCGGCGTCTCGCATGTCCCGGTAGTAGGTCTCGCCGACCGCGGCCGGCGCGGTCTCGCGATAGTCGAGGGCCGCGGTCATGGCCGGCTCGTCGCCGTTCGCCGGCCGGTGCACGATCATGAAGCCGCCGCCGCCGATCCCGCAGGAGTAAGGCCGGACGACCGAGAGCACAAAGCTGGCCGCCACCGCCGCGTCGACCGCATTCCCCCCCGCCCGCAGCATGTCGGCCCCCGCGGCCGAGGCCAGCGGATGGTCGGCGGCCACGGCGCCGCGCGGAAAGTCCGCGGCGTGGGGGGCGGATTCGGCGACCGGCGGCGATTCGGGGGGCGCGGGCTGGGTCGCGGGTCGGATCGCGGGTCGGATCGCGGGCTGGATCGCGGGCTGGGTCGCGGGTTCGGTCGCGGGTCGGATCGCGGGCTGGGTCGCGGGTCGGATCGTCGGCTGGGCGGCCCGTTGCGTCGATGGCTGGATCGCTGCCTGGGCCGACGAAGCGATGCCCCAGAATCCGGCGATCGCGGCGGTGAGGCCGACGATCGAGCGAAACGGCCGAGCGGAACTGACGATGGCATGCGACATGGGGGGCTCCTGGCGGGGAGTGTACGAGGCCAATCGGCCCGGCGGACGAAGTCTCGCGCCCACCGGGAACCGCCCCTGCCTCGGATTCGGACCCTCCCGTGAACCGCCTTTGGGGGCTCGCAAGACCGATTGCCGCGGTTCCGCCACCCCGGACGGATCCCGGCCATGGAGGTCGTCGCCGCCCGCTGCTAGCATGCTCTCGCGCACCGGGTCCCGCCGGTCCGCCTTGTACCCTGCCCGCTTCTTTCGCTCCCCCAATCCCTCCGCGGAGTGCTGCCGTGTCCGCCGTTGATGGATCCCCAGGTTTGGCGTCCGATGCCCACCGGCCCACGCGTTTGCAACGCATGGAGGCCTGGGTCAGCCGTCTGAGCACCAAGAACAATTTCTGGCACCGGGTCTGCTCGCTGATCTGGCTGCCGTTCGCGTTCAAGAGCGGCATCTCGATGCGGCGCGTGGACGAGAAGACGTTCACCGCGGTCCTGCCGTTCAAGCGGGTCAACCGCAACTGGTACAACGCGATGGCCGGCGCGGCCCTGCTCGGCAACTCCGAGGTCGCCGCCGGCATGTACCTCTTTTCCGCGTGCGGCAGCGACTACGCCGTCGTCTGCAAGCGGATGGAGTACAAGTTCCTCCGCCCGTGCCTCGGCCCGGCCGTCTACAACATCACCAACAGTGAAGATGTGCAGGCCAAGATCGACGCCGGCGGCGAGTTCAACGTCGATCTGGAACTCGATATTCGCCAGCAGGTGAAGCAGAAGGGCCGCGACAAGCGCGTCGGCCGTTGCTCGATCACCTTCCACTGCACGCCCAAGTCGCACCTGCGCGAACGCCGCGACCGCAAGATGCGGAACCGCCAGCTCGCTTCGGGCGCGGCGGCCGCGGCCCCGGCCCTGCCGGCGGCCGGTGAGCGTGAAGACGCGGCGAAGTGACCGGCGGAATGGGCGACGACATGACCAGCGGCGAAAACGCCGGAGCCCGCGGCCTGACCGCCGGACTCTGGGGACTGTTCTGCGCGTGCAGTTGGACCTGGTGCATCGGCATGTACCTGCCGAAGATCATGCTCGAGCGCTTCGGCTGGACCGGCTTTCTGGTCTTTGCCGTGCCGAACATCCTTGGCTGCGCGGCCCTTGGGTACGTCCTGAAGACGCGCGCCCCTTCCCAGCGCATGACCGATGGGCACCGCTCGGCCATGATGTGGTTCAGCGCCATCACCATTGCGTTCCATTCCGTGTTCGCGGTGCATTTGCTCGGGTACGTCTGGTCGGTGGACATGGCGACCGCCGCGGCGGTGGCCGCGCAGGCGGGCGACGGCCAAGCGGCGGCGCTCTACGGCCAGCGCGTCGGCAATGCATTGAATCCGGGCAGCGCCGGCATCGGGATCGGCGTGCTGACGGTGGTCGGCCTGATTCTGAGCCGCCTGGGCGACCGAGGCTGGTTGGTGGCGACGGTCCTGACCTACGCGACGAGCTTGGCTGCTTTGGTGCTGCTCATCCTCAAGCCGAACCTGCTGGGCGGCGTGCCGGCGATCGAGAATCCGATGGAGATCGGCATCATCGCCCCGTTGATCGTGGCCGGTTTTCTGCTCTGCCCGTACCTCGACTTCACGTTCCACCGGGCCCATCGGGCCGCTCCGGGAACGCATGCCTTCGGCGTCTTTGGCGTCGGCTTTGGCCTGATGCTGGTGCTGACCTGCATTTTGTGGGTGCGGGATGCTCCGGCCTTGACCACGATCGCCCTGGTCCACCTTGGCGCACAGGCCACGTTCACGGTGGGGGCGCACCTTCGCGAACTCCGCGAGGCGGCCCGCACCACGTGGAGCGCCGCCCTCTGGATGCTGCTGCCGCTGATCAGCGGCGGGGCATTCATCGGCCTCCAAGAAGCAATGCAACGGCCCATCGGCGACGACATGTACCTGCGCTTTCTCGCCGCGTACGGACTGGTGCTGCCGGCGTACGTCCTGGTCTTCATCGTCGCCCGCATTCGCGTGCGGCAGACGATGGTCAGCACGATCGCCCTGCTGGCCGTGTGCGCCGGGCTCGCCCCGTTCTACGAGTTCGGCTTCATCGGCCGCCAACCGCTGCTCATGCTGGTCCCGCTCGCGGTGCTGGTGTTCTGGGTCGCGTGGCGATGGATGGCCACGGCCGATCGGCCGTCGGAGGACGCCACCGCCCTTCCCAGCGGCGGCTGATCTGTACGCGACTTCGACGAACTCGGCCACGACGCCGCACCGCTACCATGATCCGTCGCCAGCGGGCCATCGCCGCCGGCAACCGCGACATCCGCGGCGCTTTCCGCCCCCCTTTCGCCCGCGAGCCGAACGTCCATGCCCCCCACCGATGACGCCCTGCCTCCGGACCACGTCGCGTCCGGCCCACCGCCCGGCGGGCGACGCACTGGACACCGGGCCGCGTCGTCGATCTCCGAACACCTCGACACCCGAACCGCGGCCACCGAGGTCGCCGGCCGCATCCACGACGACCTCGCCGCCCCGTGCGACCTCGTCTTGGTGTTCGCCAGCTTCCACCACGCCGCGGCCCTGCCCCAGGCGATGGAGTCGTTCCGGACGACGCTCGATCCGGGCACCTTGGTCGCGGTCACCACCGAGTCATCCGTCGGCCCCGATCGCGAACTGGAGGGCCTGCCCGGCCTCTCGGCCGTCGCCATGCACCTGCCCGGCGTCCGCTGCACGAGCTGGACCGGGGTGCCCGACGTGCCGGTGCCGATCAGCCGGCCGGACGAGATCCCGGCGCACATCCATCTCGAAGATGACAGCCGCGGGATCTTCCTCTTTGGCGATCCATTTTCGACGCCGATCACGCGGCTGCTGCCCGCCCTCTCGACCGCGGTCAGCGATCGCACGGCTCCCGGTGCGGTGCCGATTCTCGGCGGCATGGCGTCCGGCGCGAGCCAGCCCGGCCACAACGTGATGGTGCTCAATGACCAGGTCATCGCCGCCGGCGCGATCGGCGTCACGCTGGCCGGCGACGTGCAGGTGGATGCGATCGTCAGCCAGGGCTGCCGGCCCATCGCGGAACCGCTGGTGATCACCAAGACCGATGGGCAGGTCATCCTCGAACTCGCCGGCCGCCGGGCGGTGGACGTGGTGCAGGAGACGACCCGGGCCTTGCCCGAGCACGAACGCCAGTTGCTGTCCAAGGGCCTGCTCATCGGCCACGTGATCGACGAAACGCGTCGCCCGTTCGGCCGCGGCGACTTCCTCGTGCGGTCGATCGTCGGGGTGGACAAGCAGCGCGGCGGCGTGGTGGCGGCCGACCCAATTCGCCCCGGCCAAACGGTGCAGCTCCACGCCCGCGATGCCGTGACCGCCGGCGAAGATCTTCAACTCCTGCTCGACGCCCAGCAGTTGCACGAGCGCCCATTCGCCGGCGCCTTGTTCACGTGCAATGGACGCGGGGAGCGGCTCTTCGGCGAACCGAACCATGACGTCGGCATCATCCAGCGGCGCATCGGACCACTGCCCATGGCCGGCTTCATGGCCGCCGGCGAGATTGGACCGATCGGCGGGCGTTCGTTCTTGCACGGGCACACCGCGGTGTTGGCGCTCCTGCGAGCCGGCCCCCCCGAGTCAATCCAAGCCGATGCGGAGCAGATCGAGGCAACGCCGCCCGTCGAAGTCGCACCGCTGACCCCACCGGCGGGCTTCGCCGAAATCGAGGTCGATGTGGACGCGGCCGGCGATCCGTTGCCGCCCAGCCCAGATCCGGTCGTCCCGAATCCGCTCGCGCCGCCGAAGCCGGCCGCCCCACCGGAACCGGAACCGCTGGCCTGAGGCGGGCCGCGTGGCGGGCGTCGACGCGGGCATGAACAAGGGAATGAGCGCGGGACTGAGCACGGCGGCGAGTTGAAGCCCCGGCGCCCGAGCGATCGGCGTCTCCGTCACCCGTCACCCGTCACCCGTCACCCGAAGATGCTTCTCAAGCACCGACCGGGTTTCCAGCATGCGATCGCTGAGTGGCCGCCCGTCCCGCTCAAGATCTTCCAAGTATCCGAGCACTTCCTTCTTCAGTTCGGCCGACGCCGTGCGTTTGATCGCCTCCGCGCGCCGCAATCCGTATTGCTGCGATGCAAGTTTGGCCTGACGACGGACCGCGCGACACGCGCGGCATCGGTTGGGATACGAGTTCGGATCAAACTTGTGCACCTCATACCAGGTGCGCTGCTCCTCGGCCATGAACCAGAAGGTTTCCTGACACTGCACGCAACGGTGCCATGCGTCCATGTACCAATATCGTGGATGGATCTCGCAGCCAGCATTCTTCTGCTCGTCGAGGTTCGCCGCCGCGGCCGATGAACAGTCGATCTGAAGTGCGTCTCGAAAGAAGTAGTCGGGCATTTCCCAGGGGGCGACGGGCGGCGTTGACATGAATCAATCCTCACACGAAATGGAGCATGCAACAGAGACCGCGCCCACGCGATGCATGCGCACGCACGGCCTCCGTTGCTGAATTTCTGAGCATCCGTACGACTACCGGCCGGTTGCAACCCGAACCGTCGTGCCCGACGCATCTTCCTGCACCGCGAATCGGACGTCCAAGAAGCGTTCGATCACGTCGATGTTGGTTTGGCTGTGCTTGGTGAGCGGCCCAGTCCGGAACGCCCCACCGCCAGCCACGGCCAATGGCAACATGAGCTGGTCGGCCAGATGCGGACCCACCGGAACGCTGCGTACCAGGTGTCGCCGGTACGCCTCAACCACCGAGCGAACCACATCGTCGCCGCGGCGGCCACGTCGGCCGAGTCCCGTGAAGATCTCGGTGACGTGCTCGCGCTGCAGTTCCAATCGAACGGCATTGCCCGGACCGTTGGACGCTTCGTCCACGTTGATCGACTGCACCAGCTCACGCGACCAACCGGTGAGCTCGCGCACCAAGGCGGCTTCGCTCTTACCGACCGAGTTGGGCACGTGCGATGAGAGCACGACGGCCGAACGGCCGGTGATCTCGCCGCCATCCACGAGGTCGAGCGATTCCAACTCACGGATCGGTTCCACGTCCACCACGATCCGCCCGCCGCCGGCCGGCATGAATCCGTACCGCTCGCGCGAGAACGTCACCTTCGCGCCCATCCGCCGCACCAGCGGCAACCACGCGCGCTCCAGATAGTCCGACGTGGGAGCCGCCGGATTGTGCGTGCCGCCGATGATCGTGACGCGCGACGGCCCATCGCCCAGGACGAGCGGCAGCAGGATCGTCTGCAACACCAGACTGGTGGACCCGGCGCTGCCGATGTCGAACGTCCACGTCCCGCCGGCCACCGGACCGGGCTGGAATCCGACGAGGCACGAGCCGAGCTCGTCGCCCGCGACCTGACCATTGCAGATCGTGGCCGCGGCGCGAACCGCGGTGAGGTGCTGACGCATCAACCCCGGCCGCGGGCGACCGCCGCGGATGTTCTCGATCCGCAGCGGTCGACCGGTGAGGATCGAGAGGGCCAAGGCCGAGCGGAGGACCTGGCCACCGCCCTCGCCCATCGTGCCGTCGAGATCCACCGGGGGCCCGGCGGCGACGGCGGCTCGCATGATGTCGGCTGAATCAGTCATCGGCCTTGTCTCCGTCCTTGATCACGAACCGGGCGTCGAGCCGGGCAACTTCCGAGGCGAGCCCGGCTTCCTTGACCGACCGCAAGACTTCCTCGAAGTCCTTGTACGCGGCCGGCGCTTCGTCCAGGGGGTACTGCCGCGAATTGGTCAGAATGTCCTTGGCCGCGAACGATGCGTCCACGGCCTGCTGATCGAGCGCCTTCTTGGCCGCGGTGCGACTCATCGTGCGGCCGGCGCCGTGGTTGACGCTGTAGCACGATTCGACGGCCCCGGCGTCGGCCACCATGACCGCCGATCCCGCCTGCGGATCGCCCGGCAGCAGAATCGGGTGACCGGTGTCGGCGAACGGCGTCCCCCGCAGTCCCGGGTGACCGGCCGGGAAGGCCCGCGTGGCCCCCTTGCGGTGCACCCACTCGAGCCGGCCGCCAACGATCTCCGGCCGGGCGATGTTGTGGCTGATCAGGTACACCAGTTCGCCCGTGGTTCCGGGCAGGACCTCCTGAAACGCTTCGAGCACCAAGGCGTTGATGACCATGTGGTTGACCGTGGCGAAGTTCGCCCCGATCGACATGTCGGCGATGTACGCATCGGCCTCCGGCGATCCAAGCGGGGCGTGGACCATGTGCCGGTCGCCGCCCGGGAGCGGGATGCCCCAGCGATCGAAGTGGGCCTTGAGCGCCCGGAACTGCCCGGTGGCCAGATCGTTGCCGAGGCCACGCGAACCGCAGTGACTGAGGAACGCCACGCCGCCCTCGCGCAGACCAAACGCATCGGCCAACGTGCGGGCCCGATCCGAATCGTGCACGCGCACCACTTCGCACTCGCCGAAGTGGTTGCCACCGCCGTAGGTCCCGAACTGCCGGATCTTGCCCGGGAATCGTTCGGCGAACCGCTTGTCCTGCATCAGGACGTCGAGCCGCTCGCGCAACCCGTCGACGCTGCCGTCGGCGGCAAAGTGCTGCGCGTCTTCGCACCGCTCGGCCCACGCTTCCGGGACGCCGAGGGCCGCGCAGACGCCGGCCGACGCGCCTTCGGTGACCGCCTGCCGGCCGAGCTCCGGGCCCACCGTGCGGCCAGGTTCAACCTTGCGGCGCTGCCGGCCGGTTCCGGTCGGCGTCCGGCGACAGATTGCCTTGATGAGCTCGCGGCGAACCCGCGGGTCAGCGATGGCGTCCTCATCGAGGTCCAGGGCAAGCAGGCTCATCGAACACTTGATGTCGACGCCGATCGGTCCGGGGTAGATGTGCGAGGGACTCGACATCACGCATCCGATCGGGGCGCCGTAGCCCACGTGGGCGTCGGGGTTCAGGACGACCTGCGAGATGCCCGGGGCCATCGCACAGTTCAGGGCCTGCCGCAGGCAGCCGGCGTCCAGCCCGCCGCGAATGGCCGGCGTTCCGAAGACCTTCACCGGCACGCCGTTGTCGGGACGCGGCAGGATGGCCGACGCTGGGCCGGTCGGGACGAAGGGCGACGCGGAGTCGCTGGCGATGACGGCGGGGGCGGCGGTGTCGCGGGGGGTGGAGGCCGCTGCTTCGGCAGCGGCGGCAGTGGCGGCAGCGGCGGTGTCGACGGCAATGTCGGTCGCGACTTCGGAACGGCGGGTGGACTGGCTCATGGGAAGCATCCTCGCGGAACGCCCGGAGATTCGGGCGGAATCGGTTCGTTGGCGGCGATCGGTCGCCGGGGGCCCCAGCCCGAATGCCAGGGGCCCCATTCCGTCCGCCGGAATCGTGCTCGGCCCCAATCCACCTCCCGGCAAGGCGTGGACCCAGGACCGTGCGATCCGGAGGGGTTCATTGCAGGCTGCGTGCCAACTGGAGTTGGCCGGGGCGAAACTTGTGCACATCCGCCCTCACGGCCCCGTATGGCCGCTTTTTTCGAAGCCGCCACGACCGTCCGGCTGGCGATCGCCAAGCCATCGCCACTCGGACTGATACACTCGTATCGCTTCTGATCTCCACGGATAATGCCGATGAACGCCCGCGACGCTTCCTTCGAGCTTGACCCCGCCCCGCCACCGACCCGCGTGCCGAGATCGCCGGACGCCCTCGCCGGAGGCTCCGCCCGCCCGGTCACGGTGGTCGGATTCCTCGGGACCAAGCTCGACCGGGCCGGCAGACAGGACCGCTGGTCACGCTGGCGACCGACGGTGTCCTTGGCCCAGCACGACGACCTGATCGTCGACCGCCTCGTCCTCCTGCACCTCGGCCGCTCCGACGCCCTCGTGCGGACGCTGGCCAGCGACATCCAGGCCGTCAGTCCCGAGACGACGATCGAGCCGGTCCACCTGTCCATCGAAGATCCGTGGGATCTGGCCGCGGTCTATACCGCCCTGACCGAGTTCGCCGGCACCGGCGCTCTCGACCCCGAGCGCGAAGAACTGCTGTTCCACATCACGACCGGTACGCACGTCATGCAGATCTGCATGTTCTTGATGACCGAGTCCCGGGCCTTCCCCGGCCAATTGATCCAGACCGGACCGCCGCGCGCGGGCGGCCCCACCGCCGGGCAGTACCGCATCATCGACCTCGATCTGGCCGCGTACGACGAACTCGCGGCCCGCTTTGAGCGCGAGCACGCCGACGCCGTCACCAGCCTCAAGAGCGGCATCGACACGCGCAACGCCACGTTCAACCGCCTCATCGAACGGATCGAGTTTGTCGCCGGGAGAACGACCGACGCCATGCTCATCACCGGGCCGACCGGCGCGGGCAAGTCGCGCCTCGCCGGGCGGATCCACGACTTGCGCCGGGCCAAGCGGCTGGTGGACGGCGACCTCGTGGAAGTGAACTGTGCCACGCTGCGCGGCGACATGGCCATGAGCACGCTGTTCGGACACACCGCCGGCTCGTTCACCGGGGCGTCGGGTGAACGCGCGGGCCTGCTTCGCCAAGCCGATGGCGGCATGCTTTTCCTGGACGAGATTGGCGAACTTGGCCTCGACGAACAGGCGATGCTGCTGCGGGCGGTCGAAGACGGACGCTTCCTCCCGATCGGGGCGGACACCGAAGTCACCAGCGATTTCCAGCTCATCGCCGGCACGAACCGCGACCTCGGCGAAGCGGTGCGAAACGGCCGGTTCCGCGAAGACCTGCTCGCCCGCATCAACCTCTGGACGTTCGAGCTTCCGGCCTTGCGCGACCGCCCCGAAGACATCGAACCGAATCTCGCGTTCGAACTCGAGCGATTCGCCAAGGATCAGGGAAAGCAGGTGCGTTTCGCCAGCGCGGCCCGCGACCGCTTCCTCCGTTTCGCCACCGCGCCCGATGCGGCGTGGACGGGGAACTTCCGCGATCTGGGAGCGGCCGTCCGGCGCATGGCCACGTTGGCCCCGGGCGGGCGCATCACGGCCGAGACCGTCGACGAAGAAATCGGCCGATTGCAAGCGGGCTGGGCGGGCAGCTCAGGCGGGCACGCGGCCGGCACGTCGGCCCACGCCGGCGACGTTGCGGGCCTGGCCACACAACTCACCGCGGAACTGAATGGCGTCCTGAGCCCCGATCAGATCGCCGAGATCGACCCATTCGACCACGCCGGGTTGCTGCTCGCGGTGCGAACGTGCCGGCGGGCGCGCAGTCTGTCCGAAGCCGGCCGGACGCTCTTCGCCGTCTCGCGGACCCGGCGAGCGTCGACCAACGACGCCGATCGGCTGCGCAAGTTCTTGGCCCGGTTCGGCGTGTCGTGGGACGTACTGCACGCGGGTTGACGGGGCGACCCGGGTGGGCGATCTCAACACCGACGACGCTCGACTCGTTCTCGTCGCGGAACCGGCTGTCGTCGGCTGTCGTCGGCTGGCCTCGGCTGACGCTGCCATGCTCGGCCGCGCCTCGATCGTCACTGGACGTCGACGGACTCGACGCCGCCATGGGAGCCGCGGTCAAGCTCAGCCAGCATCCGATTGACCAACGCAATCGCGTCGCCCGGGGCACTCATGTGCACATTGTGCCCGTGCCGCGGCAGTGACCGCGTTTCGATCCACCGCGCACTCGTCAGCTGCGATTCCAAGTACGCAACCGTGGCGTCATGCGGACAGACCGGATCCCACGTGCCGTGCACGATCCCCACCGGGCAGCGCACGTCCGCGAGCCGTGCCTGCATCCGGTGGTTCTCGCGATTCATGGCCAGCAGCTCTCGGTTGGAGTTGGCCCAGGACGCCGGCAAGATCGGGCCGAGGCGATCGACGCCGCGCCGCAGCCACTTCGGATCGTCCATCGCGGGATCGCATCCTCCGGCCAAGATCACGATCCCACCGATCTCGTCGCCAAGTTCCACCGCCGCCCGCAGCACCACGGGCCCGCCATAGCTGTGACCGACGAGTACGGGCCGCTCGAGCCCGGCGGCGGCGATGACCGCGCGAATCGCGGCGACATGATCGGCGAGGGCGCCGGACGACGGCGCGGTCGCTGACCCGAATCCCGGACGATCCATGGCCACAATGCGCCCAGCGCGAATCGACTTCGCGTCATCCAAGATCGCATTCCAACTGCCCGCGTGGGCCGGCGAGCCGTGGACCAACACGACCGATCGATCGCCCGCCTGGCCGCCCGATGATTCCATCCACCCGACCGACTGCCCCGGCGCGACGTCCACGAATGAACTGGCGGGGCTGACCGACATCGCGTCGATCGCGTGCGCCACACCCAAGCCGCCGGCGATCGCAAGCACGCCGATCCGAAGGCACGATGCCCATCTCCGGCGCAATCCGCGAAGCGGCCATTGAACCAGCGTTCGGACCAGCGTTCCGGCCAGCGCTCTGCACATCGGTCGACTCCGTGCGTGGCCATCGCGACGTGCGACACACGTTGATTCGCGGCGACCCACTGCACGGTTCCGAACCGGCCCGGCGTGATTTCAGGCGGACAACGAAGCGATCACGCGTCCGAGTGGCGAGCGGCAGGCGAAACAGGATCGCCGTCGCCACCCGCCTCCGGTTCGTCATCCCCCCCGTCGTCGTCCCCCGCTTCGTCGTCGAACTCCGCCCCCGGCGGCATGGAGAGGATTTCCTCGGCCCGCGCCTTGTCCTCCGCCCGGACCATCACCTGCACCGATCCGGGCGCTTCGGCCCGGTACCCACCGGTGATACCGCCAGCGACCTGCGCGGCGATGCCCGAAGCGTCCAATCGGGACGCGACGAGGTTGGCCTGCCACTCGCTGGAGGCGTAGAACACGGCGACGGGCTGGTCGGGAGTGGTTGGCATGATGGATTCGACCCCAGAAGAGAATGGCCGCACGGCACTGCCCGGCCGCGGACAGGCGACACGGGGTCCAAGGATGATGGGCGCTGCACGGAGCAAGGTCAATTGTCTCGGCCAGAGGACGGATATTTCGGGACGGGATGCCGTTCCGGCGACCACACGCCCGCGTCACCTTGCCTGAAGACTTCGGATCGGCAAGACTTGGAGCCCCCGGGGTCGATACGTTGGCCCCTCTCCCGTCCAGACTCCACCGGCCTGCCGACTGCCTGCCGATTGCCTGCCGCCCATTCTCC
Organism: Phycisphaerales bacterium; assembly: GCA_045106735.1. Lineage (GTDB taxonomy): Bacteria > Planctomycetota > Phycisphaerae > Phycisphaerales > SM1A02 > JBGCEZ01. The sequence continues at coordinate 70,919 of JBGCEZ010000004.1, read as the reverse complement.
CGCACCCCGAGGTATCCCGTGTCGAACGCATCCAAGAAGTCCGGCGGCAAGAAGAGCGCCGCGTCCATCGGCACCATCATCGTTGCGGTCATCGCCGTACTGGTGCTGCGGCACTTCGGCATCCTGCCGTCCGCCGGCGAGGACGGAGCGAACGGACCGGCCGACGAGAGCGCCGAGGTCGCCCGTGGCGATGACGCCGCGACCCCGACCCGGACCCCCTCGACCAGTGCACCGAGCGCCCCGAGGACGCCGCGAGACGATCGCGGGTCCGCATCAGCCCCTCGCTCTGGCGGCAGCACGCCGGGCGGCGGTGTGCGTCGCAGCGGGACCGGCGGTGGCGCCGGAGCCGGCGGACGCATCGATGGCGGCACGCGGGGCGTCACGACCGTCGGCCGGTCGACCGAGATCACGGCCGACGACCGCGCGGGCAATGAGCTGATCCAGCAGTCGGTGAGTCGCAAGCAGTCCGACGTCTTTGTCGCCTCGGCCGCCGGCCGGGTGACCCGCCTGTTGGCCGATGACCTCGAGGGCTCGAAGCACCAGAAGTTTCTGGTGCGATTGCCGAACAACCTCACCGTGCTCATCTCGCACAACATCGATCTCGCACCGCGCGTGCCCGTGGCCGAGGGCGACACCGTCCGTTTCCGTGGCGAGTACGAATACAACGATCGCGGCGGCGTCGTCCACTGGACGCACCACAACCCCAACCGCAATCCGCGCAAGCCTGGCGGCTGGATTGAGGTCGGCGGGAAGCGGTATCAGTAAGCGGTCGCGAACCCGCACGTCGCTCGGCGGGTGCGGGTGTATGCGGGTGCGGGTGCGGTCAGGACGCGCTGGCCACGATGTGCGTCCCCGGCGGCGGCAATGTTGCCCCCTCGAGCGGGCGGACGAGCCACTGATCGTCCGCTGAGCGGGCGACGGAATGGGCACCGGCGCCAGTGCCGCGGGACGGGCCCCCATCGGCCGATGGACGTGTTGACGCCGACGCGGGAAACGGAGCGAAAAACGGGACGGGCGCCGCAAGGGACCGGTCCACACCGATCCCACGCGCGCCGGCGGCGACGAATCCGAAGCGACGCCACCAAGCGCCCTGGCCCGGGACGAGGGCGAACCGGTGCCCGATGGCGTGCGCGTCGCCCAAGATTGCACGAACGAGCCGGGCCCCGGCACAGCGCCCTCGAACATCCGCCGCGATCTCGATGGATTGAATCAGCGTGCCCGTGACGTCGCCGGCCCGCACCGTCCGCGCGAGCGCAGAGCCGACATCACGCTCGCCGTTGCGGCGCGACGAACCTCCCGACGGGATCCCTCCCGGGCCGGCAGTTCCCGCCTCGGCAAGGACTGCCCGCCATCGCACGCCGGCAACCGCTGCGTCCCCGACCGGACGGCCACGACCCACGCCATCCGGTGTGCGCTCACATCGCACGCGAAGTGGCGTCCGCTCTGGGACTTCTGCTCCGCCGACGGCTTCTGCGGCACCGACCGCTCCGACCGCTCCGACCACGCCGGCCACGCCGGCCACACCGACCGCACCGCTCGCTCGCCACGCCTTCCAAGCCGGCGCGTCCACCCCGTAGAGCACGCAGTCTCCGCCGGCCGGATGCACGAGCTGACGCTCGAAGCGCATTCCCATCCGTTCCATCACCCGAATCGACGCGTCGTTGTCCGGTTCCGCACACGCGCACAGCCGTGGGACGCCAAGCTGACGGATCGCCCGGTCGGCCAGGGCGACCATCGCCTCGGTCGCGTACCCGCGCCCCCAGGCCCCCGGCATGAACCGCCAACCGAGTTCCTGCACCTGCTCAAGGGCCGGGTCGAACGGATCATCGGCCCACGCGCACGGGCGGAAGTGCACCCAACCCAGCCCGGTCGCCGCATCGGCACCGGGGCCACGCGGCACGACCTTCCAGAATCCCAGTTCGTCCGAGCGTTCGTGCCAGCCCACCAGCCGGGCCAGCGGTCCGGCCTCGACCTCGGCCAGCGACTTGGGCGGATATGCCCCGACGTACCGCCGCACCCGCGGATCCGCGTCGAGCTCGACCAACCACGGCCCGTCTCGCGGCGTGATCCGCCGCAGCTCCAGGCGTTCGGTCTGCAGGTGCCGCGCCCCATTCATCCTTCGAGGTCGAACCTCGGCTCCGCCTGGCCGAAGTCGTCCACCGCGTACGGCAGCCAGACCAGAACCGCAGGCGCCGGATCGATGTCGCCCTTGCGTGGCCGGACCGTCACTTCCTTGATGTCGACGGCATCCGGATCGACGGGGATCTCCAGCTCGTCCATCGCGTCCTGGAACTCCGCCTCCAGGTCGGCGAGCGACTGCTGCAGGGACGCCAGATTCTCTTCCGCTCGCTTGATGTCGCCACGTTGCTGGGCCGCCCGGCCCGCCGAACGCACCGCACTCCCGGCCCGGCCGACGGTACCGACGCTCTTGACCTTGCGGCCGAAGATCGCCCCAAGAACGGCAGCCCCCATGGAGACCGCGCTGCTCACGCCGGCCTGCTTGAACTGCGCTTCCTCCACGTCGATCTTCTGCTCGGCCTTTCGGACGCGGTCTTCGAGTCGGGCCAGCTTGGGGGCATAGCGATTCCGCAGCTTCTCAACCTGGCGATCGCGCTCTTCGCGCATCGCGTCCCGCAACCGAACGACAAATGGCCCGCGTTCTTCCCCGGGCTCCGACTGCAGCTTGGGTTTCCGCACGCTCCAGAGGGTCATGGGTTCGTGCCGGTAGACGTAGTCGGCGAAGCTGCTCTTCCAGCTCTTCCAGGACGCCGCCCGTTCCGCCGCCCGTGGCAACGGCGCGAACCGTCCGCCGGGCTCCGGAGCCTTGCGCAAGCGCGCATCCGCCACGTCGGGCGAAAGCACCGTTGCTTCCTCCCACGGAGAACGCTTGCCCTCCATACGGCCGATGAGCACCCGGTCTTCCCAGGCATCGAGGTGGGCCGACGCCCGCACGTAGTGCAGACTTCCCCGCCCCACGATCGCCGGGCGATACACCAGACGTTGGTCCTCGTCGATCGGGCCGTCGGCTTCCAGGTACCGCACGTCAACGCCCGGCGGCGGCGGCGGCGGATCGACCTGCGTGCCGTCGTCGATGGCGGCTTCCGCGTCGCCCGCCCCCGCACTCCCCGCACCCCCGGCGGACGAACCGGATGCCGACCCCGACCCCGACCCGGCCCCGGCCGCCGCCACGCCCGCCGCCGTCGCGTCGGCCATCGATCGCACCGCCGGCGCTGCGTCGCTCGCCCACGCTTGGCCGCGCGTCGGCCCCGGGGCCGGATGCCGCTGCTCATCTTCGGCCGAAAGCCGGGCGATCTGCTGCCGGGTCATCGGGCCGGCCAGGTAGCTCATCGCCCAGCGGGTGTGGAAGATCGCCGGACCATCCTCGTGCACGTTGTGCATCAAGAAGACGCGGCTGCCGAGCCCGGCCAGCACCTGTTCCATCGACCCTCGGTCAAAGGCCACGCCGCTGGTCGCGCTCGCTCCCTCGAGCCCGTCGAGCACCCGCATCTTGTCGCGTTCGGTCTGCAGCCGGCCGATGAACCACGTACCGGCGTTCGAGAGCGCCTTGTAGTCCAGGTCGACCGGGTTCTGCGTGGCCAGGACGCAGCCGACGCCGTAGGCCCGCGCTTGCTTGAGCAGCGTGAGCATCGGCATCTTCGACGGCGGATTCGCCGTCGGCGGCAGGAAGCCGAAGACCTCGTCCATGTAGAGCAGGGCCCGCAGCGACCCGGTGCCGGGTTGCCGACGCATCCACGTCACGACCTCGCCCAGCAGCCGCGTGACGAAGAACATCCGCTCGGCGTCCGACAGGTGGGCGATCGACAGGATCGCCACCCGCGGCCGGCCGTCTTCTGAGTAGAGCAGGCGCGACACGTCCAGCGGCTCGCCTTCCATCCACGCGCCGAAGCCCGGGGAGGCGAGCAGGTTGTTGAGGGCCATGGCCAATTCGAACCGCTCGGACGCGGGATAGATCGCTTCCAGGTCCATCACGCCGATGCGGTCGAAGCCCGGAGCCTGGACCAGCCCCACGAGTTGGCCCGCATCCAGACTGCGGCCGGCCCGCCAGGCCCGCTCCAGGATGTTCGACAGCAGGATGTGCTCGCGCGAGCGAATCGGGTCGGCATCGATGCCGAGCAAGGCGAGCAATCCGCTGACCGAAGACTGCACCCGCTCGCGCATCGCGTCGCGGTCGTCCAGGACCTCGGCCGGCGGCGCGTCGAACGAACGCAACAACGCGATCGAACGGGCCGCGTCGCTGCCCGGCGTGTAGAGCGTGAAGTCGGCCGCGGCGTGGAGCCGGCGAATCCGCTCGCCATCCTGGTCCCAGTCGGCCAGGCCGCGCTGCCAGAGCCGCGCCCGATCGGCGGCGTACTCGTCAACGCTCATGCCCTTGCGCTGCGCGGCCCGCTCCTCGACCCACGGCCGGAAATCCTCCGGCTTGAGGTCCGGGAAGCCGAGCATCATGTTGGCCAGGTCGCCCTTGGGGTCGATCACGATCGCGGGCACGCCATCGATCGCCGCTTCTTCGAGCAGCGAGACGCAGAGCCCGGTCTTGCCGCTGCCGGTCATGCCGACGCACACCGCGTGGGTGCACAGATCCTTCGAGTCGTACAGGAGCGGCGCGTCGGACGTGCGGCCGGCCGCGAGATCATGCTCCCGGCCGAGGTAGAACGCACCAAGCTTCTCGTAGTCAGGCAATCCGGCGGATGGGGGCATCAAGCGAGCTCCAGAAGGGCGACGTCAACACCCGCGGCCGGCAATCCGACCGAATGATGTTTCACCGCCGGACCGTAGCCGCCCCGCCCCGCCGGCTCAAGCCCGGCGAGGGCCGCGAACGCGGAACGCCGCACGTTCCGCGCGACCGTCAGCCGGTCCAGTTGCCCAGCACCGTCAGCACGTCGCCGAAGTCGACCGCCCCGCTCCCGTCGATGTCCTCCGGGCAGCCTTCGCAGGCGCCGAAGTTTGCGAGCACCGCAAGCAGGTCGGCAAAGTCGACGAGTCCGTCGCCCGTCACGTCGCCCAGGACGCCCGGATCGAGCGTCCCCGTCGCGACCAAGGCGAGGCTGACCGACTGGGCCAGCCCGACCTCCTGCAAGTCGGCGGAGATGAGCACATTGGCGGTGGAACCCGGCGGCAAGACCGTCGGCAGCGCGAACGGCAGATCCGTGAGCCCCACGCCCTTGAAGGGACCTTCGTCGACCTCGTTCACGTCCAGGGTCGCGGCGACGTTCAGCCGCGCTTCGGGCCCGTCCAGGGTCAGCGTGCCGGTGAGCGGGATGGGCAGCAACGTCGGCGGCAAGGGCACCGGCGTGCCGAGCACCGTGACTTCGCCGACCAGCACCAACGGCACCACGATCGCGACGTCAAAGACGCCGGCGTCAGGCGTTTCGGTGAGCGTGCCGATGGCCGGCGCGCCCTGGCTCGCCAGCAGCGTTTCCAAAGTGGCATCGCCGAAGGGCAACGTGATCGGGATGCCGCCGGGAAACAGCGAGTCCGGATTGAACGTGCGGAAGACCTGGAAGAGCAGGTCCAACTCGAGCGGCAACACCGCAGGCGCGCCGCCGAGCAGATCGAGTTCGACCCCCTCCAGGGAGATCACGCCAGCGTCACTGACCGACATCATGAACTCGCCGCCGAGATCGGCCGACGATCCGCCGTTGACGCCCACGCCCACGGACAGGTCGACCGGCTGGTTGCCCGATCCACCGAAGATGCCCGGCCGGGTCAGCGTGCCGTCGGGATTGGTTTCTTCGTCGAAGTCGCCAATCAGGAATCCGGCCAGATCGGCGGTGAGGGCGGTCGACGTCGTCGCCGAGCTGGCCTTCTCGTCGAGGCCAAGGGTCCACGTGTCGGCGGGCCCAGCGAGGGCGACCGGTGACGCGGCGAGCACCGCGGAGGTCATCGCCGCGGCCAGGACGGCCGTGGACGGCATGACGCGCGCGGCGGCCGGCTCGGGCGTGGACGAGACCGTGGACGAGACCGCGGATGAGACGGGGGGCGACGACTGATGCATGGGGGGTTCCTCCGCCGCCGAGTGTATCGCTCGACCGGCTCGCTTCCGACCGCCAACCCGGGGATCAATGCCAGCATCTCGCCCCGCCCGGATCGAACCGCGCCAACCGCCCACTTTCCGGACGAAATCCGTCGGGCGGCCGAGGCACCGCGGCGCCGATCCGGCATTCCGAAACAAACCTGATCCCCCCTCGCCAAGTTGCCCTGGCCCCGCTTCGCCAACCCGCGTTTCAGGGCCCGTCAATGGTCCCACTTGGCTGGGTGGTTGAGCGCACCGACCCCATACCTTTCGACTTCTCCATACGGCTGCTCAAGACGACGCGCCCATTGCAAAGGGAAGCCGTCGTCTCCAAGAGCCTCCACCGCGAGACCTTCGGGTTTCGCGTACGCCACGGCTGGCGTTGCCTGATCGTGCGTACGAGCCTCTCGACGCACGAACCACCAGGCGGACGTCCGCCCGCAACGTGCAGAACGGCTCACGTTTCTCCCCGGAGCGTGGGCCGTTTCTGTGCGCGCACCGCGCACGAAAAAGGCCCGTCCGATTCGCAGTGCGAAACCGGACGGGCCACTGGTTTGGTGGAGGCAGTTGGCGGAATGCGGCGGCGTTCGATGCCGGTCGCCGCTCCGGCGAACTCAGCCTCCGGCGGTGGCGGCGGCGGTCTTGGCCATGACCGGCCACGGGTTCGTCAGGCTGCAGGACCGGCCGGTCTGCTCGATGTAATCCTGGTGGTAGTCCTCGGCCACATAGAACGTCTCGGCCATCTCGATCTCGGTGACGATCGGACGACTGAACCGACCCTTCATGGTGAGCTCGGCCACGTGCTTCTTGGCCGCGGCGAGCTGCTCGGCGTTCACCGCGTAGACGCCCGAGCGGTACTGCGTGCCGCGGTCCGGGCCCTGCTGATTGAGCGTGGTCGGATCGTGCATGATGAAGAACGCTTCCAGCAGCGTCTCGTAGCTGATCCGCGTGGGATCAAAGACGACCTTGACCGCTTCCGCGTGGCCGGTGGCTCCGGTCGTGATGTCCTTGTACGTCGGATTCTTGGTGGTGCCGTTCATGTATCCGCTGGACACATCGATGACGCCATCGCCCTTCTGGAAGTAGTGCTCGACGCCCCAGAAGCAACCGCCGGCGAAGTACGCCGTCTCGGTGGCGACCGGGCGGGCGCCGACCGGCAGCTCGCGGCCGCGTTCGAAGAACGTCATCGCTTCACTGTTCAAACAGAACCGGAGTCCGGTCGGCTTGGGGCCGTCCTCAAAGACGTGGCCGAGGTGGGCGTCGCAGCGGGCACAGAGGATCTCGGTGCGCACCATGCCGAAGGTCTTGTCGACTTCGCCGTGGACGTGCTGCCGATCGGTGGTGGTCGTAAAGCTCGGCCATCCGGTGCCGGAGACGAACTTGTCATCGCTGTCGAAGAGCGGCAGGTTGCAGACCACGCAGCCGTAGAAGCCCTCGAGCTTGTTGTCGAGCAGCGTGCCGCAGAAGGCAGCTTCGGTGCCGGCCTTCTGGGTGATGCGGTACTGCTCGGGCGTGAGTTTGGCGATCAGCGGGGCTTTCTGGGCATCGGTGAGCGGGGTCACGTCGTACCCGGATCGCGAGATGATGCGACCGGATGCCTTGGATGCGTCGGACACGTTTGCCTTCTCCTTGGTCCCGTCGGCGTCGACCGCCTTGGGAGCCAGCGTGTAGTGGCGGTTCCCGCCGTCCCCGGGGGCGGCGGACGCGGGAAGCCCCATCGCCCACAGCAAGGCGAGCGGCGCGGCGAGACCGGCGACGCCGGCTCCGATGTTGGTCATGATTCGCAGCATGGGGACTCCTGGCTCAACCATAGGCTCGGCGGGCGGATCGGGCCCCTCCAATGGGGCCACGAGACGGGGCGAACCGTCTCCCGAAAAGGATCGCTCCGCGTGGGCGATCGGATGCGGCAATCGGGAGCGGTTCCCGGGCCGTGGCGGGCGATCGGCCCGCCGAACCAGCCGTCGGCCAGTCAACCGGCCGCGAGCCCGCCGAATCCGTGCATCCGTCCGTCCGAATATCGGCCGGGCGATGCATTGCCTCGCGGGGCGAACCGGCCGGACCCCGAAAATGTTCCGATCGCGCCCACAATCGTCCGCCGGGCCGCGGTCGATGGCCGTGATGGCCGGCCGCGCCCCGAGCCTCGGCTCCGGCCGGGCCCTGGCCCCTGAACGCAGCCCCGCCCTCGGCCTCAGTCGCCCCGCCGCGGGACCAGCGCCACCGCGACGCCGCCGAGGATCAGGGCCGAGGCGACGACGAGCCCGAGACTGATCGGTTCATCCAGAAGAACCACGCCCGCCGCCGCGGCCAGCACCGGGACCGAGAGCTGGATGAGGCCGGCCCGCACCCGCGTGAGTCCGCGAAGGGCGGCGTACCAGATGGCGTAGCCAACGCCGCTGGTGAGCGCCCCGGACGCGATGGCCAGCCCCACGCCCCGGGCCGTGGCCGAGGCCAGTGCATTGGCTCCCCCGCCCGCAGCGCTCCCCATCATTGCATCCGGCACTGCGGCGCCGCCCCCGCCCGCCCCCAGCATCCAGCCCGCGGCCGCGGCCACGCCGGCCAGCGGCACGCCGCGGACAAAGTTCCCGGCCGAATCGCCGAGGGGATCGGTCGAGCCGCGCCCGATCAGCGAGTACGCCCCCCATCCAACGCCGGCCGCGGCCATGAGCAGCGCGCCGCCGAGCGGCGGCGCGGCGAGCGCCGGCAGATTCAGCACCACCAGACCGCTGGTCGCGGCCACCAGGCCGCACCACTCGCGCGGCCGCGGACCGTCGGCCCGGTACACGCTCCAACCGAGCATCGTGACCTGCACCGTGCCAAAGAGGATCAGCGCGCCCGTGCCCGCCGGCAGCGAGCGATACGCGAGCGAGAACCCGGCCGCGTAGAGCACGAGCATCGTCGCCCCGGCCCAGCCTCCGCGGGCCAGCGGCGAACCGCGGCGGCCGGCCACGAGCAGGGCCAGAACCGCCGCCCCACTCGCCACCCGCACCAGCGTGAACGCTTCGGCGCCGATGAGCGGCTCGCGCAGCGCGGCCCGGCACAGCAGCGAATTCGCGGCAAAGGCCGCCATCGCCGCCGTGGTCAGGACCGCGGTGCGCCCGACGCTCGGCTTCACGCTCCGGTGGTGCCTTCGACGTTGGCCTCGTTGTCCGGGAGGGCGTCTTCCTTGCCCTGGATGAACGTCGTGCCGCGGTACGCCATCGCCATGAAGATGAACAGGATGGACGTCGCGAGCATCAGACCGGTGAAGAACCAGTAGTAACTCGCGCCGGCCAGCTTGCTCGTGCCGTCATCGTTCTGGATGAAGAAGTTGACCGCACTGGTGAAGAAGTTGCCGAGGCTCACGCCCAGGAAGTACACGCCCATGATGAAGGACTTCATCTTCTTGGGCGCCTGCGTGTACGCAAACTCCAGGCTCGTGATGGAAACCATCACCTCCGCCGCGGTCAGCAGAATGTAGGCCAGGAACTGCCAACCGAGGTTCGGCTGGTGACCGATCGCGGCCACGTCCGGCCAGACTTCGGCGGCATCGGGCGACGACCCGTCGGGAGCGCCCGCCCCGGCGGCCAGGACCTGGACTTCGCCCAGCCGCACGCGGTCGCCGCCGTGGTTCGACTCGATGCGGAAGCGCACGTGCGTCGCCGGCACCGCGTCAAAGCCGAGCCGTTGCAGGTCGTCGGTCGCGGCCAACTCGATGCGGCCGACCTCGGTCCACTGCGGGTTCGACGTATCGGCTTCCGTGTCGGCATTCCGCACGAGCACGGTCACCGTGCGCGCCGCGTTCTGCGGCTGCGGCTCGTCTTCCCAGGCCTGCTTGCCGGCCTTGTCGAGTTCGTCGTACGCCTCGTAGGCATCCTCGTTGGACTCTTCGGGAGTGCCGCGGATCGACCAGGGATTCAGGGCCACCGCGTCGATCGTCCAGCCCTTGCGTTCGCGCAGGCGGATGTCGATGTCGATGGGCAGCGTGCTTGATTCGAGGTTGTCCACTGCGTTGCGGGCAGCGCTGGCTTCCTTGGAATCGTCGTCGTCCTGGAAGGCGGCCGCGGCGACGCGAGCGGCATCAAGTTCGGCCAGTCCGGTGGCGCCGCCGAGCACGCCCGAAGACCAGCCGTACCCGTCGGCTGGGCCATCGAGCATCGACTCGATCGTCCAGCGTTCGGCCGTCGTGGCCCGCGCGCCGGTCTCGCCGTCGCCGCCGTTGATCCGCGTCTCGATCAGGCCGCTGACCGCGAACGCGGCCACGGTGATGAACATGCCAATCCCGATCTTGCGAAGCGGCGTGAGCTTCACCACCGAATTGATCATCGGGTACAGGATGTACGTGAAGACCGGAATCAGAATCAGAATGAACAGCGGGTTCAGGGCCTGAATCTGGGACGGAAGCCACTCGATGCCGAGGAACGTCCGGTCCATCTTGTCGGCCTGCAGCACCCAGGCGGATCCGGTCTGGTCGAACAGCGCCCAGAACATCGGGATGAAGATCAGGAAGATCGGGGCGAGGTTGATCAGCGCCCGGCGACCGGCCGGACTGAACGTCTCCTGCAGGAACTTGGTCGGTCCGCTGGCCGGGATGTGGACGAAGTTGTTGCGTCCGAGCCAGAAGACGAACGTCGCAATCGCCATCAGGATGCCGGGCAGACCGAAGGCCAGGGCCGGGCCGTACTGCTTGAGGATCACCGGGATCAGGATCGTGGCCACGAATGATCCGGCGTTGATCGAGAAGTAGAACCAGTTGAAGATCTTGCTGATCAGATGTTTGTTGTTCTCACCGAACTGGTCCCCCACGTGGGCGGACACGCAGGGCTTGATGCCGCCGGCCCCCACCGCAATGAAGCCGAGTCCCAGGAACATCCACATTCGAGGCTCGAGAATCCCTCGGCCAAGTCCGGTGTCGCCCATGGCCAGCAAGGCGTGGCCGATGCAGTAGCCCATCGAGAGCAGCAGAATCGTCCGGTACTTGCCCAGGAAGATGTCACTGAGCAGCGACCCGAACAGCGGGAAGAAGTACGCCGCTCCGGTGAACAGGTGGTAGATCGCCTTGGCTTCCTCTTCACCCATCGTGTCCAGCGCCCCGGACGAATCCATGAGGTGCTTGGTCATGAAGACGGTGAGGATGCCCTTCATCCCGTAGAACGAGAATCGCTCCGCCAGCTCGTTGCCGATGATGTACGGAATGCCCGGGGGCATGCCGGTCCGGTCCTGGGGGGCGGTGCGATAGCTGCTCATTCGGATGTCTCGCGGGGGGGCGGGATTTGGGGGCGGCGGGGAGTCGATACGGAGCCGAGAGAGCCGGTGAGGGCCCGCCGCGGCGAGCCGTTACTATATGGGAACCCCAGGGATCTCCTCTGCCAGCCATCGAAACGACCGAATCATCCACGGGCGGCGGTGGGCGCTGATGGCATCGGGAGCGCCGAGAGCGCCGAGAGCACCGCGAGCACCGCGAGCACCGCGAGCACCGCGCACGAAAAAGGCGACGCCCCCTGCGTGGGGAGCGTCGCCCAGATTCGTCGGTCAGAATCGGCGGCCAAAACGTCGGCCAAAACGTCGGTCAGATTCGTCGGCCAGAACGTCGGCCGAAGGACCTTGGCCGCGAGGCTCAGCCGGCGGCGACGGCCGCGGGCACGCAGGTGGCGACCCGCTCGAGCAGCGTGTTCGCCTCGTCGGCGTTCATGATCAGCGGAAGGCGGAAGCGGACTGAGTCCACGCCGCACGGGAGGGCCAGCACCTTCTGCTGGTAGAGGCTCTTGATCATGCCATCGCGATGGGCCGGCGACTCAAAGCTGAAGGCGATGAGGCTGCCGACGCCGCGGACGTTGTGGAACGCGTTCGTCTCGCGGGCGATCGACCGCAGACCGTCAACCACGTGGGCGCCGATCCGGGTGATGTTCTCCTCGAGCTTCTCCTGCTTCACGATCTCGATGAAGCGGCGGCTGCGGACCATGTCCACGAGGTTGCCGCCCCAGGTCGAGTTGATGCGGCTCGATCGCACGAAGACATGCTCGTCGACCTCATCCATGCGCTTGCCGGCAAAGACGCCGCAGACCTGCGACTTCTTGCCGAAGGCGCAGACGTCGGGCTCGACGCCGTGGTGCTGCCACAGCCACGGCTTGCCGGAGCCAAAGAAGCCCGCCTGCACCTCGTCGAAGAGCAGCAGGCACTCGGCTTCGTCGGCGTACTGACGCAGCTTGCGGAGGAACTCGGGGCGGAAGTGGTTGTCGCCGCCCTCGCCCTGCATCGTCTCGATCAAGATGCCGGCAACCGTGGGCTTGCCATTGGCGGTGCGGCCACGCGGGCAGCGGCTGAGGAAGGTCTCGATCTCCGCACAGGCGCGGGCCTCTTCGGCCTCGATGTCGTTGGCGATGTTGCCATCGTTGTCGAACTTGATGCCCGGGTTGTGCACCTTGGGCCAGTGGAACTTCGGGAACAGCCCGACCTTGTCCGGCAGCGTGTTGGTCACGCTCATCGTGTACCCCGTTCGGCCGTGGAAGGCCTGGTCGAAGTGCAGGATGCAGAGGTCGTTGACGTCGTCGTGGAAGTTGGTCCGGCCGAGCTTCCGCGCCTTCCAGTCGAAGGCCGCCTTCATGGCGTTCTCGACGGCCAGACCGCCGCCGGCGATCCAGAAGTGGTACGGGAAGTTGTCGGGCGTGACGTGGGTGCCGAAGGCTTCGACGAACCGGGCCATCTCGGCGGTGTAAACATCGGAGTTCGACGGGTTGTTGCGGGCGGCCTGAAGCAGCTCGGCATTCGTCTGCTCGTCCATCAGCATCGGGTGGTTGTAGCCGAGGGGCCACGACGCGAAGCAGGTGAACGCGTCGAGAAACTCGGTATCACTCGCCCCGTCGTGGACCCACGAGCCGTGGGAACGCTCGAGATCGAGCACCATGTCGTACCCGTCGACCAACTGGTGCTTGCGCAGGGTGTCGTGCACGTGCTTGGCGTCAATCGGGTTGACCAGGTTGTTGCTCATTGGAGTTCGCTTTCGAAATCGGAAGGAAGCGCGGTCGGGGCAGTGTCTCGGTCGACCGGGGACGAAAAGGCTGCGGGCGTACGAATTCCCGCCGTCCCGACGGGCAAGCCGTCAGTCGGACCGAAGGGGCGTTCCGGGGCGGGACCGGGTGGACCGCGACCGGAGCCGAGGGTGAAGGTGGCCCCGCTTTCGGAGCCGGATGGACTCAGAGGAGGAACCGCCACTCGGCACCGCCTCTTCATCGACCAGCGTGGACGATTCGCCCACGTTTCTTCGGCCGCCGTTGGATCGGGGGCCGGACGCGACATGATATCGCCGCCGGCCGTCCGCCGCAGGTGGCGACCGACACGCTTTGTAAGCATTTTGTTTGGATAACCGCACGCAACCGCGCAAGATTGTGACGGTCGCACCACGTTGACCCATCGGTGCCCGGCGACCTGGCCGCACGATCCGCGAACCACTGAGCGTGTCCGACGCCCGGACAATGTCGGGCGGATATCCGGCCAATGTCCCGCCAGCGTCCGAATAGCCCGGCCCGCACGTCCGATTCGACGGCCAGCCGAGCAATCGGCGACCGACTCGCATGCCCAGCGCTGGCCGCGGCCCCCGTCGCGCGTAGACTCTGAACACCATGGGTATTGGCATGCTGCTCGCCGACCGCGGCCTCGTGACCGACGACCAGTTGCAAACTGCACTGGCCGAACACGCGCGCACCGGTGAACGACTCGATCACGTCTTCGTCCGCCTCGGCATGGTCAACGCCACGCAGATGCTGGAGACGATCGGGCAGCAGTTCGCCATGCCCATCGTTGACCTCAATTCGGTCGAAGTGAAAGCCGACGTGCTGCAAGCGCTCCCGGCCCGGCTGGTCTTCCGCCAGCGCTGCGTCCCCTTGGACGAAACCAATGGCACGCTCCGCGTGGCCACCAGCGATCCCTTTGAACTTGCAGCCTTTGACGAACTCAAGATGCTCACCGGCAAGGGCATCGAGTTGGTGCTCGCCGACGAACAAGACATCCGCAAGTTCATTCGCCAGCACTACGGCGTGGCCGGCGACACGATCGACGCATTGTCCGACGGCATGGACGATCCGCTGGAGATCGAGGGCGGCGGCGGCTCGGAAGTCGAGGAAGCCCAAGAAGCCAGCGTCGTCCGCCTGGTGAACGAACTGCTGCTGGAAGCGGTGCGCGAACGGGCGACCGACATCCACATCGAGCCGTACGAAGAAACGCTGAATATTCGCTACCGCGTGGACGGCGTGCTGGCGTCCGCCGGCGTCCCCCCCACCGTCAACCGCTTCCGCCACGCGATCGTCAGCCGCCTGAAAATCATGGCGAACCTGAACATCGCCGAGAAGCGGACGCCGCAGGACGGCCGCATCACCCTGCGACTCGATGGCAACGAGTTCGATCTGCGCGTCAGCGTGATTCCGATGCTCTACGGCGAGGGCGTGGTGCTCCGCGTGCTCAACAAGAGCGCGGTGATGATGCAGCTCGAAGACCTCGGCATGTACGGGTCGATGCTCGAGACCTGGGACGACCTGATCGCCCGGCCGCACGGCATTCTGTTGGTGACCGGCCCCACGGGTTCCGGCAAGTCGACCACGCTGTACGCCAGCCTCGGCCGCATTGTGTCGGGCGCGGTCAAGGCGATCACCGTTGAGGATCCGGTCGAGTACCACGTCGAGGGCGTGAACCAGATTCAGGTCAACCGCCAGGTGGGTCTGGACTTCGCCGCCGGGCTCCGCGCGATCTTGCGCCACGACCCCGACGTCATCATGATCGGCGAGATTCGCGATCTGGAGACCGCCATCGCTGCGGTCCAGGCCTCGCTCACCGGCCACCTCGTCTTTTCCACGTTGCACACCAATGATGCCGCCGGCGCGGGCCCGCGTTTGCTCGACATGGGCGTCGAACCGTTCCTGGTGGCCAGCAGCGTGGAGGGCGTGATCGCCCAGCGACTGGTCCGAACGACGTGCGACGAATGCGGACACGACGTCGATCCGAAGGACGTCACGCTGCCGCCAGATTTTGCCGCGGCCACCGAGGGGGTCGGCGAGTTGCGCCTGCGCCGCGGACCCGGTTGCCGCCGCTGCCGCAACACTGGCTACCGCGGACGCCTCGGCATCTACGAACTGCTGCAGATGACCGAGCCGATCCGCGAAATGGTGATGAACCGCACGAACGCCCGACGGATCGCCGAGCACGCGGTCACGCACGACGGGATGATCGATCTTCGCCGGGCGGGCTACGAAAAGGTCGCCGCCGGACGGACCACGATCGACGAGATCATGCGGGTTGCCCGCCAGTGACTGGCCAGCGGCCGGCCGCTGACTGCCTCGCCGCGTCGCCCTCTCGCCCTCTCGCCGCCTGAATCCTTGACGCTCGGATGACCGACGCGCCAGGCAACGTTCAGCCGGAGCGACCGCCGACGACGCGGGCCTCGAGCAGGACCGCTCGCCCCACCGCCTCGCCATCCCAACCCGCTTCGAACACGTGCTGCGGCTCGAGTGTGACTTGGGCCCGAACCGGGACGTACGCGTTCAGTGGGAGTTCAAGCTGCACGGTCGTGAAGTCGCTCGTGTCGACGACGTCGAAGGTCCCTGCCGGAATCGGCGACTGATCAGGCTGATCCGCCGGCCAAATCCACACGCGATATCGCCCCGCGGCGGGATCGTTGGCGGCCAGGTAGCACACGCGGACGAACCCCTCGCCGAGGGATTCACTCCACACCACCTCGCCACCGATCAGACCCTGATCGCGCGCCTGCCGCACCAACTGATGATCCGTCGCCTGCCAGCGCATCTCCGCCAGATCCGTCGCCCGTGAGACCAGCCTGACCCGAGCCTGTTCGACCGGCGAAAGGGCCCGTTGCGGGAGAACCGGCGTCCCGGCTGGCGGTCCGCTGCCGATCGAACGCAGAACGAGTACCCCCGCAAGGACCAGGCCGGCCGCCGCGGCAATGCCAGCAAACGTGCCCCAGCGTGACGGCGGCGCGGGCGTGGCCAATACCACAGGGGGCGAGGAAGACGCGACGGACGCGGACGCGGCCACCGGCGCGGCGCCCGCTCGGAGGGCCGCAACCACCCGGTGCTGCACGTCGACCGGCATGGATGCCGGCTCCGGTTCAGCTTCGTGCAGTGCACGCTCGAGTTCGGCGGCCGTGAGTTCGAGGGACTCGATCTCGCCCGGGATCGGACCACCGAGCCGGTCGAACTCCTCGCGTTCCGCGGGATCGAGTCCGTCCAGAGCGGCGCCCGCCGCGAGTTCGCGACGTCGTGCATCGAATTCCGAATGCATGCCGTTCATGAGCCGGCCTCCATCGGTCGGGCCTCTTCGCCTTCGCCCAAGATCTCCCGCAAGCGGATGAGTCCTCGGCGGGCGTGGGTCTTCACCGTGCCGAGCGGCATGCCCAGCGATTCGGCGATCTGTTCGTAGGTCCGGTCGCGTCCGATCGAGAGATCGAGCACGTGCTGCTGTTCGGGACGGAGTCGCTCGAATGCCCCGTGCACCCGCCGAGATTCGTCGTCCATCATGTGTCGCTCCCCTGCCTGCGCCGCCCCACCGGACAGCTCCATCGCCCCCTCATCCGTCAGCCGCGCCGGCGTTGGCCGACGGCCCAGACGGCGGCGGCGATCCACAAGTCGCCGCCGGGCGATCATCGCAATGAACGTCGCCTCGCCCGCCACGTCCGGATCGAATCGCCCCGCGTGCTGCCAGAGGTTCACGAAGATCTCTTGCACCGCGTCTTCGGCCTCGGCCCGATCCGAGAAGCTCCGCGTGGCCAATGACCACACCAGCCCCCCGTACCGCTGCACGAGGGCTTCGACGGAACCGGTGACGCCGGCAGCGACTTGTTCCAACAGCGTTGGCGGCATGCAAGGGTGCTCAAGGAGAACGTGGCGGGGCAGACGGGCGGCCGACGGGGTATTCGCCGCCCGAGCCGGGCCGGAGTCGGAGAAAGCGCGGATCGGTGCCGCGATCTTTCCGGGCCGGAGTGGTTCAGCCGCCTGCGAGCGAGACGAGCCGGTCGACCACGGCCGAATGGTCGTCGATTCGGTGCGACGGTCCCACATCTTCTCGGGCTGTGTCGATGGCCTCGGCCACCGCGCGGGCCAGGACCACGAGCCCATCGACGGTGGTATGCAGGCGATCGCGTTTGAGCAGCGTGGCCCCCTCGGGCGCTCCCAAGCGGTCGCCACGCTGCAGTCCGGCGGCGAGCGAGCCGAGCCCCACGAAGATCGTGTCCGGACGCTCGGCCGCCCACGCGGCAATCCGGCGGTTGATGGCGAGCCGAACGGGTTCCGGACATACCTGGCTGCGCCGCAGCATCCCCCCCGCCGCGGCCGACATGTCGGGCACGTCGCCCACCACGATCGGGACCTGAACGGCGTCCAGCGTTTGCAGTGCGGCCTCGACTCGGCGCATGCGCGCCTCGGCGTCGCGCTCCGTACCCACTTCGTGGGCGGTGTTTCCGTAGGCAAACCAGAACAGCCAGTCGAGGGCGACGACAAGCGTGGCGTCATCCTCGGCCGCCTCGGCCAACGTGCGGCGGCCGACCTGCGACGGAGCGGAAAAGAACATCAAGTCGCCGGCGGTGCGAACGCGGCCGGCTCCCGGCATGGCCGCGCCGATCGCTTCACCGAGCCCAACGGGCACGGTGCGCGTTCCCTGTCCAGTCCGCACGAACACGCGGGTGCCGAAGCCGGCGGTCACACTGGCCCCGACCGCAACGACCCGGTCCAGGACGGCCGGGCGCCCGATCGCGGGGGGATCAGCCTCGGGTCCAGGCTCCGGTCCAGGCTCGGGGGCCGCGGCCGGCTGGGCTGCCGCTTGAACCGAGGGAAGCGTCGACGGCTGGGCCTGAGGTTGTGCTTCAGGCCTGGTCTCAGCTGAGGCCTCAGGACTGGTCTCAGGACTGGCGTCCCGTCGGGCCTCAGGTCGGACCTCGCGAGGGGCCTCAGGTCGGGCCAACGCGTGAACCTGACCGGACGTCGGTTCCGGCATCGCGACCGCCGCCTCTTCGTTCGCGTTGGTCGGCCGCGGATCACCCTCGGACGAACATCCGAGGGCGACCACCACCCCGAGCAGCATGCCGGGGACGATGCACCGAGTCATCCATGATCCGGGGCCGGAACGCTCGACGGCCGCAGGACCGGGCGGACTCGATGGCACGGGGCGTTGACGGGATCGAATTCGCACGGTGCGGGGCTCCTGCATTGGGGGCGAAGAGACGCGGGGGACGACGGCGATGGCGGCGGCCGCCGCGACAGATCGAAGGACACGGCCACCTCGTCGGACTCGGCCGGCACGGGCCGGAGCGGCCGGGGGCTGGCCGAGGGCCGGCCCGAGCGGGGGCCGGAGCCGGGCCGCTGATGGCCTGCTCCGCTCGACGGAGGGGGGGGATTCTCGGCCGGGCTCCCATCGCGGTCACCGCACATTGACGCTCCATTCGGTACCGAGGCGACCGCCCGATGTTCGGCCCTGAACGCAGCCGGACCCGAGATTGATCCCGGACCGCCATCCGAAGCAACCGCCGAGGCTGGGCTCACGTACCAGAGGAAGCCTTGACTGGCTGCGGATGGGCCGCGACACTGTTCGGCTCGGCCGTACTCGAGCTCGCGTGGCGGGCCCTCGAGCCCCACATTCGTCCCTCCGCTGGGACGGGTGAGGCCGCTAGACCGTACTCCCCTCCTCCCGACGGAGCGACCCATGGCCGTTCGCAGTGGTGCCGGAACCGGCGTCATCGTCTCCCTGATCGTGTTCATCGTCCTCACGGTGAGCATGCTCGTCTTGGCGATCGTCTTCTATTCCGGGCAGACCGACGCCCTTGAAGCCCAGAAGAAGGCTGAGGACTCGCTCAGTACGTACGTCCGGGCCAACGAGCGGGGAACCGACCGCTTCAATGGGTTCGAAGCCTCGGCCACCGGCAACACGTCGGTGAGCGGCTACCTCGCGAGTCGTTACGACGAACTCTCGGCGTACGTCACCGGCGGCGAGAGCGCGACGCTCGAGTCGATCCAGGCCAACCTCCAGCGGCTCGGTGTCGATCCCGGCCTTGGCGTCCAAGGCTCGCTGTCCGGCATGAACCGCCGGGCCAACGACCTCAGCGCTCAGATCGAGTCGCTCCAGTCCAGCTTGGATGACGCGGAACAGCAGGTCGCCGAGAGCGAGAGCGCGCTTCGCAACACCCGAACCGCCCACTCCGAAGAGAAGGAAGCCCTCGCGGCCGAGATCTCCGACTACCGCGAAGCCAACATTCAGTACGCGGCCGAGCTCCGCCAGACCCGCGAGCTCATGGAGCAGCGAGTCGACGGCCTCGAAGCTGACCACGAATCCGAGATCAACGAACTCAACCGCCAGCTCACCGTGGCCCGGACCGACAACGCTCGGGCCCAGGACCGGCTCGATCAGGTTGAGTCGATGCTCGAAGGCCAACGTCTTCAGGCCCGCAACCCCGCGCTCCTGGTCGACGGCGGCGTGCTCGAGTACGACGCGGCCAACGACACGGTGTTCATCAACCGTGGCACCCGCGACCGCATGGTCGTCGGCCTGACCTTTGAGGTCTACGACTCGGCGACCGCGATCCGAATTCGCCCCGACGGCACCGTGTCGCCGGGCAAGGCCAGCTTCAAGGTCACGCGGACCGACCAGGGCACCTCGTCTGGCCGGCTTACCCGCACCACGGCCGGGCGCCCCGTCGTCCCCGGCGACGTGATCGTCAACGCCGCGTACGACCCGAACCGCGTCTTCAAGTTCCTCGTCCACGGCAACTTTGATGTGGACCGCGACGGCCGCGCGACCGCGGCAGAGGCCGAGTTCGTCCGCAGCCTGGTCATTGAATGGGGCGGCGAAGTCATCGATGGCGAAAGCGTTCCCGGCGACCTGGACTTCTTGGTCCTCGGCGTTGAGCCCAGCGATCCCCCCCAGCCGGGCGCCAACGCCTCCCTCGCTCAGATCTCGATCTGGGCCGAGCGGAAGGAAGCCCGCCAGACCTACATCGACCTCAAGAAGCAGGCCAGCGACGCGAAGATTCCGATCCTCAACTCGAACCGCTTCTTCATCCTGACCGGTCAGGGCGGCTGATCGACCCGGTCGGACGATTCGCCCGACCTCCCCGGTACACTTTCGAGCGGGCTCCCACGCGGAGCCCGCTCGTTTTCATTGGGGGCCCGTCTTCGGCCCCACCCGTCCGTTCCTCGCCTCGCGAGCCTTGCCGTGCGTCAGCGATCCGCCATCCGAAACTGGGCCGAGTACCTGGGGCTGCGCGGCGTGTCCGCCACGCTCACGTGCTTCCCGCCGGAGCAGAATCTGCACACGGCGGCGGCGATCGGCTCGGCGTTCTTTCGCGCGGGCAAATCCCGGGCCCAGCGGGCCATCGACAACATCCAGCAGAGCTTTCCCGACTGGACGCCGGAAGAGTGCGAGCACGTGGCCGAAGCCTCGATGCAGCACATGTTCCAGTTGTTCCTCGTCGACGCCCTGTTCATGCCGAGATTGATCACGCCGACCACGTGGCCGCGCCACGTTGAGATTGGTGATGTCCAGCGAGCCCTCGAACTGCTGGAGCCGGGCCGCCCCGCCCTGCTCTTCACCGGCCACTGCGGCAACTGGGAGTTGCTCGGCTACACCCTGGCCATGCTCGGCTTCCCGATGTCCGCCCTCGCCCGGCCGCTGGACAATCCGCTGCTGAACCGGTGGCTGCTCGGGATCCGCGAAGCCCGCGGCCTCAAGATCATTACCAAGTTCGGCGCCACGCCAGCCATGCACGAAACGCTGCTGCGCGGCGACCTCGTCGGATTCATCGCCGACCAGAACGCAGGCGACGGCGGACTCTTCGTGCCGTTCCTCGGTCGTTTGGCCTCGAGTTACAAGTCGATCGGCCTGTTGGCCATGCGGTACCGCACGCCGGTCATTGCCGGCATCGCGGTGCGCCGCGACCAAACCATGCGGTACCGATTCGTTTCGCCCGACGTGATCCTGCCGCAGGAGTGGGACGAGCAGCCGGACCCGCTGTTCTACATCACCGCCCGCGTCAACCGGGCGATGGAGTCGATGATCCGCGAGGCCCCCAGCCAGTACCTGTGGATCCATCGCCGCTGGAAGAGCCGCCCCCGTCACGAACGCCGTGGCCAGAAGTTCCCCGCCCCGCTGCGTCGCAAGATTGAGTCGCTGCCCTGGATGACGGACGACGAAGTGGCCCGCATCATCGAACATTCCGAGCGCGAGTCCGCTCGGCAGCGCGGCGGCGACGTGGGCACCACGGCCGCGGCGGCAGTCCCCACCATTACCGTCGAACCGGGCGCCGGATCCACCGCGCCGCCGCGGGTTGATCCATCGCCCTCCGAACCCGCCTCGACCGGAGCCTCGTCATGAGCGACCCGCGCCTGCAGGACTATCACATCCTCATCGTGGACGACGACGAGGACATCCTCGGCTCGATCGACCTGGCCGTCCGGTCCGAGGGCGCGGACACCACGCTCGTCACCGACGGCGCCTCGGCCGTTTCCATGGCCCACTCGGTCCAACCGGATGCGGTGGTGCTCGACATGATGCTCCCGAAACAGTCGGGCTTCCTCGTGCTCGAGAAGCTCATGGACGGGGACGACCCCCCCATCGTCGTCATGATCACGGCCAACCAAGGCCGGCGGCACATGGAGTACGCCAAGGATCTCGGGGTGGCCGCCTACCTCAACAAGCCCGTGGCCCTGCAGCGACTCATCGACACGCTCAGCGATCTGCTGGAAGCGGCCGACGCCGACTACGAGGATGAGGACGAAGCCGAGGCCGACAGCGGCGACTGATCCGCGGCTGATCCCGCGGCGAATCCCTCGGCTGCCGGAGCGCCCGCGGACCGGTACACTCTCACCCCCGGCGGAACCCGGGCCGGCACGCGCCGCCCCGTTCGGCCACTCCCCTTCGCTCGCTCGAGGTCACCCGTGGGACGTCAGCAGTTCGTCATCCTGTCTTCCGATCCCGCCACCGACGCCGGCATGGCGGCCATCGGAACCCGCGCGGAGATCGAGAAGACCCTCTCGGCCTTCAATACCGGGCCGGAGCGAGCGGGCGAGCTGATCTACTTTGGCCCGGGCGTCCGGCTCGAGCTGGCCAACGAAGACCCGGTTCGGCAGATCTTGATGACGATCACCGAAGAAGAGATCGCCTGGCAGGTGATCCTTCGCATCGGCAAGGCCATGCACTGGAAGCTGCTCGACCCGAGCACGGGTCGCGAACTCACGCCGTAATCGGCTGAGACTTCCGCCCCCGCCAGGTCCAGCGACCGGCGGCCGGCTCGCCTGGCCACCTGGCCGCCCCGCCCCGCCCTGGCGAACCCCGGCCATTCCGATCGAACCGACGTCCCGCCGCCCCCGCTTCTCTCGCCGGGCGCGGCGATCATCGTTTTGACGCGGACAAGGAAAACTTGGAAGAGATCGCGGAGCCGCCCGCGCGGTTCGCGCAGATGACTGTGCCGACCGCTCCGCTGGGGAGTGTTCGACCCGTTCGTCCGTCCCCTTGTCGAGTCCTTCCCATGTTCCAAGCGTGCCCCCATCGCCCCCATCTTCACGCCACGTCGGCCAGCCACCCGCGGCCCACCGCCGGCTCCCGGATCGCCCCCGCATTCGCGATCGCCGCCTCCGCCCTGGCCCTCGTGGCCGCCGCCCCCGCCCTGGCCGGCGGCGGATCGACCACCCTGAGCCCGGCCAACAGCATTCAGGCCACGATCAACAGTGGGCAGTTCAGCGAGATCATCCTGGGTCCTGGCACGTACGCCCAGACCTTCGAGATCGACGCCGACGACCTGCCGCTCACCATCCGCTCCACGAACCCGGCCGACGACGCGGTGGTCGCGGCCACCGTCATCAACGGGGCCTTCTTCGGCACGTCGACCATCCGCATGGTCGGCGGCGTGGACGAGACGATGGTGTTCGATGGCATCACCGTGGCCAATGGTGAAGCGACGACCGGTGGAGATCGAGGCGGGGCCATGTTCATCGAAGACTCCAGCCCGATCATTCGTCGTTCCCGGATCATCGATTCGGTCGCCACGTCGTTCGGCGGCGGCGTCTGGGCCGCGAGCAGCGACCCGCTGTTCGAAGACTGCGTGTTTGCCGGCAACCGAATCGAGACTGGCCAGCGCGGCGGGGCCATGTACGTCGTGAACGGCACCGCCACCGTCCGTGACTGCCGCTTCGTGGACAACTTCAGCCTCCTGGACGGCGGCGCGATCTTCACCGGCAACGCAACCGTCGACATCATCGGCTGCACGTTCACCGGCAATGAAGCGGGACGCAACGGTGGGGCGATCCACGTGACCGCGCCCGGCCGCGTCTTCGTCTCCCGTTCGACGTTCTCCGAGAACGTCGCGTCCGACGGGGCATCCGAAGGTCGCGGCGGCGCGATCTACTACACCGGCACGGACGGCGGATCGGTCGAGAACTCGGTGTTCCACGACAACGTCGCCAATCGCTTCGGCGCTTCGTTCTATACGACCGCCGACTGCACCCTCACCAACACCACGCACGTCGGCGAGCTCGGCAGCGGCAGCGCGTCGGTGGTTGCCTCGACCGCCGGCGTCGTGACGACCATCCGCAACGCGATCGTCACCGAGCTCGACGGCCAATCGCCCTTCGTCAGTGCGGCCGCGACCGACGTTCAGTTCTCGCTGATCGAGGGCGGCTTCCCCGGCACCGGCAACATCGGCGGCGACTCGACCTCGCTTCCGATCTTCGTGAACCGGGCCGGTGGCGACCTCCGGCTGGCCGCCGGATCGCCCGGGATCGACGCGGCCCAGGCCCTCATCGCCGGGGAGTTCCCGACCGATGCCGACGGCCGCCCGCGTGGCCTCAACGACCCGGCGACGCCGGACACCGGGGTGGTTTTCCTGGGCGTGGCGGTGGACATGGGGGCGTACGAGTTCCAGCCCGCCGGCGGCCCGCCGAGCACGTGCCCGGCCGACCTGGACGGCAACAACGTGGTGGACTTCGTCGATCTGCTGGGCGTGCTGTCGGCCTTCGGAAGCTGCCCGTAACCGAGCACGCCGGGCCCGGTGATCCGGACCGAATGCGCCCGACCGGCTGCGGCGGACCGCGTCCGAGCCGACCTCCCCTCGGCGAAGCGCGGTCTGCATTCACCGACGAACAGACGGTCGCCGGCTCTCCCTGGGCCAGCGGCCGTCGTCGCGTTTTGCTCGGTACGAGTGGCCGGGAGCGCGTGGATGCGACCGTCACCCCGGGGTTGCGGCGGGCGGCGGGCGGCGGGCGGCGGGCGGCGGGCCAGTGTGAGGGGTGTGAACGTACGGCGGGCAGGCGGGCGGACTGCAAGCTTTCGGCGGGCGGCGGGCGGCGGACATGCGAGCCTGCGCGAATGAGACGCCCAGACCGACCCCGGCTTCCGACCTGCCGCCAGTCGTCAACCGTCCCGGCGCGCCTGCTGCCGGCGCCGGATCGACCGCCGGTCGCTGGCGATCGCCGCCGCGTCGTCCACGAACGCCGGCCACGGTTCGCCCTCGAGCCGAGCCGCGAGCAGTTCGGCCGCCAACGCCCCGCCGATGACCCCGCGGCTGCCGTGGGCCAGACTCAGTCCGACGCGGGCCCCACCGGCCGCCCGTCCGTCGATGAGATCAACGATCGGCAGCCGATCGTGCCCGGTCCGGCGGACGCCGGCCCAACGGTCCAGGGGCGAGTGATCGCCCAGGGCCGCGGCGAGTTCCGGTTGGGTGGCCGCGAGCTGTTCGAGCAGGACCGCGTCGTCGGACGCCCGGGTCGCCGCATCCGCGTCGTGGTGGTCGTAGGTGCTGGCCAGGAGCAGATCAGCCTCCGGCGACTCGGCCGGGATCACCGACGTGCGTCCCGAGAGGATGCCGACCAGTTCCGCCCACGGTGGCGGCGTCGACCAACGGGCCACCTGACCGCGGGCCGCTTCGATCGGAAAGGCGTCGCCGCCGAGGGCCGCCCACGCCGCCCCGGTACCCGTTGCGTCGATCACGATGGCCTCCGGATCGGCGCTCCCATCGGCCGCGGTGAACGCCCGCGGTTCCACCCCGATCTCGGCGCGATCCACGCGCCAGCGGCAGCGCGCCGCCGCGTCCAGCCAACCGGACCCCGGCACCGCGTAGCCGCCGCCGGGTTGCGGCACCCCGAGCCGGTCGGCGGCCGCCTGCGGACCGACCGCGGTCAATACTGGATGTTCGGGGCCGAGCCCGCGCTCGATCTCCGTCCACCGCGCGACCGCGGCGTGGACCACCGGGGCCGGCACGAATCGTCCCGGGTCCGCGAAACGGCCCGCCGCTTCTGCGTCGATCTGACGCGACTCGGCGGCGACGAGGCGAAATCCCGTCCACCGCAGCCGGAGGGCAGCCGAATCGCGCCGGCCAAAGACCGGCTCGACGATCGCCCGAGGCACCGACGACGTTTCGCCGGCCACACCGGCGGGATCCAGCACCGTCACCGCCCATCCCCGGTCGGCCAGGCTTGCCGCCGCCGCCGACCCCGCGAGCCCCGCGCCGGCAACGATCGCCCGGCGGGGCCGCGCGGCATCGCGGCGAGGTTCATCAGCCGCCGCCCAGCCGGCTTCCGCGTCCACCGCGGCGGCGACTGAACCCGCACCGGCCGACGCCGTCCGCCGCGCCCGGATCATGTTCCGCTTGCCGCCGTGCCCGAGCCCGCGGTCGACCTCGAATCCCGCCGCAACAAGACTGTCCCGCACCGTGCCCGCGGCCGACCACGTCGCGGCGGTGGCCGACGCCCGGGACGCCGCGCCGATCGCGGCCATCACCTCCGGGGTCCACGCGCTGCCGTCGCGCGAAGGCGCGAATCCATCGAGGAACCACGCATCGGCGGCCATGGCCATCCGGGGCAGCGTCTCGGCCACCTCCCCCGCCACCACGAGCAACCGCACGCGCCCGCCGGCGAGCCACACCGGGTGGATCCCGGCGACCGCCGCTGGCCACTGGTCGAGCAGCGCGGCGACCTCGCTCGACCAATCCGATTCGTCGCTCGCGCGGCCCGCGTCACCTCGGGAGGCTCCGCGGGCTCCTGGACCCACGTGCTCCTGATTTTGCTCTCCCACCCACGCCAACACCCGCCGCGCATCGTCCACCCGCATCGGCGCCCGCTCAAAGCTCACGATGTGCAGCCGAGTCTCTCGCGGGGCCCCCCGCACAAACGCCAGGGCCGCCACCAGCGCGTTCCGCCCCGCCCCGAAGCCGATCTCCCCGATCGTCAGATGCCGCCGATCGCCGGCCCACGCCGACCCGCCGGGAGCCCATCGGGCGGCCAAATCATTGCCGGCGAGAAAGACGTGCCGTACTTCCCCCAAGGGATCCCTGGCGTCGCACCACCGGTCACCGCTGACCGGATCCACCGGCCCCTGGTTCGTCCAGTGCACGCTCGCCGTTTCCACTCGCTGCATCGTCCGCTCACTCCGAGCCCATCTCGACCCCGTACACTCGCCGCCGTATGCGCATCCTGCTCACCAATGACGACGGTATCACGGCGCCCGGCATTCGGGCCCTCCACGCGGCCATCCAGGGTCTGGGGGAGATCGTCACGATCGCGCCCAAGACCGTGCAGTCGGCCACCAGCCACGGCATCACGTTCAATGAACCGATGATGTCGCAACCGATCCGCGTCAGCCCGACGATGGAAGGCACGTGGATCGACGGTCGCCCGGCCGACTGCGTCAAGGTGGCCATCACCGCGATGTGGGAAGAACGCTTCGGCCCCGGGAGCCGGCCGGACCTGACGATCAGCGGCATGAACGCGGGGGCGAACGTCGGCATCAACGTGATCTACTCGGGCACGGTGGCCGCGGCGTTCGAGTCGGCCTTTCTCGGCGTGCCAGCGATCGCCGTCAGCCTGCACCTGGGCGACCGCACGCGCATCCGCTACGCCCGGGCCGGCCGCATCGCCCGCCGCGTCATCGAACGCGTGCTCGAACATCCGTTGGACCCGCACTCGGTGGTGAACATCAACGTGCCGCGGACCGAATCCGACGATGCGCCGATGCCGCCCATCCGCGTCGTGCCGATGAATACCGCCCCCGGCGTCGACGGGTACGAGCGGCGCGAAAGCCCGCTCGGCCAGGTGTACTACTGGGCCGCTGGCGGCGGGATGAAGTTCGCCCACACGGCCGAGCACTCCGACGTCGACATCCTGCTCAAACGCAACGTCACCGTCACGCCGCTGCACTTTGACCTCACGGACCACGCCCGCATGGCGACGTGGGCGGAACGGCTCGAGACCGCGGCGCCGGACGGCGAGGACTGATTCGGTGTCCCGCAGCCACCTGTGCTCCGAGTGTGGCCGCGAACTTGCACGCGTGCGCGCCCGCCGGGAGCCGGTCTACGGACTGTGGCTGGTCACCTGCCCGCACTGTGGCCGGCACCAGGCGCGCCGCCGGGATCCGTGGCGTGAACTGATCCGCTGGTTCTTGCGGGCCGACGCCCTGGTCACCGCCGCCGGGCTGCAACTTGCGGCCGCCGCGGCCAGTTGCATCATCGGGTTGATCGCGGTGGCCGGCGGCTGGGAGTTGCTCACCGGCACCGATGGGAACGTGCCGACGGATCCACAAGCGATCGTGGCCTACGCGATCTTCGCGGTGGGCGGGGCTGGCGTCTGTGGCGCCTGGCTCACCGCCGGGCTGCTGCATTGGCGACGCTGGGCCGCGTGGACGGTCTATGGCCTGGGCCTGTTCCTGGCGTCCTTCGGGATCGTGGTGTTCGCCAACGCGACCGAATTGTGGCAGGCCCGGGGCCGCGATGACGACTGGGGCACGTTGCTGCGGATCATGACCGGACCGCCGGGCCGCCGCATGCTGGTGGCCGACGCCGGAATCGTGGTTGCCCTCACCGGAACATTCTTGGCCGCGGCCACGGTCGGCTTGCCGATCGGCTGGGGCATTGTCTGGATCACCTCCCGATTGCGCATGCTCCGCTGGCGGACCTTCCGTCGCCGGGCCCGCCGTGCCCGCAACGTCATGAGCTGAGCACCTCGCTCGCCGGAGTCTTCGACCGATGACCACGCCCGAACCCGATGCCCACCGACCGCCGGGTCCCGCGGACCCGACCGCGCCGCGCGCTGCCCCGGACACGGACACGACCTCGGCCCCGGCCTCGCCGGCCGACATGCCGAACGCAATCGATGCCGCCGGCGCGGTCGACGCAAACCCCGCCGGCCCGGCCGACACCATCGTCGGCGTGATCGGGGCCGACCGGCTCTGCGTCCGCTGCGGCTACAACCTGATCAATCAACCGATCGTGCGCGAATCCACGTACGACATGATCATCGCCCGCTGCTCGGAATGCGGCACGGTCGCGGCGGTACAGGAGTACCCCGCCGTCGGGCGATGGGCCAACCGCTTCACCGCCGCGGGCGCGGTCCTCTGGTTCTTGCTCGTCATCGCGACGGTGGCCGGCGGCTCGGCGCTCATGGCGACCGCCGCGTTCGCGACGCAGGATGTCCAGCGTTGGCCGTTCACCCGCGTACTCGAAGGACTCCATCGGGCCGACGAGCCGGCGAGCTTCGAAGACGGAAACCGATCGGACACAGTCTTCGATTGGTTCTCATCGCAGTCCCCGGATTCGCTGCGCGAACGCGTCCAGCAACGGAAGCTCGACGGCGATTCGCGATTCGACAACGGCCCACCGCTTTGGTTCCCCGCGCTCTTCTTCGCGATCGCTTTGGCCGCGATTGGGACGATCGGCGCGGTCCTGTTGCCGAATCAAGGCCGGCGCGGCCTGATCGTCGTTGGGCTCGCGATGACCGCCCTGTCCGGAGGAACGCTCTTCCTCATCGACATCGCCGAGTTGGACACGTCGTGGTTCGACTACTCCGACGTGTACTACCGGCTCCATGGCCGGCGCATCATGGCGATCACCGCGGTGGCCATGTCCGGGGTGGCCATCGCCGGCCTGCTGATCGGCCGGCCAGTGATGCGTGGCCTCGTTCGGCTCGGCATCCCTCCGCGCCTGCGCGGGCCACTGGCGTTTCTCTGGACGGCCGATGGCCGGCCCCTGCCGCCAGGGATTCGGCGTTCGCGCGGACCGCAGCCCCTGTGACGGGCGCTCCCCGCGCCGTCGCAAACTCAAGCATCAACGCCCGGCGTTCGTCCCGACGCGCCCGTCCCCGCGGCGTCCTTCAACCGGCGGACGACGACTCCGCCGCCGCCGCCGCCGCGGCCAGCGCCGCATCCACCGTCAGCTCGCGGTGCTTCTGCAGGTACTGCTGCACCGTGGTGATGACCGTGGCGTGCGACCACGTCAGCGGACTGACGGAGATCGGCGCCCCGGTGAACGGGTGGTACTGCTCGGCCAACACGCCCGAGTCGTGCGTGCGCGACTCACACCAACGCAGGTAACGCAGGGCCGGCTGCAGTTCATCGATCGAGGTGGCCTTGGCGATCTCGTACTGGGCGAGCCAGAGGGTGCAGATCACCCACGGGTTGCCCGGCACGCGGTCCAGATCCTCGCGCTCGATCTGGTGGTAGTAGTCATTCTCGTAGCGGGCGATGCCGCCGACGTCGGTCTTCACCCAGAGCCGCTCGCGAATGCGGTCCATGACCGCGGCCACCACTTGGTGGTCGGCCGGGAGCGCGTCAAAGGCGAACAGCCCGTAGGTCGACGCATCGACCGTCCAGTCCAGGTCGTACCCACCGTCGGCCCGAGGCGTGGCCATGCGGGCGATCCGGCGAGACTCGGGGTCCCACATGTGGCGGAGCATCGCGCCCCGCATGCGGTCGGCTCCCTCGCTGAACCGGCTGGCGTTGTCGAGGGCGCCCATGTCGCGGCAGAAGTCGGCCGCCGCCTGCAGGCCGCCGATCGTCGCGGCCACGGTGAACGTATGGATCCCGCGACGTTCTTCCCAGAGGTCCCAGCTCGCCCGCGGCAGTCCGGCGTGATCCCGGTGCTCGAGCATCCATTTGGCCGGGGCGACAATCATCGATTGGTACAGCGGCTTGATGAACTCGACGTCGCGGAACTTCAGGAAGTGCTGACGCAGGGCCCAAACGATCAGGGCCGTCTCGTCTTGCTGGATCGGCAAGACCTCTTCTCCGTCGAGCAGCAGCGGATGCCAGCTCGACGCGGGGGTCCCCGTCGGGTTGTACTTGTGCAGGAAGTACCCGCGTTCGTCCAGAATGTCATCGCAGAAACGGAAGAACGAACGCCCGAGTTCCCCGTGCCCGGCCATGGCCAGGGCGTGGGCCACCAACGCACCGTCGCGCGGCCACATGTACGAATAGTGGTCGCCGGCAAAGTGCTGGATGTCCGAGTCGTTGGCCGCGAGGATCGCGCCGCCTTCGTCGATCTGCGTGCGCATGACGAGCTGGCTTCGCACGTACATGTCGCGCACCGGGCGCGGAATCGCCGAGAAGTCATCCGGCTCCTTGCACGCCCACATCTGCCAGTAGGCCGCGGTCCGGTCGATCATCCGCCGCGGCGTCTTGGTCAGGATCTTCTGGTTGAGGGCGACGACATCCGCGTGGCTCTCGCCGGCGGCCATCCAGGTCACCAATCTCGCTTCGCCGCCGGCCGGGACGCGCAGATCGAAGCCGATGGTTGAGTCGACGGATCCCTGGGCAATCGCGTTCCCCGAGAGATGGCCGTCTTCCGCGTCGCGCCACGTGCCTTCGGCCCCGCCCAGCCGCTTGGTGCCGGCGGTGAAGTGCTCCACTCCGCTGCGATTGTCATCGCCACCGTTGAAGAGAAAGTACGTGTTGTCCTTGTAGTGCACCACGCCGCCGGTGTCGGGATCAAAGCGAGCGGTATCGCCCACCGGTGAACCACCGATCGACAGGTCATTGTGCAAGAACAGGCGCACATCGCGCGGGCGGCCAGCCAAGTCCTTGACCGTGATGTCCCGGAAGGACACCGGGCTGTGGTAGTCCACCGCATCCCGGCAGTGGATCTCGATCTTGAGTCCTTCGTGCCGCAGGGTGACGTCGGTAATCATCGTGTCCGATGCGTAGCGCAGGCTGCGCTCCCAGCCGCCGTCCTCGACCCAAGCAAACGACCCGTCGACCCACACACCGAATCGCTGCACGTGCCCGTCGGTGTGGTTGGCCATGCCGACGTGCGGCCAGTAGACGTCGCGAACGCGGTAGCGATCGTCGAAAGTGACCAACAAGGAGCCGTTGCCGACGGGGATGTCACGGGGCATGCAGGCCCTCCTGAAGCGGCGGTGGATGGATGGGAGCTGGCGAGGAACACCAGGTCACCGGGAGGATAGCACCGCCGCGCGGGCGGGCCGCGGCCGAGCGGGATCGGGATCAGTCTTGGGCGGCGAGCAAAGCGTCGGCGAAGGCTTCGGGATCGAAATCACCGTCCATGCCGCCGAAGGACTCTTCTTCTTCCGACGTGGATGCCTCGCCGACTGACTTCAGGCGAATGCCGAAATTCTCGCCAACTTTGACAACCCGTCCGGTGCCGATTGCCCGTTCGGCCGCGAGCAGATCCAGCTCGGCGTCGGCATTCTTTGGCAGCTCCAGAATCGATCCGGGCGTGATGGCCCGGAACTCCTTCAGCGTCATGGTCGTTTCGCAGATGCTGACGATGATCGGAACGCGGAGTCGATTGACTTCGGGCATGGCGGCTTCTCCCTCGGGCCGACTCGCGGGAGCGGCCCATTGGAGTGGTGTCGACCGGCGGCGGCGGCGGATTCACCCTCCCCCCGGCCCGGCGGCGCCGTTTCCGCACCGGATGCGGATCATGCCGTCTGGGAGGCCCATGCCGACGAGCCGGCCTCGGTCTGGCCTCGGTCTGGCCTCGGTCTGGTCGTCCTGCCCACCAACGAAAGCGGCCCGGCGCAAGGCCGGGCCGCGAGCGATGATTCAATTGGTTGGGGCCGAGGCCCCGAGCCGAACGGGTCAGGTCCCGAAGGCCGACAGCACGGTCAGAAGATCCGTGAAGTCGATCTCGCCGTCTCCGTTGACATCGCCGGCGCAGAGCTGCGGCGGCGGGCAGGTGCCGAAGGCCGACAGCACGCTCAGGATGTCAGAGAAGTCGACCATTCCGTCGCCGTTCACGTCGCCGAGCAGCGGGCTGCCGATCTTGACCTGAACGGAGTCGAGGGTGACCGGCGGGGCCTTGTTGCCCACCGTGGGATCAGCCCACAGGTCGTAGACCGTCTGGCCGAGGTTGTCGGTCACGTTCGTGTCCCGCAGCCACTCGATGTACTCCTTGGTCATCGACTGGTAGTAGACGTTGACGACGGCCGAGGTGGTGCCCACCGGGATGTCGAAGAACGTGTCATCCCAGTACTGACCGTCTTCGTAGGTGTAGCCCTTGGGCTCACCACCGAAGGCTTCGTACGCGGCGTTGGTGAAGCCAATCGCCGGGATGCGGTTGTCGAGGATCACTTCGCTGTTGAGCGAAAGGTGGAACGACTCGCCGGCCGGCAGGTTCGCGGCCGAAGCGACTTCCGGACGAATGCCGGCTCGCTTTTCGTACACCTTCGTGGTGGCGCCGTCGAGTTCGGCGGTCACCGGGTCGTAGCCGCCACGCTCGTCGAGCAGGCCGCCCTTGGCGTCAAGGAACTGCACGTTGACCCACATGCGGCGGCCTTCGGGATAACCCGTCGGCAGCTTGTGGCCGGTGAAGTTCACGACGCGGACCTGGAGCTGGTCACCGACTTGGGTCACCAGGGCGTCGGACGACGCAGCCAGGAAGTCGTTCGTTCGTTCGATTGCTCGCTCGACGGACTCGGCACTCAGACCGGTCTCGCTGTCGTCGTAGAGCGCCCGCACGGCCTTCAGCACCCAGTTGTTCGAACCGGTGAAGGTGTGCTGCGGAAGATCCTGACGCTCAAAGAACGGCGGGAACTCCCAGGCGAAGCAGCCGCCCGCAACCTGATCCGGCATGTGGCAATCCTGGCAGGACTGCATCGGGCCATCGTTGGCCCCGCCGAATCGGCCGTCGTCGAACTGGACGCCGGCGGTGGCGAACGTGCTGTTCAGCCACTCGCTGTAGGTCGTCTGCTCGGGGTACATGTCGTTGGGGTCTTGCGTCGGGTGCTCCTCGCCCAGGGCGTTGAGCACGTAGTCGCCGTTGGCGTCCCGCGTGAAGATCGGGTTGCGCACTTCGTGGCAGGTACCGCACAGGTCGCCGCGGGAGTGCCACGGCGAGAAGACCACGGGGACGCCGTGGAGGTTCATGTCCGGGTTCATCGCGATGTCCTCGTAGGGACCGCGACGGACATCATGCGGGTCGACGACGTACCGGGCGTTCGAGCCACCACCACCGGGCGGGAACTCGAGGTCGGCGATGATCGCGGCGTCTTCGAGCGGGCTGTCGGCTTCGAGCACCGGGTTGACCGCCCGGTGACAGAAGTGGCAGTTGATCCCGTCGAAGTCATTGCTCGGGAACTCGTTCGTGAAGTTGTCGAGCGTGCCGTCGGACGACTTGCCGGCCAGCCACGCACCGGGGGCGTGGCAGCGAATGCAGTATTCGCCGGACACGTTGGCGTCCTGGTTGGTGATCGTCAGCGCGGCCTGCCAGACGGGGTCGCGGACGGCCTGGGCCATCAGACTGGTCACCCAGCCGTTGCTCGGCGGGTCATCGACCAGGTCGACCTGATCCGGTCCGTAGTAGTCGCCGTGGCAGAAGCCGCAGTTGTTCGACGCCACGATCGGCGCGAACTCCTTCGGATCCGTACTCGGCTGGGTACCGGGCAAGAAGAAGTCGTCGAGCGTCGTTTGGATCTGCACCTGGCCACCTTCGGGGCCCTTGGGCCCGGCGGATGCGGCGACGGCGCCGAGTCCACTCACAAGTGCGGTGCATCCGAGGACGGTCGCCACCCGACGGCGGGACCACTGGATCCGGGATCGGATCATTCTGTTGAACTCCGGGGATTCAACCACCGGTGAACCGGCGGTTCGTCGCCCACCACGACAGGGATCGGGAGGACGCGGGAACAGGATCGTGCTGAAGAACACTTCGCGGGAAGGCGAGGCGCGGGTTCAGGACGACCGTAAATACGGATGCGATGGTCTGGATTTCGACGATCCGAACGCCCAGAGCATCGCGCTCAACGAGACCAGCCGGGCCCGTGCCCGACCAAATACCCCACAGAATAGACTTCGGCTGGCCGTGAGCCCCCCTCGCGGCCGCCGCTACTCCTATATGAAGGTACTCGCCAGACGCCCTCGGTCAATGCCGGATTGAAGGGCTTCCCATGTTCGGTCCGTGTGCTCCGCGCACTCCGGACGGGGGACGTCCGCCCCGCGCGCCCTTGGAATGGCCTTTGGCTGGCCTCGGGATGCCCTCTTTGCCCGGCGACCGCATCGCGCGGGACCAGCGGCGTTGGGCGATCCCCGCCGCGGGGTCCCGGGTATCCTGCACCGCATGCTGAGCCGCTTGATGATCGGACCTCGAGTCCCCCGCCGGCCCCGGCCCGTGGCGTCCGTCGCCGCGGGACTGGCGGCGACCATGCTGGCCACGCTTTGCGGCGGGTGCGCGAGCCCGGGCCCGGCCGGCCTGGCCGGAGCCGTCGACCGCGACGCGTTGGTCCGAGAAGTGGCTCCCGGGAACTATGAGGCCACATTCGATGCCGCGGTCGCCGTCTTGAAGGACCACGGATTGGACCCCGCGGTGCGGGATCGCCGGTCGGGCGTGATCGAGACGAGCGACCGGATCGGGGCCGGCTGGTTCGAGCCCTGGCGACTGGAATCGTCGTCGAACCTGGAGACCACCGCCTCGCTCTCGACCGTCCGTCGGCGGGCCCGGATCGAGTTTTCGGTGCCAGGAGCGAATCCCGCGACGATTCCCGGCGGGACGCACGGCGCGAGCGGAGCATCCGACCCTGGGGCACTCGGAGCGGAGAGCGCGGCCGACGGCGGCCCCGCGGCGGGAGCGGACCTGTTTGGCGTCCGCGGGCCGGCCACCGAGCTCAATGGCCTGATGGCCTCCGATGGTCCAATTGAGATCCGCGTCTGGGTCACGGTCGAGCGGGCGCACCGCCCGGGGCTGCGCGTCGATACATGGTCGCGCCGCCTGACGACGCAGGCGAAGGTCAACCGCCCGGGGGCGGGCCGAGACTTCGAGCCCACCACCACCTGGTGGCCTGTCGCCCGCGACCCGGGCCTCGAAGCGGCCCTGCTCCGGGAGATCGCCGAGCGGTCGAACGTCGCATCTGGCTGAACCTCGCGCGAATCGTGCGCGATCACGGCTTTTGCCTTGGACCATTCCCGTCCGACCCGACGCCGGACCGATACGATTCGCTGCAACCCACGCCGGTTCGGATCGCGGCCTATCGACCGCGGACGGGCCCCCACCGCCGGCCTCGCCCGAAGACGTGCTTCGGGCCACCGGCGCCCCCCGTGATCAACGGCAGGAGCCGACGACCATGAGCGCTGAGCAATCGGGTGCGACCGTCGGCGGAACCACCGCCGCTGCGGGCTCCCAGTCCCCGGCCACCGCCCCGGCGGTCACCGGCTGGCAAGGCCCCTACGTGGACGCGATGTACGAGCAGTGGCTGGAGGCCCCCAACTCGGTGGACGCCGAGTGGCGGACGTTCTTCCAGGGCTTCGACCTCGGTGTCCGTTCCGCCCCAGACGACGAAGGCGACGACGGCACCCCCACCGGCGCCCGCCCGTCCATGGTGCGCGTCGGCCTCGGCCAGACCGCCCACTCGACCCAGGGACGCGTTGACTCGCTGGTCTACCACTACCGCGACATCGGCCACCTCCGGGCGGACCTCGATCCGCTGGGTCGTCCGCGCCCCGGCACGCCGCACCTCGAACTCGACAGCTTCGGCCTCGGCGAGGCGGATCTGGGCGAGACCTTCGACCCCGGCCACCTGCCGCTGCCGGCCCCGTCGAGCCTGCGCGACATCATCGCCCGCCTGGATGAAACGTACTGCCGCCACATCGGCGTCGAGTACATGCACATCCAGGACCGCGAGCGGCGCCGCTGGCTGCAGTCGCAGATGGAACCCGTCGGCAACCGCCCCGCCTTCACATCGGACGAGAAGCTCCGCATCCTGCGCGAGCTCATTGAGGCCGACGGTTTCGAGAACTTCCTGGGCACGCGGTACCGCGGCAAGAAGCGATTCGGACTCGACGGCGGCGAATCGCTGATCGCCATGCTCGACGAGCTGGCCGAGAACGGGCCGGCCAACGGCGTGCGCGAGTACACGATCGCCATGGCCCACCGCGGCCGGCTGAACGTGCTCGTGAACATCTTGCACAAGACCTACGACAAGATCTTCACAGAGTTCGAGGAAGCCTGGACCGAGGACTTCCTCGAAGGCGGCGGCGACGTCAAGTACCACCAGGGCTACTCCGGCGACTTCCCGACCGAGTCGGGCGACCCGATTCGCATCACCCTCTCGCCGAACCCCTCGCACCTGGAGTTCGCCAACTCGGTCGTGCTCGGCCGCGCGCGGGCCAAGCAGCGATTGCGGCACGACGATGACCGGACGCAGTGCGTCCCGATTCTCATTCATGGCGACGCCGCCTTCCCCGGCCAGGGCATCACCGCCGAATGCCTGAACATGATGAAGCTCGACGGGTACACCGTCGGCGGCGCGATCCACTTCGTCATCAACAACCAGATTGGCTTCACCACCAATCCGGCCGACGCCCACAGCGGCACCTACTGCACCGACCTGGCCAAGATGGTCGAGGCGCCGATCTTCCACGTCAACGGTGACGATCCGGAAGCATGCGTCTGGGTGACCCGGATGGCCATGGCCTACCGCCAGCTCTTTGGCACCGACGTCATCATCGACATGTGGTGCTTCCGGAAGTTCGGCCACAACGAAGGCGACGAGCCGGCGTTCACCCAGCCGCTGATGTACGAGCTGATCCGCAAGCACACGCCAGTGATGAAGCTCTACGCCGATCGCCTGATGAACGAAGGCGTCATCACGCAGGCTGAATTGGACACGCTGGCCGAGAGCGTGCGTTCCCGGCTCGACGAAGCGCAGACGCGGGTGAAGGATCAGCCCGTATCGCCCGGCGTTGAAGCGTTCGGCAACGTGTGGTCGGGCCTGACCGACGACTACTCCGACGCCCCGGTGGAAACCGGCGTCGACCGCGACACGCTCGCCCGCGTGGCCGAATGCCTGGGCGGCGTGCCGGAAGACTTCGATCTCCACAAGAAGCTTGGCCGGCAGCTCAAGAAGCGCCGCGACGCGATCCTCGAAGAGCAGCCCTTTGACTGGGGCACCGGCGAAATGCTGGCCTACGGCACCCTGCTGCTGGACGGCAATGCGGTGCGGCTCACCGGCCAGGACGTCGAGCGCGGCACGTTCAGCCACCGCCACGCGGTGCTCTTTGATCAGACCAACGGCCAGCCGTACATCAATCTCAATCACCTGGCCGATGACGACGCCCGCGACCAGGCGAAGTTCTGCATCCACAACTCGCCGCTGACCGAGTCGGCCTGCCTGGGCTTTGAGTACGGCTACTCGCTCGGCGATCCGAACATGCTGGTGATCTGGGAAGCCCAGTTCGGCGACTTCGCCAACGGGGCCCAGGTGATCTTTGACCAGTTCATCTCGTCGGCCGAGCAGAAGTGGGGCCGGTTCAGCGGCCTGACCTGTTTCTTGCCGCACGGCTACGAAGGCCAAGGGCCGGAACACTCGTCGGCCCGGATCGAACGCTTCCTGCAGCTGTGCGCCAAGGACAACATGCAGGTCGCCTACCCGACCACGCCGGCCCAGCAGTTCCACCTGCTCCGCCGCCAGATGAAGCGGAACTTCCGCAAGCCGCTGATCGTCATGACGCCCAAGAGCCTGCTCCGCCATCCCAAGGCCACGAGCACGCTCACGGATCTGACCGACGGCCGGTTCTATCGCATGATCGACGACGCCGCGATCGGCAAGCCGGATACGGTTCGGCGCCTGCTCTTCTGCAGCGGCAAGGTCTACTACGACCTCGTCGACCATCGCGACAAGGCGGGAGCGGACGACGTCGCCATCGTGCGGCTCGAGCAGCTCTTCCCCTTCGCCGAAGACACGATGCGCGAGATCCTGGCCCGCTATCCCAAGGCCGAACAGCGGCTCTGGGTACAGGAAGAGCCCCGCAACATGGGAGCCTGGTCCTTTGTCGACGAGACGATGCGCGACCGCTTCGACATCAGCCTGAAGTACGTCGGCCGTGATCGCAACGCGTCACCGGCCGTCGGTTCCATGAAGATGCACCAGCAAGAGCAGCAGCGCATCATGGTCAACGCCATCGGCATCGCCGCCGACGGCTGAGACGTCGCCTGACGTCGCTCGACGTCCCTTTGACGGGCCACGCTTTGGCCCACGGCGCCCGTTCGCGGCGCCCAGTCCCCTCGCTCGCCGTTCCGGCGGGCCCTTCGGAGCACGGATCGATCATGTCAGTCGAGATCACCATTCCCAGTCCCGGTGAGTCGGTCACCGAAGTCGTCCTGGGCCCGTGGATGAAGGCCAGCGGCAGTTGGGTCGAGAAGGACGAGTCGCTCGTCGAGATCGAATCGGACAAGGTGACGCTGGAAGTCCCGGCGCCCGAGTCCGGCGTGCTCACCGTCGCCGCCGACGAAGGCGCGGAGATGAACGTGGGCGACGTCATCGGATCGATCGATCCGGGCGGCACGCCCACCGCCGGTGGCGGCGACGACGCGAAGGCCGGCGACGCAAAGGCCCCCGCCGCTTCCAATGGCGCCGCCGCGGCGGCGGCTCCCGCGGCGGCCAGCTCGTCCTCCGGCGATGACGCCAAGGCCACCAGCGTGGCCCGCAAGATCGCCCAGGAAAAGGGCGTCGACCTGGCCGGCATCCGCGGCACCGGTCCGTCCGGCCGCATCAGCAAGCAAGACGTGTTGGATGCGTCGAGCGGTTCGGCCAAGCCCGCCGCCGCGTCCCCGGCATCGGGATCCGCTTCGGCGTCGGCCCCCGCTTCCCCGCCGGCCCAGGCCGCTCCCGCCCCAGGCAGCCGCGGCGTGCGCCGCGAGAAGATGAGCAAGCTCCGGCAGCGCATCGCCGAGCGACTGGTGGAAGCCCAGCAGACCGCGGCCATGCTCACCACCTTCAACGAAGTGGACATGACCGCGGTCATGGACCTGCGGAAGAAGTACAAGGAGCCGTTCGGTGAAGTTCACGGCGTCGGCCTTGGCTTCATGAGCTTCTTTGTCAAGGCGGTGTGTTCGGGACTGCGGCAGTACCAGGGCATCAACGCGTACATCGTCGGTAACGAGTTCGAGTACCACGATTTCTGCGACATCTCGGTCGCGGTGGGCACGCCCAAGGGCCTCGTGGTGCCGGTGATCCGCAACGCGGAAGCGATGAGCTTTGCCGAAGTCGAACAGACGATCAAGAACCTCGCCCTGCGAGCCCGCGACGGCAAGCTGACCATCGACGAGATGACCGGCGGCACGTTCACGATCTCCAACGGCGGCGTGTACGGCAGCCTGTGTTCCACGCCGATTCTGAACCCGCCGCAGTCGGGCATCCTCGGCATGCACAAGATCATGAAGGTGCCGCGAGAGGATCCGGACAATCCGGGCACGATCGCCCTGCGACCCATGATGCAACTGGCCGTGAGCTACGACCACCGCATTGTGGACGGCGAGCAGGCCGTGCGCTTCCTGGTGCACGTGAAGGATCGGCTCGAGGCGCCCGAGCGGCTGCTGTTTGATATCTGAGCCTCGCCGGGGCGGTTCATCCAGAAGTGGATGACGACCCGGATCAAGACTGACGTTCGGCCGGTCGCGGATGGTCCGCGGCCGGCCGTTTTCGTGCGCGAAGGGAAGCGGTGGTCCCGGAACGCTGCCGCGCGTCGAGACGAGCGGCAAACCGCCGCCGGCAGTCGGCGCCGCGTGGCCCTCAACCGATCGACTGCACCCGATCCAATTCCTGCTTGGCCCGTTCGAGTACCCCGTCGCGGCCCTCGACCAGATCTTCGACCGTAGGCTCGACGACGATGTCGGGGATGATGCCGCGGCCCTCGATGCGTTCGTCGGCGCCCAAGAATCCGCGGTAGTGCCGCGTCGGAATCGTGGCGATCCAGCGGCCACCGGCGAGCGGAACCTCCTTCACGCGGGCCGCTGCGCCGGCGGTGGCCGAACCCATGATGCGGGCCCGCCGAGTGGCCGCGAACCAACTGAGCCAGGTCTCGCCGGCCCCGATGGTGCCCGCGTCGACGAGCAGGATCATGGTGCCGTCGTAGATCGGACGGACCGGTGCGTCGAATTCGTCACCGTCGATGCCGCCCTCGCCCATGCCCTCGGCGTCGAAGTTCAGGAAAGCGGTGGCCGGGTCGAAGGGATCGCCCCCGGTGCCCCGCAGGTCCACGATGAGCGACGGCAGTTGGGTGAGGTCGTTGACCGCCTGATCCAGCGCGCCGTCGAGCCCGTCGCCGATCGTCGTGATCCGCAGGTAGCCGATTGAGTCGCCGAGCGCGGCCCAGGCCACCGGGCCCGTCGGCCCCCCGGGTCCATTCAGTCCTTCGGGCAGCGAAAACGCCGGGACGATCGGCTCGATCATCATGCTGAAGAGGTCGAGCTCGCGCTCGGGATCCGGTCCGGCCGGGTCGACGGTGAGCGACTTCCACTGCGCAACTTCGGGCGTGCGGAAATAGCCGCGGATGACCGCGTGCCGCCGGGCATGGTCGGTCGAAAAGCCGCGCCGATCCGCCGCCTCGCGTTCGAAGGCCGCGACCGCATCCTTGGCCGGCTCGCCGTCAATCGTGAGGATCGCGTCGCCCGGCTTGAGGCCTTCGCTCTGCGCCGCGCCGCCGGGCACGGTGCGCACCACGCGGAACACGCCGTCGGCGTCGAAGCGGCACTCGAGTCCCGGCCCGAACGGTCGATCGTCGCCGACGTCGGGAGCCGGTTCGGAGCCCGCTCCCAAGGTGGCGTTGGCGTCCTTGAGCCGGGCGATCATGCGCTGCAGCACCACGCCAAGGTCGGCGGGCGACTTGGCCGCCTCGGCCGCCGGACGCAACTCCGCCGCCACCGCATCCCAATCGACACCCTTGAGTTCGAACGCCGGGTACAGGCGTCCGACTTCCGCGTGGGCCCCGTCGAAAAGCGCGACGGGATCAAAGACCGGAGCCGGGGCAATGGCCCGCGTGCCGGGGCCGGTGTCGGTGTCGCCTGCGTCGGGGGGATCGGTCTTGTTCGTGCCGGTGGTGCCGGTGGCGCCGCCCGGTGGTGTCACCGGCGGCGCGATGGGCGACGCGATGGGCGACGCGGCGGGCAACACGGCGGGCGGTGCGATCGGCAACGCAGCGCCCGCGATCGCTGAACCGCCAGCCATGACCGTGGCCGTGGCAAACCACGCGCTGGCGGCGACGCCCCAGCCGATCGTCCGAACGCCCCGCCGGAGTCCTCGTCCACGGGTGCCGACTCGTTCCATGCTGCCGCTGTTCACCGCACGTCTCCCCGAAGGTGGTGGTGGGCCGGCCGGCGGCGGATTGCCGCGGCCCGCTCACTGAATGTCGCGCCCACATCAGTTTCGCAGGTGCCGGGCCCGATGTCAGCCCCCGGCCCAGACATACATGAACCGGGTCCGCGGCAGCAGGACGCCGTCGGCGGCGTCGAGCTTGAAGAGGTTGAGTTCGATGGACCCGGCCGCGGCCGACGCGGCGGATGAATCGCCGGCCGCTCCCGACCCCCCGCCGCCGGCCGATCCCGCCGTCGCCCGCCCGCCGGCGTAGACCCCGCCGGTGCGCTGGCCCGGGCGGACGTAGCGGACAAGCCGCGCCCCGGGCGCCCCCGCCAGCTCCCGGGCCATCGCGTAGGCAACGGTCGCATCGCCCACTGCGTCAACCAGGCCGGTCGCGTGGGCTTCCACGCCGGTGACCACGCGGCCATCGGTCAGGCG
Source organism: Phycisphaerales bacterium (assembly GCA_045106735.1). GTDB lineage: Bacteria > Planctomycetota > Phycisphaerae > Phycisphaerales > SM1A02 > JBGCEZ01. The sequence goes on along the minus strand of JBGCEZ010000004.1, from coordinate 29,141 downwards.
GTCAAAGTCGGCGGCCGAGATGTCTGGCCGACGGTCGCGGACGATGCCGCGAAAACGACCGTAGAACTCGTCGACCAGGCCTTGCAGCAATGCGAGATGCTGATCGTTCGGACGGCCAAGCGGCGAGCCCATCGCCTTGTTCGGCCCGCTGGTGAGGGCTTCGAGCTCCACGCCCCAGCGTTCCAGGGCGTCGGCCACGTACACGGTCTGCGTGATGACGCCGATCGAGCCGGTCACGGTGGTGGGATGGGCGACGATGCGATCGCCGGCGCACGCCAGGTAGTAGCCGCCCGAGGCGGCGATCTCGCCGAGCAGCATCACGACCGGCTTGCCCGACATTTCACGAAAGCGCAGCACCTCGGCGTGGACCATGTCCGACGCGGTCACGGTGCCCCCGCGCGAGTTCACCCGCACGATCACCGCGCGGACCTCGTCGTCTTCGGCCGCGCGCTCCAGGCCATCGGCCAACCGGGCAACCGGGTTCTCCCCACCGCCGAGCAAGCCCGTCGGCCCATCCACGATCATGCCGTTGACGTCGATCATCGCCACGGTGCCGCCGCTGGCGTTGAAACCCCGCCGGGCTTCGGGGGCGGTTCGGACCGTCCGCGTCTCCCAGGCGTCGGGCGACTTCACCGGTTCGAGGACGACGCGGTAGCCAGAGCAGCCGCCGAGGCTGGCAAGGAGCGGGAGCGCGATGAGCCCGGTGATGAGGGCGAGGGCCGACGTACGGATCGTGCCGCGGCGACGGGCGGCCGCGGGAACGCCGGCGACACGGAAGCTGGCGACGGGACGGACCGTCGCCCACGCCGGCTCAGTCATTGGCTCGGTCGACGGCTCAGTCATTGGCTCGGACGTGGGCATGCGTCGGCTCCTGGGGGGATCGGACGAAGGACGGAACGCCGGAGCATGGTACGGTTGGGGTCCAGTGGGAAGCGGACGCGACAAACGCAAGCAGCGGGCCCGGCGCCAGACCGGCGACGATGGTCGCGGTGCGCGGCGCGGTCCCCCCGCCGCCGATCGCCCGGTGGCCCCGCCCGAGATGCCGGACGGCACGCCCGCGATCAACGCCATGCACGCCGCGGCCGAGCACGGCGGCGACCACCTTCCGGTGATGCTCGGCGAGACGCTGCAGGCCCTTCGGCCGAAGCCCGGCGACGTGGCCGTTGACCTGACCGCCGGCCGCGGTGGCCATGCCGCGTGGCTGGCGCGGTCCATCGCCCCGGGCGGCACCCTGCTCTTGGCGGACCTCGATGTCCAGAACCTCGCGTTCGCCGCCGATCGGGCACGGGAGTTCCTGCCGGCGGACCGGGTGATTGCCTTCCACGGCCCGTTCGACGCGGTCCCGGCGGAACTGCGGCGGCGCGATCTGCTGGCCAACGTGGTGCTTGCCGACCTGGGGTTTGCCAGCAACCAGATGGACGATCCGGACCGCGGCCTGAGCTTCAGCCACGATGGTCCGCTGGACATGCGGCTCGATCGCACGTCCGGCGAGACCGCCGCCGACGTGCTTCGGGTGATGGCGGAGGAGGACCTCGCCCGGATGATCATCGACGACGGCGAGGAACCCCTCGGCCGCAAGATCGCCGGCCGCATCGCCGTGGCCCGCGACGCCGAACCGATTCTGACCACGCGCCAATTGGCCGAGATCGTCGTCGGAGCGTACGGGGCGCGGGCCCACAGCTCCCGCGTCCATCCGGCGACCCGCACCTTCATGGCCCTGCGCATCGCGGTGAACCGCGAGCTCGACGCCCTGGACGGCCTGCTGCGGCAGGTGGCCAGCGGCGCGCTCGCCGCGGCCGGCGGCACGGAACCGCGATCGTCGGCCGACGCGCCGTCCTCCGTCGATGGATACCCCGCGGCTGGCAATCCCGCGGATCGCCGGTCCGCCGATCCCCGCCCGGGTGGTGGCACGCCCGGCGGCTCGTCCGGTGGCTCGTCCGGTGGCTCGCCCGGCGGCTCGCGCGGCCGCCCAGCCCGCCGCACCGACGCCCCCGACCAGGGCCGTGCCCGGCATTCGGCCGACCCGGGACCGAGCTTTCTTGGCCGAACACCCGACACGTCGACCGATCCAGAGGCGTCCGAGGTCGTTGCCGGACGCCGCGTGTGGCTGGCTCCGGGGGCCCGAACCGGGATCATCAGCTTCCACAGCCTGGAGGATCGCGCGGTGAAACGCGCGTTTCGCGAACTCGGGACGAGGAATCTGGGCGAAGTTCTGACCCGCAAGCCGATGATTGCCTCGGAAGCGGAGGTTCGTACGAACCCACGCTCCAGGTCTGCTAAACTTCGGGTGGTGGCCATTCGGTGCGTCATGGATTGACGGCTGGGCAACCACAATCGGGATTCGACGCCTTCGGGTGATCGAGTCCACCGTCATCCGCGGAGGTTCCTCCCTCTCTTGGGTGACGTGACAGGGTGCCCCGGCGACTTTCGTCGGGGTCGTTCACGGACGGACGGACCCATGACTCGCGAGAACAAGCTTGCGCTCGTGGTCGGTTTCGGGTTGATTCTGCTGGTTGGGATCCTCGTTTCAGATCACTTTTCGCCCGCCCGCACCGATGCGGCGGCGAACCTCTCAGATGGCCCGGCGGAAGATCCGTCCGGCGATCATCTGCAGGCATTGCGCGCCGAATTTCTGGCTGGCGACGCGGCCAAGGCGGCCCAACGGCAGCGGTCGACCTTCGGCGGTGGCCGAACCGACGCCCAGAATCGCCATCGGTCGCAGCCGGTGAACGCGGATGAACCGACGGTCGCCAACCCGCCCCGCTCCGCTGATGGCCGGCTCGAGCTGCGGGGACCGGGCGAGGCTGGTCGCGAGACGCCGGTCGGCGGGGACCGCGGAGTGCCCCCCGGTTCGACGGACGGACGCTCCAGCGTGGACGTCCCCCGCGACGAAGTCATCGTGCCGCGAACCCGCGATGACGCGGACACCGACGACGGCAACGCGGAAGCGGGCGCCCTCACGATCGGCACCGATCCGGAAGCCGCCCGCGGCCAATTGCACACCGTCCGTCCCGGCGAGACGCTCGCCGCCATCTGCCGCGCCCGCTACGGCGACGGCAACCTCTGGCCGCTGCTCGCCCGATTCAATCGCATCGACGATCCGAACACGATTCGTGAGAACGACGTGATCACGTTGCCGACGCGCGAACGCCTCGACGGCCGCGCGGACACGCAGCCGCCGACCGGTCGCCCTGAGCGCGAACCGTCGACGCCGCAGCCGATCGGCCCCCGCGTGTACGTCGTCAAGTCGACCGACGTCCTCTCGACGATCGCCCAGCGCGAGCTCGGCACCGTCAAGCGAATGCAGGAGATCGTTGATCTCAACCGCGACAAGATTGACGATCCCGACGACATCCGCCAGGGCATGAAGCTCACGCTTCCCCCCACGTAATTCAATCCGCGCCACGGACACTGCGGGGAGACGCATGTTCGGCAAGCTCCTGCTCATCGTCCTGACGCTGATCGGCACCGGTGCGGTGCTGCTCGTGCTGCGCCACGAACGAATCGAGCGGATGCACGAAATCACGCGGCTGCACGAAGCCATCGACGAGGAGGCCGCCCGGCTTCGCGGCCTGCGATCCCAGGTGGCCCGCGAGATCACCCCCGATCGCGTGCGCGAGTTGATGCGGCGGACCGAGCTGAGCTGGGTGCCGGTTCCGGCGATCCCCGGGCCGGGAGCCGGCGTCGGCCGAGGCCCGGACGGCCTCCCGCGTTCTGGTGACGCCGATGATCTGTCGGTCATGGCCCTCCTGGAGTCGGGCCTCACGCCGGCCGACGCGATCGCCGCGCTTTCTCCGCCCCCATCCGACGCCGCGGCCGACATCGAACGCCTCGCCGCCCGAACCCCGGCCCCGTCGCTGGCCGGCCCGACCCCCGAGTCCGACGCCGCGACCGAACTCGCCCTCCGCTCAGGCCACCGGCCGGCGGCGTGGATCGGCGTCTGGCCCCCGCGAACCGAGCCAACGGTGCTGCCTCCGGCCCCAGACGAGGGATCGTCCCCATCGCCTGGCACGGACGGTGGCACTGCCGCGGGCGATGCGACGCCGAACGCCGATCCCGCGGCCGCCCCCACTCCTGCACCTGCCCCCGTCCCTGCGTCGCCGGACACCCCTGCCCCATGATCAATCGCCCCGAACCCGGCCTCCCGCTTCGCGCGTGGCAGTCCGAGCGCATCCGCGCGTGGGCCCGCTGCGCGGCAGTCCTTGTCCTGCTCGGGTACGGACTCGTCCTGCTCCGCGTCGTGCAACTGCAGACGATGCCGGACCCGCGGATCGAAGAAACGCTCGTCGAACGGTCCAGCACCCGTACGCTCCTCGCGCGGCGCGGCGACGTCGTCGATCGACTCGGCCGCCCCATCTCGATGAGCGTCGACGGGTACCGCGTCTTCGTCGACCCGGCCGCGGCCGACGAAGCCGGCACCCTGAACACCATCGCCGCCGACCTGGCCGATCACCTCGGCATGGACCCCGTTGACCTGGACCGCCCGCTGCACGAAGCAATCGCTCGCCGGCCGGGCACGCGATTCGTCCCGCTGACCGACCCCCTCCCCCCCGAACGGGTCGCGGCCATTCGCGGCGAGCTGCGGCGCGGGCGACTCCGCGGCGCAGGACTGGAAGCGCGGCCGATCCGCGTCGTGCAATCCGGCACGCTCGCCGCCCCGGTGGTCGGCGCCGTCGGCTTCGAACACACCGGACTCACCGGGCTCGAAGCGACGATGGAGTCGCGCCTGCAGGGCCACAACGGACGACTCGTCTACCGACGGGATTCGGGCCGCCGCGCCCTCTGGGTCAATCCAGAGGACTACAGCGCCCCGCGCGACGGACAACCGCTGCGCCTCTCGATCGACTTGGAGATCCAGCGTCTGGCCGAAGATCGCCTGCAACGGGCCGTCGTCCGGCGCAACGCCCTCGGCGGCCGCATCATCGTGTGCGATCCGTACACCGGCGAGATCCTGGCCCTGCACGACACGGTGCAGGTGCGCGAGGACAAGGAACCGCTGATCGACGATCACCGGGCGTGGCTTGAGACCGAGCCGCACGCCCGATGGAGCCGGTGCGCCACCGATCCCTACGAGCCCGGCTCGACGTTCAAGCCCTTCGTGTGGGCCGCCGCCACCGAGATGGGCCTGGCCGATCCGGCCGAGGTGCTGCCGACGCCGGACAAGCCGGGATGGCGCACGGAGTACGGGCGTTCGGTCCGCGACGTCAACTACCTCGGCCCCGTCGACTGGACAACGGTCTTGGTGCGCAGTCTCAACAGCGGCATGGCCATGGTGGCCGAGCGCATGACGCCGCGCGACATGCAGCACACGATCGACCGCTTCGGCTTCGGCCAGCCGACGCGGGTCGGACTGAGCGGCGAAACCCGCGGCATCGTCACCACGCCGGAAAAGTGGACGCGCTACTCGCAGACATCCGTGGCCATCGGCCAGGAGATCGCGGTCACCCCGCTGCAGATGGTGCAGGCATTCAGCGCATTCGCCAGCGATGGATCGATGCCGACGCTCCGGCTCGTGGCGCCCCCGGCAACCGCGGGCGTGGCCCCCGGCCGGCGCGTCATGTCACCGGAAGTCGCCCAACTGACCCGCGAAGCGATGTTCCAGATCCCCGAGCGCTACACGGGGGAACGCAAGGCATCGCCGCGGTATCGCATCTTCGGCAAGTCCGGGACCGCGCAGCGCGTCAACCCCGAGGGCGGCTACTTCGAGAACCGTTACACGTCGAGCTTCATTGCCGGGGCGCCGTTGGATGCCCCGCGCTTGGTCGTGCTCTGCGTGATCGACGACCCGGACCGTTCGCTCGGGGCCCACTTCGGCGGACACGTCGCGTGGCCGGTCGTACGGGATGTGATGGACGCGGCGCTGGACGCGATGGGCGTGGCTGGAGATCGGGGGCCGGCGGAAGATGCTGGCGATGTCATCAACGGTGAAGATGGCGAAGATGGAACCGACGGTGACGCCGAAGCATCACGAGCGGTCGCGTCGCGTGGGGAGTGACGCTCTTTGCGCTGTGCAACATTGAAATCCATGAATTCCCTTCATCTGACGGCCGACCACCATTACACTGCCGCCCATGAATATTCGACGCACCGCGACCACTGGTCTCGCCGTCATGTTCACGGGGGTGGCTGCCGCCGACGTCGATCTTGAATTCCGCGTGGCGACTCCGGTCGTGAACGTCGGCGATTCGTTCGAGGTGCAGCTTTTTGCCGTGAGCGATGACGATTCCACCCAACTCTTTTCCGCCACGGAAACGATCTTCGCCTGGAATCCGGCAGAGATGGTGCTCCTTGCGACGACGAGCGACGGGGCGATCCCGAGCGTTCTCAATACGCTGCCCGCCGTCGGTGACTACGGTCTCAACGAGGCAGTTCCGCCGGCCGACGGCGACGGCATTCTGCTCTTCCTGGGCCAACTCGGCGCGCCCGCGGAAGCGACCCCGGAGGGCGCGCTTCTCCACACGTTTTCTTTCCAAGCGATCGCTCCGTCGGCCGCCGCGCCGATCGACATTCCTGGGACCGGCGGCAAAGGCGGGCAGACGCTGGTGGTCAGCGGCAAGGTCCCCGGCCTGATCATCACGGGCATGCTTCTCGGAGTGGATGTGGAGATTCTCGGCGATGCGTGCTTCGGTGACTTTGACCGAGACGGGATGGTCGGCTTCTCTGATCTGCTCTCGCTGCTCGGGGCATATGGCACTTGCGTCGGCTGCCCCGCGGACTTGAACGGAGACGGGGAAGTCGCGTTCGACGATGTCCTTGCGCTGCTGTCCGCCTGGGGACCTTGTTGACGGCCCGTGGCCGCACGATCACACGTCGCAAGATGAGCGTTGCAACGCGCACTCCACGCATACACCGACCGACCCGCCGCAAACGCGCGGTTGGCGCTGCGCGAATCGCGATGTACGGTGCCGTTGTACTCGCAGGGACTTCGTGAGTCGCACCGCGTTGCGTCCGGGATTGCCCGATCGCTGTAGGAGAACGCCGGACGCGTGTCCGTTGATCGCGGTGCATGCTCGCCATCCCGCACCCGGGGGGACGGACCAGATGCTGCATTGCATCGCTGACCTCATGGCGTCCAGCGAATGGTCGCCATCGATGGATCGCGCTGACGGAGTCACCGTCGGCGTGCGAACCCCGGATTCTCCCAACTCACCAATGACCGATCACCCGGAGCTCCACGCTTTGGGGGCGATCGTTGAACGCTCGCACCGTCTGATGCCCTCGCCACCCGGTGGCCGACGCACTGGACCCTGAGCGTCAATCATCGGTCCGCGACGGTTGGGGTCGCCGCGGATCTTCATTCCATCCCCGCTGCTGGAACGAACTCAATGCATCAACCTTCGAACTCCCGCTCCGCCAGGCAAATGGCAGGCCGAGCGATCGCCGTCAGCCTGATGACGGCCACTGCCGCGACGATGACCCACGCACAAGCGCCGCCAACTCCGTCGTCCCAAGAAGCGCGAACGGCCAATGCCGACCGCCCCATGACGGCGGATCAGTTCGTCGACCAATTGCGCCGAATGGTCGAACGATCAGCCTCGACCGAGGGCGGGAACGGCGTGCTGACCATGCAGACCGATGTCTGTGCGACGACCAACGAAATCACGGTCGAGATCCTCATGACGGACGCACCGACGATCATCGTCGGTGGACAGTTCCGCCTGGAGTTCGATGACGCCCTGCTCGATTTCGTGTCGGCCGAGCCCGGAGACGCGCCGTTCACTCTTGAAGTCCTCGAAACAGACGGCGCTGGCATCATCGACTATGCCGTCGGCATCCCAATCGGCTCTGCTGGCACGCTCAACGACACAGTCATGGCTCGATTCACCTTCGCCGCCGATGAAACCTGCGGCACGATCACGCCCGCGATGAACTTCCGAGTCGATGATCCGCCCACCCGCATCACGGACTTGATGGGCACCGAGTACCTACCGGTGACGAACGATCTGCCGACGATCAGTGTCGACAGGACGGCGCCGCTCTTCACGAGCTTCCCCGGTTCAGTGACGATCGAGTGCATCGAGGATGCGGCTCCTGGCATCGCGTACGCCACGGTCGAAGGCACCGTCGCCGTGCACTACAACCCCGGCGGCCCGCAGACTCCCGACAACATCAACTTCGCCAAGGCGCAGGTATCCAAGACCAACGAGAACGGAGCAGTGTTGAACTTCAGCACCGATCCGCTCGTCGGCGCGAGTCCGTTCAGCTGGTACGCCGCGTATCAGTCGGTCGACGACCAATTTGGACTCGACGCGGTGTACGTGCCGCCGACCAGCTCCGGCTCCCCGGCCCCGCCGCAGGTGATTGCCTACGACAATGGCGACAACTCGATCGGCGGGCGCGTCGCCGCGGGTCCCGTCGCCTGGGCGATCAGCGGGTATTCCGGCAGCTCGTCCACGCCGAATGACCCGATGGCGCAGATCATCAACAGCATCATCCGCGGCACCACCCCGGCGGACCAGTCGGACTTCAACGTGACCCGGCTCGACGTGGACTTCACCGGACCGCAGATCACGGTAGATTTTGAAGGTTCGTTGACCAGCGACGGCCTGCACCACTGGTACACCGTCGGCCAGACCCACACGTCCATGGCAAACCTTGGCCTCAACGGCACGTTCTTCCTGCGTGGTTCGTACACCCTGGACGACAGCGGCCCGCCCACGCCCGGCGTCGACTACTTCACCGGCACCACCGAGATCGTGGCAAACTTCCCGAGTTCGGACACTGGCTTCCCATTGGCGACTGACGCCTGCACCTTGTTTCCGTTCATTGGTTACACCGACGCCGTCTCCACGAGCGGCACCGTGACCACCATCGTCCGAACTTGGACTGCCACCGATGAGTGCGGCAACATGACCTCGGCCGATCAGACCATCACCGTCGAAGATGTGACGGCTCCGGTGTTCCTCGACCTCCCCGCAGACCTGACCGGTCTTGCGGACGCCGGCACCTGCGGAAAAGCCTTTACCCTGGCCGAGATCGGTGAGCCGGTCATCTCTGACAACTGCCTCATGGGCATGCCCACGCTCGTTCCGACCCGAAGCGACAGCTTGGCCCTGACCGATCCGTTCCCCGCCGGCTCAACCACGATCACGTGGACCGCGACCGACGCATCGGGAAATTCGGACACGTACGTACAGTCGGTAGCCATCTCACCCTTTAGTGCGTTCGTCGCGGATGTTGTGCTTGACGGCACCTTCCCGGGCGGTTCGTTCACCCGCTGCATCACGTTTGAGTTCAGCAGCGGCGACTGCAGCCAGACCGTGATCGAGCCGATCGAAGTCACCTTCGTCAACGGAGTTGGCACGGCCACAGCTGACATCGCGTGCGGTCCCTGGACCTGCGTGTCCGCTCGGGACGCGCTGCACACACTTCGATCGGTGGCCACCGGCGGAGTTATGGTTTCCGGCACCGACTTCCAGGCTGACTTCACCGGCACCGACGGACTGACCAGCGGCGATCTCAACGACGACAACGTGGTGGACATCCTCGACTTTGGCATCTTCGTGGGTCAGTTCAACGTCGACTACGGCACCGCCAACCTGGATTGCACGGACGCTGGTCCGAACGCTGACTTCAACGCCACTGGCGCAGTCGAAACTGTAATTGACTTCGGTTTCATTCAGATCAACTTCTTTGAGTTCGGAGACGCCCCGTGCTGTGGCGGCGCACCGGACGCCGGCGGAGCGGTCGCGGGCCTCCGCGATCGACTTCTGGGCAATCGCCAACTTGGGGTCCACCGAATCTCCGTGAACGAACTACGCCGGACCGGCATGGCCGATCTCGGCGTCGCCGACCTGAACGGCGACGGCTGGCTTGACGCACAAGACATGGCCGCGTTCATTGGCGGAACACGTCCCTAACTCGCGATTCTCTTGCTTCGCGTACTGACGACTCGGGCCGGCGTCCACTCCTGGACGCCGGCCTTCTTTGTGCGCGCATACGTCTCCAACACGGGGTGAATCGCCCGTTGCACCAGACATCATTTCGGCTGCGCGGTGCACGATGCTCACCACACAAACGTTCAACTGGACTGATTCAATGCGTATGACGAGATCAGACGCGCGTCACTTCGCCCAACTCGTCAGCGCGACGAGCGGCAGAACTGGCTTCATGGATGGGAATCCTGACTGCGAGACTTGCTTGCATTCGCCGTCGTGGGTAGTTTGCCCGCAGACGCACAGGGAAACATGTGAGATGTGATGGCGAAGCGATCCGCTTCGCGTGGGGAGGCCCGACACGAGTCCGGCTGCATCACATGTGCTTCGCATGCCCATTCGGGGGGACGACGGACATGGTCAGTTCAGCGAATCGTGACCGACGCCGATTGAGCCGTCCGGCTCTTGCGGCGATGGGCGCCATCGCCATCAACACCTTCAGCGCCCATACGCACGCCGCGGACCTTGAGATTCGCTACGAAGCGTTGCCCGGCCCATACACAGCGGGAGAGACCGTCACCCTCGGGATTTGGATGACCGATTTGCCGGCCGCTGCCGCTGGTTTTCAGGCATTTCTTGAATACAACGACGTCGCACTCACGTTTCTCTCCGGAGGGTACACGCCGCTTCCGTTCGCACAGCCGGTGATTGCCACCATCACCGACAGTGGCGGCATGATCGACTTAGCCAGTGGCATTGACGTGTTCAACGGCCATCCGCCCACGATCGACGATGCACGCCTCGCAACGCTGACGTTTCTCGTTAACGTCGACATCTGCGAACCGCAAGTGAGCTTCCGGCCGAACGATCCGCCATCACGGATTTCCAATCCCATTGGCCAGCCGATCACGCCATTGGGCTTTGAAGTCCTGCCGATCGCGTGCGCCGCGGATCTTGACTTCGACGGCATGGTTGGCTTCCAGGATCTGCTGGTCATTCTCGCGGCCTGGGACGGCCCTTGCCCCGGCGACTTGGACGGAAGCGGCATCGTGGGCTTCCCCGACCTCGTGTCACTGCTTGCGGCATGGGGCCCCTGTCCGCCCATCGACTGACATCTTCGCTCCGTTGCATCGACGACGCCCGGTTTCCGTGCGCCCCCGATGAGCGGAACACCCACTCACCGTGGCGCCGGTGCGTTGCGGTCTCATTCCTTCTCCGGGAATCTTCATCATGAGCACCCATCGAACGTCCGGGCTTACCGGATCCGCCCAGCATCTCGCCCTTGCAGCCACGCTCGTCGCCTCGGCGACGACCGCAACGGCCAGCGGACAGGCTTCTGTCGATCCCGCCGGCGGAGTTCGCGCTCCGGCCCAGCCCACGTCCCGGGCAACTCCGAACGTCCCTGCACGCGCCGGATTGCCCGCGATCGCTACGCCTCTACTCGGCCCGGCCCCGGCGGATGTGGAGCTCAATTCGCCCGCGTGTGAGCCGTCGACCACGCTGACCGTGACCATCGACATGGGCGACGCCCCTGGCATTGTGGCCGGAGGGCAGTTCTTCCTGTCCTGGGATACGTCCGTGCTGCAGTTCGTCTCGGCCACGCCGGGCGGACTCGTCACCCCCAACCCGTTCGTGCTCGAGATCTTCGAAGTCGTGGATGCGGTTGCTGGCACGCTCGACTACGCCGTGGGCACCGCCGGCGGCGATCCCGGCACGGCCGCCGCCTCGACCCTCGTGCAATTGGAGTTCAGCCCCGTGGACGAAGTGTGCTTCGTCTCGGACCTGATCACGTTCCGCACAGACGCGATTCTGCCCAACCGGCTGACCGACGCCGCCGGACTTGAGGTCGATGCGACTTTCGACGATCTCGGATTCATCTCGATCGATCAAACAGCGCCGGAAATCACCTGCGCCCCTGACATCTTCGTCCTCGCCGACGCGGGAACGTGCGAAGCCGTTCTTCAATTCACCGACCCGTTTGACGAGCCACTGCAACTGTGCGTCGACCCGTGCGACTTCTGGCAGGAAGACCGATACCTGCCCGCCATTTTCGAGAACGCCGTCTTCATGGGCGAGAACGTACTCCGCCACGGCGTAGATGTCACCGACTCCGCGGCGAATCGCCCGCCTGGCTTTGAGTCGTCCTTCTACGACTTCCAGGGGCGCAAGTACCCGGTGAACATCCCGCAATCGGCCCGCATCTCGGCCGATGTCTGGATCCCTTCCGACTGGAACGGAACCGAACGGCACGCGAGTCTCTGGGGCGAGACCGCCGATCCCGCCGGCATCGTGTCTGGATTCCCGATCCTCGCCGCATACGGTGACGTGGCCGGGACCGGCCTTCCGGGTTTCCGAGCCTTCGTCCAAGACACCGATTTCGATCCGTCGAACGGCTTTACACCCGGATGGAATGAGTTGGCCGCGATCGTCGACTTCGATCGCTGGTACACGTTTGAGATCGAACTGACGGCGACGACGTACGAATTCAAGGTCATCGATCGTGATGCAGGAACCGTCGTCGCTTCACTCAGCGATCCGCTCATCTTCGGATCCTCGCGCTTTGCTTGGGTCTTTTTGCAGATGGTGAACTACGGCGACACGTACGAGACCTACTGGGACAACGTCTCGCTTGGTCCCGTGGGGCCAACGGTCACCGATGACTGCACCAGCGTCGTCACGTTCGTGCGAAGCGACGATCCGTCGCTCTCGCTCTACGATCCTTTCCCCGTCGGCACCACCACGATCACCTGGACAGCTACCGACGACTGTGGCAACTTCAGCACGTGCGATCAACTCGTCACCGTGGACGGCTTCAGCGAGTTTGAGGTGACCGTCGCCTTCGACGGCGTCGTCGACCCAGGACCATTTACTCGCTGCATTACGTTCGACTTCGCGACCGCCGCCTGCAACAGCGTGACGACGGTGACAGATGAACTCACATTCGTCGGCGGCGTAGCCACCGCTACGGTCATGGTGCCCTGCGGCGACTATGTTTGCGTCAGCGCCCGCGACACGCTCCACACCCTTCGCCGGGACGACACTGACGACTTCGCCGTCGTCGGCACCCAGTTCGTCGGCGACTTCACCGGCGGCGACGCGCTCTTGGGCGGCAACCTCAACGATGATGCGTTCATCGACATCCTCGACTTCGGCGTGTTCGTCGGGGAGTTCAATGCCACGTATCCCCTCGGCGGGACGGACTGCATGACTGTCGGCCCCAATGCCGACGTCAACAGCGACGGCACCGTCGACATCCTCGACTTCAGCTTCGTACAGCTGAACTTCCTGATGTTCGGCGAGACCGGCTGCTGCTCAGCGTTCGCCGACGCGTCGTTGCCTCTGCCCGGAGCCGATGGCGAGTTGGGAACCACCCGCGGCAACGGCCCGGTCCGTCGCATCAGCCTCCGCGAACTCCAACGCCAAGGCCTCTCATCGCTCAAGGCTTCAGACCTGAACGGAGACGGCTGGCTCGACGCGCTCGATATCGCGGCGTTCCTTGGTGGTGCACGGCCCTGACGGACTTGAGAACTCGCTGACGTCGCCACTGCGATGGATCACGACGTGACGAGGCTGGCGCTCCTTCCGGGGCGCCAGCCTCTCTCTTTGCGTTGAGAAGGCCGGATACACGGTCGCCGTGACTATGCTGCCCCTTGTCTCTGGCTCGCGTTTCCACGTTCCGACATGCGATCAAACCCGAACCGCCGCATCTTCTTGTACAGCGTGGTTCGGTTGACCCCGAGGGCGTCCGCGGTGGCCTGGCGGTTCCACGCATTGGCTTCGAGTGCGTGCAGGATGAGCAGCCGTTCGGGCTCTTCGAGGGCGTCGCGCAGTGGCTGCACCGGGGTGGACGGCGTCCAGATGAGGGACCCGGTGTCGCCGGCCGCCGATGGGTCGCGCTCGTCGGCCCCCGGACGCGCCCCCCCCTGCTGTCCCTGCTGCTGTCCCTGCTGCTGGGCCTGGCCTTGGCCGTGGCTGGTGACCGAGCCGCCGTGCACCGGCGCCCCGATTCCCCCTCGCGGTGCGACCGCCCCCCCGCCACGCCCGTCGCGAATGGCCGGGGGCAGGTCGCTCGCGGTGATCGTCTGCCCGCGCGACAGCACCACCGCGCGTTCGACCACGTTCTCAAGCTCGCGCACATTGCCCGGCCAATCGTGGGAGACGAGCCGATCGATTGCCGCCGAGTCGAAGCCGCTCATGATCCGCCCGGCTTCGGCCGCCTTGGCGTGCAGGAACGACTCGGCCAGTTCGGCCACGTCGCCAGCTCGGTCGCGCAGCGGCGGCAGATCGATCGGCACGACGTTGATGCGGTAGTAGAGATCTTGACGGAACGTTCCGTCGGCCACGAGACGTTCAAGCGACTGGTTCGACGCCAGCACCACGCGGACGTCGACCTCCACCGGCTCGTTCGAACCGACCGGCTCGAACGTCCGTTCTTGCAGCACCCGCAGCAGTTTGAGCTGCATGCCCGGCGACGCCGAGTTGATCTCGTCGAGGAACAGTGTCCCACCGTCGGCGGCCAGGAATCGACCCGGCTTGTCCACGTGGGCACCAGTGAACGCCCCTTTCATGTGGCCGAACAGTTCCGACTCCAGCAGCGTTTCCGGAATCGAACCGCAGGCGATCTCCACGAACGGCCCATCCGCTCGCTCACTGCACCGGTGGATCGCGCGGGCGATCATCGACTTACCCGTGCCCGATTCGCCGTTCATCAGCACCGTGGTCCGGCTCGGCGCCACCGCCTTCACCGTGTCCAGAATGTCGTCCATCCGAGGATCTTGGCCGACGATCGTGGCCCGCGGATCCGCCGCCGGGTCGAACCGCTTCGCCATCCCGGCCGAGCCGTTCTTCGCCACGGCCGCGTCGTCCGGCCTCGCCGCCCGCGCGTTTCCGCCATCTCCCGCCGCATTGCCGCCGCGCATCGTCGACCGAATCATCGCCCGCTCGACCGCGGCGAGCAGTTCGGCTTCCACCACCGGCTTGATGATGTAGTCGACCGCGCCGCGCCGCAGCGCCCCAACCGACTCTTCGATCGTGCCGAACGCGCTGAGCACCACCGGCACCACGCCCGCGTCCGTGCGGGCGACCGCATCAAGAATGTCCAACCCGCCGGTGACCGGATCGAGACTCGACGGGTCAATGAGCAGGACGTTCACGCCGCCATCGCGCACCGCATCCATCGTCTCGTCGCGCGTGGCGGCGACCGCCACCGTCCACCGAGGGCCATGCTCCGCGTCCGACTCACTGCTGGCCGTGGGACTGGATTCAAGGCCACCCGCCTGCAGTTTCGTCACCAGCGCCGCGGCGGCCAAGGCATCGCCGTCGGCGACCAGGATTCGATGCGAACCGGAATCAAACGTGGAATTCACTGCGCCATCCCCCTCGGAACCAACTCGTGCGCACGCACGGACTCGGCCCACGACCTGCGCGAAGTTCGCCCAGACTGCCGATGATGCCCGTACGCAACACGATCATGGTGCAACACGGCAACGCATGATGCGTCCTGGAAACCCCGCCACATCGCGCAGAATCGGCCGGTTTGCCCGGGCGACCCTCCCATTTCGCCCATATTGCCACGTGATCGCGCGAACCGACCGCACAGCACGAGCCCATCCGAATTGACGCGTCACGACCGCGAAACGCGCCGCCCACCCGCCACGTATCCACACCCCTTGCGGGGTTGCCCCCACCCACTATCCTCGGTGTCCCGGCCCTGAGGCGGTGACCACGGAGGAGAGGTCACGGCTTCGGGCCGGCCTTTTTTTTGCCCCAGCCGACCTGATCGTTGCCAGCCGAACCGAGCTCGCGCGACGCATCCACGGCGCGTCGATGCGCGGCGCCGGCGCCGCGTTGCATCGCCCAGCGCAGTCGCGCCGCCACCCCTCGCCGATTCGCCGTGCACTGGCTGTCGCAAGCATGTGATGTTCGGGCGCGCCGTCTGTCACGAACGTGTCGACGACGGTGGAGATCGTCGCCGCCCACACGCGACAATCGCCGGCCGCCGGCCGCCGCTTACCGGTACGCGACCGGCTTCCCGCTCAGGCCGGTGACTTCCTTGATCAAGGTCATCAGCCCGAATCCGCCGAGGGCGAACAAGCCGATCCAAAGGGCCGCTTGTTCGAGTCCCAGGGCAAGCAACCACGCCGCCCCGTACAGACTCTGCCACATCGCGCCGTAGCGGCGCACCTTCTCGGCCGCCGGCTTGCCCGACACCTTGGCCGTCTTCCAACGCACGACCAGGATGAAACTCAGGCCGACGACGAGCGGGATCGCCGAACGCCACGCCGGAATGTCGGCCGGCCATTCACCGCCACCAACGCGAGCCACCCACAGCAAGATCAACGACCAGAAGAGCCAACCGGTGACCGCGAGGATCACGCCACGCCGGTCGAACCGAGGGCGTTTCTGTTCCAGCACATGCACCGCCGCGGCAATGCCGACGGCGTGCGTCATCACCAACCAGACCGGCCACGTGAAGGCGAGTTGATCGTTCGGAATGAACATGTGGGCTGCGTGGATCAAGCCGAGCGTGATCACGCCGGCGGCCGGAATGTACTTGCCGGTGGCGTTGTAAAAGAGCAGCCCGGCGGCCACCAGCAAGGTGATACAGACGCTCCACGTGCTGATCCACGCCGCCCCGAGGACCGCGACGATCAACGCCCCCACGGTCAACACCATCGCCTGCGTGTGTCCGATGCGTCCGGCGGGAATCGGCCGGTCCGGACTGAAGGTCGAGTCATGCCGCACGTCGAGCACGTCGTTCAGGCTTGCCCCGTAGGCAAAGAGGCCGACGGCGACGATGGCTCCCGCGGCGAGTGCCGACGACAATGGCATGTCGATGACCGCGATGCCGGTGGGGCTCGCCGCCGCTCCGTCGGCCAACCGTTCGACGATGCCGTTGGCCGTGCCACGGCTCGCCCCGTCGACGAGCCCGTTGCCGAGGACGCCCCCCGCCCCGTCGAGCAGCCCGTCGACCCCGGCCACGCCACCGTCCACGGCGTCGCCAATGCCGTCAGCCACGCCGTCGCCCGCCACGTTGCCGCTCGCGCCTTCGATCGAGCGAACCGCTCCCTCGGCGGTCCGATCGCCGGCCACGCCGCCGGCCGATCGCCCGGCCAGCCCGCCAGCCCCGCGGCCGTCGACCACCGCCGGCCCGCCGGCCATGCCGGCCCGGGTCAACAGGATCACAAACCACAGGTCACTGATCGCCCCGAAGGCGACGGTGAGCCGGGTGAGCTGGATGGCGGTCATGATGCGCGGGATGGTGTCCGTCACGATCGCATCGTACCCGGGGCGACCCAGAGCACCTGATTCTGGGCCACTCGCCGGCGGACGACCGGCGCACGACCGGCCGCGCCCGCCCCGACTTTGACGCTGGCTTCGATGGCGGCTTCGACGCTGGCCTCCACCCGGGATTCTGCTCCGGGTCGTGCTCTGGCGGCCGCCTCGGCCACCGCGATGGGCTCCGCCATGGCCGCTCGCCCCGGGGGGCCAGCGCCGGCGATGCACCGCGCCACCGTCTTCGGCAATTGAATCGGGGCCCTGCTACCATCGTCGATCCGCCGCTGGGCTTGGCCCGTGGCTCCTGCGTCGCCCGCCCGCGGCGACTCGCCTGCCTTTTCTTTCCCGTGGCCACGCATGCTCGACGCGACCCCACCTGAACCCGTCTCCGCCGCTGGCCTTCGGGTCGGCATCGCGGTGAGCCGCTACCACGCCGACATCACCGGCGCGATGCTCCACGGCGCCGAACGCGCCTTCAGCGGCGCGGGTGGCGCGCCCGGCGACGTGCTCGTCGTCCCGGCGCCGGGCGCCTGGGAACTGCTGCCGGTCGCGGTGGCCATGGCTGAACGCGGCGACCTGCACGGCGTCGTGTGCCTCGGCTGCATCCTGACCGGCGAAACGACCCACGATCAATGGCTGGCCGGCGGACTCGCCTCCGGCCTGGCCGACCTGACCAATCGCACCGGACTCCCGGCTGCCTTTGGCGTCCTGACCTGCCAAACCCGCGAGCAAGCAATCGCCCGCGCCGGCGGCGGCACCTCTGGCGACGGACGCCAGCTCGGCAACAAGGGCGACGAAGCCATGCTCGCCACCCTCGGGGCGATCTCCGCCGCCCGGACCGCCAGGACCACCGCGTCCGGCGGACCGTTTCCCCGCTCCTCCGCCCTCCTCGCCGCCCCGGCCAAGGATGTCTCCCCGTGAGCCAACACCCCGGCAGCTCAACCCGCCGCCGCAACGTGCGGCGCGCCGCGATTCAGGCCCTGTACCAGTTCGACGCGCTGGCCGACCCGGACTTTGAGGAAGTGCGCGGGACGCTGGACGGATCCGCCGGCGGCCCCGAAGTCCACGAGGATGCGTTCTCCATGGCCCTTGCGGCGTGGACCGACCGTGACCGATCCGACAGCATGGTGACGACGGCCGCTCCCCAGTGGCCAGTCCGC
Organism: Phycisphaerales bacterium; assembly: GCA_045106735.1. GTDB lineage: Bacteria > Planctomycetota > Phycisphaerae > Phycisphaerales > SM1A02 > JBGCEZ01. Next base: position 10,828 of record JBGCEZ010000004.1, on the reverse strand, counting down.
CGTCTCGCGGCAATGGACCGCGCGATCCTCCGGCTGGCCTGCTGGGAGATGCTCGATCGCAGCGTGCCGCCTGGCGTGGTGATCAACGAGGCCGTCGAGCTCGCCCGCGAATTCTCGACCAACGACTCGCCGGGATTCGTCAACGGCGTCCTCGACGCCGTCCGCAAGGCCGCCGGCATCGGCGAACCCGCAGTGGATGCAGCTGAGGTGGCGGAAGCCTCCGATTCCAACGACGCGGCCGACGCGGTGCATGCGACGGATGCGGCGGATGCGGCGGATGCGGCGGATGCAGCCGACATGGTGGACGCATCGGATGCGATGGACACCACGCAGGTCGCCGACGCGCCCGATGCGGACGCGTCCAACGCGTCCAACGCCTCCGACACGCCCGCCCCCCTCGACGCCGCCACGCCGCCAGTCCCGCCGGCTCATTCCTGACCCGACCCGGAGCCTCGCATGGGCATTTTCAAGTCGACCTTCGGCGCCATCAAGCGCGGACTGGCCAAGACCCGTGAGAAGCTCGCCGGCGGCCTGCGCCGGCTGGTCAAGGGCCGCCAACTCTCCGAAGAACTGATCGACGAGATCGAGGCGTACCTCATCACCGCCGACGTCGGCGTGAAGACCACCAGCGCGCTGGTTGAAGAACTGCGCGAGGGCTATCGCACGCGTTCGATCACCGAGGGCGACGAAGTCATCGACATCTTGAAGACGCGCCTGCGCGAGTCGCTCGCCGGGAGTGAAGCGGGCCTGGCCGTGGCCGAACAGTCCCCGACGGTGATCCTCGTCGCCGGCATCAATGGCGCGGGCAAGACCACCAGCGTGGCGAAGATCGCCCGCAGCCTCCGCGATGAGGGCCGGACCGTGTTGCTCGCCGCCGCTGACACGTTTCGCGCCGGCGCGGTCGAACAACTCGCCACGTGGTCCGAGCGCCTCGGCGTCGACCTGGTCCGTGGCCGGGAAGGCGCCGACCCCGCGTCGGTCGCCTTTGATGCCGCCGACGCGGCGATCGCCCGCGGCGTGGACGTGCTGTTGATCGACACCGCCGGCCGCCTGCACACGCAGGAAAACCTGATGCGGCAGCTGACCAAGATCCGCGACGTCGTGGCCAAGAAGATCCCGGGCGCCCCGCACGAAGTGCTGCTGGTGCTCGACGCGACCGCCGGCCAGAACGCCGTGGCCCAGGCGGAAATCTTCGCCGGAGCGATCGACGTGACCGGCATCTTCCTGGCCAAGCTCGACGGGACGGCCAAGGGCGGCATCGTGCTGGCCATCCGCGAACGCCTCGGCATTCCGGTCAAGCTCATCGGCGTCGGCGAAACACCCGACGATGTCGAGCCGTTCGACGCGGACTCCTTCGTCGAAGCGATGTTCGAAGAGGACTGATCCAGCCCGGGCGACCGCGGCGACGCACGTTCAGCGCGCACGATTCGCGCGACGCAGCCAGCGTGTCAGTCGGACGCGCGTCTGTCGGTGATACGAATGTCGGTGATACGTATTTCGGTCAGGCGTCAGCCACCGCGTCGGCGCCGCCGCCCGAGCAGCGTCACCGGCAACATCGCGAGCACGCCGGCCGGGCCGGGCACCACGCTGATGGTGAACTGGTCGAAGATGAAGCCCATCGGCTGGAAGCCGGCGTCCTCGATGCCCCAGTTGAAGACGCTGAGCCCGGTGAAGTCGTAGACGCCGGTGGCGTCCAGGATGTCGAGCGAGGACAAGCGATCACCACCGTAGGTCGCCTGGAAGATGGCGTTGAACTGCGGGTTGATGGCCGCGTCCTCGTCGATCGCCACGCCGTTGGGGAATGCATCCGGGCTGTTGGCCAGAAAGAAGCCGTCGACGGCCGGATCATTGTCCCGCAGCACGAAGTACGGCGTCTGCCCCGCCGGATAGGGGTCCGCCATACCGACTTCAATTCCGTCGAGCGCGAGGCTGAAGCTGGAGTTGATGATCTCGTAGCCGCGGGTCGGGAAGCTGCCGGAGTCCACGAAGACGTCGGAGTCCACTTGGAAGCTCATCACCGCGCTGTCGCCCGGCGTCACCCCGGCCCACGAGCCGAAGTTCAGGCCGCCGAAGTCGACGCTGCCGGTGATGTCGATCTGAACGAGTTCGGCCGAGGCCGCCCCGCTGAGAAGCAAGGCCGCGGTGGCGGCTCCGATGATCGTGCGCTGCATGATGGCATTCCTCCCAATGGATCGCCCGGGCTCCTGCACTCGAGATCTGCACTCGAGTGCTGCACTCCAGTTGTGCACTCCAGTCGTGCACCCCACACGCCCGGGCACCGGCCACGCTACTGGCTCCCTGGGACCGGGGCCAGCCTCGCGATTCGGATCGCCCCCAAAGCGATGGGCCAGCCCGCGAGCCGCGGCACCCCGAGGTACGATGCGCCCGTGAAGCACCTCCGCGGAAATCGTCTCCGGATGGCCGGATTGCTCGCCTTCCTGACCGTCCTCGGCGGGGTGGCCACGCCGCCGGCCAACGCGCAGGTCAATACCGTCCTGTTGCCGGGCCGGGCTGGAACTTCCGGCGATGGGACCACGCGCCGAATCCCGGTGACCGGCGACCGGCTCAGCGGCTTCGTGCTTCCGATTTCCCCGCAAGAAGGCGCGATCGAACTCCGGGCCCGCACCGCCAATCTGTGGCGGATCGACGACACGCGCCGGCTGCTGCTGCGGGGCGACGTCGACGTCCGGATCGGCCCCCACCGCTACCGGGCCGGCAATGCCGTCGTCTGGATCAATCGCCTTCCCACCGACACGGGACTCGTGAATCAGATCGCCGTCTGGTTCGACGAGGTCCGCAATCCCGAACGCCCGACCAGCATTGGCGTGGCCGGCCGACGGCTCCTGGTGACCGGTTCAACGGTTGGCACGATCGACGTGGACGCCGACGCGATCCGCGAACGCCGCCCATCGAACAGCGCGTTGCTGACCGCGGCCGAAGCCCGCCTCCGCGATCACCTTGTCACGTTGCTGCCGGGCCCCGACGGCCGCGTGCCGGTGGACGTCTCGCCCGCCCCCCGCGTCCTGGCCCCGATCGCCGCTGCCCCGGGCAGCCCGGCCATCGACCCGAGCGTCGAACTCCCCGAAGTCTCCGCTCGCCAGCCGTGGCTGCGGGCCCCCGGCGCCTCGATTGCCTTCAGCGCCGAACGCCTTGAACTCGACACCCGCCCGGACGAGAACGTCGTCACCGCGACCGGCGGGTTCGTGGTGGAGTACTTCGCCGACGACGACGCCACCGTGCCCTCGCAGCTCACGCTCACCGCCGAACGCGCCGTCATCTTCACCGACCCGGGTTCGATTCAGGACCTTGCCCGTCGATCGCTCGATGCATCGTTCGTCCGCGGCATCTACCTCGAGGGTGATGTCCGGGCCGTGGCCGACCGAGGCGAACAGATCCTGCGATCGCCGCGCGTGTACTACGACTTTGAAAGCGGCCGGGCGATCATGCTCGATGCCGTCCTGCGTACGTACGCCCGCGACGTCAACGCTCCGGTGTACGCCCGGGCGTCCGAGATGCGCCAGATCGCCGCCGACCAATTCACCGCCACCGACGTCAACGTCACCGCGAGCGAGTATGCGGTCGGCCACCTGAGTCTGGGGGCGCGGCAGATGACGATCACCCAGCGCCCAGCCGGACTCGACGCTCCGGACCCGGCCGATCCACGGGCCGCCGACGTTTCCAGTACCTACCTTGAGGCCGACAACATCACGTTGAACGTCGGCCGCACGCCGATTTTCTTCTGGCCCGGCTTCGAAGGCCGCGCCCAGGACATTCCGCTGCGTGGCATCAGCTTCGGCAACTCCGACAACAACGGCCTGGAGATCGAAACGCGCTGGGATCTGCTGGCTCTTGCCTCGGCCGAACGCCGCAACTTCGACGCCGAACTCCTGGTGGACGCATACACCTCGCGCGGCGTCGGCGTCGGCACCAACCTGCGATTCGGCGGCTCGTCCCCCGGACAGTTGGAGCTCTACTACCTGCGCGATGACGGCGAAGATCGCACCAGCGCCGGCCGCACCGTCGAACAGGACGACGCCAACCGCGGCCTCGCCCTCTACGAACAGCGTTTCCGCCTCGGCCGATCGTGGGAACTGCTGGCCCAAGGCGCCTACATCAGTGACCCGTCCTACATCGCCACCTGGCGACGCGAGGATTTTCGCGAACGCCGCGAGTACGAAACCGGCCTGCGGCTGCAGTCACAGACCGGCGATACCGCCTTCAGCGTCGAAACGACCTCTCGAACGAACGACTTCATCTCCAACGGTTGGTTGCTCGCCGGACCGGCGTACAGCGTCGAACGCGCCCCGGAAGTCCGCCTGAGCCGCATCGGCAACACGCTCTTCAACGGCGCGGTCACGAGTTTCTTCGACGCCCGATACGGCCGCGTCCGCGCCCAGTACGAAACCTCCACGCCCCGCGAACTCGGCGTGCGCCAGAACGGATTCGGCATCGGCCGCGACGATCCGCTGTCTGACTTGGTCTTCGCCAGTGGCATCGACCAACGTTGGGTGCACCGGGCCGACATCCGCCAGGAATTCGCCCTGCCGCTGGACCACGGACCGGTGCGCATCGTGCCCTTCACCGTGCTTCGCGCGACGATCTGGGATGACGACTTCAGCCGCATCGCCCAGGAAGAAGACGATTCGATGCGGATCTATGGTGCGGTCGGGGTGCGGGCATCCACCCGATTCCAGCGCGTCTACAACAACGTCTCCAACGTCGCCCTGGACCTCAACCGGCTCCGGCACATCGTCGAACCGTCGATCACCGCCATGCACGCCCACACCGACGTGGACCAGTCCGAGCTGCCGATCTACGACCCCTCGGTCGAATCGATCGCCGCCGGGTCGATGGTCGCGTTCGGCCTGCGCAACCGGCTGCAGACCTACCGCGGCGGGCCCGGCCGCCAGCGTTCGGTCGACGTGCTCGATTTGGACACCCGCCTGGTGCTCGGCTCCGGCGAACTGGATCGCGAGTCGCCCACGCCGCGGTTCATCGATTGGCGTCCCGAACAGTCCCAGGCCGGCGACCACATTCGCCAGGCCATGACCTGGGCGGTCAGCGACAGCGTCTGGCTCACCGGCGAGGGCACGTGGGACTTGGACGATTCGGTCCTCGCGCGGGGATCGCTGGGCGTGTCGGTGCAGCACTCTCCCGTGCTCACGACCTACCTCGAGTACCGGACGGTCGACGCCAGCGACACGGAGCTGCTCGACTTCGGCTGGCGCTATCGCGTCAGTCCCAAGTACCGGCTGTTCGTGCGGCCGACGTACGACTTCCGCGAAGGCGACTTCCGCACGCTGCTGCTCCAGGTGACCCGGAGCTTCCCCGACTTCGACCTCCGCGTGCTGCTGAACTACGACCAGATCCGCGACGACACCACGTTCGGCGCTTCGATCGGCTTCGTGACGTTCTAGCGCCGCGGAGGGCGAACTGGCCCGCAGCACGCACCCGACTCATCGTTCGGCGCGCATAAATTTTCGCTCGGACCAGTCAGATCGCGCCGTGATTGGCGAATAGCCCTGTGGCGGAGTCCGGGGACCTCGCTGGGCAACCGATGCCCGCCGGCTTCGGCCATTCAAACTTCCGCCACGGGGAACCAATCCATGCATTCCGCCTTGCGATGCTTGCCATCGTGCGCGATCGCCGCGCTCACGCTTCTTCCGTCCGTCGCCGCAGCCAGCGGCCTCAATTTCGTCTCGGGTGAGATCGTGGCCGACACCACGTGGATCGCCGCCGACTCTCCCTACACCGTGGTCGACGATGTGATCGTCCGCGCAGGCGCCACGCTCACGATCGAACCTGGCGTCATCGTGCGGTTTCGACCCGACACGCGGCTCATCGTCGGGCCGTACCTGGACGACGACGGCACGCTCCACGCGGTCGGCACCGCCGACGATGCGATTCTGTTCACCAGCGACTTCATCAAGCCCGCCCCCGGAAGCTGGCGCGGGATCCAGTTCGGATACGGCCTCAACGGCGCGATCTTTGACGCCGATGGAACGTTCATCAGCGGCAGCGTGCTCGGCCACGCCGAGGTCTGGTTCGCCGGCGAAGCCGATACACCGGGCATCGTGGTCCAGGCGTCCAATCCCTGGTTCCACGACACGCTCGTCACGGAGAATGCCGCAACCGGGGTCGTCATCGAAGATGGGGACGACGTTCGGTTCGACCGATGCCGGTTCGTGCGAAACGGTCGTGTGCATCCCGCCGTGATCGGCGGCGCGTTGCGAATCGAAGGCGGCGAGGACGCGATCCTCTCGCAGTGCGCTTTCCTCGACAATCGTGCGTGGGAAGGCGGCGCCGTGCACATTGACGCGCACAACGCCCGCATCGAGCGATCGTTGATGCAAGGAAACGTGGCCGAAGTCGATGGCGGCGGCCTTTGGCTGCGGGGTCCAGGACACCGGGTCACCGAAACACGCTTTGATTCCAACGTCGCCCGCGGGGTCGGCGGCGGGTTCCGAGCCCTCGACGTCCCGGGACTCCGCGTTCTGGACTGCGATGTGGCGGGCAACACCGGCCGCAACGGCGGCGGCGCCCACATCGAGGGCGGGAACAAGGCGCTCGTCCGCGGCGGCACCTGGAGCGGCAACCTCGCCGAAGGCAGCATCACCGCCGGGCCATCGGAAGACATCAAACCCGTCCTTCAGCATGGCGGCGGCGCGATCGTGATCGCGGCCGACGACACCAGCATTGAGGACGCGATCTTTCGGCACAATCGGGCCATTGGCAACCATGTGGGCGGTGGCGCGGTCCTCATGACGGGCTCCGCCCAGAACCTCCTGATCGACAGCTGCTCCATGACGCACAATGTCGCCGGCCAGGCGGGCGGGGCGATCGCCATGGGGCCCGATTCGTTCGCCGTCGAGATCCGCGGATGTTCGATCCGCCACAATGCAGTGAACAGCGGATCCGGCGGCGGCGTGTGGGTGGATGCCGATCACGCGACCATCACCGACACGTCGATCGAAGCCAACACCGCCTCGGTCGCCGGCGGCGGACTCTGGACCCGCGGCCTCAGCACCGAAGTGCTCACCAGCCGAATCCGCCACAATGAAGCTGGCTTGGAAGGCGGCGGGATCGCGTGGCTCGGCGCCGCCGGCTCGCTGTCCGGACTCCCGGACAGCCCGAACTGCGTCTCGGAGAACGTCGCCCCGATTGGCGCGGCCCTGATGACCGGCACCGAAACCGACGCCAAGACGCCGCTGCCCGCCCGCTTCGTGTACTGGGGCACCAGCCTGACCCTTGAGATCGAGGCCGACATCCACCACCGGGTCGACGCGCCGGAGCTCCGCCTCGTGGACTACGCCGACGCCATCGCCGAGGACCCGTGCCCGGACCGGATGGGTCCCTGCGCCGCCGACCTCGATGGGAACCAGACCGTCGACTTCGCCGACCTGCTCGTGGTCATCGGCGCCTTCGGGACCTCGGCCGCCGGCGACGTGACCGGCGATGGACAAACCGATCTTGACGATCTCATCACGATGTTGGCCGCGTGGGGAGCGTGCTCCGACGACTGAATTCGGCGGCCAGCGTGCCGACCCCGGGCCCGGACTCCCAAGGCCCGATCACCATTCGCCCCTCGTCCCCGCTCTGCGCGGCGGCGAGGGGTCTTTCATGCCGTGATTCGTACCGTGATTCGGGCATCCAAGCCGCGGCCCAGGTGTCGGCTGGGCCCCGGCATTCTCTACAATCGGCCCGAGCGGCCAACCACGCCTCCCGCGGCGCCGGGGCCCGCCCGAATCTGATCCAGACCCCGACGTCGAATCATCATCCGACGGTTGCCGGAGCTTTCCCGATGCCCTTCTACACCACCCTCGGCCAGCTTCCCCCCAAGCGGCACATTGTCTTCCGTCGTCCCGACGGGGCCCTGTACTCCGAGGAAGTCTTTGGCACCGAAGGTTTCGTCGGTCCGACCAGCACGCTCTATCACATCCACCCGCCGACGCAGGTCACCGGTTGGAAGACGCTGTACTCGACCAAGGCGGAGTACGTTGAGACCGACACGATGCGCATGCGCCACGTGAAGACCGCACCGATGCCGCCCAAGGGCGACCCGGTCACTGGCCGCACCGTCTTGTTCGGCAACGCCGACTGTGAGATGTCCGTCTGCGTTCCAGCCGAACCGATGGACTACCACTACAAGAACGGCCAAGGCGACGAGTGCATCTTCATTCACTTCGGAAGCGGCACCGTCTACACGATGTTCGGCACGCTTCCGTTCCGCGAGAAGGATTACATCATCATCCCCAAGGGGATCACCTACCGGATGGTGTTCGATGATCCAAAGGCGGGTGAACCCGACCCTCGTTTCCTGGTCATTGAAGTGTGCAACGGCTCGCACCTGCTGCCGCCGCCGCGCTACATCTCCAAGCAGACCTCGCAGTTCCTGGAGCACGCACCGTATTGCGAACGCGATCTCAAGCTGCCGCAGCTGCCGCTGACGTACGACGAGCGCGGCGAGTTTGAAGTGCGCATCAAGGCTCGTGACTGCGTGCACGCGTACACGTATCCGTACCATCCGTTGGACATCGTGGGATGGGACGGCTGCTACTACCCGTACATCTTCAACATCGACGACTTCAGTCCGATCGTGGGCAAGCACCACCTTCCGCCGCCCACCCACCAGACCTTCGAGGCGCACAACTTCGTCATTTGTTCATTCTGCCCGCGGATGCTCGACTTCCATCCGGAAGCGATTCCGGTCCCGTACAACCACTCGAATCTCGACTCCGATGAGGTGTTGTATTACGTGGAAGGCGACTACAAGGCGCGCAAGGGCATCGAAGTCGGCTCGCTCAGTGCGCACCCGCAGGGCATTCCCCACGGCCCGCACCCGGGCACGGTCGAGAAGAGCCTCGGGGCGACGTTCACCAACGAGCTGGCCGTGATGTGCGATACCTTCCGCCCGCTGTTCCCGACCAAGGCGGCCCTGGACCTGGATGACCCGCACTACCCCGCAAGCTGGGAGGGCGAACACTTCCCGGTGGCCAAGGGCGGCGAGCACGCATCCGACGGCTCGGCCAAGCACGGCGAGGACGGCAAGGCGAACGTCTGGTGAATCGGCCCGACGGGGAATCCGCGCCCGGACCGGGGAGGCCCGATACCGGGTCACAGTTGGCCGGGTCACAATTGGCCGGGTCGCAACTCGCGGGATCGCGCCCATCGGCCGAGTCGCGACGTGTCCGACCTCGCCAGTCCTGGCGCCGCCGAATCCTTCGACGCGTGCCCCACGCCGTCGTGACGATCGTCCTGATCGTCGGCACGATGGCGATCATCGGGAACTGCATGCACCCGATTGGAATCGCCGGCCAGGACCAGACGATGGCGGACCTGGCCCAACGATCGGACACCGCACCGGACGTGGCGGCCGCCCGGCATGCGGCATTCATGCGGGTGCTCGAAGATTTTGAGTACGGGATCGATGAAGCGCGAGCCCGACTGATTGCCGGGCCGGCGGCCGATGGCACCGACAACGCGTCGGCCAATGCGGTACTGGCCGAACTGCGTCCGGCGGCCGACCCTCGCCTTGTCTTGCTCGCCCCCGATGACGAGACAAGCAGACTCTACCGCGGATTCCATCCGGAAGAGCGTGCGTTCGAGCGGGCCATGGCCCGGGTGACCGTGGCGACGTTGCCGGCCCCCGGCCATGCGGGCGCCGCATCCGTCATCGACCGACTCAGCGAACTGTCCGGGCCCCCGTTTCCCGCGGCCGACGCCGCGGCCATGCGCGCCATGGGCTACGGCCGGCTCCGTCCGGTGTCCGTCGACATGAGCCACCTCGCCCGATTCCGCGACCTGGCCCGCCACCTGTCCGTCCACGCCGCCCTGTCCGCACGCACCGGTGACCGCGTCGGGTTCACTCGTGCGATGACGGCGATGGAAGCGACCGCCATCGCCGGACAGACCGTGCCCGGCTTCATACCTGGCCTGGTGACGCTGAGCATTCGCGCCATGGTCAATGACCGCATCGCCGGCGAACTCCATCACGAGCAGGTCCAAGCCGACGAGATTCCCCAGTTGCTCGCGCTCATCGATCGCCGAGAACCGCTGCTCGAGCGCTCACTCAGGGCAGAGCGCGCCGTGAGCGAAGGGCTGCTTGACGCGTGGTTCACGGCCAACGGCACGTTTCTTCCCGGCACCATGGTCAGGACGGCCGATGGCGACGGAGCATCGGAAGCCTCGGCCTCCAGTTCATTCGACGCAGGGAACGTCCTGAATCCCCTTGGGTGGATCCTGCCCGACCGAGACGAGGTGCATGCGTTGCTGGACGCCGGATTCGATCCGGCCCGGCACCACGAGTTTCTCAACACGATCGACGGCGCCCGGTCTGCGTTTGGATCAGGCCTGCCGCGGCTGCCCTACCTCGCTGCGAGCATGGTCGTCCCCAACACCGACGTGTTCTCCGCGTACGTGCAGGCGGCGCGGACCGACGATGCCTTGCTCCGCGCCGCGCTTCGTGTCCGCGCGTTCGAGCTTGAGCACGGACGCCGGCCACGGACGCTGGAAAAAGCTGGGCTGAAACCCGCCCACGCCGTGGACCCGGTCGATGGGGCGCCACTGGAATTTATTGACGACGCCGGGAAACGCACCGCAGCCGCCGCAGCCGCCGACGGCGCCGATGCGCCGCCCGCCGACCCCGGCGCACCGTGGATGATTCGCGCGACTCGCCCGCCGTCCGACACCGACCGCCCGCTGCCACCGGTGCCGCGGAGCGTCGACCATCGGTAAGATTCGGATGGGCTGCCCGGCGTTCCCCCGCGCCCCATCCGGCCCGGCCCATCGGAATGACCCGCGATGTCACACCCGTCCTCGACCCCGGCCC
>JBGCEZ010000039.1:0-96511 GCA_045106735.1 Phycisphaerales bacterium | reverse complement strand
GTGATGATCTCGCGGGCGGTGGTGAGGGTGGAGGATGGGTTGAAAGCCGAGAGCAGCTTGGTGAAGTCTTCGATGCCCGTGCCGGAAGCGGCGGCCGACGCGTCGGGCCAGCCCGTCGTGCTCAGCGGGCAGAGGGCGCTGGAGAACCAGGTGGCGAGGACGTCGGGGTCTTGGACAAAACCTGCGTTTTCTAGCAGAACGATTGCTTCTGTATCACTTGGATCGCGCACACAGAATGATGCAAAATTACCGCCGTCTAGGTAGCCATCCTGATCTACAGGTTGTTCTGGGTCTTCTGGGTCTTCTGGGTCAGATCCGATGGCAAAAGCAATTCGATTGGCCTCGGCTAACTGGTTGATCGAGCTTGTGAGCGCATTGAACTCGTCTGTGTAGTCGACGATGATTCCGCTCCAGATCGGGATCCGGTGTCCCCACCAGAGTTGGCGGCTGATGCACCAGTCTCTCAAGTTGTCGTGCCAGGTTTCGTAGGTCTTGGCGTAGCGGGCGGGGTGGAAGGTCATACGCCCGTCGCCTTGCTCGGCGTCGGGCTTGGACGCTGGCCACTCGGCGATGGACTTGTCGGTGCGTTGGTCGGCGACGACGGCGCGCTGGGCGTTGCCGCGGAGTTTGTCGTCGGTGACGCGGCAGTACCACTGGTCGCTGAGGTAGGGCTCGATGGCGGCGTGGCTGCGGTAGCTGTGCCCGACGCTGTGCGAGTAGGGCTTCTTGGCTTCGAGCAGGTCGGCGTCGCGGAAGGCGGATTCGACGGCGGTCCTTGCGTCCTCGCGTGAGAGACCGACGAAGCGTTGGGCGTCGCCGACGTCTTCCCAGCCGTGCTGGTCGGAGATGGAGGCGTCGGGCGCCATGATGTTGATGACATCGAGGTTGTGGCGTTGCCCGATCAGCCAGTCGTTGGGATCGTGGGCGGGCGTGACCTTGAGGAAGCCGGACGCGTACTTGGCTTTGGAGTCGGAGGACTCGGGGTCGGCCATGACGACGTAGTCATCGCCGACGATGGGGATGATGCGGCCGACGAACGGGAGCTTGACCTTGCGCCCGATGAGCTTGGCGTGCTTGGGGTCGCTGGGATTGACGGCCACGCCGGTGTCGCCGAAGTAGGTCTCGGGTCGGGTGGTGGCGACGGTGACGTATTCGTCGGTCTCGTTGCCTTGGTCGTCGACGAGGGGGTAGCGGAGGTACCAGAAGGAGCCTTCGACTTCTTCCATCTCGACCTCGTCGTCGGCCAGCGCGGTCTGGGTGACGGGGTCCCAGTTAACGAGGCGCTTCCCGCGTTCGATGAGGCCGTCTTTGAACAAGCGGAAGAACGCTTCGCGGACGGCTCTCGCGCAGACCTCGTCCATGGTGAAGCGTTGGCGTTCGTAGTCGCACGAGCAGCCCATGGCTTTGAGTTGGTCGGTGATGCGGGTCTCGAACTCGTCTTTGAAGGCTTGGACTTTGGCGGTGAACTTTTCGCGGCCGTTGTGGCCCTCGGCTTCGAGCTTGCGGTGCTCGGCGAGCGCGGGCTCGCCTGCTTCGCGGAGGCGTTTGTCGACCATGGTCTGGGTGGCGATGCCGGCGTGGTCGGTGCCGGGCATCCAGAGGGTCTCGAAGCCCTTCATGCGGTGGGCGCGGATGAGGATGTCCTGGATGGTGTTGTTGAGCGCGTGCCCGAGGTGGAGGGCGGCGGTGACGTTGGGCGGGGGGATGAGGATGGAGTAGGGGGGGGCGTCGCCGCTGATGACGCGGTCGGGATCGGCGTGGAAGGCGTTGGCGTCGAGCCACTTGGACCAGACGGCCGGCTCGGTCTCGGTGGGGCGGTAGGCCTTGGCGAGGGGGGCGGGGGCGTCGGTCTGGTCTGAGTTGGCGGGGGGCGTGGTGGTCATAGGAATTGGCTCGGAAAGGGTGTATCGCGTTGGAACCGGATCGTAGGGGTGGCCGATAAGGTGTGTATGACCAGAGTGACTGCAAGAACGGGATCGGGGCGGGTGTTTGGGGTGTTGCTGGCGGTGCTTGCACTGGGCGGGGCCGGGTTTGCCGGTTGGACGCTGTACAGGGTGTCAACCCAGCCGTCCCAAGTCCCGGTCGAGCCAATGATCGAAGATGGTCTGGCGAGCATGGAAACCGTCGAGGCGGTGCTCGCGTCTGTCCAGCAGCTGGTCAAAGACGAGAACTTTGTCGGCGCCGAACGGGTGATGGCTGAAGCGGTCCGGAAGTTCCCGAGTGATCAGGATCTGCGGCTGTCGTTTGGTGACTATCTGATGACCCGCGAACGTTGGAGCGAGGCATACGACCAGTATGCGGCAGCGATCGATGCGGGTGCGGTGCCCGCTCGTGCGTACTTTGCAGCAGGCACGCTGGCAAGCATGTCGCAGCGTCCTCAACGGGCGGCTGAGCACTATGAACAGGCGATGCGTGCCGATCCGAACACGCCAGAGTTTCCGTTGTATTTGGCGAGCGCACGGATGAAGTTGAGTCAGTGGAGCGAAGCCAAAGCGGCGCTCGCATTGGCGGGTCGTCTCGCGCCAGACCGCGCTGAGGTGTGGGGCATGTATGCCCAGATCGCGTTGAATGAAAACAACTTGGGGATCGCGGCCCAGCAGGCCGAGCGTGCACGGCAACTCGAACCAAACGAGCCGGCGTGGGTTTTGATGGAAGCAAAGGTCCGCAAGCGTGCGGGTGATCCAGAACGCGCATTGGATTTGTTGAGCGCGATGCCGCAGCAGGTTTTAGACGAGCCTGAAACGCTGAAACTGCTCGCCGAGTGCTACGGGATGTTGGGTCGGCCGGGTGATGCAGCGTCGCGGTACATCGACGCCGCCGAGCGTGAACCGGGCGATGCCTTGCTCGCGTTTGAAGCAGCGTTGTGGCTGCAGCGTACGGGCGAGGGCGAGGAAGCGATCGTGTGGGCCGAGAAGGCGCGGACACTCGGTCACGAGCGGGCGGGTGCTTGGATCGAAGCTCAGGCTTCGGCCGAAACACAGCCTTAGATCCTCATGATCTAAAGAACTAGCGACCCGATCTGAGTCAAACTCAGTCGAGATCGACGGTCTCGTCGGTTGCTGGGATCCGCTTGGCGGACTCTTCCCAAGGGTCGCGCGGGTCGGCGGCCCGGACCGGGAGCTGTTTGCGTTTGCGTCGGCGTCGGGCGCTCAAGAGGGCAAGCATGCCGGTGCAGCAAACCAATGTCAGCCCGAGGAGTGCGACGAGCGCGAACATCGCCCAGCCTCGCCGGGTGGCTTCGGGTGGGACGCTTTGGGCGGTCGCCTGGCTGGCCAGCGTGAACAGAATGGTGTGGGCGGCGGACATCTACAGATGATTCTACGGATGCCAAGGGGGCTCGGATGCTACAGTTTGTTCCTTCTCGGCCGGGCGATGTCGCACTCGTGCCGCAGTGAGGGACCGCCAACGGAGCACCAATGCACCTCGAAGCGCATCAGAACGTCATCAGCGATCTTGAGGCGCGGATTGTAACGATCCGCGACTCTCTTTGACTACGAGACCAAACGCTCGAAGCTAAAGGAACTCGAAGCACAGATGGGGGCTGCCGACTTTTGGGACAGCCAAGAGAACGCCAACAAGGTCGTCTCTCAACTCAAGCTGATCAAAGCTCAGACCGAACCGCTTGCCAAGGTCATCGACGACTTTGAGAACGCCAGCCTTGCGTTTGAGATGGCCCGTGAATCCAATGATGACGCGTTGCTTGAGGAAGCCGACGAGACGCTCTTTGGTTTGCTGGGTCGCATGGACACGATCGAAACGCAGAGTTTGCTCAGCGGCCGACATGACACGCGGAACTGCTTCCTGACGATTTCGTCGGGCGACGGCGGCACCGAGGCCAACGACTGGTGCGAGATGCTGTTTCGCATGTATCTGTTCTATCTTGAAGACTCTGAGTTTGAGTTTGAAGAGGTCGAAAAATCCCACGCTACTGAGGTTGGGCTTGATTCGGTGACGCTTCACATCAAGGGGCCTTTCGCGTTTGGCATGCTCGGCTGCGAGCGGGGCACGCACCGGTTGGCACGGGTGTCGCCGTTCAACGCCCAAGGCAAGCGTCAGACAAGCTTTGCGACGGTGGACATCACGCCGGAGTTTGACGATATCGACGTGGAGATTCCGGATACCGAGCTGGACATCGTGGTGTTCGCACGCTCGAGCGGGCCCGGCGGGCAGAACGTGAACAAGGTTGCGTCGGCCGTGCGGGTCACGCACAAGCCGACGGGCTTGCAAGTGGTATCGAGCACGCATAAAGAAATGCCCCAGAACCGCAAGCAGGCGTTGTCGATTCTGCAGGCCAAGCTCGAACAGTTGGCAGAAGAGAAGCGCCAGGCTGATATTGATGAGGCATCTGGCGGCAAGCTTGAACACCGTGGATGGGGTGCGCAGATCCGAAGCTATGTGCTCTATGACAACCGCGTGAAAGATCACCGGACGAACCTTGAAGCAAACCCGGTCAATGTGTTGGACCGCGGGCAGATTCAGCCGTTCATTGATGCAGAACTCAAGCGGAAGCGGTCGGAGAAGAACTGATGTCGGTCGCGGACCTGCGTGGTGCCATCTTCATGAAATGCGAGACGCGGGGACAGCAGCTCGGATTTCTCTCTCTGGCGGTGGGGGGCGTGAACGCCTGGCGGCTGGGGACCGGTGATATCGCCTCTCCCAAGGGATACTGATGCCGGACTGGCTGTATTGGTCTTTGCTCGTTCTTGGGTGTTCGCCGGTGCTCTTTGTGATCGGCTGGGCGGCGTTCGATGACTGGGAAGGGTTCAAAGAAGCGGTGTGGTATTGGCTCAAGCCCGACATCGTGTCGTGGCTCGACGGGACGGCATGGGATGACATGGCCGGCGAATGGAAGCTGTTCGCATTTATCGTTGTGAGTGGGCTTGTGGTGTTTGGTGCACATTTGATGGTGCAGGCGATTTTCTGATCACTTACTCATCGCGAAGTGTCAGGATCGCAGCGGCTGCGATGACGGCGTAGCACATCAGCGGCACGACGGGCGGTAAAGCCAACCCGAACGCCGGCATTACCACATGGAACACGACCGCGAGGATCGCAACGGCGACGAACGCGATGACCAGTCGTCGGGCGACGGCGCTGGCTTCTTTGTTGTGGTCGTCGTCCTTGCGGAGGCGCTCGCGGGCTTCTTCGATGAGGTAGCTGGGCTGGTCGTCGAGTGGGGCGCCCGGCCGGGCTTCTTCGCTTGGGCCGACGTGGACGATGCGGCGTTGGTCATCGCGCGAGCGATCGCTCGGGTTTTCGTCGCGGGGTCGTGACATGGGTTGATCGTAGGGTCGCGATGAGAATGCGAACTTACACGAGCAGGGCGGCCGGGTTTTCCAGCAGTTCCTTGACGGTGCCCAGGTATTGGGCGGCCATCGCGCCGTCGATGATGCGGTGGTCGCTGGAGATGGTCATGGACATCTCGTGCCCGACGACGAGCATGGGTTCGCCGTCTTCGTCGGTCTCGAAGAAGGGTTTCTGGACGGCTTGGCCGACGGCGAGGATGGCGGCGTTGGGCGGATTGATGATCGCGGTGAAGTGGTCGACGCCGAACATGCCGAGGTTCGAGATCGTGAACGTCGAATCGCTCATCTCGTCGACCGACAGGCCGCGGGTGCGGGCCTTCTCGGCCAAGCCCTTGGTCTCGGCGCTCAGCGTGCGAAGACTCTTGTGGTCGGCCTCGCGAATCGTCGCCACCACGAGCCCCCCGCCGCGTTCCGGCGGCAGGCTGATCGCCACGCCCACGTTGACCGCGGCGTGGTACACGACCGAGTCGCCGTCAAAGGACGCATTGAACTCAGGATGCTCGTGCATGGCCAAGGCGCAGCCCTTGACCAGGAAGTCGTTGACCGACAGCTTGATGCCGACGTTGGCCAGCTTGCCGTTGAGGTCCTTGCGGAGCGCGACCAGCGGCTCCATGTCGAAGCTCATCGACACCTGGTAGTGCGGGATCTGCTGCTTGGACTCGACCAGGCGGCGAGCAATCGTCTGCCGCATGCCCGAGAGTGGAACGCGGCCCGCACCAAGCGACGGCGTGCCGTCGGCCGCGTCCGACGTCGACTCCACCGTGATGGTGGGGCCGGCACTGGGCACGATCGCGGTGACCGAGCCGGCGGCCGGAGCCGCGGCGACCGGGGCCGGCGCGGCGGCAGCGGCCGGAGCCGCGCCGGTCGAGCCCGTGCCGCCGGCCTCGATGGCCGCGAGCACGTCACGCTTGATGATGCGGCCCTGCGGCCCGCTGCCGGCGATGGCCGACAAGTTCACGCCGTGTTCTTCGGCCAAGCGACGGGCGACCGGGCTGACCTTCATGCGGCCCGCACCGCCGCCAGTGACCGCGGCGGTTCCGTTGCTGCTGCCGCCCGCCGGTGCTGGGACGGGAGCCGACGCCGGAGCTGGAGCTGCGGACGTGGCCGTGGCCGGCGGATCGGCGACGGCGGTTCCTCCTCCGGATGCAGCGGCCGAACTGCCCTCGCCACTCGCGGCCCCGGACGCGACCTTGTCGACGTCTTCGCCGTCTTCGGCCAGGACCGCGATCACCGAGCCCACGTCGACCTGCTGGCCTTCGGGCACGAGGATCGACGCCACGACGCCGTCGTCAAAGGCGGCGAGTTCCATGGTCGCCTTGTCGGTCTCAACGTCGGCGACGACGTCACCCGATGAGACTTCGTCTCCGGGGGAGACGTTCCACTTGATGATCGTGCCAGCCTCCATGGTGTCGGAAAGGCGGGGCATGGTGATGTCGATGGACATGACGGGTCGCTCTCGCTGCGGGGCGTCGGAGTCGTGCGTTTCGGTCACGGGGGTGGACCCACGTGGGGGCCCGAGCGCCTCCGAATCGCGGAGGCGAAGCATCAGTCGGGGGGAGAATCAGGCGTTGTAGGTGATGGCCCGAACGCACTCGGCAATTCGCCGAGGGTTGGGAAGCATCTCTTGCTCAAGGCTTTGGGCGTACGGGGCGGGAACGTCGTGCGTGTGCACTCGGCCCACGTGGTTGTCGAGATCGTCGAAGCAGTGCTGGTGCACCTGGGCCGCAATCTCCGAACCGGGCGAGCCGAAGGACCAGGACTGGTCCACGACCACGCAGTAGTTGGTCTTGCGAACGCTGCGGACGATCGAGTCGATGTCGAGGGGCCGGATGGTGCGACCGTCGATGACCTCGCAATCGATGCCCTCCTTGGCCAACTCCTCCGCCGCTTCCATGCAGAAGTGCACCGGGCGGCCGAAGCTGACGATCGTGCAGTCGGCACCTTCGCGCCGCGTGATCGCCTGACCAAAGGGAATGAGGTACTCGGCCTCCGGCACTTCGCCCTTGTCGCCGAGCATGCGCTCGGACTCCAGGAAGAACACCGGGTCATCGTCGCGAATCGCCGTCTTGAGCAGGCCCTTGGCGTCGTAGGGATCGCTCGGGATCGCCATCTTCAGGCCTGGCACGTTCGAGAACAGTCCCTCGACGCACCAGGAGTGGGTCGAGCCCAACTGGCCGCCGGCCCCGTCGTTGCCGCGGAACACGATCGGGCAGCCGAACTGGCCGCCGGACATGTAGAGCATCTTGGGAGCGTTGTTCAGGATCGGGTCCGCGGCGACGAGGCTGAACGACCAGCTCATGAACTCGCAGATCGGTCGCAGGCCCCGCATGGCGGCGCCAATGGCCATTCCCGCGAAGCCCGTTTCGCTGATCGGCGTGTCGATCACCCGCCGGGGCCCGAACTCGTCGAGCATCCCCTTGCTGACCTTGTACGCACCGTTGTACTCGGCGACTTCCTCGCCCAGCAGGAAGACGCGTTGGTCGAGGCGCATCTCCTCGCTCATCGCCTCGGTCAAGGCATCTCGAAACTCGATCACGCGGGACATGGCGTACTTCCGATCGGGGGACGATTCGTGGTCGCGGACGGGCGGGGCCCAGCCAGGCAGACGGGAGTCGGGGGGAGTGGCAAGTCAGCCGTCGTCTTGCATCATCTTGGGGAGCGAGGTCCCGGTGTACGGCCCCCACTCCTCGACGTACACATCGTGGAACAACTCGGACATCTCGGGCACCGGACTGTTCTCCGCCCACTTGAAGGCTTCACGAACCTCCGTGCGGATGTCCTTGGCCAGCGTCTTCTGCTTGTCGTCGGTCCAGCCGTGCTGGCCGGCGAGGTGCACGCGCAGCTTCTCGATCGGGTCTTCCGCTTCGTACTGCTGCTCTTCGTCCTTGGTGCGATACTTGCGGGGGTCACTCATGGAGTGTCCCTTGAAGCGATACGTGCGGATCTCGACGAACGCGGGACGCGATTCCTCGCGGCACTTGTCGACGACCGGCTTCATGCCGTCGTACACGCTCATCACGTCCATCCCGTCGATGACCGCGCTGTCCATGCCGTAGCCGAGGGCCTTGACGGTGATGTCGTGGGCCATCGTGGTGCCGCGGGCGATCGACGTGCCCATTGAGTACCCGTTGTTCTCGACGATGAAGATCACCGGAAGGTCAAGAATGCCGGCGAGGTTCTTGGCTTCGTGCAGCGCGCCTTGGTTCAGTGCGCCGTCGCCAAGGAAGCACAAGCACACCCGATTGCTCTTGCCGTTGTTGAGTACTTCGTCTTCGTACTTCGTGGCGAACGCCAGGCCCGCACCGAGCGGGGTCTGGGCGCCGACGATGCCGTGCCCGCCGTACATCTCGTTGGGAGCGTCGAAGAAGTGCATCGATCCGCCCTTGCCCTTGGCGCACCCATCGATGCGCCCGAACAGTTCAGCGAATGCGTTGCGCGGCGCGAGTCCGCGGGCCAAGCCATGGCCGTGACAGCGGTACGCCGTCACGATCGGATCCTTCGGTTCCACCGCCGCGGTGCATCCCACCGCCACGGCTTCCTGACCGATGTAGACGTGGCAGAAACCGCCGATGAGCTGGTTCTGATACGCCTGCATGGTTCGAATCTCGAACTCGCGGATCAGCATCATGTCCCGCAGCCACCCGGTCAGGGGCTCGCGGCCAAGGCTGGCGGCCAATCCGGACGGGTGGTCGCTGGCGGACACGGAGGTGGCGGCCGTGGTCATGGAGTCTCACCCCTCAGGGGAAGGCAGCGCCGGAATCCGGCACGTGGACAGACGGTGGATAGCTTCCGGATGGGATCGCCGGCCAGGGGATGTTTTTCCCCACCGAATTCAGGCGATTCCGGACCACGCATCCTAGCAGCCACTGGCCATCCGAGGGGCGACGGAAGAGCGGCGGAATCCGCCCGGCCCGAGGGGTGCGTGCGAGCCCCATCCGCCAGCCCCAAGACCGCCGTCCAGACCGGGCGCCAGCCGCCTCATCTCCGTCCCGCTTCGCCCCGGCGACAGACGGCTCCTCGGCCCAGATCGACGAGACCGGACGTGAACGCAACGTCAGGACTGGCAACGACGTCCGTCTCGACCGCGCGAGCACCACGGCACCGTGCGGCGCTCGACCTCGCGATCCCGAAAAATCTCGGGTCGTCCCGCACCGGACTTGCCCCAGGCCAAGGGAAAATTTGGGGCTTCGACCGCCCAATTCCGGACAAGTCCGAGGGCATTCGGCGGCACGGAGACTCAAGTCCGGGGTGAAGTCTGACGTTTCCGCCTCGCGCATGAACTGCGCGGAATTCTGGCCCGCGCCGAACGTCGACTTCGGAAAAATCCGGTTGCGGCTCTGGCGTCCCCACTCTTCCCCGTTTAACGTCGGGCTTCGGTCTGACTGGGATGTCGGACAACATTCGAGGGCAAGGGAACTGCGGAGATCCACCGATGCTCATGATTGAGCGACGGCCGGGTACCTCGATTCTGATCGGCGACGACGTGCGAATCCACGTCCGAGAGATCAAGCGTCGAAACAGTGTTCGGATCGGTATAGAAGCCCCCCGCTTCCTGCCCGTGGTGCGCAGCGAGCTCCAGCGCGACGAGGTCAAGAGCCTCGCCAAGACTGGACGCCGTGAGTTCCGCGTGTGGGTCGTCGAGGACAATGACGCCCACGCCGGCATCATTACCACCACGCTGAAAGCGCGTGGGGTCAATGAAATCGAGCGGTTCCCCGACGCCCGGAGCATCATCGCGGTGCTCGAAGGCGAGGAACCCTGGGTGGCCCCGGACCTGGTACTCCTCGACCTCCGACTGCCGGACCTTCCGGGTCTGGACGTCCTGAACCATCTGAGATTAAGCGACGCCCTCCGGCAAACCCCGGTGGTGGTGCTGAGTTCGTCCGGCGAGGACGAGTTCATCGCCCAGAGCCTGGAACGAGGGGCGAACGCCTACGTGGAGAAGTCCTGCGAGTACGCGGACTTCAAGGAATCCATCATCAAGATCACTGAATTCTGGTCACAAGCGCGCCGGGTCGCCTGACCCGGTCCGCGCGTGTCGTGTGGGACGATGCCGCGGAGTGACCATGTCTGGAGTGGGGAAGGGAGCGAAAGGGATTGAGCTCTCATGAAGAACGACACGCTGAAGATGTCTGACACGAACGATTCGACGATGCACCTGTTCGTGCAGAACCTGCCTGATGTGGACCGCCGGGTCCTGATGCTCCACTACGCCGAGGAACTGCCCGCCGCTGACATTGCGGCGATTCTGGGCCTCAGTGTGGTGCAAGTGGAAACGCGATTGACCGCCTTGCGAACGTGCGCGAAGGCGGTGATGGGCGGCACCCGCTTGAACCGAGCGGGCTGACCTGGCCGAAGTTGGCCGGGCCAGACTGAGGCGAGCCAGACATGACCTGGCTCGCGAGTGGCCCGGAACGGGTTGGAACGTTTGGTACTGCTTGATTCGGCTTCGGCCTGATCGGGCCGGTATCCGCCAGCCCGACGAGACGGATGCCGCGGATCATCGATTGATTGATCGATTGGCTGGCTCATTGGCCGGCAGGTTGATTGATTGACTGACCGATCCGCGCGGCGAATGCACGGCTTGGCCGTTGATTCGCGTTGCACGCAGATGGCTTGGCGGGTCCCCCACGTTCGTGGGGACCCAGCCATCCGCGGGTCGCGCCGTCAATCTGCAGTGATGTCCGAACGGCCGCGCTGGCCGTGGCGGTCAGCCCGTCATGCCGAGACCGGTGGGCGGCACATTGCACGACACCCAGAATCCGGCGATCGTTCGGATGACGTTGCGGAAGCCCTCGTAGGTATCGGGCTTCTGGACGTACGCATTGGCGTGAAGCCGAAACGCCTCGGACCGATCATGTTCGCTGACGGACGTCGTCAACACCACGACGGGAATCGCCAGCAGGTCTGGGTCAGATTTGATCGTGCGCAGCACGTCCAGACCGGTGACCTTCGGCAACTTCAGATCCAAGAGGATCAACTGCGGCAACGGCTCCCCCGGCCGGCGCAGGCAATCGATCGCTTCGGCGCCATCGCGCGCCCGCCGCATGTCCAGCGGTTGCTCGAGGCGCCCAGTCGCCCGCTCGATGACCATCGCGTGGGCGTCCTGATCCTCGACCAACAAGATCTGGAACGGGGTGGCGGCGTTCGTACCGCCGTACATGGAATCAGTCTTCGGGTGCATCGAGCATCTCATCGGCCTCACCACGGCGCGGGAGCATGACGGAAAACGTCGCCCCATCGCCCGGTTCACTGGTCACTCGCACACGTCCGCCGTGGCCGGCGACGATCCGCTTCACAAGTGCCAACCCAACCCCAGTCCCCGATTGATCTGTTTGCAAGCGGTGGAAGAGTTGGAAGATCTGCTCCTGGAAGGCGGCGGGAATCCCGTCGCCATGGTCCCGGACCCAGAACTCCACCACCGGCCCCCTTTCGCGCCCGCCGATTTCGATCCGCGGATCTTCGTTGCCACATCCATACTTGATTGCGTTGCTGACAAGGTTGTCGACGACCTGCAGCATCCGGCGCCGATCAGCGCGGATGGTCGGTAGGTCGGCATCGACCGAGAGCGTGATGCCACGGTCGGCAACCTGCGCGGCGTGGGCGACCATCACGTCTTTCACGAGCTGATCGAGCGAGACGGGCGCCAAACGATTCCGCGTGCGTCCGATGCGCGAGAGTTCGAGCAAATCGTCAATCGTTTGCCGCATCTCGCCGACGGTGTGTTCGGCCTGCCCGATGTAATTGTCTGCTTCGCCCGGCAGATCGGGAAGCACCTCACGCAGCATGCCCATCATGCACCCCATCGTCACCAACGGCGACTTGAGGTCATGCGACACGGTGTGGGCAAAGGCTTCCATCTCCCGATTCCGCTCACGAAGCTGCTCGTTGAGCTCCCGGAGCTGGCGTTCGGCGCGTTCGAGTTCACTCACGTCGACCAACGTCAAGATGATGCCGTCAAGATTGGCGCCGGTGCCAAAGTGCGGATCGATGCGCATCAGCACATCGCGCTTGTCCACCGTATCGATCGATTGTTCACTGCCGACGCCGCCGCGCACAACGTCAATCAATTCGGCGTAGAGATCTTCCACGTGCAAGTCGTGCGAGAAGTGGGCGATCGGCTGGCCTTCGACCGATCCTTCGCCAAAGTGCACGAACGCTCGAGACGCCGGATTGCACCGGCGAACATTGAGATCGCGATCGAGCAGCACGGTGCCGACATGCGTCGATTGCATCAGGTTCGTGAAGTCTTGATTCAGTCGCTCAAGTTCTTCGATCGTGGCGTTGCGCTCAGCGTTGACGGTGTGCATTTCCTGATTCAAGGAACGCAGCTTCTCGTTGGATGCCGTCCATTGCTCGTTGGCGAGTTCCAACTTCTCCGTGGCCCGCCCCGATGAGAGTGTAAGTTGTTCGACTTCCAGGTAGGCGCGATCAAGACTCTCTGTCGTCAGACGCAACTGCTCTCGCAGACTGCGGGATGTTTCTTCGAGCATGGCGACGCGCATGTCGCCCGGAGACCCCTGGTCGACGCTGGGAGCAAGCTCGCCATCAGACTCCATCGGAAGCAACGTTCCCGACGGTTCGATCACCAAACTCAGCAGTCGCTCGTCGTGGGCATTGGTAACCACCGGGGCCGCGTGCAAGTCAACGGTGGCCAACGAAACCAATGCGTCGGCCGACTCCACATCGTCGTGGAGCCGAACGTTCGGAAGCCGAGCCGCTTGGCCGGTACGCCGCACGCGCCGGATCAGCAACGACGCCGGCGTGGCCAGGCCGGGGATAAACAGATCGTCAACCTCAGCCGGCACCTCACCCGGCCGCACCGCGAGGTAGTCCCGAGTGTCGCCAAAGCTGTGGAGCAGGCGACCGTCCGGGCCAATCAACAAGCACAGACGACCGGGAGCCACGTCGATCATGGCGTCGATTGCCCCGCGGAGCGCCGCATCGCGGCCCCGGAGACCATTGGTCGTCAGCGGTGGCCGCGCAGGATCCAAGAACTGGTTCGGGCTGCCGGCGGTTGCTCCGCCGCTTGTGCGCACCCGGGTGAACAGCCGCGACGGTCGACTGATCGGGCTGAACGCTGGCTCGAGATCGCTGGCTTCCTCTTGTCCGCCCATGAACAAGACGCCCCCCGGGCGCAAACCAAACTGCAACAGGCCGAGCGCACGCAGTCGCGCCTCTGGCCGCATGGACGACACCACGTTCCGGCATACGACGAGGTCGAGCCGGGTAAACGGCGGATCGCTCAGGAGATCATGTCGCGCCACCACGAGCATGCGCCGCAGGTGTGATCCAACGGCGAAGCGTCGCCCGCCAGAAAGAAAGTGCTTGGTGACAAAGTCGGGCGGGATGCGCTCAAGCTGATCAGCATGAAACGTGCCGCCGGATGCGGCATCGACCCGCTCGCGAATGATGTCGGTCGCGAAAATCTTGACCGTCATCTCGCGGCCAACGCGGCGAAGTTCTTCGTCCACGAGCATGGCCACGGAAAACGCGTCTTCGCCCGACGAACAACCCGGCACCCAGATCCGCAGCGGACCGGCCCCTGCTTCCTCGACCAAACGTCGGAGCACGTTCGTTTCAAACGCCCGCCAGGCTTCGGGGTCCCGAAAGAACTCGGTTCGACCGTCAAGCAACCGACGGCGCAGACTCAAACGTTCTTCGACGTCTTCGGCGAGCACGGTCGCGTAGCCCGGCAGGTTCTCAACCCCGAATTTCATCGCCTGCTGCACGATCCCGCGCGCGAGTCGCCGCGGCTCGAATCGATCGAGGCCGCAGGGTTCTTCCGATTCCGCACTTCGGAGGATCGACAGCATCAGCGGGGTCGGCTCACCGACCTCGGTATCGATCAGGCGATGGATGACTTCGCCACTCCGGCAGGTCCACGCCACGAGCGGGGCGATTTGGGACGGGGGAAGAACTTGGTCAACGCTCCCGCCAGAGATCGCCGCCCGCGGCATGCCATCGAATTCTGCCGACGCCGGCTCTTGCACCACGGTGCTGCCGCCAACGCGACTGATGGCCGCGAGCCCATCGGCCCCGTCGGCCCCGACCCCGGAGAGGACGATGCCGATGGACCGAAACCCCGCGCTCCGCGAGAGCGACTGGAAACACTGATCAATCACTCGGGTCGGCGACTCGTCGCTGCGGGAGCGTGGAACCATGCGGATCCGGTCGTGCACGAGTTCGAGCGAGGCCCCCGGCGGCAACACGTACACGTGATCCGGCTCGATCTGCATGCCGTCGGCCGCGACCTGGACGCGCATCGGCGTGCACCGAGCGATGAGGTGATCGAGTCGACTCTCGTGGTCCGGGGACAAATGTTCAATGACGAGGTACGCGGCCCCGGTGCCGCTCGGCAGGCCGCGAAAGATCTCACTGAGCGGCTCGAGTCCACCGGCCGACGCGCCAATCCCGACCACGTGAAAGTCGAGCGTGGCGAGCGGTTCACCGGCGACGAAGGTCGCGGCGGGCGCGGGCGAGAAACCTGCATCTGCAACCGCAGCATCAGCGTCGTCGGCAAGATCGATGTCGACGACCGATTCAACTGTTCCCGGCAGCAGACGATCTGGCCGCGCGTCCCCGGCTGGCTCCCCGAGCGTCGGCTCGCTTGCCATCAATCCTTGTGCCGCCGACGGATTCGCCGCCGGTGCCGCCCGACCAATCGGCACCGCCGGAGACGAGCTGGCCCTCCGAGGCTCAGTCGACCCCGCCGGAGTAACCGCGCGGAGCGACGGATCCGGCCCGGCATTGCCCGACGAATTGTTCGAGTTATCTGGCACCGGGGGTCTGAACCCGTGGTCCGCACAGAATGCCCTGGCCGCCAATTGGCGACGAGCCAGAGAGCCCGAAACGCGACGCGGTGCGGAGGAGTCCCACGTCAGGCCGAGTTTATCAGCCTTCCCATCCACCACATCACACGAATGCGGAAAAGCGATGGCTCAACCGCAATCCCGCGTGCTGACAGGACGTCGCGCATTCCCTGCGCTTCCCGGCGGGTTGCTGACGTTCAGGACGCGGCTTCGCTGGCGCGAAGTCGACCGCTGGCCGCCGCTCGCTCGAGCGCCCGGTTGGCGATCCGACCGATGATGAAGATCGTGAAGATCATCAGGACCACTCCGCCGATGAGCAGCCATCGATTCTTGCCATCGCGAGCGAACGCCACGATGTCGTCGGCTCCGGTCGCCGCCGCCGATGCTGCAGCCACGGCGACAATGGCCGTTCGCGGCGTCATGCCGATGACTGTCCCCAGCACGTAGGTTGGGAAGCGAACGCCAACGCCCGCGAGCAACAAGTTCGTCAGGCTGAATGGACTGTTCGGCGGAATGCGAATGAGCGAGACGATGCCGAGGGTTGGGAGAAACCCTCGGCCGATCAGGGCATCTCGCACAATCGAAGCCCGCGGATGCCCCGACACGACGTGCTCGACGCGGGCCCGGGCCACTGTCTGGGTGATGAAGAATCCGATGATCGCGGCGCCGGTAAAGCCGACGAGGGCGGCGGGAATGCCGAGCGTTGCGCCGAACACCCACCCGGCCAACACCGCCTGGGCGTACGTCGGAAGCAATCCAAAGCCCGCGGTCACCGCGAAGCCCGCGATGAAGATCGCCACGCCCATGCCGCCTTGGTCGCGCAGCCAATCGGAGACCGGTGCGAGCCCGAAGAACACGAGGTAGCCGCCGGCGAACCCCGGAAAGAACGCCCAGGCGGCGGCAAGCACGCCGACCCAGCCGAGTTGCCGAACGAGGCCCGGCTCGTTGGCCGCGGAATCAACGGCGTCGCCCGTCGGCGCGGCAACCGTGGCCGAGGGCTCCCCCACCGCGTCGGCGGCTGCTCCATCTACATTCGGCGGCGGCAACTCGGGCACGGGAGAATCTCCGGGGATGGCGATCAACGGACGGAGGACAGACGCATCGCCGCCTCGGTCCCGCTCAGGAAACCGCACGCCAGCTGGCAGCACACTTGGTTGGGGACCCATGCTCAGGTGTACACGGTCAGGCGTGTACACCGCCCGCCGAACGTCAGTTGCGTACGGCTCGGAGGCAGATGCCGGCAGCAACCTGCGGCTCTCTCGGGTTTTATGGAACGCTGGTGGCAGGACTCGAACCTGCAACCTTCGGTTTCGTAGACCGATGCTCTATCCAGTTGAGCTACACCAGCTGACGCCGACCGGTCTGGCCGGAAGGCGAGGCGAGAGTATAGCGTTGGGCCGCCCTGCCGTCGCCACCTTGTGGGTCGCGTGCAGCAGAGCGTTCGGACGGCGATCGTTCGGCCGCGTCCGGGGCATCGGCCGGCCAGCCGTCCCACTGTCCACCCGCCTGGCCGGCCCTTCAGTCCCGCCGCCCCAGGGCCCACCAGCCCCCCGTCCCACATCCCACGAGCCGGCTCAGCGAATGTCCGGACTGTCGCTCACGCCGGCGTAGGTCTCGGTGCCAGCCATTCGGGCCAGGATGACATCGTGGAGTTGGTGGCCCAGGGCATCGCCCGCGCCGAGGCTCACCGGCCCATCGGCGGCGGCGATCACCGGTTCATCGGCGGCATCCAAGACCAGGATCCGGCCACTCGTCGACTCGGGTCCGGCGCAGCCGCCGGCGACCAGCATCGCCAGCCCGGCGAGCAGCAAGGATCCGCGATTCAGAAGGCGGCGGTGGTGCGAGGTGGCCATCGAGCGGGCTCCGGCAACCGATCCATCCAAGGCGGATGATCGGACTGTGTTCGGGGGGCGGGCGTCAGGCTGACGCCTCGATCTGAGTTCGGTATCGGCCGACTGGCCGGACGACTGAACCGCGCATCGTTCTCGGACGCGTGCGGCGCTGCGCAGACCGCTCGGCGGTGGTACCGTGTCCCGCGCCGAGGTGCCTTGGAGCGCGATTCCGCCACTTCTTCTGGCCGCGCAATCCTCATAGGGCACCTTTCAGCCAGGGAGAACGCCCCCATGGGCCACCGACCGTCGCCGATCCGTCCTCGTCTCGCCCCCGCCGCCGGCCTTGCCGCCCTCGTCTTGAGTGCCGCACCGGCCACGCTCGCGAATCAGGCCGCCGACCCGGCCGAAGCAGCCGCCCCCGTCGAGACCGCGCCCGCTCCCTCGGCGGCCGCCACCGCCACCGAGGCCGACGGCCCGGTGTTCTCGATCGCGGCCTTCAAGCTCAGCTACTTCCGGCCGGCGGCCGGCCAGCCGGCGATCGACGCGTTGCTCGACGCCCCGGTCACCCTCGGCCGATCGACCACCGGCTACACCGCCCCACGCGACGGCATGCCGCTGGTGATCCGCACGGTTCGCGAACTCAATGGCTACGGCAGCGAGCCGTACCACGGCAGCGGTATCCAAGCGGTGCTCGTGGCGATTCGCGATGCCCTGCTCGACCGCGACATCTTCGGTGTCTACGTCGCCCAGTCGCCGCAAGAAATCACGCCGGCCTTCGCCGACCTCCGCAGCGGCAACCCCGACCTCAGCGTGATCGTGACGACCGCGAGCTTGCAGTCGGTTCGCACGCGGGCCGCGGGCGAGCGCGTGCGGGAAGGCGGCGAGATCGAGCCGATCGCCTCCGTCGATCACCCGGTGCATGCGCGCATCCGCGAGAATTCGCCGGTGCAGCCGAGCGACACGCCGGCCACGATCAGCGATCTGGCCATCAACGACTACGTGTACTTCCTCAGCCGGCATCCCGGCCGGCGCGTGGACTTGGCCGTCGCCCCGTCGGTGACCCCCGGCGAAGCGACGCTCGACTACGTCATCACCGAAAACAAGCCCCTGCTGCTGTTCGCCCAGACGTCGAACACCGGCACGCCGTCCACCGACTACTGGCGCCAACGCTTCGGCCTGCTGCACACGCAATTGACCGATCGCGACGACGTTCTGAGCCTCGAGTACACGACGGCCAACTTCGACGACGTCCACGGCGTCACCGCCTCGTACGAACGCCCGCTTCCCGGCAACGACCGCATCCGCGCTCGCCTGTTCGGCAGCTGGAACCGGTACGACGCCGAAGACATCGGCATCTTCGCCCAGGACTTCACCGGTGAGAACATCACCGTCGGCCTGGAAGCGACGTGGAACGTGTGGCAGCGGCGCGAAGCGTTCATCGACCTCGTCGGCGGCGTGCGCTGGGACGACTTCTCCGTCGACCGCACGATCTTCGGCTCGACGTTCAGCAATTCGACCGGCTTCCTGACGCCGTACATCGGAGCGCGATACGAGCGCACCAGCGACTGGTTCAGCACCCGCGCTTCCGCCACGCTCGAGTGGCAGTCGGACCTGCTGAGCAACGATGACGCGGACCTCGCCGGCCTTGGCCGCACGTCGCCCGACTCCGATTGGCTCGTCCTTCGCGGCGGGTTCAGTCAGTCGGTCTACCTCGAGCCTCTGTTCAACCGGGTTGCGTTTGACGATCCGTCGACCCCCAGCTCGTCGACCCTCGCCCACGAACTCCAGTTCCGGGCCACGGCCCAGTACGCGTTCGACAACCGGCTGGTCCCGCAGGCCCAGTCCGTCGTCGGCGGCTTGAACTCGGTCCGCGGCTACCCGCAATCGGTGGTGGCCAGCGATTCGTCAATCGTCGGAACGGTCGAGTACCGCTTCCACTTGCCGCGAGCCTTGGGCATCGAAGAAGCCCCGCGCGAACTGTTCGGCGAGAGCTTCCGCCTCGCGCCGCAGTACGTCTACGGCACGCCCGACTGGGACCTCGTCCTCAAGGGCTTCGTCGACGTTGGCATCACCGACGTCAGCGACGCGTTGAGTTTCGAGGGCGGCGAGACGCTTATCGGAGCCGGCGTGGGCGTGGACCTGCAATATCGGCGGAACCTCAATGTGAGGTTGGACTGGGGTTTCGTCCTGGAGGAGCTGGAGGACCGCGGAGCGAACTCCGGGGCCAACCGCCTTCACCTTGTGGCCACGTTCCTCTTTTGATCGCCCCGTTCCGGGGTAGGTTTCAAATACGACCACCTGCGGTCCATTCGTGACCGCAGCGACCCATTCCCCGTCGACCCGGGGTGATGACGTCGCGACAACTGCAGACTGGGAGAGTAGCTATGTCGATTCGCAATGCGCGACCGGCGCCGAAGAGTTTCATGGGCCGCCTGGCCCTGGCCGCAGCGGGCCTCGCGCTGACGAGCGTGGTGACCCTGACCAGCACGCCAGCCGCCGCCGGCCCGGTGGGCCAGCAGGTTGTCGTGGGTGACGTGACGTTCGTGCAGAACGGCAGCACCTGGGCGATCACCGCGTCCGACGGCTCGATCATCGACTACGTCTCCTTCGACATCCTCGCTGGCGAGCTGGTGCAGTTCCTGCAGCCCAGCGAGTTCGCCCGCGTGCTGAACCGCATCGACTCGGCCACGCCGACGCAGATCAACGGCACGCTGCAGTCGAACGGTTTCGTTTACTTCCTGAATCCGTCGGGCGTGATCTTCGGCAACGGCGCGGTCATCGACTCCAACGGTTTGATCGCCGCCGCCGGCCGCATGAGCAACGAGGACTTCCTCGCCGGCAACGATCGCTTCACCGGACTCACCGGCGACGTCATCAACCACGGCTCGATCACCGCGAACACCGTGCACATGCTCGGCAAGCACGTGGCCAACCACGGCTCGATCGCTTCGGATTCGGGCCTCGTCACGCTCGTCGCCGGCGACAATGTCTGGCTGCGAACGATCGACGGCCGCCTCGCGGTGCGGGTTGACGGCAAGGACATCACCGGACAGGCGATCCCCCACAACGGATCCGTGACCGGCGCCGACGGCATCGGCGTCCTGAACACCGGCACGATCAACGCCGGCAGTGGCCAACTGCTCCTCGGAGCGGGCGACGTGGCCGGCCTGGCCATCATGAACAGCGGCTCGCTGCAAGCGGCCGGCGGCGAGATCTCGATGCTCGCCACGCAGGGCGTCATCCAGAACGAAGGCGTGATCGACGCCAGCGCCGCGGGCGCCGGCGGCGGCTCCGTCCTCGTCCAGGGCCCCGGCATCCTCAACAACGGCGCCATTCGGGCCGACGGCATCGGCGCCCGCGCCGGCACCATCGAGCTGATGGGCCGCACGTACACCGTCATGCTGCCGAACAGCGTGGTCTCGGCCGCGGGCCAGGGCAACGCCCGCGGCGGCGTGATCGTGATCGATACGGTCGACGGCGTCACCTACTTCGCCGACGAAGCGACGCTTGACGTTCGCGGCGGCGCCACCGGCGGCGACGGCGGCTCGATCAGCTTCGGCGGCTCGGGCATGATCATCAACGGCCGCGTCGAACTCGACCGCGGCAACGGCTTCGTCGCCGGTTCGTTCAGCGTGGTCGGCGGCAGCGATGTCATCATCGGCACCGATGGCAGCGACGACGCCCTGATCGACGACGACGGCAACGTCAACTTCTCCGAACTGCCGACCGACGGCAGCACCGTCTTCATCAGTGCGAGCACGATGGGCGGCATCATGACCGGGGCGATCCTCGTCCAGGCGTCGGGCAGCATCTTCTTGATCAGCGACCTGGCCTTGGTCAACGGCACCGACCTCACCCTTGAGGCCATGGAAAACGTCGAGATCATGGCCGCCATCGCTGGCGTCGGTGATCTCCGGATCATTGCCGACCAGGACAACGATGGTTCGGGCACCGTCAAGATCATGGTCCCGCTGGCCGCCGGCGGCGACATCGAACTGACGGGCGCGATGATCGAGCTCGACGGCGGGTTCATCACCGCTTCGGGCGACGTCGCCCTGAACGGCGACACCCGGCTCTTCAGCGACACGCGCATCACGGGCGGCGAGATCACCTTCAACGGCACGATCGATTCGGTCGACGGCAGCCAGGGCCTGGACCTGGAAGCCTCCAACGGCGTCCGCTTCACGCAGAACGTTGGCGGCGACGGCGTGCTGGCGTACGTCCGGGTCGACGGCGACACCGAACTCGACGGCGTGGACATCACGACGAGCGGCGAACAGCGCTACGACGGCACGGTCACCGTGCTCGGCGACAATGTGCTCACGTCCACCGGTGGCGGCGACATCAGCTTCGGCGGGTCGGTCGATGCCGGCTCGCCCGCGGGCGGCGGGCTCGACATTCGCACCTCGGGCGCCACGATCTTCAGCGGCAAGGTCGGCGTGAACAACCGACTGTCCAACCTCGAGACCGATGCCCCCGGCACCACGCGGCTCGGCGGCGACGTCTTCAGTGATGTCGTCCGACTCCGCGACATGGTCGAGCTCGACGCGGACATCCGCATCGTGTCGTCCGAACGGGCGGAGCTCACCGGCGGCGGCGAAGGCAATGGCAACGACCTGGTCTTCGTCACGCCGCGGGCCCGGCTCGAAGGCGGCTGGAGCGGCCTCGGCCGACTGGCCACCGAGGGCAATGGCAACATGCAGGTTGGCGGACTGATTTCCGGCGACGAAGTGTTCCTCACGCACCGCGTGCAGCTCGTCGACAACGCGACCATCCAAGGCGCGGACCTCGTGCACTTCGCCGACGACATCTACGGCACGTTCGACCTTGAGGTCATGAGCGACAAGCGGGTCTTCTTCGGCAACGAGATCGGCGACGCGTTCAGCCCGCTGCGATCACTCATCGTGTCGGTCGACGAGAACGGTCAGATCCTCGACCAGAACCTCATCATCTTCGGCAACGGTTCGTCGCGGGTCATCGTGCTCGACGACATCCAACTCAACGCGAACCGCGAAGCCGGTTCGACCGTGGCCACGATCGTCGGGCTGCACCCGTCGCTGTGGATGAGTTCGCGTGATGGACAGATTCTCATCGGCCCCCGCGAGAAGCTGACCAGCCTCGGCAACCTGCGGCTGCAGGCCAACAACGGTGCCGTCACCGTCGGCGACCTCACCGTGACCGGCAACCTCGACCTCGACGCCCAAGAGATCTTCATCTGGGCCCGCGAAGGCGGCGAGTACATGACGGCCGGCGGCGAATTGATGACGGACGTTGGCACCGAGATCGTGGCCGGCGGCACCATCATGCTCTCGGGCGTGCCGACGGTGCAGATGCTCGGGGCGAATGCGGCCATGCCCGTCTTTGGCACGGTCGGCGGAACGCCGTTCGAGAACCTTGGCGACTTTGAGTTGATCAACCTCGACGGACTCCCCTCGCTCGTCGGCGGCGACGGCGAGACGGTGCTCGACTACGGCATCGAAGGCGATCCGGTTGATCCCGTCGACCCCGTTGATCCCGTCGATCCGGTGGACCCGGTCGACCCCGTCGAGCCGAACCCCGGCCCGGACGGTGATGGCGATGACGGCATCGGCAGCATCGGCGGCTTCTTCGGTGACGAGCTCACGCGGCGTCGTTCGGCCAACCTCAACGTTCCGGTCCTGCGGGATCCGCTGGCGGTCCAAACCCTCCAGCAGCTCGCATTCCTGATCCGCTCGCTCCGCCCCGAAGAACTCCGCACGATTCCTGAAGGCCGCCTCGTGACGGTTGACCTGCAGGATCCGGCGGCGACCGGTGGCAGCCCGGCCTTGGCCGCCAGCCGCGTCCGCGCCGACGCCCTGGCCGCGGTCGCCCAGCGGATTGACACGGTTTTCGGCACCGCAGAAGGCCAGCAGGCGGACGTGACCGCCGAAGTCATTCGCGGCTCGCTGAACCGGGCGTGGACCGAGTACGCCGGCCGGCCTGACAGCCCCGGCAACGCCGGCGGCTTCCTGGCCTGGATCATTGCCACCGAGGAGCACATCGCGGCTCGCTACGTCGTCCTGGGCGTTCGGGACATCGCCCGCAGCATCGGCGGCATGGGCCTGACCCGCGAAGAGGCGATTTCATCGCTCCAGCGGATTCTGAACCCGATCACCCCGGCGTCGATCGGCCGCGAGCGGATGATCGAACTCGTCACCGAATGACCGCGGACGCCTTCGCCCGGCGAAGGTTCCGTCACAGACTCCCGGTCGAGGGCCCGGCGGACACCTGTCCCCGGGCCCTGTTTCTTGGGACGAGCAGCGGAGGCTCGCGGGGGCGACGATGGGATGGGCGGTCCGACGGGCGGCGGAGGCGACGCCAAGCCGCGGCCGCGGGGCCGGCGGCGTGGCCAAGCCCGAACGTCCCCCGAAAGCCGGCGGGCGAAGTTGACGGGGGTGGCCGAGAACGGCCAGAATCCGCCGGGGACGGGGCCCCAGGGACGGTTGACTTCCTCGGCGGGACTGCGATACTACGCGGCTCGACATCGACCGCCGGCATCGGCCGTCGGCGGTGTCGTTGGCGTGTGTGCCCTCTTGGCCCGCGGCCGATTCCTTCGGGAAGCCGGACCGGTTCAGGGGAGCGGCCACGCTTCACCCGAACCAGCATCGCCAGGCCACGACCGACGGCCCGGCGAACGATCAGACCAGCGGAGCAACCCCGTGCCAAACACCGAATCGGCCAAGAAGCGCGTTCGTCAGGACAAGAAGCGTCGTGCCGTGAACCGTTGGCGGAAGCTGCGGATCAAGGACCAGACGCGTACGTTCCTCGAGGCCGTTCAGGCCCAAGACGTGACCAAGGCCGAAGCGGAGTTCCGCAAGGCGTGCGGCCTGCTCGACAAGATCTCCTGCACCAGCACGCTGCACCGCAACACTGCGGCGCGTCGCAAGAGCCGTCTGGCCCGTCGCCTGAACGCGCTCAAGTCTGCGGGCTGACCCACCTCTGTTGACGCGACGCGTCGGGCTCGCGACCCCGCTCCGGGTCCGCTGCCTGAGCGCGCCGATGTCTTCCGGTCACGCGCGTCGGTCCACGTTGGCGTGACCCGGCGATCGCCCGCGGTGGCGATCGCCTGATCTGAGTTCGCGGCTCCGCTTCGATCCTGCCCTTCGGGCGACCGATCGTTTCACCCGCTCACTCCCCGGGCTGCACCGCCCCGCCGTGTTCGCCCGGCGACGTGCCTTCAGGGCACGCCGCACCCGCGGACCGGCAGCAAGCCCTGCCCCGCCTCTCCGGTCGAGGTCCTGATGTCGACGGGTCGACGAGCCTCCAGTTCGGCCGACGATCCGAGCGCCCGCGCCGACGGACCGTCGTACCTCGAGGTATCTCGCCGGCCGCTGCATGGCCTGGTCTTCCTCGCCCCACTGATTCTCGCGTACGAGCTTGGCCTGGTCTTTGTCCTCAGCCGCGGCGGCGGCGGCATCGAGACGGTCGAAGCCCACCGCGCGCTGCTGCATTTCCTGTCCCGCATCGGTTTCCCGCCCGAGTTCCTGCTGTACCTCGGCGGCGCGGTGCTTGCGGTCTTGATGCTGACGTGGCATGTGATCCGGCGCGATCCATGGCGCGTGGGCGGCACGACGATCGCCGGCATGGCCGCCGAGTCCATCATCCTGACGCTCCCGCTCCTGGCCTTCGGCAGCATCTTGGCCGGCCTGGCGGTCTCGAATGCCGGTGCCGGTGCCGGGGACGGTGCCGGTCAGCAGGCAGCAGCCAACCAAACGAGCGGATCCGCCCGGGAAGCGTGGACGGCCGAGCCCGCCCCTGGCGTTCCCGCCGCCATGCCGGCGACCGTGCTGGGCACCGATGACCCGGCGGCGGTGGCGGACGCGACCGAGAAGGTGGATGCCGCGCCGGCGACGCCCACATGGGCCGCGGCCGACCCAGCCCGAGCAGCCGGCCGAAGAGCAGATCGGGCGGCGGAATCGCCGCACCCGGCCATCATGCTCGCCCGTGGCACGACGTTCACGCTCGCCTCCGCCCCGCTCCCGACGGCGGGCGATGCCGGAACGTCGCCGCGCGGCGGCGGGCCGGCAGATGAAGCCGGCCGAACAGCACCGGGTGATGTCGAACCGGGTGTTGCCCCGGACGCCGGCGCGGCGGCCTCGGAATCCGGCCGCGGCGTCGCCGGCAACCTCGCCATCAGCATTGGCGCGGGCCTCTACGAAGAGCTGTTCTTCCGTTGGATTCTGATCGCGATCGTCCACGTCCTGCTCGTGGATGTCGCCCGTTTGTCGGATCGCACCGGGCTGGTGATCGCCGTCGTGTGCTCGGCGGCTGCGTTCGCCTTCTACCACGACTTGGCCGGTCCGGATGGGCGGCTGGATGTACGCCGCCTCGCGTTCTTCTTCGTCGCGGGCCTGTACTTCGGCGCGATCTTCGCCCTCCGTGGCTACGCGATCGTCGCCGGCGTCCACGCTTCATACGACATCGCCACCGTCATCCTTGGCGGCGGCGAGTAGCTCGGCGGGCACTGGACGCCCGGTGAACGGCAGGTGTTCGCCGAAGGCGGCACACTCGGCCGCAACAGCAGCTCCCGGCGTCCGGTGAGGTCACGGTCAACAGCGAAGTCAGGGCCGCGGCCACATCCACGGTCACGGACGTATCCACGGCCACGGCCACTGCCACCGCCACCGCCACGTTGAAGAACGAGGCCAAAGCTCAGGCCAAGGCCACATCTCGGCACGTTCGGGGCGATGCATGCCGCGGCCGACGAGCCAGAGTCGGACTCGATCAGGCCTCCTCGTCGCCGGCTGGCCAGGCCACATCCACCCCGGCTGCCGCATCGCTTCGACCGCGATCGAGAAGCGTTGCCCGAACGCGCCGGATCGCCGCGTCGCCGGTCTGCACCCCGCCGCCGCGCACGACCGATCCAGCTACCAGCACAAGATCAAAGCCTGCCTCGCGCACCGCGGCGGTCACCAGATCTTCGGCCGAAAGCGTGGGCCGCCCGAACCGTTCGGTAAGGCGGAACCGCAAGGACCCAAGTCCGTCGTACGCCCGGAACACGACCTCGGTACACACGAGCCGGTCATCGTTGAAGAAGTCGAAGTCGAAGTTGTAGGGCTTGCCCTCGTGGGCCAACGCGCGGACCAAGCCGTCGGCCCGCTCATCCGCGCCGAGATGCGGCCGAAGCACCACGACCGCATCCACCGAAAGGGTGTCGTCCAAGGCCCGCAAGCGCACGCCGTCTTTTCTCGCTTCCAAGACCCGGTTGGGCTCCCGCCACCGGAGGTGCGGACCAGGCGGAATCGCCGCGTCGCCCTTGGCCTCCTCCAGCCACTCGCGCGGCCCAAGGTGCAGCGCCGCGTGCGGCCAGGTCCCCGGGAGGAAGAAGTTGCTGACCGCGGCCTCGTGTCGCGTTACGAGCACGTCCCCCGGCTCGAGCGCGTCGATGACTTCCCGCCGAACGTCGGCACGAAGTGGACGCCTTCGACCGGGAACCGCGAGATCGGCCACCAGCGACCCCGACGTTCGCATGGCCGAGAAAAGACCCTGCCGAAGGGCCGAACGACCACGACGCGCGACACTCCAGCCGCGATACCGCAGGCGAGAGAGGACGTAACGCCGGGCGGACAGCCGCGTCGCCGGTTCCGCGCCCGCCAGGAAGCCGGCAACGGGCGAGAGCTCCGGAAGGGCGAGGGCCGCGTTCAGACGATCGCGCTGCTGATCGGCCAGACGCAACCCGGCGGCGAGCCTCCACGCGTTCAAGGGATGGGTCAACGAACGGCGGATGCGCCGGTAGCAGCCGCGCGGGATCCGAAGTTCAGCACTTGGCTCGTCGAGTTTTCGGCGGACCACCGGGTGCACGCCGAAGGTCTCCACGAGTTCGCGTGCGGCCCGAACAAGCATGCAGGCTCCGGTCCACGCAATCGCGAACCGCACCATGAACGGGTCCGGGACGTCGCCGGGGATGGCATGTTCGACGAGCCCGCCATGGACGCCCGGGATGTCGCGTTCGCCCGGGAGGTCACGCCCCACGGGGATGGCATGTTCGCCGGGGACCCCACGTTCGACGGCCCCGCCTCCCGTCGCCAGCGCCCCTTCAGTGCGCCTCGGGTCTCCCGCTTCGTGCAGGACCCACCAGGTGCGAGGCCGGCATTCGTGGATCACCCCGTGCAGGGCGTTTCGGGCGGTGAGGTAGATCGCGTATCGCCGCCGAAGCAGGGCCGCTTCTTCGGGGCGAAACCACCCGCGTTCGGCCGCGGCGACCGAACCGGTCACCGCCGGATCGCTGGAGTCTGGGGGTTCGAGGGCCGGAGCGAGGGCGACGATCGCCTGAGCCGCCGCCGCCGGATCGAAAGTCCGCGGGCTTCGTGGGCGCCGGCCGGCCGGCAACGCCATCAGTCGCCGGCCAGAGCCGTCGACGCAGCGTCATCGTCGTCTGGGTCGGAAGCAGGCGGGCTTGGCTTGTCCAGCCGCATCAACACCTGGTTGCCAGGCCGGGGAAACTCGACGTGGCTCATGTATGACCGCATCAGCATGATGCCGCGACCAGACGGGATCTCGAGGTTCTCGCTGAGGGTCGGATCCGGAACGCTCTCCGGGTCAAAGCCCGGGCCCTCGTCCTGGATGTGCAGTTCAACGGCCTCGTCGTTGATGCGGTACCGAACGTGGACCGCCTTCGTCGCATCCCCCTGGTTGCCGTGCTTGACGGCGTTCGACAGGGCTTCTTCGAGCGCGAGCCGGATCGCAAAGCAGCTGCTGGGATCGTACGACTGGGATTCGATCGCGGCGAGGATCTGCTGCTGCGCATCCCGCGCTGCATCCATCCCGCGAACTTCCAGTCGCTCATCGATCACGTGGCATCTCGGCATCACGATTCGAATATGGAATTGACGCAACCGAAGGTCATGTCCCAGCGCTCAGAATGAGGGAGCCGGCATGCATTTTCCTTCAATCGCCCGACGGTGGAGCCGTGCCGAATCAAAGGCACGAAGTCCAATTGGGGCACTTCCGGCCCGGTGGCCGAGGCCGCTCGCGATCGGACGCGATGGCCCCGTTCGGTGACCACGACGATCTGGTCCGCGCCCCCTAGGACCATGGCCCCAGTGCCCAGTCGACGATGTCCGCGGTCTCGAGTCGCATGGGCCGATCGCCAGATCGCCCGCCCGAACCCATCGCGAACCCGCCGCGATCCACCCGGCTCAGGTGAACGCCGCCATCCCCTGCTCGGAGTTGTCGTCGATGTCGAACAGCTTGTAGAGCTTCGTGATCACGAAGACCTGGTAGATCTGCTCATCGATGTCTGACAGCCGCAGCTGCCCGCTCTTGGCCTTGATCTTGTTGTTGATCGTGATCAGGGCACCGAGGGCAGCCGAGGACATGTGATCGACGTTGTCGAAGCTGATGAGCATGCGCGGGGTCTCGCGCTCCTCAATCAACTGACCGATCTCCTCGCCGATCTGACGAATGTTCGCCTCATCGAGGATGTTCCGGTCCACGAACTCGATTCGGGTGATCCCGTCATCATCGGTGACCCGGAGTCGCGAAGGCTCAGACATGGGGAAGGGATCTCCGAAGCGTCGGTTCTTGGGGCGTCCCGCCGCAGCCGACGGGGACGTGGGAGCCGTGCCCCTCCCGCACGTGCGAGCCGGGAACGGGGCTGTACCACAGGGTAGCCGTGGGCCGGACAACGGGCAACGCGAACCGGCCATCTGCTGACCGTCTTCGCCGGTGAAGACGCTTCCCGACGGGCCGCCGGCGCGACCGGCGTGGCGTGGACCGCGCGCCGGCAGGCCGGTCGCCAGCCGATCGGCGGCGAACCAGTGATCAGTTGGCGGCCAGTCGGTCCGCGGCCAGTCGGTGGGCGACCGGCGGTCGGCGGTCGGCCGGCAGTCCGTCAGTCGGTGGCCAGTCCGCGGCCGAACGGCGGCCGGCGGCCGGCCGGCGGTCGGAGGTCGGAGGTCAGTCGCCTCGCCAGCGGCGTGGGGGCATCGCCCGAACGTGCTGACCCTGCGTCCTCCTTGCCGTGATCTCGCGGCCCATGGCCGCACTCGCCTCCTGAGCGATCGCAACGACCCCGCGCCGGCTCCCCGCACGAGCGCCACACGAGCGTCGCCCACGAACGCCTCGCCGTCCCGTTCCCCGATCCCGTCCCGATCCGCCCGCTTCGCCCAACAATGAAACACGCCGCGCCCCGGGAGAAACCGGGACGCGGCGTGCAGTCGAATCGTGTGAGCGTGGCCCAACCGGACTCCGTCGTCAAACGGACTCGGCCGAGCGGCTCAGCCGCGGATCATCGGAAGGAACCGATTCCGAGCTGGTCCGAGAGACCCGGGTACAGCGTGTCCTCGATTTCCTGCTGGATGATGATCTCCGGCCGGAGGAGGATCAGCAGGGTCGTTTCTTGCTTCGAGGTCTGGCGGTTGGTGAAGAACCGGTTGATGAACGGGATCTTCGAGAGCACCGGGACGCCGGTCTCAACCTCGACCTCTTCCGTGGTCCGCTGGCCGCCAAGGAGCACGGTGCCCTTGTCGGGGACGCAGACCGACGTGCGGAGCTGCGAGCCCGCGACGATCGGAAGCTGGATGGTGGCCTCGGCCGAGCCGGCCTGGCCGCCGCCGACACCACCACCGGTCGCACCGGTGAAGGGAATCTCGCGGAACTCAATGAACTGCGACTGGTCGAAGGCGACCGTGGCACAGACGTAGCGACGGTCGGCCGAAGCCACCGCTTCCACGTCCAGCACGATGCCGGAGTTGACCGTGTCAACGTTCGGGGAGAACGCAACGGCACCTTCACTGGTGATCGGCGTCAGACCCGAGATGAACGCTTCCTGCTGCTGGATGGCGATGAAGGATCGCTGTCCGTTGTGGAAGGTCAGACGCGGGGCGGTCAGCACGACCGAACGCTGGTCGGCCTGGGTGGCCTCGACGAGCAGGTCGACCTGGATGTCATCCAGGAAGCTGAAGCCGGTGGCGAGGGCCGGAGCGGCGGCCGCGACGGAGCTACCGAACGCGGTGGCTCCACCGATGACGTCCAGGAGGTCCAGCGACTGCTGGTTCAGGCCGATCGGGGTGAAGCCCGACGACGCCTGAAGCGGGGTCGAGATACCGGTCGTGAACGGGCTGTTGGATTCCGGGATGCCATCGCCGTCGAGGTCGACCGGAGTCGAGATCGCCGAGCCGTAGTTGATAGCGTTGAACGGGGCCACGAAGTCAGGGGCACCGTCACCGTCGCCATCCGGGAACTGACTGGCACCGCCGTAGACGAGCGGCTCGAGCAGCTGACCGTCGGACCCGAAGAAGTCGCTCAGACGGCCGAGCGGGTTCACGGCGAGCTGGTTGGCCCGGAGCTGGCTGTTGGTGTTGAAGTACAGGTCGAGGTCGATGCCGATCTTCTCGAACCAGTCGCTGCTCACCGAAAGGATGCGACCTTCCATGTTGATCTGCAGCGAGCGGATGTCGCGGAGCTGCCGGAGCAGGCCCTCGATCGCGCGGTGGTTGCCGTGCGTGTTCGTGATGATCAGGTTGCCGTTGAGCTCCTGAACGGTGCCGGTTTCGCCGCCGTTCTCAACCCAGCCGTCGGGGTCGACCTGCTCTTGGATGATCGACAGAATCTGCTCGATCAATTCGCCACGGGTCCGTCGATCGGCATCTTCGATGTCACCACCGAAGAGCGAGCCGCCACCGCCGCCACCGCCGCGACCACCGCCGCCGCCGCCGCCACCGCCGCTGCCACCACCGCCGCCGCCGAATCCGCCACCACCACCGCCGCCGCCCTGACCGCCGCCGCCGCCTTGGCCGAACGCGCTGTCGAGGTCGAAGTCAGGGGCGTTGTCGAACTGCGGGATCTCGAAGAGCAGATCCTTGATGTCGTAGATCGCCATCACCGTGTCCTGGCGCATCGCGCGGTCACTTGCGATGGTCAGGATGCCGTCCTTGACGGTGAACTGCGGGCGGGTGTCGTCATCCTCGCCAAGCTGGTCCATGATCCGGTCGAGGGCGATGTTCATCGGCACTTCGCCGATGGCCAGGTTCACCTCGGCCGACTCATCGAGGCCGGCATCGAGGTCCAAGCTCTTCCAGTCGACGTAGATGTCGAGGCCCGAGACTTGCTCGAGGTAGCTCACGACCGAGTCGAACCGATTGTTGTCGAACGCGACCTGGACCGGGGTGGACTCGATCTTCCCGAGAACGGCGCGGTTCTCCGGGGTGTCCTGGTAGCCGGCCGACGTGGTGCGGCTGAGGCTGGTCTTGACCCAGTCATCGGGGTACTGAAGCACTTCCGAGATGCCCTTCCGGCCGACGCCGGAGAGGTTGGCGGAAGGAAGGATCAGACGATCCTGCATGTCGATGTTGTTGCGAAGGTACGAGCGTTCCTTCTGGTTCTGGATCCGGGCGTACTCCTGGTAGAGCGAGCTGGACTCCAGAATGTCCCGCAGGGCGAGACCGGCGGGGTTCCGCTCGTCGATGAAGAGAATCTCTTCAACGACCTGGCGGGCTTCCGCGTACTTCTGCTCGAGCTGGAGCTGGCGGACGCGGATCAACTTCTCGTTGATCTCGATCTGCTCTCGCTCCTGGGCGATCCGCATCTGCTCGGCTTCGTTGCCGCGGGCGGTGGCCGCCTCTTGGGCCGCACGGTCGAGGTTGTAGGTCGCCTCGGCCGAATCGATGTCCGCGCGGAGCCGGTCGGAACGGTCCAGCATCTGCGACAGCTCAGACGGGCTGAACAAATCGCTGTTGGACTGGGCTCGGACCTTCGCCTCGATCGCGATCGTGCGGGCGGTGCCGAACGCGTCGCGCCGGAGCTCAGCCCGGGCACGGTTCAGGGCATCGTCCACTTCGACGCGGATCTGCTGGCGGAGGACGTCACGGTCGGTCGCTTCGCCGTCCCGGGGCATCACGGTGCCGCGGTTCAGAAGCTGATTGGCCAGACGTTGACCCTCGCGGGCCTCCACATTGTTCGGGTCGAGCCGCAGGGCCTCACCGTAGGCCCGGGCCGCTTGCGAGAAGCGGGAGGCCTCGAGGTGACCCCGGGCTTCGGCGAGGAAGGCCTCAACCGTGCTCGTAGCCTGGGCAAATGCCGGGGTAGCGGTGAGCGTCGTCACCAGCGTCACTGCGGCCGTCAGGCCGAGCATGCCGCTGAGAGCGACCGTCCCCAGACGTCGATCGGCGAACCTAGTCACGTTGTAAATCTCCATCCGAAGCGCGGCCGGGCGCTGGCCTGACGCGGGTCCATCAACACATCGCGATGACCCGCTGGGCGTCCTTGGCGTTCCTGCCACAGGCACGGGCGCGAGTCCGAGACCTTACTGACCGGTCCCGGGGGTGGCAAGCCTCGCGGCGAGGTGCGCATCCGTCGGGTCCGGGGCGTTCGGCAAGGGGTTCGCAGCCACCGGGTGCCGGGTTCCCGCTGACCAGGCCGGAGTTCACACCGTTCGGGTTCTCCGCCGTTGGCTTGGGACACCAAGGGGACATCGGGGGATGCCCGGCCACCTCGACGGAGGCTGAGGGACTCTGGGGAAGACAGAGGAACCTCCTCACGGAGAGTCCGGGCCATGCATCTCCCCCGAACCGAGTCCGAAATCCACTGCGGGGGACATTCGGGGGACGACCAACCGCCCGTCACCCCCGGGCGAACGGCGCCGTCGGCCACGCGATGCACGCCCGGGTCGCCGAAAAGGATGCGGCGGGTCAAAATGCGCTGCGGGGCCGCGCTCGGATCCCGCCGACCAAACGGCAAACCCCTGCCCCACCACTGGATGTGCTTTCGGATGCCGTTCGGGCGAGGCCGGGTTCAGGGCCGGTGACGAGGCCGGATGCGGGGACGGAGCTGAGGCCGGACACGAGGCCGGACACGAGGCCGGATGCGGGGCCAAAAAACAGGCCCCGGAATCGGGACCCGATCGCCACTGGCTTCGGAAGCGGGATCGTCTCGCCACGCCTATGCCGACGTCGGACAAGCGGCCCGCCGAGCCAGCATCGCGGCCACGAACGCGTCGAACAGGTACGCCGAGTCATGGGG
The DNA here is from genome assembly GCA_045106735.1 of Phycisphaerales bacterium. Taxonomy (GTDB): domain Bacteria; phylum Planctomycetota; class Phycisphaerae; order Phycisphaerales; family SM1A02; genus JBGCEZ01. Next base: position 63,583 of record JBGCEZ010000039.1, on the reverse strand, counting down.
GCCGGGCGAAGCCTCGGGGTGGTACTGCACGGAGAAAATTGGCTCCGTGCGGTGCCGGAAACCGGCGACGGTGCCGTCGTTCAGATGTTCGTGGGTGATCACGCAGTCGGCCGCGACGAGCGATTCGGCGTCCACGCAAAAACCATGATTCTGACTGGTGATCTCGACCCGGCCGTGCTCGATGTTCCGCACCGGCTGATTGGCCCCGCGATGGCCGAAGGGCAACTTCCACGTGCGGGCCCCGCAGGCGAGGGCCAGCAACTGGTGGCCAAGGCAGATCCCGAACGTTGGGTACTCGTGCATGACGGCCCGAACGGTGTCGATCGTCGCCTCGACCGCGGCCGGATCCCCGGGCCCGTTCGAAAGGAACAGACCATCGGGATTGATGGCCCGAATTTCGTCGGCCGACGCATCGTGGGCCAACGGCACCACGTGGCACCCGCGATCCACCAGGTGACGATAAATCGTGTGCTTGGCCCCGCAGTCGATGGCCGCGACCCGCAGCGGGGCCTCGGGGAGATCCACGGAAGGCCGGCTCGCCGCCACCCCGCTCCACCAACCGCCGAGGTCCTCTTGCCACTGGCCTGGCCGATCACCGGAGGCCGGGGCGGCGAGGTTCTGGCCGGTCATGACCGGCGCCGACCGCGCTTCGGCCAGTAGGTCGGCGTCGGATCGCGCGGGATCCGTCGAAATGCAGCAGCGCATGGCGCCGGCCGCGCGAATGCGGCGGACCAATGCTCGGGTGTCGGCCCCGGCCACGCCCGGCACCCCGTGCCCGGCCAGCCAGTCGCTCAGGCTCGACGTCGCTCGGTAGTTGGAAGGTCGCCGGGCCAGCGAGCGCACCACGAAGCCGGTCACCTGCGGCCGACCGGACTCTGTGTCGCCGTCATTGCATCCGTAGTTGCCGATCTCGGTGCTCGTCATCAGCAGCACCTGGCCGGCGTAGCTCGGATCGGTCAGCGCTTCCTGGTACCCGGTCATGGCCGTATTGAACACGAGCTCGCCACAGGCGGTCGTCGCCGGGGCTCCAAAGGCAACCCCGCGGGCCAGTGTGCCATCTTCCAGCACGATGCGGCCGGGAACCGCAGCGGACGATCTGTCGGGCGATGCGTTCATGCCGGCATGATCCCGGGCGAAGCGCGCGGGAGCAATCGAACCGGAGGCCCCGGCGGCGAATTGGGCAGATTTCGGCGGCGAACTTCAGGGCCAGGCCGACACGATCGCGCCAGCGATCATCCCGATGAGGCTCACGGCCATCACGATGATCGCCACCACCATGGCCAGTCGGGCCGGAGCCGGCATGCCCGAGCGGCGAGACGACCCGCCGTCAGAGGGGTCCAATTCAAAGGCCTCAGTCGGCTCGGCGGGATCGGCGACACCGGCCAGGTCAGCCGAACCATCAGCCTCAGCGAATTCGCCCGGTCCGTCCGCTTCGTCCGACGGCGGGGCCGCGAGCACCTCGCGCGCTTCGTCGGCCCGATCGGCCGGCACGACCACCATCACCCGTTCGTCGGTTTGGCCGCCGCGTCGCAGGATCGACCAGCCCGGCGGATCAACGTCGACCAGCCGCACCGGAATTCCGGCCGCGGCCAGCCGCCCGGCGGACACCGCCGCCGCCGCCCGCCCCGACTGCAAGTCGACCGCTTCACTCGCCATCGGACGGTTCGCCGCCAAGAGAGACGGCCGACGCGTCTTCCGCCGGGACCGCCCGATGCCGCAGCCGATCGATCGCGGTCCACATCGCCTCGAGGTCGGCGGGGCCGTACGACCCGTCGCGGGTGACGACCACCCAATCGGCCACGCGGTCCGGGGCGATCTGCATGCGCTCCCCGCGGGTGATGCCGACGGAATGCACCGGGTCGTTCACCAATTCGGCGTCGACCTGATGCCCAGAAAAGCCGTGCACGCGGAACCACACGTGTTCGTGGTTCAGTTCTGGCCGGCCCTCAATCGCGCAGCCGGCCTTGAGGCCGAAGAGCGCGGGCGGATCGTCGCCTTCGTGCACCCCGGCCTGGCGGACGGCAGCCCATGCCGTGGCGAACTGGTCCCACCCGGCCCGCGCCAAGTCCGACTGGCGGCGGGTGGCCCGCTCGGTCCAGAAAAGGCCGTGGGTCGCCGACTGGTCCATGAGGTCCAGCCCGGTTTCGGGCCACGCCGGACTCACGACGGGGGCGTCGTCATCGACATCGCAGACGACGGCCGACGGCGTGGTGGGGAATCGATCGCGAATGGACGTTCCGCCGAGGGCTTCATCGGGCCGCGCGTCGACGATCACATCGGCCGGAATCAGGGCGACGCGAATCTCGTGGCCGACCTGCCAGGGCTCGCCGGGATGCGGCGGCTCGGCTTCGAAGAGCATCGAACAGAGCCCATTGAGCATGACGGCGGCGGAGTCTGAGGTGTCATCGGGGACGCCGATCATCTCGAGTTCCGGACGCCCACAGCGGCCGAGGCCGCGGGTGCGGAGCCAGATTCCCTCGTCGTCCGCTCCATCTTCGGCCGGCTTGCGGCGGGCTTCGACGACCCAGAGCACGTCGGCCGGCGGCTCGACCGACTCGTGCTCGAAGAGGGCCTCGAGCACCGATCGCGGCGACCAGCGGCTCGTGGTGACGTCGAGCATCGCCGGGGCATCGGGCAGGCCGCGGAGCATCAGCCGGACCAGGCCGGCGAAGTCGCGCAGCGGGTCGACGACTTCGAGCATCGCTTCCACCCCGACGATCCACGGGCACTGCACGCCGCCGGCGACTTCGAGTTCTTCGGGACTCATCGGGCGGGCCCGTTCGGTCCAGACGGCCATCGGCCGCTCGAACCCAGGCACCTCCACGATGCTGGCCCACTCAAAGTCCGGTGAATGTTCGCCGACGTCGTCGAGCACCTTGACCGATTCACCGGCGGCGTTGGCGAAGGCGGCCAGCACCTCCATGCGGCTCGGCGGCGTGTCGTCCGGCCACAGGGCGATGACGTTCGTGTGCTCCGGGTCTTCCAATTGCCAGACGGCGTGCCGGCGATGGTCGGACTCGAAAGGATGTTGGGGGCCGTCGGCCGGGGGCAATGCCATGGTGAGATGGTAGGTGCGCCCGGCGACCGCGCGGCGAGCGAGACGGACCCACCGCCCCAGAAACCACGGGAAAGGGTCGGCCGACGACCGACGGCGCTCTGCCCGCCCATCGACCGCTCGCTGGCCCGCTCATCGGCCGCTCACAGGCCGCGTCGCCGCCGCATCCCGGCCGGACCGCAGCCCCCGCCCGCGCCATCACGCGTAGCTGTGCAATCCCGCGATCGTGAAGTTGATCACCACCCAGTTGAAGATCATGACCGCACACCCGATCAAGGCGATGATCGCGGTCCAGAGGCCCTTGTCCTTGGTCTTGAGCCGGGCGTGGATGAGCACCGCGAACACGATGAACGTGTTCAGGGCGAAGACTTCCTTGGGGTCCCAGCCCCACGGACGGCCCCACGAGTGGTCAGCCCAAATCGCGCCCATCACCAGTCCGGCCCACAGCAGCACAAAGCTCAGCTCGACAAGAATCATCGTCGTGCCGTCAAGCACCTGACCGATCGTCGTCTTGGGACGATCGAGCATGGTGTTGCCGTCGGGACCGGTCATGATCAGCGAGGCCGCGCCGCCGACCTTGGCGTACTCGACCTTGGCCAGCCCGTCGGCCCCCTGCAACCAGCGAATCAGCCGGTACGCCAGGTACAGCGTGGCGGTGACCGCGGACATGAAGACCAGGCAGTACGAGAAGATGATGACGTTGGTGTGGATGTACAGCCACAGGTCAAGCAGCACCGGCATCCGGTTATTGACCGTGGGGTCGAGCTGCAGCGGCAGGTAGTACGCGGCCATGAGTGCGACCATGCTCGCCGTGCCGCTGCCGATCGCCCACAAACCCTTGGTGGGCGTGCGCCGCAGGCCGAGTTCGGCCAGAGCGGCAAACGCGCTGCCGAACCATGCGGCGGTCGTGACCGCCTCGAACATGTTCGAGTTCGGGAAGCGGCCGGAGACGTACCAGCGGATCGCGAACGCCGCGGTTTGCAGCAGCAGCGCGACGGTGAACAAGCTGATGCCCGCCCAGAGGGCCCCGCTCCAGCGGAACACGACAAAGAGCGTCAGCGGGATCAGGGCCAGCCCGTAGACGATCCAGATCCAGGTCATGTGCCGCGAACGGCTGTACCAGTTCTCGAGTTGGAGCCGGCGCTGGTCCGGGTAGATCGCCGCGTCGTCGTTCACCAGCGGCAGCAGTTCGGCCAGGCGGGCGATGGCCGCGTTGGTCGCGCCAGCGTCGCTGCGCCCCCACGCGGAGGCGAGGCCGGTCCACGCCGAACGGAGGTCGGCCTTGAGGGCCGGGTCGAGACCGGCGTACTCCGGATCGTCGGCCGACGCGGCAGCGAGCTCATCGAGCGTGTGCCAGCGGTCGTGGTAGTCGCCCGACGGGGGCGGGAGCACTTCGAGCTTGCCGCGCAGGAAGCCAGGGTCGCGCACGGTCATCGCACTGCGAATCTCCTGCACCGGCTTGGCCGTGCGCAAGAGGTCCGTGCTGAGCAGCTGCAATCGCTGCTGCACCGCAGGATCGTTGATGAGCCGCGGCGAGATCAGGCCGTACTCCATGAACTGGACCATCTGAGAGTCGAGTTCGGCGAAGAAGGCCGACTCCTGCGCCGGCGAGATCGAGCGCGACGGATTGCGCTTGAGTTGGTCGATCTGCACGCGCCCGGCGGTGCGCAGTTCGCGTTCGATCTCCGCGCGGATCAGCTTCTTCTTGACGAAGATCACCGGCCGGTTGCCGTAGCGTTCGGGGCGGATCATCAAGTCGAAGTACGTGAACGTGGGCGACTGACCGTTGATCCACCGCGGCCCCGACACGAATCGCATCATCTGCGTGGTGTACGAACCGACCGACACCACGCGCCCCTCGGCGTGCACGGCCAGGTCGGCGAGCGGCTTGACATCGATCTGCGCGGCAAAGCCGTCGACCATGGCCTGCGTCGGCGCACCGGCGTGGGCGCCAGTGTTCGGCATGGGCGAGCCGGGCGTTTGGGCGATCGCGCGCCCGCCGACCGCGGCCAGGATCCCGGCCCCGAGCACCAGGCTCAGCGCGATCCAAGGACGTCGGCCAAATTTCGAAAGATTCAGGCAGGTCATCGCTGCACCTCCGAGCCGGCCGGGGCCAACTCCGGTTCGGCCGGCGAATCGCCGCCGGCCACGTTGACCGCGCCGGCGGGGAGGATCCCGCGAGCGGCCATGTCCGCGTAGACCGCCGCCTGACGGCGACGCTTGATCCACGGCTTGACGTAGAACGCGTACATCATCCCGATCACGGTGATGATGCATCCCCAGAGTTGGATGACCACGCCATTGCGGTTGCCAACGCCGAGCACGGTGTAGTTGAGGCCGGCCGACCCCGGGTCACCCTCAAATCGCGGCTCGTCCGGCGGATCCCACTGGGCCTGGAAGAACCAATAGCCACCGGAGGGCTTGGGATTGTTGACGTGGACCTCGCGGCTCTCCGACCACTGCCCGTCCTCTTCGAAACGGACGATGCTGCGCCAGTCGCGAATACTGCTCGTATCGCCGGAGAACCCGCCGATGCGGCTGTCGATCTCGAACCGATCCAGCCGAACGGGATGCGTGAGCGGATGCCGCTGCCGGCTGAACATCACTTCGATCTGCGAACCGTCTTCCATGGTCACGACGGTCGGCGTGTAGCGGAACCGGCGGATCGCCTCGTGGGGCGCGTCGAACGGATAGCGGTGGAACGGAAGCCACATGGAACCGTCGACGGATTCCACCGGGTCCGAACCGGTGATGGCCGACACGGCGCCCGGGATCTGAACGCGGACCATCGAGGCCATCATGCCGACGTCGCGATCCCGCATGCGTTCGGGCACGACCGCGGGACGCACCACGTCCTGGCCGCGGGCGGTGAATGCATCCACGTGCAGGGTGAGTCCGCCGGGAATCAGGACCGGCTGGCCGACGCGCAGGTCAAAGATCTGCGGCGGCGCGTTCGTGCCGATCTGCGGCACACTGACCCGAAGTTGTTCTTCGTCCGGACCGGCAATCAGGCGAATCGCCACCGGCGTTCCCGGGATGTACGACAGGTCGAGCGTGGCGTCGAAAGCGCCGGCGGCGTTGGCGGCCAGCGTCTCTCCTTCCGGCACATCGCGGGTCATGGACGGATCGTCGAACACCCACCGGGTGAATTGGCGATCGCCCTGGGTCACCTCAATGACCGCGACCGAGAGCGTGCGGTTCGCGATCTGCAACCCGTCGTCAAAGCTCAGGACGCGCCAGGCGTAGTCCGTGCCGGCGACCGGTGAAAACTCAAGGTCCGGATCGGCCTGGGCCGTGCGGTTGATCGGCACACGCACCGGCTCGCCCCCGGGAGGGCGGACCTCGATCGCTGGCGGAACGGCCTCGGCCAGCCGGGCGAAGGCCGCGTCGTCTTCCACCCAGTCGAAGACCAGCGCGCCGCGCATCTGGGTGCGGGTCGACGCGTTGAACGCTTCCATGTCAAAGGTCTGCTGCGTCGCACTCTGCTGCGACTCGAGTCGGATGCGGGCGACGGGGTTCAAGCGGGCGCCACCCGGAAGAAGCTGCTTCTGCAACGAGGCGTATCGGAGGTACTCGTCGATGACGAAGTCGACGTTCGGCAACGGATCGTCATCGGCTTCCGAGGCGACGACGACTTCCAGCGGACGCAGCGGCGGACGGTCTTGGTTCGGACCAAGCCAAAGGCCCTCGTAGTCGCGCAGGTGATCCTTGAACAGCGGCATCCACGGCACCGGGCGTTCAGACCACGTCTCGGCCCCGCGAGCACGGACGTAGAGGGCCCGTGATTCCATCAGGTAAAAATGGTCGACGCTGACCGGAGCCAGCGAAAGCTCCACCGTTTCGTCCACCAGCGGCGCGCCCCGGACGTTCTTGGCCCGGGCAAAGGGCTGCTGCGGGTCCTCGGACCGGATCAGGTCCTCGGTGTACTGCGGGAAGCCGTCGATCAGCTCCCGCATGAACATGCCTTCCGGCCCGCCTTCCACCGAGACCGTGACCTTGTAAGCCCGCGTGCCGGCGTCGTCTCCGGAGAGCAGTTCCCAGTCCGGCGTGATGCGGGCGATGCGGAAGCGGCGCTGGTCGGCCCCATTTCCAAGGATCAAGGAATTGCCTGGCGTGGCGACCATTGTCTGGGGCTCGACCCCCGGGATGGCGATTTGTACTTCGCGCCGCGGAACCGGCACGTCGCCTTCCTTCTTCATCGTGAAGTAGTAGACGCTTCCGAGGGAGAGGATGATCAGGCCGGTGTGGATCGTCCAAACGCCGAGCGTCAGGATGTTGAACGGGATGCGGCGGATCGTGGCCACCGTCAAGTTCAGGCAGAAGAGCCCGATCAAAACATCAAACGGCCACCAGTGGAACCAGCGGAACTCGCTCATCTCGATCAGCTCGCGGACGTTCATCCACGAGCTGGGCGCGAGGATGTTCGGGTGCACCGGCAAGCCGGCCGACCCAATCGACGAGTACACGAAGATGAGGATCATCAACACGATGCCAAGCCGGATGCTGCTGAACAGATCCAGCACCCAGCCGATCAGGCCGGGCGTCTTGGGATCGGGCCGAGACGGCTCGGACTCGGCGATCCCGGTTGGATCGGGGGCGGCGGAGCCGGAGGCAAGCGTGGCCATTGGGGGACTTCCTGGATCGCGGGCAGGGTCGGGGCGGGGATCGGTCTCGCGACATCCGCTGGGCCTCCCATCGGGAAGACCGAGGAAACAGGGGGCGGAGCGCGCGAGCACCAATCTTAGCCCCCCGCTCGCCTCCAGTCGCCAGTCGGGCGGGCGGAATCGGCCGCAATCGGGGGCCAGGATGCCCGCTGGACGATCAAGGGTTGGCGGCGCGGCGGACGAAGGGACGGAGGTGCGGCCGAGGGCGGGACGGCGGCGGGACGGCGGTGCGGCCGAGGGCGGGACGGCGGTGGGACGGCGGTAGGACGGCGGCGGGACGGCGGCGGGACGGCGGTGGGACGGCGGTGGGACGGCGGCCCCTGAGCCCGCTGATTCGCGGACATCGGCCAAGACGATGGGGGCTGCTCGCCAAACCAGGCCTACCGAACCACGATTTCTCCATCGAGGATGCTCTTTCGCCGGTCCACGACCCGAACGACGCGGATGAACATCGACTCGTCGGACGCCGCGCGCTCCAGTCGCCGCCCGAGATCCTCCACCGAGCTCAGATAGAACTCGTCCAGGGCCAAGATGATGTCCCGAGGCCGGACACCGGCCGCCTCGCCCGCCGACTCCGGAGCGACCGCGGTCACGAACATGCCGCGGTTCCGCCCCAGCCGGAGCCGGCGGGCCAGATCGTCATCGACCGGTTCGAGGCGCAGGCCGAGCCGAGCCCACGCCAGAGCATCGCCGTCAGGCCGCGGCCGCTCGGCGAGTCGCAGTGAAGCCAAGACCTCTTGACCGCCCCGGTCCAATCGCAGCCGAACCGCGTCGCCAGGTCGGCGGCCCATGACCGCAATGTCGTAGTCGATGGCGTTGGCGACCGGCCGGGCGTCGATCTCCAGCAACTGGTCACCGGGGCGGATGCCGGCCCGGGCGGCCGGTGAATCGCCAAGCACCGAGACGACCCGCGGCACGCCAAGTGGATCGATCTGGAGTCCGCTCTCGATCCGGTAGCGCCGCTCGACGTCGAGCAGTTCCGGCAACGCACGGCGGAGTCGATCGACGCTGATGGCGAAGCCGATGTTCTGCGCGTCCCCACGAATGGCGGTGTTGACGCCGATCAACTCGCCCAGCACGTTCAGCAATGGCCCGCCCGAGTTGCCGGGGTTGATGCTGGCGTCGGTCTGGATCAGGTCGTCGAACCGCAAGTCGCGACTCACCTCGATGGACCGCCCGGTCGCGCTCACCACGCCCGACGTCACGGTGTGTTGGAATCCCAGCGGATTCCCAATGGCCACGACGGTTTCGCCGACCAGAATGTCGTCGCTCCGGCCAAGCGGCAGCGTCGGCAGCGGCGCGTCGGCCTCGATCTTCAGCACCGCAAGGTCGGCATCGCGGTCGGTGGCCACGATCACCGCGTCGTATTCGCGCCCGTCGGGAAAGATCGCCTTTTGCTCCGACGCGGTTCGGCTGACGACGTGGGCATTGGTGACGATGTAGCCATCGGGATGGATCACGAACCCGCTCCCAACGCTCTGCCGCTCGCGGCGGCGCGGCCGGGGGTCGAAGTCGTCGAAGAACAAGTCGAAGGCGGATCGGCGCCGGACGCGGACTTCCTGCACTTCGGTCGTGGCGATGTTGACGACCGCGTCGCGGCTGGCTTCGAAGACGTCGACGACGGGCGTGCGTCGAGCGGCGCGGCGGGCGGCACGGTCGGCCTCGCCGCGCCGCATCGGCGGCGCGAGGCCGGGGGCGTTGGCGGGAGCGGCTTGGGCGAGGCCGGACGTCCCCAACTCGGTCGCGAGTGCGGACAGGTTCGCGGCGCGACGCGGCGTGGCGATTGGCGTGGCGCCTGGTGTGGCGGCTGGTGTGGCGGCCGAATCGGCGGCTGGCTCGGCGATTGGCGCGGCGGCTGGTGTGGCGGCCGCCGGCTCGATCGCTCGAGCGACGGCTCCCCCCGCCACGCCGATGATGACCAGCCCGAGGGCCATCGACGCCACCCGGCTGAACCCTCGTCGGCCGGCTCCGCCCCAATGGTCGGTCTTTGGCCGGGCCTGCTTCGAGGCCATCGGTCCGGAGTGATCACATGACTCAGGGTGCTTCGTCGTCGGCATCTCAACCCTCCTGCCCGGGCGTTCCGGGCCGCTCATACTCCGCCCGCGTCCACCGCGGGTACCATCATGATCGGCCGCCGAAGGGGATTCTTCCACTTCCGGCGGCCAGGTTCCGGACGCACGGATGCGCCCGGGCGAGCGAAGGCGTCAGGAGGTTCGCGATGTGCACGCACATTGCGGCAGGCGAATGAACGCACGCCCCTACCCACGACGATGGCGGCTCTTCCGGCTCCCCGCCGGACGACTGTGGCGTTGCCCGCGAAACGCGGTCACGGCCGCTTCGCGAGCTGCCGGCGTCGCCCTCGCGTGCGCCGCCCCCGCGATCCTGACGGGATGCGGCAGCATCGGCGGCCCCCTGCCGTGGACGACGTACAACAGCCCACCCACCACGATGGCCGAAGACGGCCCGGCTGAAGCCGATGTCACCGGCGCCCGCGTGGTCGTCGTCGGCCACTTCGATGATCCAGCGTACGCCTCCGTCGGCTGGCCGCGGATTGGCCGCGACATGGCCGACGCGCTGGCCCGCACCGCGCTGAACCGCGGACGCTTTGACGTCATCGTGAACCCGCGACTTGCCGCCGATGTCGCCGGTCTGCGCGATCAGCCGGACGACGCCCGGGCCAAAGCCCTCGCCCGCATTCGCCGGGCCCATCCGGACGTCCGCCTGATCGTCAACGGCCGGGTCACCGACTTCGGACACACCGATGACGTCGCGCCCGAACTCTTGCCCCGTCGAACGTTCGGCAAGCGCCGCGTTGAAGCCCTGGTGGCGATCCAACTCGACGTCTTTGACTTGGAACGCGGCCGTTCGGTGGCCACCGATCATGTGTACGGCACCGCGGCCACGCCCTCGACCGATCCGACCACGCTCTACGGCAACATCACGTTCGACTCGCTGCTGTTCTGGAACAGCCCATTGGGCCGCGCGACCAAGGACGCACTGCTTGAGTCCAAGGACGTGCTCAACCGCATGGTGCCGACGAACGACGATCGCATCCGGATCGTCAGCGAGCCGGTCAAACGACGGATTCGCGTGGCCATCGGCAGCGGCCGGCCGCTTCGCCGCGGGGAGAAGCTGTACGTGTACCGCGTCGTCCCCGATGGCGCGGGCGGCGAACGCTACGAGGCGGTCATCGATCCGCTCGTCGGCCAACAGTTGCGGGCCCATGTCCGCACCGGCGGGCGCGGGACGACTGACGCCGACCTCTTTGGCGTGCCGCCAGCCGACACCGACCTGCGGGGCATGGTCCTGATGCGCCGGGATGAAGCCGCCGTGGCCGCGGTGGACGACGCCGGCGCGGGCACGGGCACGGGCACGGCCCCGTAAGGATCGTCGACGCCGGGGCCAGAGCGAGAGTCGGAGCCCGGGCCGGAACCCAAGGCCAGAGCCAAAGCCAGAGCCAAAGCCAAGGCCAGAACCGACGCCAAAGCCGACGCCAGAACCGAAGCCAACCCCAAGTGGTCCCCGCCGTTTGCCGGGACCGGGCCCACCCACGTCCCGGCTATCGCCGCGAACGATGCTGGGGGACGCCGCCAACCGATCGCCGATCCGCCGTCCCGCGTGGCCACCCGCCCGAAAGTCAGGCCAACCGGCGGACCGGGCCCGCCAGCCATTGCCCATCGCCGGAGCACCGGATAGTCTTTCACGTCGCCGAGCAGCTCGCTGCTCGCATCTTGGCCGAGTGCCCAAGTGGTCTAAGGGGCCGGATTGCAAATCCGGTATTCGTGGGTTCGAATCCCACCTCGGCCTTTGAAGAACGCCCCTCCTGCGAGCAGGACGGGCGTTTTTCGTTGGGTCAGCCGGATGATCGAGCCGCGCTCCCGTCAGTTCTGGCGACCTTCGATCGCGGCGATCAGGACTGCGGTGCCGACGGCGAGCCTCGGATCCAGCGCGCCGGCCGACGCGTCCTCGATCCGCACCATCGTCTTCTGGACGAACGGATTGCGGTTCTGCCGAAGGGTCGCAGCCATCGCGCCGTTGACCTCAAAGTTGTGGGACTGCGGGGCGATGACGCTGAAGATCGGGTGGATGCGGCGCAGGAGGGCGAGCGAGGCCTGGTCTTCGAAGACCCGGCCCAGCGGTTCGTCGTCCGCGCCAAAGATCAGCCATTCGTCGCGGAGGATGCTCTTGAGTCCCTTGCGCCGGACCGATCCGATCCGATCGCCATCCAGCGGATCGACGACGTCGAAGGTGACGCCAAAGTCGATGACCTGGCGAGCTTGGAGCACGAGCAACTCGTTCTCCATCGCCTCGCTCTCGTAGAGCCGGATGTCTTCCCGAAGTTTGAATGCCTTCTGCTTCGTGAAAAGCACCAGCTGCTCATTCGGGCCGTAGACATGGAACTTGGCCCCGAGGATCGAGAGCACCTTGCGGCGGATCGTGTACTCGGAGTGACAGAATCTTTCTTCGTGCATCGGCGGAGTGTACTTCGGGCCCGCCGGCGCGGCACACGGGCGGTCGCTGCCCCCCAAGCTCGCTCGCCCGAACACGATCCAACCGGTGCGGCGCTCGATCCAACGCCGGAACGGCCCGACCCGCCGTCGTCGGCTCAGGCCGCCCGCCGCCCTTCGGCGTCGCCTCGGGCCAACCAGGTTCGGCACAACTCGAGCAAGGCGGAACGCGAGATCGGCTTGTGGGCCACATCGTCGAATCCGTCTTCACGGCATTGCGCCCCGACTTCGCTCAGCGCGTGGGCGGTCAACGCGATCACCGGCCCAGCCCAGCCCGCGGCACGGAGCCGACGGACGGTCTCGTGCCCATCAATCTCGGGCATCTGCAGGTCCAAGAGGATCATGTCGGGGGCCGGCGCCCCGTGCGGATCGATCGCCACGCCATCAACGACCAAGGCGTCGATCGCACTGCGTCCGTCTTCGTAGACATCGACGTTCAAACCTGCCTTTCGCAGCAAGTGCCCGAAGAGGCGACGATTGTCGATGCCATCGTCAACGATCGCCACGCGCCCGGTCATCGTCGCCAGATCGCCGGCGTTCGCGTCGACGGCCTCGGGCCGCGCGACGTCGGCCGGCAACTCGCCGTCGGCCAAGCCACTGTCGATGCGAAGGATGAACGTGCTGCCCATACCGGCTTCGCTTTCGACGCTCAGGCCCCCGCCAAGCATTTCGGCCAGCGTTCGCGAGATGGAGAGCCCCAACCCGGTGCCGCCATACCGACGGGTGGTCGACGCGTCGGCCTGACGGAACGCATCGAAGATCGATTCGAGCTGATCTGGTTCCAGTCCGATGCCAGTATCCCGGACCCGCACTTCAATGGCATCCGAGCCCGACTCACTCGCCAGGACCCGGGCCACGATGCGCACTTCACCCTCCGCGGTGAACTTCAGTGCGTTGCCGACGAGGTTGACGAGGATCTGCCGGAGCCGCGTGGGATCAGTGACCACGAACGATGGAAGTTCGTCGAGTGCTTCAGCGCACAACAAGAGTCCCTGCTCTGATGCCCGTCCGTGCAGCAGGGACACGACATCTTCGATCACCGTGCGCGGGCAGCAGGCCACGCGCTCGACGCTCATGCTGCCCGCTTCAATCTTGGAGACATCGAGAATGTCGTTGATCAGTTCGATCAAGTGGCGGCCGTTTCGTTGGATCGTGGCCGCGGCCGCATCACGTTCAACATCGTCCGTCGCCACATCGCCAAGCAGTTCGGCGTAGCCAAGGATCGCATTCATGGGCGTGCGAATCTCATGACTCATCGACGCCACGAACTGGCTCTTGGCCTGATTGGCCTCTTCGGCCGCGTCCCGGGCCAGCTCCGCCTCGACCTTGGCCCGCTCGGCCACCGCCCGAGCCTCATTCGCTTCGGCGGTTCGGGCGGCAACTTCGGACCGGAGTCGTTCGTTCGCGTCGGCCAGGGTCGATTCCAACTCCGCCTTGATGCGCGGCGCGGCGAGCGACACCGTCAGGTCCCCCAACCGCCGGATGAATCGAAGCGTGAAGAACAAGAGCACGCCGAGACAGATGGCCATCAGCCGGTAGCCCGGCCAGAAGAACATCAGGGCCGACAAGAAGTAGCCGCAGACGCCGCACCAGAGAAAGATGTTGGCCAGGTCCATCAGCTTGTGGTTGCGAAACTCAGGCTTCTCGGCCAGGTAGCTGCGGAGGAAGAACCGGTAGATCTTCAGGTACCCGATGAGGACCGCCAGACCAAGCCCGATGAGCGTGAGCGACCACAGCCAGTCGCTCCCGCCCTCTTCGGTCTGCAAGCAATGCAATCGGGGCATGTAGCGCCCACGATTGGTGAACGGGTCCGAGGCGGTCCAGCCACCGCGCGATGGATCGATGCCCGGCGTTCCATGGGCGTGGGCGTGGTCCTGCGGGTGTTCACCCGCCGAGGCGGCGCCGGGCTCAGTCGCCCCGTCGGCCGACGGGTCAGATGCCCGCGGAACGTTGGCTGAGATCCCGCCCGGAATCGGCGGCGCGCCGCCGCGCACTGGCGGCGCGGTCGCCAGTGAGAGGACGACTCCAGCGGCGACGATCAGCAGAATCGGCACCAACGTCCGCCACGGGACCCTGAACTGATTCCGTTCTGCGGAGGGGGTGTCTGCCGGTCTGTCGACCATCGTGATGACGCCTTACCGGTCGCGCCCCGGATTGGAGCGGCGAGCTACAGCGGGCATCGGGTCGCATCAGGTCTGGATTGAGCGGCGATGACGGGTTCATGACGAGAACCGCCGGTATGGCCGAAAACGAAGCCCGCTGGTCGAAAAAGCGCCCCCTCCCGCAGATTCCACGCCGGTTTCATTCCCGCCCACGTTTGACCCACGCCCGGCAGAAAGTGCGCACCGACCACGGGCGATGCCATCGGGCGTTTCTGGCGGATCAGCCCACAGATCGAGCCCAACCGGTCGGCCGCTCGCGGCGTCGCCCGATCTCGACGGATCAAGCGGAGACGGCAGCGATCGAGCTCCGTGCGAACGCCGAACGCGTCGGCTCCGATCGAATCTTCATCCGCTCGCTCGGATGGTGCACCGGCTCCCCCGCGTCCGGCCGGTCTCAGAAGACTTCCCAGAAACTCTTGCGCCGGCCCGACGCCCCCTCCGTATCTCGGCCCGAGGCAACGCGTCCCCGCGACGCCAGCCCTCCCATCAGCCCCGACCATCGACCCCCACCAACGCCCCCACCGGGTTCTCGGAGAACGCCATGCACCGCTTCGCTTCAACGATCTGCATCTTTTCGCTGGCCGGCACCGCTGCCGCGCAGGAGACCTTCATCGTCCCCGACGACATCGCGACCCTTGAGGACGCCCTGGACCCCGCCGTGAGCGGCATTGATCCCGGCGACATCATCATCCTCCGCGACACCTTCACCCACACCGGCACGTTCCTCGTGGACATTGCCGACCTGACCATCCGAGCCGCCGATGGCGACACCCCAGTGCTCGACGCCAATGGCGGCGGCTCCGTCATACGCGTCGAGGTCGAAGACGGCGACATCACCCTCGAAGGCCTGACGATCCAGGATGGCAGCGGCGTCGGCAACAACCAGCGTGGGTCCGGTGTCGACGTTCTGTCGGCGGACCGCGTGACGATTCTGGACTGCATCATCCAGAACAACGACGCCGACAACGCCAACGGTGGCGCCGTCGGCGGCGAGAACTTCACGCTCGTGATGGGCGGTTGCGAGCTCATCGGGAACGAGGGACGGGACGGCGGCGCGATCTTCCAGAACGGTTCCGGAGACCTGCAGCTCGTGGGCACGAACCTGCGGGAGAACGTCGCGAACCGAGATGGCGGCGGCATCGTCTGGAATTCGAACGGCAGCGGCCGGCTCAACCTGCAAAACGTAGGGTTCCTCGACAACGCCGCGAACGATCGCGGCGGAGCATTGATCCTCCGGAACATTGAATCGGCCCGGCTCAGAAACGCGAGGTTCTTCGACAATACCGCGATCGGCGAGAACGGAAGTGACGGCGGGGCGATGTTCGTCAACGTCGCCGACCGCCTGACGTTTGAAAACTGCAGATTCCGGCGCAACCTCGCGAACGGTGCCGGCGGCGCCATCCTCACCTTCCTCAACACCGGAGCCGGCGACTCGGCCGAGTACATCGACTGCGAGTTCACTGACAACGAGTCGTCCAGCAGCACGATCGGCGCGTTCGGCGGATTCAACGACTTCATCAACTGCACATTCAACACCAACACCAGCCTTCGGCCCGGAGACGGGGGCGGCGATGGCGGAGCGATTCGCTTCCGCACCACCCAGGGCGGCCAGCGCGCTTTCGGCCAGGTGTTCAACTGCGTGTTCGACGGCAACCTCGCGGACCGGGGCGGCGCGATCGCCATCGGTACCGCCAACGTCGACATCGCCAACTCGACGTTCGTGAACAACAGCGCCGGCGTCGGAGCCGGGGTCGCCGGTCTCGCCAGCGGCGGAAACATCACCGTCTCCAACAACATCTTCGCCACCAACGGCGGCGACGCGGTGGACCTGAGTGCCGTCGGCGGCGTCGACAGCATCGCGTTCAACCTGTTCGACACCGCTGAGCCGACGGAGGGAACACTGGACGACAACATCTCCAACGCCGACCCGCAGTTCACCGACGCGTCGGCCGGTGACTACTCGCTCCTGGCCGGCTCCCCGGCCATCGACGCCGGAAACTCGGACCTCTACGGGTTCGGACCGTTCGTCGATCTGGCCGGCAACCCGCGTGGCCAGGACGATCTGGACACGGCCGACACGGGGGCGGCTCGCATCGGCCCGGTGGTCGACATGGGCGCGTTCGAGTTCGACGTCACCGAAACGGGCGGCGATGATCCCTGCCCGGTGGACGCCAACGGCGACGGCGTCATCGACTTCAACGACGTCCTCACGGTGCTCGCCGGCTTCGGGTCGGTCTGCCCGTGACCCTCGAGGGTGACTCCGGAACCCGGCCCGTGATCGGGAGCGTCCACTGAATCCCGTGACCCGACTGTGAACGCCCTTCGCTCATGCGAGGGGCGTTCCGGTCGTGGGGGATACGTCACCGGTGCGATCGCCCCGCGTGCCGCAAGCTGGCTAGCCGGTCCTGCTGCAGGTGGCAGCGGCGCGGCTGAGACCGAGGGTCGCCCCGGCTCGGCCGCACTCCGAGGGAAGACGTCCTCACCGAGGGAAGCCAGACGCCCCGGTCGTGGTCGCACGCCTGGCGGAAACGAATGGACTGCTTCTCGGATCATGTACGGAATCGACCCGTTACCAGAAGGAGCACGATGGCTGTGGCGTCGCCAGGTCGCGGCACAGGCGGAACGGACGAATGGGAAACCGAATCCCCGGCACGTCGTCGCGAGCCTGCGCGGACGCGCCCGAACGATCCACGAAGTCGACGACGGCGCCCCCGGCGACTTGGAACACCGGATCAAGAAGCGGCAGTACGGCTTCTTCTCCGACCGCGGAAGCTGCCACCGTTTGCGCACGAGTCGGCCGCGCGCTGCATCGAGGGCATGCACCGGCGCCCTCGGCGACCACTTCCGCCACGCCGGCCTCAAAGGCACGGCGTTGGAACGAACTCAATCCTGGACGATCCGGAAGCGGCTCTTCCGGGCCGCGGCCCGGGTCACGATTTCGGTCCGACGAGTCGGAATCCAGATCTCCGGGACTCGGTCGAACGCGGACATCCTGCACCGCGCCCTGAGGAATCCGGCGCGATGGTCGACTGGTCCATCCGAATGGCGACGGCGTCGAGCGTTCGCCTCTCGGAGCATGCCCCCACCGGCCAGAACCTGATCAGCGACGCCGTGTCAGCGCGATGCAGCGGTGACACGATGCAGCGGTGCCATGCGTGGTGCGCGAGCGGCCCGGAGCCGGCCGGGGACGGCCGGGGGCGGCGTCGGGAACGCTCCTCCGGTGCAACATCCGAACTCAGGCGTCCGATGCGTCGGACACCGCGTCGCCATCAACGATCTGGATCGTGCCGTTCACCCCGATCGCCCGACCATCGTCGAATCGGACGCGACCGAGCGTTCGAACGAGTCGCCGCTTTCCGGTGGTGGTGATGATTGTGGCGGTCGCATCCCACCCGTGGCCGGACGCCCGGGCCGCCTCGATCAACTCGGCGATGTGTTCCCGAGAGTCGGCGTCGTAGAAGGCGACGGCGTTCTCAATGTCGGGCTCGAAGTCGTCGGACACTTCGTGGATCCGCCGCGTGGCGTCGGACCACTGGAGCGTGTTCGTCTGGAAGTCGAGATCCCAGCCGCCGATGCCCGTGGTCTTCTCGATCTCTTGCGACAGTCGCACGTACATCTCAGCGTTCTGAAGCGCTCGATGCCGCTCGTCGACGTCTTGGATGGAGCCAGCCATCCGCAGTCCGAGTTCGCCGTCAACGCCCCGCGCCACGCCGCGAATCCGGTACCAGCCGAAGCGGCCTTCGCTGCGCCGCAGCCGGACTTCGAGATCAACGGCGGCGACTCTGCCTTCCAGATGCCGATCGATTTGGGATCGCAGTCGATCTTCGTCAGTCGGGTGCATGCGGCTCGCCCACGCTTCGAATCCGGCGGAGGCATGCTGGTCCAACTCGAGCAGCTCGCGAAAGCGCGGCGACCACCACATGCTGTCACGGCGGATATCGCCCCACTCCCACAGGCCGTCGGCCGACCCGTCGACCGCGTGATCGAGCCGATCGCGCAGTCGCTTGAGCTCAGCCTCGCGGGCTCGGATCGCACCAATGTCGATGATCGTCAGCACCGCTCCGCGCCGATCACCCGTCCGCCCGAGGAACGGCATGATGCGGACCAACACCCAACCGGTCTTGCCGTGCTTGGCTTCGATCTCTACGGCCTCGCCTTCTTCGAGGCAACGGCGCGCGCCCGAAAGAAGTTCATCGGAAGCAAGTGGAGACGTCAATTCGGTGATCGGCCGGCCAATGTCCGCATCGCGAAGCGGCAAGTAGCGTGCCGCGGCCGGCGTAAACCGGCGAATCGTCATGTCTGGATCAAGGAAGACGGTCCCCACGGCCGTCGCCCGGAGCAGGTTGTCAAAGTCATCGGTCATCGCCGTCAACTGGCGAATCTTCTCGGCGTGCTCGGCGTTGACAGTGTGCAGTTCTTCGTTGACCGAATGCAACTCTTCGTTCGCCGCCTGCAATTCTTCGTTCGACGCGAGCATCTCTTCGTTCGTCGACTGAAGTTCTTCGTTCGCTGCCTCGAGATCTTCGATGGTGAACTGCAGTTCGTCCTGAACGCTTCGCAGTTCTCCTTCGAGGCGCTCAATCGCGACCTGGGAAGTGACGTCGAGCGTATTCGCTGCCGCGGCGGCGTCCACGTCACTGGACGACGGATCGGCCACGAGCGGCGCCGCCGGCTCCAGCACAACCAAGGCCAGCGGCTCTTCATGGGAGCCAAGATCGATCGGGTTGATCCGAAAACGCACCCGCCGGGCTTCGACGCCGGGGTCCCGCCGGACCTCAAGCACGCCAACGCTCGTGGGTTCCATCGATCGCAAGCATCGCCGGACACCAGCCGCGACTGACGATCCGGCCGGTCCCGGCAGCATCGCCGCAACGTCATCAGAAAAACTGCCCACCGGCACGCGAAGGAGTTCCGATGCTGTCCCGAACGAGCGGATCAACTTGCCGCGGCGGGACACCAGGAGCGACGGAGGGGCCACCGACTCGGTGACCGCTTGCATCGTCCGCAGTTCACGCGACGGATGGTGCGAATCCACGTCGTGCCGACGACTCGTGCGCCGGAACGGCGTGGGAAGCGAACCGTCGGCCCGCCGGACGGGCGACGCAGAACGGCCGGGCTCGTGGGGGCCGTCATCGGCGCCCCGAGTCCCTGGGAGCTCGGCCAAGATGGAGGCATCATCGAGCTCGGACTCCGGCGAACCGGCCCCTTCCGGTACGCCCGGGGCACGGGCCGCCCAGTCGGCGGTGCCCGAGACGTTGATCTCGGGCGAGAGCGTGCGCCGAGGCACGGCCACGTTGCCGCGCCGGTACACCCCTGGCATGCCCGGTACCGGCTGAAACGCATCGCCGGGAAGCGAAGTCGTCTCGCCAGGTCCAAGCAGAAGCAGTCCATCAGGGCGAAGCGCGAAGTGAAGCGCGCTGAGCACTTGCTGTTGCGCCTGACTGTCCAGATAGATCAAGACGTTCCGGCAACTGGCAACGTCCAACCGAAGAAACGGCGGATCGGTCAACAGGTCGTGCGTGGCGGTGATGACGCGTTGTCGGAGGTGCGACCGGACCGTCCAATTCTCGCCGGTGCGTTCGAAGTACCGCTTCAGTCGTTCGGCCGAAACATGTTCTTCGATCGAAGCGTCGTAGACCGCGCGACCGGCCACCGCAACTGCGGATGCATCGATGTCGGTCGCAAAGACGCGGAAACTCGCCGAAGAACCGACTTCACGCAGCGCTTCGTCGGCGGCGATGGCCAGCGAATAGGACTCTTGCCCGCTCGAACAACCCGCCGACCACAGACGCAAGTCCTCGACTGTTGTCCCGGCTCGCTGCGCCTGTCCCACTGTGGTCGCAAGCGCGGAATGCAAGGCAGACCACATCGCGTCGTCCCGAAAGAACCAAGTCACGCCGATCAGAAGGTCGCGAGCGAGTCGCGTCGCTTCATCCGGATCTTCGCGAAGTTGTCCGAGGTACGCGGCCGGCGCTTCCACGCGCCGCAGCATCATGCGCCGAGCAACGCGTCGGCCGACGGTGGCGGGCTTATACGCCCGGAAGTCACGGCCGATACGATCTCGTAAGACGTGCAAAACGTCTCGCAGAAACTCGGAATCCGATGAGATCTCGCCAGCCACACGATCGCGAGCCGAGTCACGTCGTTCCATGCACGCAATGAGATGTTCCGGCAATTCGTGCACCGGGACGATCGCGTCGGCGATCCCGGTGTCGATGACCGAACGCGGCATGCCGTCGAACTGCGCTTCTGAGGGATCCTGGACGAGCACGAGGCCGCCGGCTTGCTTGATCGCCACCGCGCCATGCCGCCCGTCGGACCCGGCTCCCGAGAGCACAATCGCCACCGCGCGATCGCCGGCGTCTTCGGCCAGCGAAGCGAAGAACACGTCGGCCGGAAGCCGCTCGCCGATCGATTCCTTCACCGGACGGAGAGATAGCCGCCCTTCGCTCACGGTGATCATCGATCCAGGCGGAATGACCCGGATGGTGTCCGGTTCAAGGCGTTCATCGTCGACGGCGGTACGCACATCCAATGGCGTCCGCGCGTCCAGAATCCGGCCGAGCATGCTCTCGTAGTCAGGCGAGAGGTGCTGGATGACGACGATCGCCGCCCCGGATCGAGTTGGCAATCGATCCAAGAACGCCTCGAGTGCTCGGAGCCCTCCTGCGCTGCAGGCGATGCCGACCACGACCGTGGGACGAACGCCGGAGCGCTCAATGCCGCTGCGATCGAGACGATTGGGGTGAGTGGTCACGGGGCCGAGTGTACCCCCCCGGGGGAATGCCCGGGCCTGGGATCGCCCCTGCCCACCGGCAGTTCAGGGCGAGGCCACCACCGTCGCTCGAACGGGCACCGTCAAGACGTTTCCGCGGCGTCCGGAAGTCACGACGCGGACCAATCGCTCCTGGGCCCCCAGGCGCTCAGCATCGAACGCGACGGCGATGGACGCAGTTGCGCCGGGAGCGATCGATCGGTCGTCCAGAATCGCGGCGGTACAGCCGCAACTCGTGCGCACGTCCACGATCTCGACGGTGTCGGGCCCGTGGTTCGTGAGCGTCACAGTGACGGATCGGGAGGCCCCGATTTCGACGGTCCCGAGCTCGACTTCGGCCGGCTCGGCCCGCAATTGATGGGCTGGCCCGGTCACAACCCGGCTCACCGGCCCGGCGGGCGCGCGAACCGCCGGCCGAGTGGCCGAGGACCGCGCCGGCGCGACCGCGGCTGCTTCCGATGGCGGAACCGTGGCCGAGTTGATGGACGGAGTGGGAGTGGGAGTGGGAGCTGGAGCAGGCGCGGGAGTGGAAACGGCGGCGCGGGCGGAGCCGGCGACCAGGCCGGGCGTCATGTGAGAACGTTGCGCCGAGCCGGAGCTGGCCTGCGCCGCGGCCGGGCCAGCCGGCGCTCGATCAAGCGGGCCCGCGGCACCCGCCGTCCCAGGTCCCTGGATCATCAGCAGGGCCCCAACTGCCCCTGCCGCCGCGAAAGCGGCAACGGTGATGACGAGATCGCGATGGTTCATGCTCGGCTCCCAGCAGCGGCAAGAGCCCAAATGGGGCCGGCCAGAAGGAGCATCGACCAAGCCCGGCCCACCCTGCGGCGATCCCGAAATGTCGCCGGTCGCCGAGGCAAAGGACTGCGGTTCGTGCGGGTCAGGCAACGCGGCGGGACCCCGAGCGGGAAGTTGGCGACTGATGCTAGGGCCCGTGCTCCGGCCAGGCCCTCGGCCAGGATGGCCGCCGAACCGCTCGTCTCGTCGCCCGCCGAACCGCCCACGGAGCGACAGAATGCCGGCAGGTTGGGGAGGAGCCAGGGCCCGGCGTAGGACGACCCAGCTTCCAGCCAGTGCGGAATCAACGCTGAACGGATCGGGCGAGTTCAGGCGCGGCAGATCGCAATAGATCGCCGCAGATCGCCGCAGGTCGCATCATCACGCTGGCGCGGGCGATGACCGGCGTTGCTGAACGAGCGAGCACGCTTCCGAGCAGGCGGTCTCGAGCCGTTCATTGATGATGAACGCGTCGTACGCCCCGCTCTCCCGAGCCAACCGCCGTTCATGGCTGGCCTCGGCGAATCGCCGCTGAATGGCCGCCTCGTCATCGCGGCCACGGGCACGCAGTCGCCGCAGAAGTTCGTCTTCGCTCGGCGAGTCAATGAACAGCATGAAGGCAGCCGGGAAGTTCCGGCGGACCTGCAAGCCGCCCTGGACGTCGATTTCCAGGATGACGAGCCCGCCGCGGGCCAACACCTCGTCCACCGGAGCCCGTGGCGTCCCGTAGAGGTGGCGGCCGAAGACCTGGGCGTGCTCGATGAACTCCCTCGCCTCGATCATGCGACGGAAGTCTGTCTCCGAGAGGAAGTAATAGTCGACGCCGTCCCGCTCCTGATCGCTCTGGGGCCGGGTTGTGGCCGAGGTCGAGAGCATGCCGTCGAGGTCGTCCCGGAGGGTCCGGACGATCGTGGTCTTGCCGACCCCAGATGGCCCCGAAACCACCACGAGCAGCCCGCCGGAGGCGGCGGTCGCCCGGGGGCTCTCGGCGGCATCAGCTGCGGCATCGGGTTGGCGGGCCGAATTGGGATCGTCGACGGACATGCCGCCCAGTGTATCGCTGGCCAGGCCACCGGGCCCCGGGCCCGACCGAGCTTGCGCCAGCTCATCCCCGGAAATCTCGGCCCCCGGGGCGGCCATCCCCGCGGCGAGTGATTCTCCTATCATGGCCCCCCCGATTCGCTGGGCGATCCGGCAACTGAGCCGGCCTCCGACCTCGAATCAGCGCTGCGTCGCCGCTGGCAATCATGCCCCGGGCGACGCCCACCATCTTCGGGCGGCGCCGCGGCCAAGCCGCACGTCCGCCGATTCCCCGCAGCGCGCGATTCCCGCGCGAAGGAAACGACTCAATGGGCAGGTCCAAGATCTCGGTCATCGGTGGCGGCAACGTCGGCGCTTCGTGCGCGATGTGGGCGGCGGCCAAGGAACTCGGCGACATCGTCGTCCTCGACATTCCCGAGCAGGAGAACGCCGTCAAGGGCAAGATGCTGGACCTCTTCCAGTGCGCTCCCATCGAGCGATTCGACGCGAACATCACCGGCACGGCGGACTACGCCGACATCGCCGGCTCGGAAGTCGTGATCGTCACCGCCGGCCTGCCCCGCAAGCCGGGCATGAGCCGCGATGACCTCATCCAGACCAACGTCAAGATCGTCAAGAGCGTCTCGGAGAACGTGGCCAAGCACGCCCCCGACTCCACGATGATCGTGGTCTCGAACCCGCTGGATGCCATGGTCTACACCGCGTGGAAGGCCTCCGGCTTCCCGACCCACCGCATCCTCGGCCAGGCCGGCGCTCTGGACGTTGCCCGCTTCCGCGCCTTCATCGCCATGAAGCTCGGTTGCTCGGTCGAAGACATCTCCGCCCTGCTGCTCGGCGGCCACGGCGACGACATGGTGCCCCTGCCGCGGTACACCAGTGTGCACGGCATTCCCGTGTCGCAGCTGCTCAGCGAAGCTGAGATCACCGAGTGCGTTGACCGCGCGAAGGTCGGCGGCGGCGAAATCGTCAAGCTCATGGGCACGTCGGCGTACTACGCCCCGGCGTCGGGCTCGGTCCAAATGGCCGAGGCGATCGTCAAGGACAAGAAGCGCATCCTGCCGTGCGCCTCGTACTGCGACAACGAGTACGGCGTGGGCGGCTACTTCGTCGGCGTCCCGGCCATCCTCGGTTCGGGCGGCATGGAGAAGGTCGTCGAAATCGATCTCGATGGCGACGAGAAGAAGCTGATGGACGAGTCGATCAGCCACGTCAAGGACCTGGTCAAGACCGTCACCGACATGTTCCCCGAGCTGGCGTAACCCGCCACCGGAACCGGTGCACTGAACCCGCCGCGGCGGCGTCCTCTTGCGGGGATGCCGCCGCGGTTTTCATTGGCGAGCGAGTGCACGAACGACGACCGACGAGAGGCGGTACGCGGTACGCGGCACGCGGCGGCCGAATGCACGAACCGCCGCCATCGAGCGTCAATCGGACGCTGGCGACGGCACTCCCTCTCCCTCGACCAGTCGATGCAGCCGTCCGGCGTCGAGACCGGCCCAGGACTCTCGCCGGCCCGATGGCCAATGCACGTGCACCGCCTCGATCGCCGGGTCGTCGCCGAGCCCGATCGTCAACCGTGGATCGCTCGCACTCAGGTACGAGCCGTCCGTATGGACGCGGCGCCATATCGGAGTGCGGTCCGTGCGGTGCACCGCGACCCGGGCACCGCTCGCGTCGGCCGGCGAATCCGTGCCCACGAGTTGGAGCTGGATCCACGGATTGCGCGTGCCCACTTCGTTCAACAGCAGCCGGGCCGGCCCGCTGTTGTTGGTCAGGAGCATGTCGACGTCACCGTCGTTGTCCAGATCGCCAAAGGCCACGCCGCGGCTGATGAAGCTGAGGCCGGTCGCGTCGCCGCCGGCCGCTTCGACTTCCGTGAACCGCCCGCTGCCGCCATTGCGAAAAAGCTGGTTCCGTTGATCGAAGGGGTAGTCGCCACTGCCCTCGCGAAACTCGTCCACCTTGACGTTGCCGTTGGCCACAAACACGTCCAAGTGGCCGTCGTTGTCGAAGTCAAAGAACGCTGAGCCAAATCCCGTCATCGTGCGGCTGGCCGACCCGAGGCCGGACCGGGCCGAGACATCGCTGAAGAAGCCAGTGCCGTCATTCTGGTACAGCGTGTTCGTCTCGTTGATGAGGTGCGTCATGAAGAGGTCTTCATCGCCGTCGCCGTCGTAGTCGCCCGCGGTCACGCCCATGCTGGCTTCGGCCGTCCCCGAACGATTCAATGCCGCTCCCGACATCAGGCCAGTCTCGGCGTACGTCCCGTCGCCCTGGTTGATCCAAACCATGTTCGCTTCGCCGTCGTTGGCCACAAAGACGTCCGGCAACGCGTCACCGTTGAAGTCGGCCGCGGTCACTCCAAGCCCCGCACCACGCCCCGCACCGATGCCCGATTCGCCACTGATGTCGTCGAACGTGCCGTCGCCATTGTTCCGAAAGAGGTGATCCTGGAGCGACCGGTAGTTCTGGGGACCGCAATAGTCACGGTTGCCGCTCGCACTTGTGCACACCTGATCGAGGGTCGACGACCAGGCCACATAGTCGACGACGAACAGGTCGAGGTCGCCGTCCTGATCGTGATCGAACCACGACGCACTGGTCGACCACGTCGGCACATCCGTACCGGACGCCTCGGTTACGTCCTGGAACGTCCCGTCGCCTTCGTTTCGGTAGAGAACGTTCGATCCCATGTTCGTGAGGTAGAGATCCACGTCGCCGTCGTTGTCGTAGTCGCCAGTGGCCACACCCATGCCGTAGTCGATCCGGGCGAGGCCCGCGGCGTCGGTGACATCGGTGAAAGCAAGCTCCCCGGTCGAGCCCAGATCGTTCCGAAAGAGCCGGTGTCCGGGCGCTTGACCGCTCGGCAACGGAAACATCTGCGCCGTGACTGGACGCTCCGGATCAAGGACGTCGCCCTGCATCAAGAACACGTCCAGATCGCCATCGCCGTCGTAGTCGAAGAGCGCGACACCCGATCCCAGAATCTCGGGAAAGAGGAAGCCGCCGGCGACGCCACTGAAGTGCGCGAATTCGAGGCCGCTGCTCGGAGCAACGTCGCGAAAAATGGGCGCCGCAGCGCCGTCGGCATCCGCTCCGGTATCGAGATCGAGGGCACCGCCAGAGCCCGTCTCTGACCCGGAACCAGTTCCTGGCGAATCGCCCGCCGCAGGATCAGGATCAGCCGGATCGTCCCCGCCGCCGCAGCCCGCGGGGCCGGCGACCACCAGGCCGGCCAGCAGCACGCCGGCGATCCACGGCGATCGATCGCCGCGCGACGTCACCCCCCCCAGCGCGTCGGCATTCGTCCAACGAAACCCACCGACCGTACCGACGAACTCAGCCATCGTCATTCGCATCTCCCCGCGGTCCGAGTTGTTCTGCGACCACCGCCCGAAGCCGGCGAGCGGCGGCGAGTGCCGCTTCGTCCGCCCGTCGCAGGGCCAATGCCTCGGCCAAATCGAGTTGTTCGTTCGCCCCGGGCCCATCTCCGGTCCGGGCCAAGGCCCGGGCCAACTCGATGTACATCAGATGCCGGGCCGGATGTTCGCGTTCGACGGCTCGCCGCAACAAGGGCACCGCCTCTTCCGCCCGTTGCGATCCAGACAGTCGTTCGCCCAGCAGCCAATTGCCAACCGGGTGAGCCGGATCAATCTCGAGGGCCCGTCGCAACACACCCTCACGAGCCCGATCGTTGACGCCCACCTCGGGCCCGACGATGGCCAACTGCACAAGCGTGTTCGGATCGATCGGATCCAACTGCCGCGCACGTTCCAGGGCCACGAACGACTCTTGCCAACGCTGTTGACTCGATCGGGCCAGCCCGAGGGCGTACCAGTAGCGCGGACTCTCTCCGCCAATCACCTCGGCTTGCGCTCGGTGCGTCTCGAACAATTCGAGTTCGTTCAACTGAACCGCCAGACCCATCATGCTGACGTGGGCTGGCAAACTCTCAGGATTGCGCTCCAACGCGAGATCGATGAACTCGCGTGCTTCGGCCAAACGGCCGGCTTCCGCCAAGATCTTGGCCCGCTGCACGAACGGTTGTTCGTTGCGGTTCAGCGGCAGCAATTCGTTGATGTAGCGGTCGCTTCCGTCAGCCGGCTGGGTTCGACGTTCTTCGGCCAAGAGGAATTGCTGTTCGGCTTCGTCGAGCTTCCCGAGCGCCCGCAAGGCGACCGCGAGTTGATAGTGGGCTGATCCGAAATCGCCGCTGATGCGCATCGCGGCCTGAATCTCTTCGATCGCCGCCGCTGGATCCCCTTCGGCAATCAGAAACTGTCCGTACGCGAACCTCGCCTCCGACACGTCCTTCATTCGCGGCAGGACCGCTTCGAACGCGGCCCGCGCCTCGTCGGTCCGCCCGAGATCCGAAAGCACTTCGGCTCGACGAATGCGGGCCAGGTCGTAGTCACCATCGAGTTCGATCGCGCGGGCGAAGGCCCGTTCGGCCGCGTCCAATTCGCCCACCGCGGTCAACGTGATCGCGTGGAGGTACGCCCATTTGAACGTGTTCGGGGCGATCTGCCGCGTTCGCGCGTACATGATTTCGGCCACCGCGAACTGCCGATACGTCTGCAGCATCATGGCGAGTTCGCCGTTGCGACGAACACTGGTCGGTCGCGATTCCACGGCATCCATTGCCGCGTCGAGCTGCTCCTGCACGGCCGGGGGGAATGAATCGGTCTGGACGGCCGGGACGGGCGGCAGGTCCGCGGGATCGATCTTGCCGCACCCGGCAACACCAACGAGCAGACCGATCGCCAACGCCGCAAGCAATTCGCGTACGGCCACGCGTGCCGCCGGACCGTTCCACGCCGCCGCTGAGCACCGGTCCAACCCTCGCGACGAACGCGGCGGGCCAGAGAGATTCGCCGAGCCGAGATGCTTCACGGGCTGTGCCTCCAACGACTCACATGAAGAGTCGGCCACGGACCAAGTGCCAGGGCCTCCGTCTCCGATGTCGGCCAGGCTCGCCGCGATGCACGACCGCAACCCCCTGGATCTTCACGGAAGGAGAAGCCGACGCGAGCCTCCCCGGAATGATACGAGGCACCCCATCCAAGCGGACGGGGTGCCTCGAAGTCGATCGATTCAGCGCGAACGCGAATCAGCCGCGGCGACGACGCATGCCGGCGAGGCCGGCGAGGCCGAAGAACGCGATGGCGGCGGGCGCCGGGATCAGCGTGATGGTGCCGTCGCCGACGATCGTCGACTCGTACGCACCGGTGGGCTGACCGAAGCTCGTCGGAACGTCCGTGAAGGTCGTCTGCACCATGAAGTAGGTGGTGCCGGCGGTCAGCACGGCGGTGGTGCCCGAAGCGTTCGCACCGACGGCGTCGTCGTCGAACGGATCGAGGATGGCGATGTCGCCATCGGAGTAGTCATCGTCGGACGCGATGTTCAGGGCGGGATCGCCCGTGGGATCGAAGCTGCCTTCGAAGATGCGGATGAAGCCGTCCATGTTCTCGTCGAGCGACGCGTCGCCCGGGTAGAAGCTGTAGAAGCCGTACTCGCCGTCGGCGTCGACGGTGAATTCCATGACTTCAAAGAAGTTCTCGGTGCCGTTGCCGGTGCCGGTCCAGGTGGCGTCGCCGTCGGCGAGCACGCCGCCGAAGGTCACGACGTCAGCGGTTGCGGCGGCCGCAATCACGCCAGCCGACACGAGGCCGATGAGGCCCAACTTCTTGGTGGTGTTCAACATGATCTTTCCTTTTCTCCTCGTGCGTGAGGGAGGCCAACCCGAACCGACATGGTTCGGGGTCGTCAGACTGCGGTGACGAAAACCGTCCCCCGGCAGCCTCGCAGAGCCGAAGCCCTGTTCACCCACTCTTCTCCAGGGCTCCCGCGTCGCCAACAAAGCGGCGGGGAAGTCCTCGCGTTCGTTGAGGTTATGGGGGAAGCCCCCCGCGTCAACGGTTCCGGTCGACCTGATGAAAAATTGGCGAGAAGAGAAGCTCTCGACGTTTGCCCCAAACCCCAGAACACCCCATTTGACCGCCGGGGGCACGATTGTCGGACACAGCTGTCGTCGCGCTGCGTCGCAATTCGCGACCACACACACCTCTTTGCGCACAATGCATGAGCAAACACGCTTCGCCTGGCGCTTCCGCGTCCTCGCGATGCTCATTCCCGGCGAAACAGCCCGCTTCACTCGAAGATTGATTGCGCAACATCCCAATGTCCGATAGTCACGCCTGTCGGGATGCTCCCGATCTCGGCCGTCGGGTGTCCAGAGTCGGACCGCGGCCACCCACACAACCTTTCCCTCGGGAGTACCCCCGCCGTGACCAATCTGATCACGCGGCCGTCCAAGACCGCCGCCATGCTGATTCCCGCTGCCCTCGTGCTGGCCCTCGCCCCGGTCGCCACCGCCCAAGACGCGGACGACAGCTTCAACACCGGCCGCCTCACGCTCGACATGGGCGTGGACTTCACCAGCTCCTACTTCTTCCGCGGGTACCTGCAGGAAGATCAAGGCCTGATCACCCAGCCGTGGATGGAAGTCGGCTTTGACCTCACGCCGGACGACAGCGGCGTCGACATCGGCCTGGCCGTCGGCACCTGGAACAGCCTCCACTCGGAGAAGACCGGAGCCACCGGCACCGGCCAACGCGGCTGGTACGAGTCCGACTTCTACGCCGGCCTGACGTTCGGTTTCGAGCACGTCGATCTCGGCCTCTCGTACACCTTCTACACGTACCCCAACAACGACTCCTTCCCCACGGTGCAGGAAGTCGGCCTGACCGCCGGCTTCGGCTTCGGCGACTCGTGGGCCTCGGACTGGATCGGCGACGTGACGCTCGGCCTGCACATTGAGGTCGACAACTCGAACGTGTCGAGCGAAGAAGCGATGTACTTCCAGATCGACTTCGGCCCCAGCTTCGATCTGGAGTCGGGCGGCATGACGCTTTCGGTTCCCGTCTCGATCGGCCTCAGCGTCGACGACTACTACGTGGGCACCGAAGACGAAGACTTCGGGTACGCGTCGATCGGCGCGACCCTGGACGTGCCGCTGTCGAGCGGCCCGTGGGGCGACTGGTCGCTGAACGCCGGCGTGACCTTCCTGCTGCTCGGCGACACGACCGAAGCATCGAACAACGGCGACGACTCGGATGTCGTCGGCTTCTTCGGCGTCTCGCTCAGCTACTGATGCCACCGCCGCGACGCCGATGACGGCTCGGCATTCCGCCGGCCGGCAACAATCATGACCAGGGAGGTCGGAGCCACGCTCCGGCCTCCTTGTTCATTGCGCGGCGAGTGATTCCAGTGCCGCACCCGTCAGGCGATTGGTCGTCCACCCATCCATCGAGGCCGCGCCGATCGAACGGTAGAAACCGATGGCCGAGGTGTTCCAGTCGAGGACCGCCCACTCCAGGCGTCCGGCCCCGCGCTCGATCGCCACGCGGGCGAGCGCTGAGAGCAGCATCCGGCCGCAGCCGGCGCCGCGATGCGCGGGCCGAACGAAGAGATCCTCGAGGTGGATCCCCGAACGCCCGAGGAAGGTCGAGTACGTCGGGAAGTGCAGCGCGAATCCGGCCGGCTCACCGCGATGTTCGCACATCAGCACTTCAGCCGCCGGAGCGTCACCAAAGAGCGTTGACCGGATCGCCGCCTCCGTGGCCACGACTTCATGGACCAGACGCTCGTACTCGGCAAGTTCACGAATGAACTCCAGGATCAAGCCCGCGTCAGCCGGGGTGGCGGCGCGAACGACGACATCGAAAGCGGGCATGGACGGGTGCTCCAAGAGTCAAGAAATACGAATCAAGAAACACGAATCAAGAACAAGGGTGACGTGCGCGACGACGATCGAGGCCATCGCCCAGCTCTGATCCGACGTTTGGACGTCCGGACGTTCCGGCACCCCGCCAACCGCGGCAACCGTGCCGTTCACCGACCAGGCCGAGGATTCACTGGACGGACCAGGCGATCAACATCATGAGCCCGAAGATCGACGCGTTGTGGATGGCGTGGGCAATGATGCAGACACCGATCGACCGCGTCCATTCGTAGGCCACCGCGTAGATTGCCCCACCCATCGAAACGCTCAGCAAGCCGATCGGGCCGTACCCGTGGACGATGCCAAAGATGGTCCCGGAGAGAATCGCCGCCGGCCACAGGCTCATCCAGTGGCGCAAGCCGACGAACAAGCACGCCCGGAAAATCAGCTCTTCCACCACCGCGGCTTGGACCGACACCGTGGCGAACAACGAAAAGCCCGCCCCCGGCTCACCGAGCAAGATGCCTTCGTCGATCCCTTCCCACCAGGGACCTGGATCGTCCGACGGCGCTCCCGGCGCGACCCAGAGCCCGATCATCGACCACGCGAACCAGAAAGCTTGCTCCAGTCCCCCCACCACGATCGCCAGCCACAGCATTTTGCCAACGCGTCCAGCCGCGGTGCGCGGCGGACCGGTGGATGTCCGCTCGGCTGACGCCACGGGCCCTTGCTCGGGGGTCGACGTTGGCGGCGTGGCCGGGGCGAAGGCTGAAATGGTGCTTTGCTCGGGCGGCGGGGCGAAATCCGACGGCGGATCCGTCGCCACGTCTCGGATGGACTCCGATGTGGGCCTCGCGCTGAGTTCTGCGGTGGGCCCGGCCGTGGCATCCGGCGCTTCCGTGTCCGTCGGCGCGGGCTCCGTTCCGGCCAGAATCCCGAGCTGAAGCAGGACCAGCAGCCCAGTCATGCCGAGGACAAGGGCAGCCATGGCGTGGTGGGAAATCACGCCGATTAGCATCGACGCGAAGATGCCCAGCACCGCGAACGCCCCAAAGCCAATGCTCGCTGCCTCGAGTCCGATGGCTGGCGTTGGCACGGTCAGCCAAGGACGCGCTCGCACGAGCAAACTCCGCCGCCCCCGCAAGAACCAGAGGACGGACGCGACCAGCCCCGCGATCATGGGGGCGAACGTTGCCACTCCCAAAATCACGGCCAACCGGCGGGCCCGCGGCGGCATCGCCGTGTCCTGCGGATCATCGGGCACGAGCAGCACCGAAATCATGTTCCGGGGAGCGCTCTCGCTTGAGGGGTCCGCCACCTCAAGAATCGCCGGGTCAAGGTCGGCCGATTCTGGCGCGATCATCGCGTAGGCCGCGCGGCCGTACCGCGCTTCGTCGCGCAGGACCCGAAGCTCAAAGTCGTCGTACGGCACGAAGATCCCGGTCTCTTCGACGGTCGCCAGTTCTTCGTATTGCGCCCACAGGGCATCGATCCGTTCCGCTGCGTCCCCAGGATCGCCCGACGACGGCCACACGAACCAAGGGACCTCAGCCGACATCCGCCGATCTGATTCGGCCAGCACGGCCACCACCCGGGTCGGATCATTGATGTACAGCATCAAGCCCGATGGCATGAACGTATTGGCGAGCGTCAACAAGCCGGCCGGCAGCAATGCAAGCACGGCCAGCAGAATCGCCAGTTCGGCTGGCATCCACGGCATGACATGCCGCGCCGGCGGGCGGCGAGCGTTGCCCCACGGTCCGTCGGGCAACGGAGGCGGGAGCGGCGGCAGCACCAGTTCCGAACTTGCCCCGGCGGGTGGCTGCCATTGGGGCTCGGCCCCATACGGTGCTGGCGGAGCCACCCCGTCGGGTGTCCGCGCCGGTGCAATCGACTGCGAGGGCGGCGGTGGAGGTGGCGGCGCAGACCGGCTCGGTGGCGGTGGCGGTGGCGGCGGCGGCGGTGGCGGAGAAGAAGGAGGCTGATCGCTCATGGCTCGGACTTCCCGGCCGGAGCACGGCCGACGGGGGCAAGTTCAGGCTGACCGAGCTGCCCCCCCACCGCGCGAAGCGTCGCTTCCCCCCCTCGGCAGGTCAGCACGTCTCCCGCTTGGACGAACAGATCGCCCGCCGGCGCAGCCAAGCGCCGGCCACCGCGGCGCAAGCTCAACACGGTCACGCCGCGGGCGGACAAGCCCGCTGCATCCAAACGGCCGCCACTCAAGCGCGCGGCCTCGGTCACCGTAATGTCGACGACGCACGTGCCAGTGCCCGGAGGCGCCCCGATCGCGTTCCGGTCGACGCCGCGGACCAGCCCCTCCAAATGTTCGATCATGGCCGTGGCGACGTCGACCCCGGTCACCGCCTCGATGCCGGCGAGCCCCGGCGAAGCGTTGACCTCCAGCACCTTCGGTCCGTCCGACGTTTCGAGCAGGTCGACCCCGGCCACGTGCAGGTCGAGCGTTGTCGCCGCGGCCACCGCCATCGCACGAGCCGCATCGTCCAACGCGACAGGCTCGCCGGCGCCGCCCCGCTGCAAATTGCCGCGAAACTCATCGCCCGCGGCGATTCGCCGCATGGCGGCGACCACGTGGCCGTCAACCACGAGCGCGCGGACATCTCGGCCACGACATTCGGCGTGGAAGTGCTGGACCATGGCCGGACGGCCCGCGGCCTGCAATGCTTCCAGTCCGCTCAACGCGGCGGACGATGACTCCGCCAGCACGACCCCGATTCCACCCGACCCGCCGAACGTCTTCAGTACGACCGGCCCCCCGCCCACCTGGGCGATGGCCGCGGCCATGTCTTCTCGGCGAAACGCGAACGCGGTCCGTGGCGTGGGGACGCCGGCCGCGTGCAGTCGCTGGAGCTGGTGCAGCTTGTCGCGCACCCCGGCAATCGCGTCGGCCGAATTCAGCGCAACCGCCCCGCCGGCTTCGAATTGCCGGAGGACCGCCAGGCCGATCTCGCCGATCGTTTCGCCAATGCGCGGAATCACGCCGTCCGCGGGCTGGATCGGTCCGGTCGCCCGCGACAACGGCGTGGCCCCGGAACCAAGCCCGATGGTCGTCGCCAAGACGTCGACAATCTGGATCGCGTGCCCCCGGGCGACCGCCACGTCGACCAATCGAGCCGTCGCCGGCCCTTCCGGCGTGCGAGAGAGGATGACCAGCTTCACGACGACCGCCGGATGCGCGGCCGGCGCCCGAGTCGGTACGTCGCCCCCGAGTCGACAAAGAACTCTGGCTGCAGGGCCCGGCGGCCGATGAGCATGCGGCATCGCATCCGCCGGCGATCGACGAGTCCCAGCTCGATTTCCTTGGTGACCGAGCCGAGGGTCATGGCTGTACGCACGAAGACGCGATCGTGCGGATCCCCCAGGCTCGACCGCACCCGCGTCCGCCGCACAACGTCGGCTTCCACGTGGACCACCCGCCCCGGTTCGCCCGGGGCGCGCTCGCGGCGCGTCACGACATCAAAGGACACGCGACCGCCCGGGAGCTCTTCAAGCTGCCCGACGTCCAGCGCGCTGGAACGCGCCCCCGAGTCGGCCTTGGCCATGATGCGACCGATGCCCCACTCGGGCAGCGCGACGTACTCGCGCCACCCGATCACGACGTGGTCGTCGATGCCCGGGGCCCCGGCCCCCGACTGCTTCACGCCGCGCCGTCCCGTTCGGCCATCATGCGGAGCATGTCCACGCAACGGTGGGCGTAGCCCGCCTCGTTGTCGTACCAGCTCACGACCTTGAAGAACCGGTCATTGAGTTCCATGGCCGCACCGGCGTCGTAGATGCTGCTGTGCGGATCGCCAATGAAGTCGCTGGAGACCAGCGGCTCTTCGGTGTATCCGAGCACGCCGGACATCGGGCCATCGGCCGCCGCCTTCATCGCCGCGTGGATGTCGGCAAGGCTCGTGGCCCGCTCGGTGCGGAAGGTGAGGTCGACGCACGACACGTCGGCCGTCGGCACCCGCATCGACGTACCGGTCAGCCGGCCCTTCATCGCCGGGATGCACAGGGCGACGGCCTTGGCCGCGCCGGTGGAGGCGGGAATGATGTTCATGTAGCCATTGCGACCGCCACGAAGATCCTTGCGCGACGGGCCATCCTGCGTGGGCTGGGTGGCGGTCACCGCGTGGATCGTGGTCATCAGGCCTTCTTCGAGGCCGAAGGAGTCGTGCAGCACCTTGGCGATCGGGGCCAGGCAGTTGGTGGTGCAGGAGGCGTTGGACACCACCGTGTGCTTGGCCGGGTCGTATTGGTCGTGGTTGACCTTGTACGCCATCGTCGGCACGAGGTCCGGGGTCTTGGTCGGCGCGCTCACCAGGACGCGCTTCGCGCCGGCGGCGAGGTGCTTCTCGGCGTCCGGGCCGGCGGTGAAGAAACCGGTGGACTCGAGCACGTAGTCCACGCCCAGGTCACCCCAGCCGAGCTGCGCGGGATCGCGCTCGCTCAGGCAACGGGTGCGATGCCCACCGCAGACGAGGTGGTCGCCTTCGGCGGTGACGCCGTGCTCAAACCGCCCGTGCATCGTGTCGAACTCGAGCATGTACGCCAGGTTCTCGGCCGGAACCAGGTCGTTGATGGCGACGATTTCGATGTCGCCCTGACGCCGGGCCGCCCGGTACACGAGGCGTCCGATGCGTCCGAATCCGTTGATGCCGATCTTGATGGCCATGTCCGCCTCGATTGCAATACGTGGGTGGAGAAGGGTGGGGTCAACGCCGACGCGGCGCCGGCTCCCGGGAGAAGACTCTGAACTGCCGTGCGGCGAACCGCGCTGGATCACGATTGGGCTGCGTGGGCCGGGTGGGCTGCGTGGGCCGGGTGGGCCGCGTGGTTCACGTTGACCCGCGCGCTCAGCCGCCGGGGCGGCTCAGCTGCTGTAGTCGTACACGCCATGCCCGGTCTTGTTGCCGAGCCGTCCAGCGATGACGAGTTGCCGGAGCCGCGGGTTGGGGAAGAACTTCTGGTCGCCCAGCTCGCGGTACAGCACCATCATGATGTCGTGGCAGACATCAAGCCCGATGAAATCGGCCAGCCGGAGCGGGCCCATCGGGAAATTGCAGCCAAGCAGCATGATCTGATCGATGTCCTTGGGCTCGGCCACGCCTTCGGTCCAGGCGTGGAACGCTTCGTTGATCATCGGCATCAGCACGCGATTGCTGACGAAGCCGGCGCGGTCGTTGGCCGGCACCGCCGTCTTGCCCATCCGCGTGGCCAGATCGATCGTGCGCTGCACGGTCTCTTCGCTCGTGGCCAGGCCCTTGATGACCTCGCAGAGCTTCATGACCGGGACCGGGTTGAAGAAGTGCATGCCGATGACCATGGGGGCACGGTCGCCGCACACGCTGGCCACATCGGTGATGGAGATCGAGGAGGTGTTCGTCGCGAGCACGGCCTTGGGCCCGAACGTCTCGCACATCTCGCGGAAGATCGCCTTCTTCACGTCCACGTTCTCGGTGGCCGCTTCCACGACCCAGTCCGCGGACTTGGCCGACGCCATCTCGCCGTGGTACTGGATGCGGGCCGCCGACTCGTCGGCCGCCGCCTGCTCCATCCGCCCCTTCTCGACGCTGCGGGCGAAGGTCTTGGCGTGGTAGGCCTTGGCCCGGGCGAGCTGGTCCGGCGACAGGTCGACGACGTGAACGTTCAGTCCGGCGGCGGCCGCCGTCCAAGCGATGCCCGCCCCCATGGTCCCGGCGCCGATCACGGCCATGCTGTCAACGTTGCTCATTTCGATGCTCGTCCCGCGATCAAACAGAAAATCGATGGCCAGCCGACCTGAAGACCGGAGGCAGCGAAGGGCCGCCATGGTAGGGATCGCCACCGACGGAGGCCACCCGGGCCGCCGCCTCCCCCGCCCGCTCCGCCACCCGCCACCCGCCCCGGCCGCCCGCCGGTCAGCCGGTCAGCCGGTCCGCCGGTCCGCCGGTCCGCCAGCCACGGCCACTCAACCACCGCCGCGATGCCGCCGCGCTCTCAGCCATCCAAAGAAAAACCGCCGGCCCCATGACGGTGCGTCACGGGGCCGGCGGCCGGAGTCACATTCGGGCGAACGGTCTTGAGGAATGGAAGACCGGACCCGAGATCAGGCGAACAGGGTCACCGAATCACTTGGCGACGTACTTGACGCTGCAGCCCCACTGCTTGGTGTGGTCGGGGGTGACGGTCTCGCCCGCGGCCAGCTGCTTGAGGCTCTGCACAACGTAGTTGACGTGCTCGGGCGACTTGCGCGAGCCCGGATCGTCGGTGAACGCGCCGTGGTAGCGGAGCACACCCTTGGTGTCGATGACGTACATGTGCGGCGTGGTCTTGGCGCCGTACGTCTTGCCGACGGTGCCGTCATGGTCGATGACGACGGGGATGTCCATCTTGTGCTTGGCGAGGAAGTCCGTGTTCTCCTTGATCACGGCGTCCTTGGCCTTGTTGCCGGTCGAGTTGACGGCAATGTAGACGTAGTCCTTGCCCATCTCCTTCATGGCCTTGACCGTCTCGGACACGACGCCCTTGTCGTAGACGCCGACGATGTACGGGCAACCGGGGTTGGTCCACTCAAGGACGACGGTCTTGCCGGCAAAGTCCTTGAGCTCGTGCTCCTTGCCCTTGATGTCGGTCAGTTTCCAGGCCGGGGCGGCCTCGCCGATCTTCGCCTTGGCTGCAGTGTCCTGCGGGCCCATGGCGGCGGTGAAGGCGAGGGCAGCGGCGCCGAGGCCGAACGCGATAGCGGTACGAGTGATGCGCTTCATGACAAAGCTCCTTCTCAGGGGTCGGGCGAAATGCCCGAATTTGGGTGCAAATCATGGCCTCGCCGGCAAAGGGGCCGGGCGGGGCGCTCTCTCAGGTCCACGGGTTGAATCAGGGGCGAGCGGCGGACGCGGTTCGCCGCGCGGCGCCGGTCTCATCGACCGGGATGTCAATCGTCCACGCCGGTCCGGCGGGATCGGTGCCCAGTCCAAGCACGCCTCGCACCACCATCGGACGCCCGAGGGCGTTGCCGGACTTGGCGGTGAACGGAACGCGCACGGTGAAGTTCGATGCGTCGCGGGTGATGAGCGGCTTGCCGTAGGTCAGCCCCGGGCGAACGGAGGGGAACCATGCGGCGTCCGCCACCCCGCTGTGGGGCATGGTCATCACGAGCGTGCGGCGGTCGCCTTCGACTTCGATTTTGGCCGTCGCGCCGGGAATCGCGCTGATCGGCAGCGGGACGTGGGCGTAGTCGCGGGCCACGGCCAGGCTCGGCTTGCCCGGACTCGCCCCGGCCGAATCGGCGGCCGGCAACTCGAGCGTCAGTGTGCGATTGCCGAACAGGCACACATCGCGGCAGGCGAGGTAGGTGACGTCGGCGGTGATCGAAACCGGAACGTTCGGGTCGAGCGTCTTGGGGGCCGTAATCGGCACGAAGATGCGGGTCTCACGCTCGTAGCCGTACGTGACGCCCTCAGGTCCCTTGAAGGATTTGGGACGCATGTAGCGCGGCGGGCCGGCAAGAAAGCCGCCCGGCAATTTCAGGTCGATGTCCATGGGGGCCCCGCTCGCGCCGGCGAACTCCCAGTAGGTGTGCCAGTCTCGGGCCAGGACAACGTGCATGACGAGGTGGAAGGTCCGGCCGGGCACGACGAGCTCGACGTCGGCTTCCGCCCGCAGGATCGCGATCTCGCCGATCTCGGACGGCCGTTCGGGACCCTCGAAACCGGGAATGATCAACTGCGGCACGCCGCCAGGGGAACCGAATCGGGACGGCGGGGAGGATGACTGGGCCGACGCGGCGGCGCCAAGCGTGGCGGCGCCGGCGACCGCCAGCACGGCCAGGAGCCGTCCGAAGGGCCGACCCGTCGCCGCGGAGGCTTCGCCGGCGTCCACCGAGATCTCGATTGACGAGGTCTCGTTCATCAACTTGGGTTTCCCACACGTCAGCATCGACGGGATTCCTGGCGGACGACTCAAGCGAGGGTCGCCGATCCTCGGATGGCCGGACTCCGGCCAAAGCTCGCCCACTCGCGCCTTGGCGCCGAGCCCGCGAACCCGTAATCGATAGGCGCGGTTCCGTCCCGCCGCCTCTCGGATCCCGCCGGTCGGACGAACCGCCCATGGGATCGGGGGACAATCGTACGGACGATCCGATCTATTTCATCCGGTTCGGGCGGAATCTCCCGAGCCGGCGCGAGGACCACCCTCGACGCAGCGAGGGCGCACCGAGCCATCTTTGGGACACGTCCCAAGCCCAGTTCATTCAACCACTTGCGCAAGAACGACCTCATATGACCCAGCCTCGCCATCTGCCGATCTTTGCCGCCCTTTTCTCCGCGATCGCCCTGATCGGGCTCGTTGGCTGCGGCGGCGACCGCACCACCGACCGCGACATCGCCTTCGTGGGCGTCGATTCGGCCGCCGAACTGGTGGTCGGCGAGGCCCGGCTCCTGCGGGACGCGACCCGCGGCGCCTGGGTCGACCCGCGGCTGGCCTCGGATCACCTTTCGGAGCGGGTGCCCGGCGCCCTCCACGTGCCCCTCCGGGACCTCCGAACGCGGGCCGACGAGCTGGAGTCGTACGACGTTCTGGTCGTCTACGGGCTCACGTTCAAGGATCCGATCGCCCTCGCCGCGAGCAAGGTCTTGCTCGAACTCGGCATCGCCGACGTCTACACGCTCGAGGGCGGACTCCGGGCCTGGACGGATGCCGGCCGGCCGACGGCTTCGGGCCGGCCGACGGACGAAGAGATCGCCGGACGCTGAACCCGCGCGATCGGCCGCCCGTGATCAGCCCGCCCCGAGCCGCCCGCGCAAGCAGCCCCCGCAAATTGGCCCGCGCACTCGGCTCCCCCGATCAGCTCCCCCGCGATTAGCTCCCGCGATCAGCCCCCGCGACCAGCTCAGCTCACTCGCCCACCGGCGGACCGAGCAACTCGACATCGGGCGCGACCACCTCGACGGTCGCGTCCGGCCCGCCGCGGACGCGAACGGACCGGTAGCCCGGCCGAATCGCCGCCGACGCACTGAATCCGTCGGGCGTCATTATCGCCACGGCAAGCTGGTGGTGGGCTTCCAATTCGTGATCTTCCAGTACGCGCGCAAGTGCCGCCGCCGCCGCCTCAACCGGACCGTCGCCCGCCCGCAATCGTTCGACGGCAAGAAACGCGGTGCAACTGGCCATGGCGAGTTCGCCGCTCCCGGTGACGGTGGCGGCGCCCCATCGTGGATGGACGTAGAGCCCGTGGCCGACGATCGGGGCATCTCCAACCCGGCCGGGCACCTTCCACGGCGTGCCAC
This sequence comes from Phycisphaerales bacterium, assembly GCA_045106735.1. Lineage (GTDB taxonomy): Bacteria > Planctomycetota > Phycisphaerae > Phycisphaerales > SM1A02 > JBGCEZ01. The sequence goes on along the minus strand of JBGCEZ010000039.1, from coordinate 23,612 downwards.
TCGTGGTGGCTCCGCCGGCCAGCGTGCCGTCGGCCCCAGCCCCACGGGCCAGCACGCACACGGTGTCGTGCCCGCCCGGACCGTCATGGAAGAGCGTGCCGGTGCCACGGTCGATGGGACGCGGCGGGGCCAAACCGCCGTCGCGCGATTGATCTTCCACGTCGCGCGCCCCGGCCGCCCGCCATGCCTCCCATCGCTGCCGCGCCGCATCGGTCACCAAGTCGCCGCGCCGCGCATCGACCCGGCCATCGCCCGATTCGGCCGCCGCGAGATCGGCTTGCCGATCGGCACCGGCGCCGACGACCAAGATGTGCGGCGTACGTTCCATCACCCGGACCGCCGCATCGATGACCGGCATCCGGCCTTGGACGCCGGCGACCGCGCCGATCGCCTCCGGACCGCTCATCACCATGGCGTCCAGCGTCAAGTTGCCGTCGGCGTCGGGGAGGGCCCCACGCCCGACGGAGTCGACGGACGGATCTTCTTCGATCGCCCGCGAAATCTCGACAACGGCGTCCATCGGACGGCCGCCGGAGGCCAAGGCGGGCCAGGCGTCGCGCACCGGCGTGAGGGCGAACGACCACGTTGCGATCAGGCTGGCTTCGTGCATGGGGGGCCGATCGTACGCCCGCCGCGGATCAAGGATTTCGCCGAAGACGCGGAAGCCCCGGGGCGGGCGACCGGCGGACGACCGGCGGACGACCGGCGGCCAGGCCGGCCAACTGCCGAGGATCCATCGGACGGGTGGGCCATGACCGATCCCCGAAAGCGCGGGGGGCACCAATGCCCTTGATAGGATCATTGAATGTCTCTGCAGTTGGCTGCGTCCGACAACGCCGTTTCCATGATTCAGACGGTGTCTGTCGCGATCAGCGCGGGCGTCCTCTTGATCATCGTCGCCCGCCGGATCAACTTTCCGGCGATCGTTCTGCTGCTGCTCGGGGGCGTCGCCCTGGGTCCGGCCGTGCTGGGCGAACACGCGATCGTCAACCCGACTGCCCTCGGCGGCGGCCTGCCGGTCCTGGTGTCCTTCGCCATCGGGCTGATCCTCTTTGAGGGCGGGCTGACGCTGGATCCGGAGGGATACCGAACCGCGCCGCGGATGATCAAGCGGCTGCTGACCCTCGGCATCCTCATCACGTGGTCCGGCGCGTCCACCGCCGTCTGGCTGCTGACCGACGTCGAACCCAAGATCGCGATTCTGTGCGGCTCGATGGTGATCGTGACCGGGCCGACGGTGATCGCCCCGCTGCTCAAGCGCCTGCAGGTCAACGAGCGACTGAATTCGATTCTGCACTGGGAAGGCGTGCTCATCGATCCGATGGGGGTCTTCATCGCCGTGCTGTGCTTCGAAGTCGTGGTCGCTGGCGCCTCCGGCCAGGAAGCGGCCGCCGGCCTGGGACTTCGCATCCTGGCCGGGCTTGGCTTCGGCGCGTTCGGCGGCCTGGCCCTGAGCTGGTGCACGCGCCGGCAACTGATCCCCGAGGACATGCTCAACGTCTTTGCGGTGGCCGTGGCCGTCCTGACGTTCGGCGCGGCCGAGATGGTGCGTCCCGAGGCCGGACTGCTTTCGGTCACCGTTGCCGGCTTCGTCTTCGGCCTCACCGGGGCCCGGCGCGTCAAGCAGGTGCGGGAGTTCAAGGCCGAACTCACCGACCTCTTGATCGGGATGCTGTTCATCTTGCTCTCGGCTCGCCTGAGCTTTGATCAGTTCAGCGCCTTTGGGCTCGCCGGCGCGCTGGCCGTGGCCTCGGTCATGGTGCTGGTGCGGCCACTGGCGATCATGGCCTGTTCATTCGGCCTGGATGTCACGCGCAACGAACGCATCTTCCTGAGCTGGGTCGCCCCCCGCGGCATCGTCGCCGCATCCCTCGCGTCGCTCTTTGCGATCTCGATCAAGGAACGCTATCCCGAGATCGCCGACTCGGCGGTGTTCGTGGAAACGTTCGTTTTCTCGGTGATCATCGCCACGATCGTGCTGCAAGGTCTGACCTCCGGCCCCTTGGCCCGGCTCCTGAAGCTTCGTCGCACGCCCTCGACCGGCTGGATGATCGTCGGCTCGCATCACTTTGGCGTGCGCGTCGCGGAGTTCCTTCGCGAGAACGGGATTCGCTGCCTGCTCGTGGACACCAATCGGCGATCCGTTCGCGAAGCGCAGAAGCGTTCGCTCGACGCATTGGCCGCCGACGCCCGCGACATCTCGCTGACCGCTCGCCCCGAGTTCCACGGGATTGGGAACCTGCTGGCCCTCACCGACAACGAAGATCTGAACATCCGCCTGTGCGATGCATGGTCCGACGTCTTTGGGGCCGAGCACGTCGTGCGCTGCAATCCATCCCAACGCGGCGAGGGCGAGGCCGACCTGGATGCCAATGGACGCATCATTTGGTCCCGCTTGCCGCGGCCGAGTTTGCTGGCCGGCGAACTCCAGCGCGGGCAGGCGTCCCTCATCAGCGCGACCGGATCTTCGGAATCGTTGCGCCGGCTCGCCACGCCGATCGCCACGCTGAACGACGGCCAGTTCCTGCCGCTTGCCCCCAGCGACGACGCGGTCAACGACGAGCAGCCGATGCTCTACCTGCAGCGAACGGCCGAACACCTGCTTTGGAGCATCCGCCCGCGACTGGTCCTGGACCTCGACGTCACGGAGATGGAACCATTGTTTGCCCGCATCGCCGAAGCGATGGTCAGCGTGGTGCCCGACCTCAACCGCGAAGAGACCGTCCGAGAGCTCTTGGAACGGGAGTCCGCTTTCCCCACCGTCCTCGGGCACGGGGTGGCCCTCCCCCACGCATACTCGAGCACGCTCTCGGGCCGCATCTGCGCAATCGCTCGCATCCGCGGCGCAGGAATTGACTTTGTCCCCGGTAGCCCCGAGCCCGTTCGGCTGGTGTTCTGCCTGATGTCGCCCCTCGGCGATCCCGAAGGCCACCTGGCCACGTTGGCCGAAATCGCCCGTCTGATGCTCGATGAGGAGGTTCGGCGGTCGATTCTGGACGCGGCCAGCCCCCTCGAAGTCATCGGCGTGATCGGCGACCACGCCAAGCGGACCTGATGGTTCGCCCGGGCCGCCGGCCCCACCGGCGACATCCAACGGCCCGTCCGCCCGATCACCGCTGACTCCCGCGTTCGGCCACCTGGGCGGCTGGGCCTCGATTCCGGGCCTGGCACCGGCTAGGGTCATTCGCTGATTCTTCTCACGCGGAACCGGAACGCGCCCGGCGCCAGGCCCCACGCCCGACGCCCATGGCCCGGCGCCAGTCACCGCTCTCGATCCCGCTCCTGATCCCGATCCCGGATCAAGCCCGGCATAAAGGAAGCCTCTCCATGAACGTCGTACCCATCATCTCGCTGACGGGACTCGCCGCGTCGGCGATCGTCGTCGGCCAGTTTGTCTCGGCCGATCCCGTTTCAACCACCGACCGTTCGACCGCCGTGCTCGCGGCCAACGTGAGCGCCGGCGACCTCGATGTCCAAGTCGAAGGCGGCATCCCCGACGTCATCGTCTGGGAAATCTTCGGCGCCGCGAACTGGTCGTCCGGCGACTTCAACGCGTACGCCATCGGCACCACGAGCTGCAACATCGGCGACGTGCCCCTGGCGTGGTTCGCCAACACGAACCAGCACCCCGTCATCGGCCAGAACATGTTCCGCCTCGCGCCCGGGGCCAACGGCCACGGCCGCTTTGAGCAGATCGGCCAAGCCTGGCTGAAACACGGCTTCTGCGCCCTGAGCCAGACCGAGTGTGGTCCCTGCCAGGCGACCAATTGCAACACGCTCGGCGTCGGCTGCTCCGACCCGTACACCCCGGGCCTCAACGGCTCGCAGTTCGACGCCGGCCCCAAGTGGCAGGTCAACGCGTCGACGGGCTTCTACCCGTACCCGCCGGCGAACCCGTCCTGGAACGGCAACGTTGATCGCCGCCTGAAGGTGCAGCGCAGCGACGTGCTTCCGACCCAGAACCCCGACGCCCGCTACTACTTCGAAGCCCAGTACGTCTGCCCGGATGAGAACCCCTCCATCAGCATGGAGAACGCCCGGAACAACACGTCCTGGCGCGAGGGCAACCTCAACTTCGCCGGCCAGCTCCTCGGCTACGCCAACCCGACCCAGCAGCAGCAGCCGGCGATCAACGCCTGGAAGGTTGCCGACGCCGAGGTTGAGTTGAGCACCGTCAGCCTGCCCGACGAAGGCACGATCTTCGTGGCCAGCCGGGCGTACGACAACGGCGACGGCACCTGGGACTACGAGTACGCGATCCAGAACCTGGACGTGCACCGTTCGGTCGGCCGCGTCAGCGTGCCGGTCGGCGAAGGCGTCGCCGTCAGCGACGAAGGCTTCAATGACGTTGACTACCACTCCGGCGAGCCGTTCGCCGGCACGGACTGGACCACGAGCCGCGACTCGGCCATGGTCAACTTCGCCAGCGAGACCTTTGAGCAGAACGCCAACGCCAACGCCATCCGTTGGGGCACGCTCTACAACTACCGCTTCACCGCGGCAGCCGCCCCGACCATGGGCGAAATCGAGCTCGGCATGTTCCGCACCGGTCCGGTCATGAGCATGAACGCCGCGGCCATGGTTCCCGCCGAAGCCGTCACCTGCGCCGCCGACATCGACGGCAGCGGCACCGTGGAGTTCGGTGACCTGCTCGAGATCATCAGCGCGTTCGGCCCCTGCGTGGGCTGCCCGGCCGACCTGGACGGCAACGGCGAAGTCGACACCGTCGACCTGCTGACCGTCCTGGCCGCCTGGGGCGATTGCTGATCGAATGATCCAGCGAGGCTGAGGCCGGCTGAGACCGGTCCCGTCCGCTTGAGACGATCAACGCCCCCCGTCACGTCCGGAACTTCCGGCGTGGCGGGGGGCGTCTTTTTGTGGGCGAAGCGGGCTCGCGCGGGGCCCGCCCGGGCCAATTCGACTCGCCGTTCGATGAGCAGTTCGATCAGGGACAGGTGCCCCAATCGTCCAACAGCTCGATCAGGTCGCCCATGTCCACGACGGCGTCGGCGTTCACGTCCCACGGCCCGGCGCCGCGATCCCATGAGCCGGCGACGGTGAGCAAGTCGGCGAAGTCCACCGATCCGTTCGGCGGCTGGTGGGCGTCGGCCGCACAGGTGAAGAAGCCGGCCCCGTACGCGCCGGCGCGGTCGACCGTGGCCCACGCGACGCCCCGTTCCTCGGCTGGATTCCACCACGTTCCCCAGCGTCCGTACGTAAAGGTTGACGCGGGGCCGGGCGTTCCGACCTGGATCAGACCATCGGCCAACGGACCATCAGCCCCCACGGCCGGCGCAAAGTTGCCAGCCGTCGCGTACGCCCACGCGCCGGTGTCCGCCTCGCGGCGAACCAGGCGCACCGCGGTGGGGTCGGCCCCGGGCCCGCCGATCGCCTCAACGTCGGCCAGCGTGTACGGAATGATGATCAGCAAGACGAAGTCGCCGTCCTCAAGATCGACCGCGAACTGCCGGACCGTTCCCATCGGCGCGGCCCCGGCGGCCGGCGGGAATTCGGCGGCGGAAACCGGCGCCACCTCGAGCGTGGCGTCGGTCGTCTCGCCGACGTTCTGGAAGATGAACGATGGCCCATTTGCCGGATCGAAGTCGCCGCCGTCCAAGCCGCCCACCACCACCTCGCCCGGATCGATATCGGGAAAGTCATCGACCGGCGGCAGCGCTTCGAAGGCGCCCTCGTACGCGCCCATGTCCACCATCGCCCCTTGAATTCTCGGCGACCCGGCGATGTCGAACTCGATGTCGACCGGCACGTGCACATCCAGACCGGCGTCGATGGCCGGCGAGCCGAAGGCGAGCCGCAGATTCGCGGTGCCGACCTGGACAAACTGGGGGTCCAGGTCGAGGTTGTTCGCCCCCGGGAATCCGCCGTCGACGATCGAGTCGGTGACGAATCCGATGCTTCGAAACGGCTCTGGCCCACAGTCCCAGACGATGGAGTTCCGCATCACCGCGTTTTCGGTGTTGATCGCGAGACTCGAGTTGCGCACGAAAGTGCAGTTGATGATCCGGGTCGCCAATCCATTCGCCGCGAGGGCCGACGACTCGAGTGCTTCGTTGTCGATGAAGACGCAGTTGACGATGTCAGTCGCTCCGGAGGTGCTGGCGATCACCAGTGCACCGGAAAAGCTGCTGGTGGTGTTGCCACGGAAAATCGAATCAACGACGCGCAAGGGCGAAGTGTTGGAGACAACGCCAAGTCCACACACCCCGTTGTCGCCAACGTTGAATTCAATCCGGCATCGCTCGACAAGGCCTTCTCCGCCGGGGCCCTCAATATTGATGAATGCCGCCCCGCCGGCAGTGCTGCGGTTGTCGCGGATGATCGTGTCGGTGAGGCGAACGCGGCGGACACCGTCGGTGGCATTGAACGACGCTCCGACAGATCCGAGATTGCCCTCCAAGAGGCAGTTCTCGATTGTCAGGTCGCCCGATCCGAGGGTCCGCAGAAAGCCGCCCCCTCGCCGATTCGCGCGGCAGCGCAGGACCTCCGTCCCGATCAACGTGAGATCGCCGTTGCCGATCAGGACGAGTCCGCCGCCTTCCCGCGCTTCGTTGTCGGCGAACGAGGACCCCGTGATGTGAAGATTCGCGTCGTCACCTCGAAGTCCGCCGCCGAGTGACCGCTCCCCGAGCCGATGGTCGTTGAACTGGCAGGCGATGATCCTGGCCGTGCCACCCTCGACAAAGACCGCCGAATAGCGACCGTCCAGTTCGATGCCTTCGGCCGATCCGCGCACGAACGCGATCCCGTCGAGCACCAGCTCTTCGTTGATGGAGAACGAGGCACGAATCATCCCGGCCGCGTTGTCGACGGTCGTCGCCGGATCGCCGGGAACGTCATCCCCGTTGAGATCGGCGTCCAAGATCGTCGGAAAGCTCTCGAGGTCTCTGACGTCGGGATCAGGCCCCGCCAGTCCGGCGAATCCGCCGATCAGCGTGGTCGTCGCCGTGATCAACATCGGATCGCGTCGCTCGCCGGTTCCCTTCGGCACGGCGGCCGACGTGTCGGGGCGATACGTGCCACCGGCGATTCGGATTTCGTCGGGTCCCACGGCGGCCTCGGTCGCGGCAACCGCATCTCGGACGTGAGCGAACGCAGTATTCCACGCGAGACCGTCCCCGCCGGGGGCGGCCGCCGCGTCGACGTAGAAGGTGTCAGCCGCCGAGATGCTGGCCCCGGCCACCATCGTCAACGACGCGATGCTGGCGGCGGCCCAACGAGTGGCGCGACCAGGGGGTCGCGAGCATCCAGCTGATCCGCGGAACATGGACGGGGTCGCGCGCGGGAGATTCCGCGCGACGGGGATCGAATTCGACATGAGATTCCTCCGGAAGACGCGCAGGCCCAGGACCCAGAGTCCAGAACAGCAACCGCGACGGTCTCGGATACGTCTTCGGACCACGATCTGTGCGCCGGAGCGTCCGAAAACGCACCGAAAATCGCGCTCGCACACGAAACGGTGCACGGCCATATTCAACGTGGGGTCCGCCCGGTCGTCGCCGCATTGGGGGTCTGCGTTGAGTTGGACGATTTTACCCATCGTTCGCGTTCGTCGACCGGTTCATCAGAAAACCGCAGGCCCGATTCGCAACCCGCGCCTCGGCGCGGGTCGATCCGGCGGCTAAGGTCGGGAAGCGGTTGGGAGAACGGGGTTGAGAGGTCTTCTCGATCCCCTCCGCCGCCAACTCGTTTCAACGTCGCTCCGGATCAGCTCCCCCGTTGGAGTCCGCTCGACGTTTGAAACCGTCCCTGATTCGATCCCCGATCCCCCTGAACCAGAAAATCTGGAGTCCTCCATGAACGCCAAACCCCTCCTCGGGGTCGTCGGTCTTGCCGGTGCGGCCATCGCCGCCGGTCAGCTGACGCTCGCCAATGCCTCCGACGTTTCGAGCAAAGGCAAGACCGTTGCCAACGTCACGTCCACCGTTGAAGGTGACCTCGATCTGAACCCCGAGGGCGGCATCCCCGACGTCATCGTCTGGGAGATCTTCGGATTCCAGAACTACTCCCAGGGAAGCATGCGGGCCTACGCCATCGGCACCACGAGCTGCAACACCGGTGACGTTCCCCTGGCCTGGTTCTCGAACACGAACCAGCACCCCGTCATCGGCCAGAACATGTTCCGCCTCGCCCCCGGCGCCAACGGCAACCCCCGTTTCGAGCAGGTTGGCCAGGCGTGGCTGAAGCACGGCTTCTGCGCCCTGAGCCAGACCCAGTGCGGCCCCTGCCAGGCGACCAACTGCAACACGCTCGGAGTCGGCTGCTCCGACCCGTACTCGGCCGGCCTCAACGGCTCGCAGTTCGACGCGGGCCCGAAGTGGCAGGTCAACGCAACGACTGGCTTCTTCCCGTACCCGCCGTCGAACCCGTCCTGGAACGGCAACGTCGCTCGCCGCCTCCAGGTTCCCTCGTCTGACGTGCAGCCGAGCCAGAACCCGGGCGCGACCTACTTCGTCGAAGCCCAGTACGTTTGCCCGGACGAAAACCCGGCGATCAGCATCACCGCGGCCCGCAACAACACGTCGTGGCGCCAGGTCAACCTGAACTTCGCGGGCTCGATCACCGGTTACTCCGGCAGCACGCAGATGGAAGAAGCGGCGATCGAGGCGTGGAAGAACGCCGACGCCGAGGTCATGCTCACCACCGTGACCGTGCCCGACGAAGGCACGATCTACGTGGCCAGTCGCGCGTACGACAACGGTGATGGCACCTACGACTACGAGTACGCCGTCCAGAACCTGGACGTGCACCGCTCGGTCGGCACGTTCACCGTCCCCGTCGCTTCGGCCGCGGACGTCAGCGGCGAAGGCTTCGCCGACGTCGACTACCACTCCGGTGAGCCCTTCAGCGGCACCGACTGGGCGAGCAACCGCGCGGGCGACGAACTGAGCTGGGCCACCCAGACGTTCGCGCAGAACGCCAACGCCAACGCCATCCGTTGGGGCACGCTCTACAACTTCCGCTTCACCTCGGACGCGGCCCCGGCCGACGGCGATGTCGAGCTCGGCATGTTCCGCCCCGGTGCTCCGGACGCGGTCATGGCCGCCGCCCGCGTGCCCGGCGACGTGGCCAGCAATTGCCCGGCCGACGTGGACAACAGCGGTGCCGTTGACTTCAACGACATCGTCAGCGTTCTCTCGGCGTGGGGCGACTGCGACGGCTGCCCGCAGGACATCGACAACAGCGGTGCGGTGGACTTCACCGACCTCGTGAGCCTGCTCTCGTCGTACGGTCCCTGCCCGTAATGACTGAGGGACGCTGACCGCCCTCCCCGGCCACCTTCGGCGATCCGTCGCCCGGCTGGCCCCACGGACGGTCAATCTCGATGATGATGACGGGCCCCGGCCATCTGGTCGGGGCCCGTTCTCGTTTCCGACGGAGCCATCGTTCGATGCACGCCCGCCCGACCTGCCAGACCTGCCACACCCGGCCGACCCGCTCGACGTTCCGGCCCGACGTCACGTCCATCCTGCGCCGCACGCTCGCGGTCGGCATCGGCGTGGCCATCGCCGGCTGCAGCGGCGGGGCCGACGATGGCCAGCGCCCCGAAGGCGCGGTGTCCTCGGCGAGTGAGGCGGCCACCGCCTTGGATCCGATCGCGGCCATTCGCGCCGAGATCGACGCGCTGCGGGCGGATGCTCGGCTCGCCACGCTCAATGAGGGCGTCGGCCCAGCCCCGCTCTCGGCCTTCAATCTGCCGGATCCGCTGATCGACCGGTCATTGGATCGGGCGATTCAGGAGGGTTTCCAAGACCGCTTCCACGCCGTCTACGCCGACCGGCAACCGGATCCCGAGTTCGACGACGGCGGGCCGCGCGACCCCGATCGCGCCGTGTCCTTCGTGATGGAACCCCACGATGTTCCGGACACCACGATGGACGGGCGTGAGCTTGCCGGGACGGCACGGCCGCTGGTGCGCGGGTTCCGGGCCGGAATCGTGCCCGGCGTCTCGAACCCCGCCGACCCCTGGCTGCCGTCGCTGCGGATTTCCGCCCCCAGCTTCAACGCCGCCACCCTCGTGGCCAATCGTCTCGCGACCGACGGCGTCGCGGCCACCGCGATCCGCGCGATCGCCCTGCTGCTCGCTGAGATGCCCGAGACGGCCGACGACCCCGTGGCGATGGTCCGTGGACTGCGCGAGATCGGCTTGCCCGTCGACCTGCTCGCCTTCGTGGACGCGCCCCCATCGATGGGAACCCTTCCATCGGCGGGCATCGCGGCCGGCCCGGGAACGCCCGACCCGGTGAACGATGCCGCCGCCAATCCCACACCGTGGGTCGCCGCCGCCATGACCGCCATCGGCGCGAATCCCGCCGACGACGCTGTCGACGCGCTGGCCGCGGAAGCCGCCACGCAAGTCGTCGTCCTGCGTCCGAGTCGCCCCGGGTTCGTGGCGTCGGCCGACGACGGACGCGCCCCGCACCGGTTGATCCGCATGCAACCGACCCGCGGCCGCTACTGGTTGCCGCCCGGCGGCGGCGACAGCCTCGACGTCGCCGGGGCGATGCTTGAATCGCTGCCGCAAGCACAGTTCGTGCTCTCGGTCGGCACCCCGTTCATGGCCGACGCGCTGCCACGACTGGCGTACCGTCGCCAACGCGGCGAAGCCCGCGTCGTGGTCATCGACGAACCACACGTGGCCTCGCAGTGGGCCCAGGACAACGGCCAACCGGGCACCCTGGCCGGCGACCCCGGGCAACTCATGATGCTCGTGCCGCGCTTCGCCAGTCGCGGCGACCTCGGCTCGACGATGGACCCCGGCGACACCTGGATGGTCGAAGGATTGCCGGCCGCCGGCATCGAGCTCGTCCGCTCGCCGCTGCTGTTCCAGGGCGGCAACCTGCTGGTCATCGGTGATCCGGCCACCGGCCGCCGCACATTGCTCGCTGGCGACGCCGAAGTCATCCGCAACCGGGCGATCGGACTCCGCGACCCAGAAACCATCGCCGCGTTCCGCCAGGAGTTCGCGGTCGATGACGTGGTGGTTCTCGCGCCCCCCGCGTTCCACCTCGACTTTGCGGTCACCGTTCGGCGCGTGGGCGATGCCCACCTGGCCTTCGTGCACGACGAAGAAGCCGCGATCGCCTTGGTGCTCGAGGCCGGCGTGGCCACCCTGGAGCGTGCCGGCGTCATCAATGCGGCCACGCGAACCGAAGCGATGGCCGCGCTGAATGGCGACGACGCTCGTGGGTTCCTGGATCGCATCGGCCCTCCGCTGTACGCCCGGGCCCGCGAAGATGGCCGATGGCCGCTCAGTTTCAGCGACGCATTCTCCACCGGCCCGGCGGACTCCGGCATCGGCAACCTCGACCGGTTCTTGACCGTGTTCGAGTGGATCATGGGACGCACACTGAAGCCGGAACAGGTTCCCGGTCCGCCGGAAGTCCGCGGGTACCTGGAGACCTTCGCCCGGCGCGACGCCCTGCGGGCGACGTTCGAAGCAGACCTCGAAGCGGCGGGCTTGACGCTCGTCCGGATCCCCGGCTTCAGCCTCCAGCGGCGGAGCATCAACACCGTGAACATGGTGCACGCCTCGGACTCGGTTCTCATGCCGACGACGGGCGGCCTCTACCGGGCCATTGACGAGGCGGCGGCGGCCATCGTGCGAGAAGCCGTCGGCCCGGGCGTCCAGGTCATTGGCATCCCGTGCGGCGAGACGCAGCGACGGTCCGGCGGCATCGGCTGTGCGGTCGCGGCGTGGCCGGATCTGCGAACGGGCCCGCTCGGCCCGGGGAGCTGACCGCTGACCGCCGCGCGCCGTCCGCCGTCCGCCGTCCGCCACTCGCCCCCGCGAGCGTGACCGCCACCGCGGCCGCGGCCGCGGGAGTACGCCGGAGGGCTCAGGACCGCCCGAACGGCGGGAATCGGACGCAGATCCGCGCTTCCCAGACCCAAGACCACCGAATTGCTAATTTTTGACGCATGAAAATTGCTCCCTTCGGCTAGGGTGCGGGACGCGGACCAGCGGCGAGGAGGCTGCCGTTTTCCGGTTCGCAGCCCCCCCTTCGAGGAGTCCCTGCGTTATGAAAACCCGGTATGTGATGGGTGTCGCCGGCGTTGCCGGTGCCGTCGTGGCCATCGGCCAGCTGTCTGGTGCGAGCCAGACCACGGCGAACGATGATGTTGCCGCCGCCGTGAACAGTGTTGCCAGCGGCGACCGTGCGTTCGAGATCCAGCCCGAAGGTGGCACGCCCGACGTGACCGTCTTCCGCATCTCTGGTACCGCCAACTGGTCTTCCGGAAACTTCCGGGCCTATTCGGTCGGCACCACCAGCTGCAACACCGGCGAGGTCCCCCTGGCCTGGTTCGCCAACACGAACCAGCACCCGGTCATCGGCCAGAACATGTTCCGGCTCGCCCCGGGCCAGAACGGCCACCTTCGCTTCGAGCACCTCGGCCAGTCGTGGCTCAAGCACGGCTTCTGCGCCCTGAGCCAGAGCCAGTGCGGCAACTGCCAGCCGACCAACTGCAACACGCTCGGTGTCGGATGCTCCGACCCCTACACGGCGAACCGCAACGGCACGCAGGGCCCCGCCGGCCCCAAGTACCAGGTCAACGCCACCAATGGCTTCTTCCCGTACCCGCCGGCTGACCCGGCGTTCAACGGCAACACCGCCCGCCGCCTGCGCGTGCTGGCGTCCGAAGTCGAGGCCGCCAACAACCCCGGCGCCCAGTACTTCTTCGAGGCCCAGTACGTCTGCCCGGACGAGAACGTCGAAGTTGACCTGATTCGTGCGGCGAACAACGTTTCGTACCGCGAAGGCAACCTCGCCTCGAGCGGCTCGCTGAGCGGCTATGTCGGCGAAACCGTCCAGGAAGAGCCCGCGATCTACGCCTGGCGCGAGGTTGACCCCGAGGTCAACATCCAGTGGCGCGCGATCGCTGGCATCGGCAACTTCTTCATCGGCAGCCGCGCGTACGACAACGGCGATGGCACCTGGGACTACGAGTACGCTGTCCACAACCTGGACTCGCACCGCTCGGTCGGTTCGGTCGACATCGAGCTCGACCCCTCGGTCTCGGTGAGCGCCATCGGCTTCCGCGACGTGGACTACCACAGCGGTGAGATCTGGGACGGTACCGACTGGGACAACTCGGTCACCAGCAACAGCGTTCGCTGGAACACCGTTGCCCCGTTCTCGTCGAACCCCAATGGCAACGCCATTCGCTGGGGCACCATGTACAACTTCCGCTTCACCGCGGACAGTGGCCCGACCGACGGCACCATCACCCTCGGCCTCTTCCGCGACGGCGACGGCGCGAACGAAGTCCTCGGCACGGTTGACGTTCCGCAGTCGACCAACTTCTGCATGGGCGACTTCAACGAGAACGGCGTGGTTGGGTTCGAAGACCTGACGAGCCTTCTCGCCGAGTGGGGCTTCTGCTTCGAGTGCGAGCAGGACTTTGACGGCGACTTCTTCGTCAACTTCTCCGACCTGCTCAGCTTCCTCTCGTTCTACGGCCCCTGCCCGTAAGACCTGAGGCGTTGCCCCCGGCGGCAACGACACACTGATCATGCCCGATCAAATGGGGGCTCTGGCTTTGCGGCCGGAGCCCCTTTTTCGTGCGCGGGCCACGGTCTTGGGGCCGCCCACGCGGTTGGCCAGCCCCGCCCGGGACGCGGCGGCCCGGCACCTGCCTTCGGCCGGCCCGGCTCGGGATCGGCCCCGTGGGACCTGCTAGGATCGTCCCCCCGTTCCCGGACGCGGCGCCGGGCGTTCTTCCGTCATCCCCACCTCGAGAGCCAGACGCACATGAGCACCACCACCACCCCGAAGGACACCCGCGGCCTCGCCGGCCAGACCGTCGGCGACACGTCCATCTGCGCGGTCAACCAGACCCAGCTCATGTACCGCGGCTACGAGATCGCCGACCTGGCCGCCAACGCGACGTTCGAAGAGGTCGCCCACCTGCTGCTGATCGGCCACAAGCCGTCGGCCGCGGAACTCGCTGCGTTCAGCGATCAGATCAAGGCGGCCCGGGCGATTCCCGAAGGCCTGAAGACGGTGCTCCGCGGCATCGCCGGTGATCCGCCGAACGCCCACCCCATGTCGATTCTGCGGACCGGCATCAGCTGGCTGAGCCACTTCGATCCGGACTGCGAGGACAACTCGCACGAGGCCGAACTCCGCAAGTCGATTCGCCTCCTGGCCCAGATCCCGACGATCATCGGCTACGGCCAGATGGTGCGCGATGGCAAGGACCCGGTGGATCCCGATCCGTCGCTCAGCCACGCGGCGAACCTGCTGTGGTGCATGACGGGCAAGAAGCCCGACGAACTCGACGCCAAGGTGATGGACGTCTCGCTCGTGCTCTACGCCGAGCATGACTTCAACGCCTCGACCTTCGCCTGCCGCGTGATTGCCGGCACGCTGAGCGACCTGCACGCGGCGATCTGCGGCGGCATTGGCGCGCTCAAGGGTGAACTCCACGGCGGCGCGAACGAGAAGGCCATGGAGATGATGAAGGACGTCGACGCCTTCGTGCAGAAGGGCGGCAGCGTTCGCGACTTCATGACCCAGGCATTTGCCGAGAAGCGCAAGCTCATGGGCTTTGGCCACCGGGTCTACAAGAACGGCGACCACCGCGCCGGCATCCTCCGCGGCTGGGGCCTCCAGGCGGCCGAGCGAATCGGCGAGGACGGCACCAAGTGGTTCCGAATGGGCGACGAGGTCCAGCAGATCATGCTCGACGACAAGAACATCCACCCGAACGTCGACTTCCCGTGCGGCATGACCTATTACGTCATGGGGATTCCCGTCCCGCAGTACACGCCCATCTTCGTGGCCAGCCGCATCACAGGCTGGTGCGCCCACGTGATGGAGCAGCACGCCGACAACCGCCTCATTCGCCCGCTGGCCAAGTACGTTGGCCCCGAGCTGCGCGAGTGGAACGGGTGAACCGGCAACCCCGCCGGCGGCCGGCGGAAGACTGACGGGGCGCCCTCCGCTTGAGGACCCTCCCGATGTCGCACGACGCCCCCGATTCGGCCCGCGAGAAGCGAGCCATCCCGACCGAGCCCGGCGAACGTCCGGCCGATGCCCCCGAGGCGTCGGCGGCGAGCGCCGGGCTCGGTCGCGTGATGGAGGTACGCGATCAGGCGTCGAAGCGCGAGGACGCGGCGGCGTCCCCGGCGTCACCCGGGTCAGCGCCGCCGGCCCGTCCGCGAGCCGCTCGCCAACCGCCGTGCCCGGCGTGCGGGTACGACCTCACCGGGACCCAGGACGCCGGGCTCGAGACGTGCCCGGAGTGCGGACTCAAACTGGAAGCGTCCGTCCTCCAGCACATGCGGGAACAGAACTTCTTCCGCCGCTTCGGCTGGACGGTCGTGCTTTCCGGGCTCGTCCTGCTCGGCACCGTCGCGGTCATCAGCACGTTCGCCGGCCAGCGAGCGCTCTTCATCGTGCCGCTGATCCTGATCCTGTTCGCGTGGGCGCCCTTTGTCCTGATCGCGCGGATGACGCGCGACATTGAGTAGGCAGGGCGGGCGAGCCGGGCCCCCTGCACCGCGCCCACCCCGGTGCCGGCGACCCGCTCCCAGCCTGGCCATCCACGCCGCGGGGCCCGGCCGCCAAGCCCGTCGTCCCCCGCCGCGGGGCCCGCCCCCCGAGCCACGGAAGCGACCTCGCCCTCCCCCTGAATTGCCCATCTGCCGCCGGTCCCCACCCTCGGCTGGACCGCTGACGGCCGATGACCGATCGATTTGCCGAAGGGCTATCCTCTTTGGCCGCGTTTCGACCCGAGGGGGGTCGGAACCTCCCGCTCGAACACACCCCACCCGGGAACCATGCCCATGCCATTGCACGATCTGATCCGGCCGACCGTCGCCGTTGCCGCCCTGGCCGCGGCCAGCGGCACGCTGCTGACGACCGCCCCGGCCCGCGCGACCGAAACCGCCGCCGCGACCACGGCAGCCACGACGACCACGACCACCGCAACCGCAACCGCAACCGCCACGGCCGAACCGCCCTACGCGTTTCTGATGCATTCGTCGGGCGTCGACGCGATCATGCCCGACGAGCGCGATGCCATCCTGCGGCAGGTGCTCCGCCTCCTGCCCGATCGCATGATGGAACTCTCCGGCGAGCTGCCGGACTTCCCGGAACTCCCCGAGCCGATGGTGCGCGGCATCGCCGCGTCGCTGCAAAGCCCGATGTCCCTGGCCCTGGACTTCGGCGACCCGAACGATCCCGAAGCCGGCCCGCCGGTCGCCGGCCAGTTCGTCTCGTGGCCCGAAGATCCCGCGATCGCCGCCGGCCTCGCGCAGATGCTCATCGGCATCGTCGAGTCGGAAGGCGCGACCTTCCAGCCGTCGGACGTTGAAGGCCTGATGCAGACCGAGGCACCCTTCGGCATGCTCAACGTGGGCACGCGTCCGGTGAACGGTCAGCCGGCCCTCGTGCTCGGCGTCAACGCATCCGGCGCGTCGATCCCCATGCCCACCGACCACGGCCTGCCGGCCGGCGTCGAACCGGCCATGAGCGTGCGCTTCGACCTTGGTCGCCTCGCCCCGATGATCCAGCAGATGATGGAATCCGAAGGCGCGAGCGAAGAGGACATGGCCCTCATGACCCGCTTCGGGTTCGGCGGCGACACCCCGATCGTGGGCTCCATGGCCTACGGACACGCCGCCGATCGGTCGCACGCGATCATCCGGCTGCGCGACTACGCCGCCCTGTCCGAACAAGCTGGCCTGCCGGCCGACGTGGCCATCGATGTGGCTGAGTTTCGGGCCGTCCCGCGCGATGCGGTCTTCGTCAGCTCCAACGTCACCCCGCTGCCGCGCCTGGGCGCGCTGCTGGAAGAGATGATGGCCAGCGTCGAGCCCGGCGCGAACCCGGAAGAGTTCTGGGGCGAGGCCGAAGAAGCCTTGGGCTTCCACCCCCGCCGCGACCTGCTCGACCACCTGGGCGACACCATCACCGTCTACCGCTCGGAAGCCACCGGCGGCGGCGGCATGATGTCCACCATCGGCCTGTTTGAACTCGCCGACGCCGGCTCCATCGCGGACACCCACGCGAATCTGGTCGAGCGATTCAACGCGGAAGCGACGCCGCAGCTTGGCGGCTACGTCTCGATCCGTCCGTGGTCGATGGACGGCCGCGACCTGTTCACCCTGTCGTTCAATGGCGTGCCGATTCCGCTGCAGTTGACCTGGGGCATCGAAGCCTCGCGCCTGGTGATCGGCGCGTCGCCGCCCGCGGTGATTGCGGCCATGAAGCAGCTGACCAAGCCCGCCGGTTCGTTCGCCGACCGCGCGGACCTCGTGGCCATGGCCGGCGGCAACATGAACGGCCTGACCGCCTTCCGCTACGTGGACACGGAACGGGCGGCCCGTCGCGGCTACTCCGGGGCGACGATGGTCGCCACCGCCCTGGCCAACGCCGTGCGTTCTCCCCGAACCCAGCGTGACCCCGGCGCCCCGATGCCGGCCTACAGCGACTTCATCGACGGCGTCGTGCCGCTGGTGACCACCAGCCGCTGGGAAGACGGCGATCTCGTCACCCGCGTCCAGACCGATCGCTCGTCGATGGTTTCGATGGCGGCCGGCGTGGACGCGGCCGGCGGACTGGCTGGACTGGCCGTGGCCGGCGTGGCGATCGGTGCCCTGCAACCGGCCCTGCAGCAGGCCCGCATGAACGCGATGGGCGTCAAGTCGATGTCCCAGGTCCGCGCGATGTTGATGGCGACCGAGGCGTACCGGGCGAACCACGACGGCGTGGCTCCCGCGGACATGGCCGCGCTCGTGGCGAACGAGTACGCCACGGAAGACCTCTTTGTTTCGCCGTACGGCCCGTCCTGGGATGGCGGCCCGGACTACACCTATCGCCCGGTCACCGGGGCGATCGACGGCGATCCGGCCGAACGCATGGTGATCCTCGACCGCATGATGCTCATCACCCAGGGCGAGACGGCGGTTGGGTTCGCCGACGGCCACATCGAACGACTCGGCACGTGGGAAATCGCCGAGCACCTGAAGATGCCGATGAACGAAGGCGCCGCCGAAGTGTTCGGCATCCTGGACGAAGTCCGTTGGTACCTCGAGCCGTAAGCGGCGAAGTCGTCGGCCAACCTGGCTGACGACCGCGATCATCATCGCCTCCCGAACGTGCGCCGCACGTCGCCCCGATGCTCTTGCATCGGGCGATGTGCGGCGTTTTCGTTGGCCGGCGGTCTGGCGAGCAGTCTGGCGAGCAGTCTGGCTCGCGGTCTGGCTCGCAGCTCGCGGCAGCCCCTCCGAAACGATTCGTCCGTTTGCCGCATGCGGTTCCCGAGCCGCGAAACATGAACCGCCAGAAAGTTCGCCAACTTTCGAACTCTTCCTGCACCGATCGCCAAGACGCGACACCAACCAGCGTATCGCCCACCGATCGCTGCCGGCGTTCCAGCCAATCGCCATGGAGTGATACACGCCCATTGCCTCCCAGCTTGGATCCTCCATCATGCACACGCCACGACCGCACACCGAACGCCCGCGCCGCGGATTCAACTCCGTCGAACTCTTGGCCGCCACCGTGTGCACCGGCATCCTGGTCACGTTGCTCACTCCCGCCGTCGCCCAAGCCCGGCGCGGCGGCACGACGACCGCAAGCCTCGACAATCTGCGCGTGCTCGGCACCGCACACGTGATCTACTCGGCAAACCACAACGGGCGCCAGTTCACCGTCGTACCGGACGACATCTCGGCGTACGGCAACAATCCACACTCCGCGTACAGCAACTACCGCTTGCAAGTCGACCCGAATCTCCGCGGCGTCATCCTGGGCTGGGGCGAGTTGATCAACGGTGATGACATCGTGCTGCACGAGTATCGACCGAGCGTCAGCGTCACCAATGCCCGGCTGCTGGAACCCTACGTCTTCTCAAACAACGGGACGATCCTGGGTTTGGGCGCGAGCCGCTTCCCCAACATGCGGCAGTTCAACACGTACGTCGGCGGCAGCTTCTACAACCCCGTGTTCTACAGCCCCAATGATCCGGTGGTCAGTCCATTGGTCGAGCCGCTCATTGATTCGCCGTTCGAGTACGTGCCCGTGGCGAACGGATCCCCGTATCCGTACTTCAGCAGCTACAGCCTCTCGGCCGCGGCCATGTTCTCACCGGACGTCATGCGGCGCCGGTCGATGGAACGTGAGGACGTGGTGGGCGGGTGGACGAATCCATGGACGATCGATCACGGATTCGAATCGCCCGGCCTCTTCGATGCCCGGCACCCGTCGCTCAAGACGCACATGATTGAGCACCATTGGCTGCAGAACGCGCCCGAGAACCCGTGCAATCCGTCGTTCGACTTTCCCGTCTACGGCGGCTGCGAACCGTACTACTTCAACCATGGAATGGCATCGGCGCCGGCGACGGTGTTCTACGACGGTTCCACCCGGCTGTTGCCGACGGCGGAAGCGGTCGCGTCGGACGACACGATTCGCCGGCAGTCCGGCGGGCTCGATGGCACCTGGAGCCGGACGACGTCGACGGGCGAAGACGGCTACTTCAGCGACCAAGCGGCCGACGGCACCCGCGTCAGCCACCACATGCTGACCGCCGACGGCATCCTCGGCCGGGACACACTGGGGCCCGATGCGAACCGCCGGGCGCCGCGCCCGCTCGAAGCAGACCCTCGCCCGGCCAAGCCGCGCACGCCCGACTCCCCCATCCGCATCCTGGATCAGTCCGCGCCGCGCGACTGACTCGCTCGCCCTTCCAGTTGACTTCGACCTTGTATTGACTTCAGCGCGCCGGCCGCGCGTGCGCGATCTCCGCGCCGTGCCGGAACGCAATCGGAGAGTTCCCATGACCCGTTCACGCCATACCTTGTTCCCCCTCGCCGCTTCGACTTCTCGCCCGGATCCAACGTTGCCGGCACGCCGCATTGCCGGCACCGCGGCTCGAACCGCGTGCGCCTCGATCCTTGGTCTTGCCTCGGCCGCGAGTGCAGACGTCGTCGAGTGGAACGGCAAGGTCGACCCGGTGTTGTGGACGGAACCAGATTCTTGGATCGGCGGCGCGGTGCCGGGTCCGAACGACACAGCCCGCTTCAATTCGATCGGCGGTTCCTCATCGAGCCTCTTCCCGGTCGACACCCTCGGTGTTTCCGTCGGAGCACTCGAGTTCGTCGGAGGGTCCCACAGCATCCGACTCTCGGAGCAGACCATCTTCACGACCACCGCAGCATCCGCCCAGATGCCTTCGGTCACCGTGGGCGTGGACCGGCCGACGTTCGCGGAACTCGAAGGCCTTGGCTCTTCCATCGTCGACCACTTCTTTCTCGGCGACGTGGTGGTCGGCTTGTCGGCCCCAGGCTCGCTGAGTTTCGACTCCGCGGCGGTCGACCTTCGGACGTTGGAGATCGGACGCCACGCCCAAGGTGACGTCAGCCTCTGGGGATTCGGGCAGCCGAACACTGCCTTGGACATGGACCGACTGCTGATCGGAACGGGCGCCCCCGGCACCAATGTCTTCGAGACCGGCTGGCTAGAGCGGATCCGCGTCCGCGAGATGACGATCGTCGGCATGAGTTCGTTCGGAACCCTGCGCCAGCTCGACCCACTTGAACTACACGATGTCGTGGTCGGCAGCGATGCGAACAGCGTCGGCCGGGCCTGGGTAAGGGAACCATTTTCGGCCACCGGCAACGTGGACGTGGGCCTGCTCGGCGTGGGACGAATCGACCTGCTCGTGGGCGGCGAGATCGGCGGCGACCTGGTGGTTGGCGTGTCGAGCGAGGGAACGGGCATGCCCTTCGAGACGATCGGCGAGGGTGACGTCCTCTTGCAATCCGGAGCCGACCTGAATGTCGATGGCGATGTCTGGATCGGGTTCGCCGGCAACGGGCGCATCGAACTCGAACGCTCGGCCCGCCTGACCACGAGTGGATCGATCTCGACCGGGAACATCGGCGTGAACGACAATCGGGCGCTCGTGCTCCACGTCAGGCCGGGAGCGTCCGACGCACTGCCGATGGTCGACGCCGAAGGTCCCGCTTCGTTGCCGCAGGTCCGCCTCCGGTTCGACCCGGATGCCGCTGGCTCGATCGAACCCAAGGCCGGCGACGAATGGCTGCTCGTTCAGGCGGAATCGATCGCGTACGAAGCACTGACGCTCCCGCAGCTCCCGGGGAGCCTGGAGTGGGTGGTCGACGACTCGATGGGCCGGCTTGTGGTCCGCATTGTCGGCACGACCAGCCCGGCCGACATCGATGTGGACGGGGACGTTGATCTCGTCGACCTGCTCATCGTGCTCTCGGAGTTCGGGGCGTGTGCCGGACCCATCTGCCCCGGCGACCTGAACAACGACAGCGTGGTCGACATCGTTGACCTGGTCCGCGTGCTGGCCGACTGGACCGGCTGAGCGTCGCCGGCGATTCGGCGGGGCGGCGGGCCTGCAGGACTGCCGGCCTGCGGGACTGCGGGACTGCGGGTCTGCGGAACTGCGGGGCTACGGAAAGGCCGGCCTACGGGCCTGCCGGTCAACTGACACGGTCTTCGAGGCACGGTGCCCGATCCGGGGCGGGCACCGTCCTCAACTGCGGTCCGCGATGCGTCTGACGTGTCGCGGGCCGTTTCTGCTTCGACACCTCAGCCGGGACGGCGTGCCGTAGGCTCTCGGGCGGTTCGATCATCTGCTGCTCGACATGCCCCACTCCCGGAGCCACCCATGCCCGCGCCGATGAGCACCGATCCGCCCCGCCTCGCTGGGCCCGCCCGCCGGCACGATCTGGACGCCCTCCGCGCGGCGGCCATGCTGCTCGGCATCGTGCTGCACGGGCTCCTGGCCTTCGTCGACGTGCCGTGGCCGGTCCAGGACATTGAACGCGTGCCATGGCTCGGGCTGCCGCTGGCGTGGATCCACGGTTTCCGCATGCAGCTGTTCTTCCTGATCAGCGGCTTCTTCACCGCGATGCTCTGGCGCCGGCGCGGGTTGGGCGGGCTGCTGCGCCACCGCGGCAAGCGGATCGGGCTGCCATTTGCCCTGGGGTGCGCGACGATCGTCCCGCTGACGTGGGCCATCGTGATCTGGGCGACGGTGACCGCCCCGGGGCCGGCTTCGGCATCGGTGACCGATCGCGGCCGCGATGTGTGGACGGCGGCGGCCTGGGGCGAAACGGAGGCGATGCGCGAACATCTGGCGGGTGGCGCGGCGATCGATGGCGTGGACCCGGTCTTCGGCGTGCCGCCGCTGGGTTGGGCGGCGGCGACCGGGCGCGTGTCGGCCGTCGATGCACTCATCGAACTGGGCGCGGACCCGAACGGTTTGGGCAGCAACGGCAGCACGCCGCTCCACGTGGCCGCGTTCTTTGGCCGCGCCGGCGCGAGCGCACGACTGCTGGCCGCCGGGGCGGATCCCACGCTCCGCAACGACGCGAACGAACGCGTGGCCGACGTCTTGGACGTCGACCGCGGCGGCACCGTGTTCATCGCCCGGCTGATGCAGGTGCCGATTGATGTCGACGCGGTCGACGCGGGGCGCGAGGAGGTGCGGACCCAGCTTGCCGCGTGGGAGTCAGCGGCACCGGGGGCCGAGGTCGGGAGCGCGGAGGCGGCGGAGGGCGCGGACGCGGGCACTCCGGCGAGCACGTCCACCGGCCCGGTGCGGGCGATCCTCGACGGCCTGATGTGGTTCCCGCTCTTCCATCACCTTTGGTTCCTGTGGTTCCTCTGCTGGATGGTCGCGGGCTTCGCGCTGGTGATCTTGCTCGCCGGACGCGTGTCCGGGCTGCGGAACCCCGGCGCCTGGAGCATCGCGGTCGCCATACCGTTCACCCTCGGCATGCAGTGGTTCATGCACGCCCGGGGAACGCTCCCCGGCTTCGGCCCAGACACGTCGGCCGGCTTGCTCCCGGTGCCCCACGTCCTGGCGTACCACGGCGCGTTCTTCGCCGTCGGCGCGATGCTTTTCCGGGGCGGCGCGGCCGGCGAAGCGGCCAGAGCATCCGGCCCGGCCGGGCGACGTTTCGACCGCGCGTGGCCCATCTCACTGCTGGTGGCGTCGGCGATCTTCATGCCGTCACTGATGCTCAGCGCCGAGCCCGACTGGGCGGCGGACACGATCGGCAACGGATCGCTCCGGCATTGGTTGGCGGCGACGGGCCAAGTGCTTTTCGCGTGGGGCATGATCCACGGCGTCCTCGGCCTCGGCCGGCGGGTGCTCGCCGCCGAGCGCCCGTGGGTGCGGTACATGTCCGACGCGTCGTACTGGCTGTACCTCGCCCATCTGCCGGTGATCATGCTCGGCCAGCTCCTGGTGCGCAACGCGAGCCTGCCGTGGGCGGCAAAGCTGGGACTGAACATCGTGCTCACCACCGGACTGCTGCTGGGGGTGTACGCGATCGTGGTACGCCCGACGTGGATCGGGCGGATGTTGAACGGGCCGCGGGCGCCTCGCATCGCGCGCGCCAGCTGAAGGCCGGGGCCGCCTCGCCCAAGTCCAACAAAATTGGCCCCGCCAGCCAGCCTTACTGCAGATGCAGCGGCATGATCACGTACGTGAACTCGCTACCGGTCCGCAGGACGCCCGGCTTGTTGTCGGCCTTGAGTTCCAGCGTCATCTCACCGCCGTCGATCACCTTCAGCGCCTCGGTGAGGTAGCCGGCGTTG